>NZ_CP053921.1:1200000-1800000 GCF_013260645.1 Erythrobacter mangrovi | reverse complement strand
TCCAACATGTGGCCAACAAGGTCGATCCGATCGCTGATGCCGAGGTGGTGGAGACCGAGCTGATGCTCTCCGACCTAGAAAGCCTCGAGAAGCGCGTCCCTGCTGCGGCCAAGCGCGCCACTGGCGGCGACAAGGAAGCCAAGCTGATGGCGTCGGTACTCGGTCAGGCGCTCGACCTGTTGCGCGAAGGAAAGCCCGCCCGCCTCACCGAACCCAAGGATGAGGAGGAAGCGCGCGTCTTTCGCCAGGCGCAGCTGCTCACGGCCAAGCCGGTACTCTATGTCTGCAACGTCGCAGAAGAAGACGCCGCCAACGGCAATGCCCTTTCGGAGCTGGTTTTCACCAAGGCCGCTGCCGAAGGTGCCGAGGCGGTGGTGGTTTCTGCCGCGATCGAGAGCGAGCTTGTCGCCATGCCGGCCGAAGATCGTGCCGAATACCTCGCCGAACTGGGTCTTAGCGAAAGTGGCCTGAGCCGGGTGATCCGCGCCGGCTACAAGCTGCTCGGCCTCAAGACGTTCTTCACTGTCGGCCCCAAGGAAGCCCGCGCCTGGACTTTCCCCTCAGGTGCCAAGGCCCCGCAGGCGGCAGGTGAAATCCATACCGACTTCGAACGCGGCTTCATCCGCGCGGAGACGATCGCCTATGACGACTACGTGACCTTGGGCGGCGAGAGTGGTGCCAAGGAAGCCGGCAAGCTGCGCCAGGAAGGCAAGGAATATGTCGTCCAGGACGGCGACGTGATGTTGTTCAAGTTCAACGTCTAGGCACCGTCCTGATCGCAGCCTGATTCCGTTTCACCGGGCAGGCGGATCCTCTGCTGAACCTGCCGCCAGGGTTTCTGGTGTGCGAAGCCTCCGCTTCGTTCCTCCGCTTGGCTCGGCCGTGCCAACGTACTCATCGCCTTGCTGCCTGCCGAACAGAGCCATCACCCGCTTGCGGAAGACACCGAACGCCACGACGATCACCACAAGGAGAGGCTTGAGGAACTTCAGCAAGAGGGCAAAGATGCCGAGCTTCTTTGCGGCCGCGACGCCCGCCCCGGCCGCAATCAAGCCCCCGATGCCGAAGCCTGCTTCCTCGTCGGTCGCCGGATCGAAGTCTTCATATCGTGCGCCGGCAGTGAAGCTCGCGCGTTTTGCGAGAGCGTTGGCAGCAATCTGCACGGTGGGCAGGTCTTTCATAGTCGAGACGAGATTCATGCTCAGCACGCCGTACCGACCCAGTGTCCGCAAGTCGTAGTTGAGCGCGTGCTCACCCGGACTGCTAGAGAACACCAGGTCCTCGGCCCAGACGACCGAATGCGATTTGGAATCGTAGACAGGACGCGTGGCCCAACCGACCAGCTTGATCGACTCGAACCCCGCGTCGATGCGGGCCTCATTATTCTCGTCAGTCGCCTCCTGCAGCTCTTCGAGTAGTTCGTCATAATCGACGTTGGCGGCGTCGTCGTCTGATACATAGCCAACCTCTTCGAAGGTGATCACTGCACCCCAACTATCGGAGAACGGAGTCGACCACTTTGGCATCACGAGACCGAGCACGCCTTCTGCAGTCTCAGGGGGATTCCCCCAGGCCTCGGTCAGGATCTTCCAGGCATCGTCTTCCCCGTAGAACACGTAGGCGTCGCCAAGATCGAGCTGTGCATTCGCGGCGTCGATCTTGACCCTCCCGGAACGTGGCGAGAGATCATCCAGCCAGGCGACCATTTCAGGTGTCAGCTCGTCGTCTGCCACGGGACTTTGGGCCCATGTGGGCACCGCCAGCGTCGCCGCAACGACGGTCATCAATATCTTCAGCAGACTTCGCATTGGCGACTCCCTTTGTCGGTCACTTCGCTCTCTTCGCGCATCAACGAGTGAAAGCGCCCAGCGGAAACGATTTGCGATGACCAGAAAGTCTTGATTATTTGTTATTACTTAGGTCGAGATTGTATTAGCGCTACCTAGTTTTACAGTCTTGGTGACCGCTTACTTTGGAAGGCGGCGTCTACGGCCGGTCCACAGAGGTTTCGCCGTTTGTCGAACGGCATCGTAAATTTCCCGATTCCTGTCTCGCCATTGTAGCCCGTCGGGACTAACGGGCTCCCATGCGTTATCTCATTGCCCTGTTCACGGCCCTTTGGCTGTCTGCTGTTCCGGCCCATGCCGAAGAAGCAGATCGTCCAGTCACGATCCTGATCTCGATCGACGGCTTCCGCGCCGACTATCTCGACAGGGGGATCACTCCCACCCTCAGCGCACTTGCGGCCGAGGGGGCGACCGGGCCGATGCGACCGAGCTTCCCGACCAAGACATTCCCCAATCACTACACCGTGGTGACCGGCTTGCGGCCCGACCGCAACGGCATCTCCGGCAACAACATGATCGACCCGCGACGCCCGGGGCAGATGTTCAGCCTCAGCGACGCCCGGCAGGCGCTCGACCCGTTCTGGTGGAGCCAGGCCGAGCCGATCTGGATAACCGCAGAGCGCGCCGGAATCCGCACGGCGACGATGTTCTGGCCCGGGAGTGAAGTGCCCTTCGAGGGGATCCGACCGAGTGACTGGCTGCGCTTCGACCAGAACATCAGCAATGCACAACGCGTCAGGACGGTCATCGATTGGTTGCGTCGGCCAGAAGCAACGCGGCCAGCTCTCGTCACTCTCTATTTCGACACCGTCGACACCTCCGGCCACCGCTTCGGTCCCGACAGCGATGAGGTCAACGCGGCCATTGCCGAAGTCGATGCGCGGATCGGCGATCTTGTGAGCGAACTGACGGGGCTGGGCCTGTCGCCAAACTTCGTGATCGTTGCCGACCATGGCATGCGCCAAACCGACGGATCGCGGGTGATCCAGCTCGACGACTTCATCGATCGCGAGAGCTATATCGCGGTAGAAGTCGGGCCCTACGCCGCGATCGAACCGGTCACGGGGACCGATAGCCGAGTTGCCGACGCCTTGCTCGTCCCGCATGAGCATATGGATTGCGCGCGCAAGGAAGACCTCCCTGCCCGGCTGCACTACGGCACAAACCCCCGCGTTGCGGCCATCGTCTGCATAGCGGAGAATGGCTGGACCATCCTGGCCGGCCCTCCGCGCTACCCCGTGGCAGGCGGCGCGCATGGCTATGACAATGCCGACCCACAGATGCTGGCGCTGTTCATCGCCAGTGGTCCCGCCTTTTCCAGCGGCGTGAAACTTCCGGTTTTCGACAATGTCGATATCGCGCCACTACTGCGCGAAGTACTCGGTTTACCGCAGAACCCCAACCTCGACGGGACGCTGGACCCGGTGCAGCCTGCGCTTGCCGGGGGTTAAGGATTTGCCCATTGCCTGATTTTCAGGCCTGCGCCATCGATCCTGCATGAAGTACTTCGAAGACATCGAGATTGGTGTGGTGCAATCCTTCGGTCACTATGAGGTGACGCGCGAAGAAGTGATGGAATTTGCAGGCAAATACGATCCGCAGCCGTTCCATCTGGATGACGAGGCAGCGGCTCAGACCCATTTCGGGAGGCTGTCGGCAAGCGGGTGGCACACCTGTGCGATGACCATGTCGATGATGGTCGCGAACATGAATGTCGAGAAATCTGCCGGCCTGGGCTCGCCGGGCGTCGACAACCTGCGTTGGGTAAAACCGGTCTATCCGGGCGATACGCTGCGTTGTGAAAGCCAGGTTCTGGAGAAGCGCCGCAGTCGCTCGCGCCCCGAGATGGGCATCTTCAAGGTCCGCCACCGCACTTTCAACCAGAATGACGAGCTGGTTCTCGACATGGTCAGCAACGGGCTGATCCGTGTCCGCAAACCCGAGGCCCCGATCGAGGACTAGGTTAGGCCCCGCATTGGGCAATGCCCTGCGCTTGATACACGACGCGCTCCTTGCTGTCGGTGACGGACAGCGATGCGGGGAAGTTGATCGTTTCCTCGCCTGATACTTCCCCATCCACTTCGCTGAGCGTCAGCACAAAGGCATAGTCGCGGCCATCATATTGGGCGTGCGCTAGATATGGCAATTCCTTGCTGCCCTTGTCGGCGGCAAAGCGCAGGATCTCTCCATCACGCTTCATGTAGCCTTCTTCCGCCATGGCCAGCGCAACCGCACCCAGGCCACCACCATCGGGCACAAAGCTGCAGCCCGCCCCGTATAGGCTGTTCTTCTCGATATCGGGATAGAGAATCGCTTGGGGTCCGAATGCCTGGGCCGGCGCTTCCTGTGCCTTCTCCACTTCGGCTACCGCAGCGCGGCGCTCTTCCTCCGTCGGCTTGTCAGAGCAGGCACCCAGGATCAGCAGAGACAGAAAGAGGAACCTGCGCATCAATGCCTCCCGAACAGCTTCTCGACATCGTCCATCGACAGCTTGACCCATGTCGGACGCCCGTGATTGCATTGGCCTGAACGCGGGGTTCGCTCCATCTCGCGCAGGAGCGCATTCATTTCGTCGACCCGCAGCGGGCGCCCCGCCCTGACCGAACCGTGACAGGCCATGGTCGCAAGCACGAGGTCGAGCTTCTCCCCAAGCAGCAGCGCTTCGCCATTGAGCGCCAGATCGTCATCAATGTCGCGCAACAGCTTTTCCGGATCGGTCTTGGCGATGGCATGCGGGAGCGCACGCACGAGCATCGCGGCGGGACCGAAGCGCTCAATTACCAGACCGAGTTCGGCCAACTTGGGTGCGGCTTCCTCAAGCCGATCGCAGGAAGGTTCGTCCATCTCGACGACATCGGGAATGAGCAGCGCCTGTTCACGCCTGACAGCTTCGTCCGCACCCGCTGCACGCAGGCGTTCAAGCACCAGCCTCTCGTGTGCCGCATGCTGGTCGACGAGGATCAAGCCGTCCTTCGCTTCCGCAACGATATAGGTGTTCGCAACCTGTCCTCGTGCAATACCGAGCGGGAAATCCTGATCCTCTTCGGAGATCGGTGTTGCCTCCTCCGCCCTTCCCCGCGGTGACGCCATTACCTCGGCTTCGACCCCGCGCCACGCGGCGTTGGCCTCGGCTACCCGCGCCTGCGGCTGCGACCAGTCGCGTCCGGCAAAGATCGATCGAAGAGCCGGAGCGGGCTCCTCACGCAGGGGCTCGGCTTGCCATCGTCCCATTGCCGCAGCGTCCGGTGCCTGGGCGCTGCGCTGGTCCCCTGTTGCAAGAGCCTGCCTGAGGCCCGAAACGATGAATCCACGCACGGCCTGCGCATCACGAAACCGCACTTCGGTCTTGGCCGGATGGACGTTTACATCCACATCTTCGGGCGGCAGTTCGAGGAACAGTGCCAGGACCGCATGCCGGTCCCGCGCCAGCATATCTGCATAGGCCCCACGCACGGCACCGGTGAGCAGCCGATCCTTCACCGGGCGACCATTGACGAACAGATACTGGTGATCGGCTACCCCGCGATTGTAGGTTGGCAGGCCGGCAATGCCCGTCAGCCGCATAGGACCCCGGTCCAGTTCTATCGCGACGCCATTGTCCTTGAGTTCACGCGCAACGATCTGCGCCACACGGTTCGCCAGCCCTTCGCCACCCTGGAGACCCAGGATCCTGCGATCACCATGGTCGAGCGTTATCGCGACGTCCGGCCGCGCCATGGCAAGTCGCCGCACGACATCAAGGCAGGCGGCATACTCACTCCGCTCGCTACGCAAGAACTTGCGTCGGGCGGGAACCTTGCCGAACAGGTCTTCAACCCGGACCCGCGTGCCGGGAGGCAGGGCTGCCGGCCCCTCCCCGACCAGTTCACCGTGATCGACCGTTCGCCGCCATCCTTGTTCAGCACCGTGCGGCCGGCTTTCTAGGGTGAAGCGCGCAACGCTTGCGATGCTGGGCAGCGCCTCGCCACGAAAACCCAGCGTCACCACCTGCTCGATCGCTTCATCCGGCAACTTGGAGGTGGCGTGCCGTTCCAGCGCCAGAGCCATGTCATCAGGCGTCATACCACAGCCGTCATCGGTCACTTCGAGGCTTGTCAGCCCGCCGCCGACCAGCTTCACCGCGATCCGGTTTGCCCCTGCATCGATCGCATTCTCGACCAGTTCCTTGAGCGCGGAAGATGGGCGTTCGACTACCTCGCCCGCCGCGATGCGGTTGACCAAGTTCTCGGGAAGGCGGCGGATTTGTACCATCGGGGCGCAAGGTAGCGACGAAATGCCGCAAAGCCGAGGTCGGACGTTGCCGTTTCCCCCGTCGAAAGTGCACAAATTTTTGGCATTTTGCCGATTGTCTCGCTATGCACCCGCCACCTATTCGCGCATGGGGTCACGAAGGGGTCGAACGAAGGACCCGGCAGATCCTACCTTCAAACGGAAAATCGATTTAAAATGGGCTTCTGGAACAATCTCTTCAAATTCGGTTCGCAGAACATGGCGATCGACCTCGGTACGGCTAACACGCTGGTCTATGTGCAGGACCAGGGCATCATCCTGAACGAGCCGAGCGTTGTCGCGATCGAGACCATCAATGGCGTCAAACGGGTGAAGGCCGTGGGCGACGATGCGAAGATGATGATGGGCAAGACCCCTGACAGCATTGAGGCGATCCGCCCCTTGCGCGACGGCGTCATCGCCGACATCGAAATCGCGGAAGAGATGATCAAGCACTTCATTCGTAAGGTGCACGGCCGCAAGAGCCTGCTGCGCTACCCCGAGATCACCATCTGCGTTCCCTCGGGCTCGACCTCGGTCGAACGGCGCGCAATCCGTGACGCCGCCTCGAATGCGGGTGCATCGCAAGTCTACCTGATCCTGGAGCCGATGGCCGCCGCGATCGGTGCCGACATGCCGGTTACGGAACCGGTCGGCAGCATGGTGGTCGACATCGGTGGTGGCACAACCGAGGTTGCGGTGCTGTCGCTGCGCGGTCTCGCTTACACCACGTCCGTGCGCACCGGTGGCGACAAGATGGACGAAGCGATCGTTTCCTATGTCCGCCGACACCACAACCTGCTGATCGGCGAAGCCACGGCAGAGCGCATCAAGAAGGATTACGGCGTGGCCCGCCAGCCCGCGGATGGCGTTGGCGAGAGCATCACCATCAAGGGACGTGACCTCGTCAACGGCGTGCCCAAGGAAATCACCATCAACCAGGGCCATATCGCCGAGGCATTGAGCGAGCCCATCGGCGCCATTGTCGAAGGCGTGCGCATCGCGCTCGAGAATACGGCCCCCGAACTGGCCGCCGATATCGTCGACCAGGGCATTGTGTTGACCGGAGGCGGTGCGTTGATCGGTGGACTCGACGAATACCTGCGGGAAGAGACCGGGCTGCCGGTGACCATCGCAGAGGATCCGCTGTCCTGCGTCGCTGTTGGAACGGGCCGGGCGATGGAAGATCCGATCTATCGCGGCGTCCTGATGACGGCCTGAGAAAGGACCTGGGATGGCGCCGCCAAGCCAACGGCGCTCGAGCTACTCTCGCAGGGCGCAATACAATGTCTTTACCGGCTACATCCTGGCCGGTCTGGGAGCGCTCGTCGGTGCGGTGCTGCTGGGCGTGTCGTTGTTTCAGCCTAGCCTGTTTGGTTGGGCAAGGTCCGGCGCCAGCGACACTGTAGCCCCTGCTGCCGAGACTGCTGCGACGGTTCGCACGGGGACGAGGACTTTGTGGGAATCGATCGCGGGCTATTACCGCGCCGGATCGAAGAACGCCGAGCTTGAACGCGAAATGGAGATAGCGCGCATCCGGCTCGTCGAAGCAAAGGCGGTGGAACAGGAAAATCGCCGTCTCAAAGCGCTTATCGGCCTACAGGACACTTCGGCGGAACCCGTGGCAATGGCCCGCCTGATAGGTTCTACCGCATCCAGCACGCGCCGCTTCGCCTATGTCGGCGTCGGGCGGCGCGATGGCGTCAAGGTCGGCATGCCAGTTCGCAGCCCGCGCGGTGTCGTGGGGCGCATTCTCGAAGTGGGCGCCGATAGCGCCCGGGTCCTGTTGCTGACAGACAGTGAGAGCGTCCTGCCCGTGCGCCGGGCCAAGGACGAGGTCGTGGCCTTTGCTGAGGGACGCGGCGACGGCCTGCTACGCATCCGCCTGATCAATCTCGGCATCAATCCACTCGAGCCTGGCGACGTCTTCGTTACGAGCGGCGCCGGCGGCTACTACAGGCCGGGAACCGCAGTCGCCATTCTCACAGAAAAGACCGATGACGGCGGCCTGGCGCGGTTGATCAGCGATCCTGCGGCGACGGATTTCGTGGCGATCGATCCCATTTTCGAGCCCGAAGCCGTGGTAGCGGTGCAAACTCCTGTCGAGCAGGAGCTTGGGAACTGATGGAGCGGATGAACCCGCGTTCGCGCAGTGACGCCTATGGCAGCCGCATCAACCGTTCGCACTCGCCGATACTGGCTTATTCGGTACCCTGGGCCTCGATCATACTCGGGTCGATACTTCCCGTCTTCCTGCTAGCGATCGCCATGCCCATGGTGCCACCCGCAGGACTGCTGCTGCTGCTGGGATGGCGGCTTGTGCGCCCCGGCCTTCTGCCTGTTTGGGCCGGCCTTCCTCTGGGCCTGTTCGACGACCTTTTCAACGGCCAACCATTTGGATTCGCAGTCCTGGGCTGGTCGCTGGCCCTGATTGCCATCGAAGTGATCGAATTGCGCTTCCCCTGGCGGAGCTTCTGGCAGGACTGGTTCACCGCAGGTATACTCCTTGTCACCTATCTGTTGTCGGGGTGGCTCCTGTCGGGCGCCACTCCAACCGCCTCGTCACTCGTCGCCCTCGGTCCCCAAATCGTGCTCACGGTCCTGCTCTTTCCACTTTTCGCCCGCTTCGTGGCGCGGCTTGACCAGTTCCGCCTGACACGCAGGAAGCGGATCGCATGAAGCGGTTGGGTACAGGCAAGACGAAGCGCCGGGAGGTGGTCAACCAGACCATGCTCGAAAATGCCTTCGACCGGCGGACTTTTACCATCGGTACGGTCATGGGCGGGGTCGGTATCCTCCTTGCATTGCGCCAAGCCTACATCGCGATCGCGGAAAACGAGAAATACGAGCTCGAGTCGGAGAGCAACCGCGTCAACCTCTCCTTGATCCCGCCTCGCCGCGGATGGATCCTCGACCGCAACGGCGCCCCGCTTGCATCGAACCGTGCCGACTTTCGCGTCGACATCATTCCCGACAGGACGCCCGATCCGGAGCGCACGATCGATGAACTCACCAAGATCCTCGAACTTGACGCGAACCAGGCGGCCGACGTGAAGAAAAGGGTCAGGGACTCGCGAGGCTTCCAGCCCGTAGAAGTCGCATCTGGCCTCAAATACGAACAGTTCGCAGCGGTAAGCGTCCGCCTGCCCGACTTGCATGGCGTCGTCCCGCAACGCGGCTTCTCACGCTTTTATCCCACGGGCCCATCGGTCGGCCACCTGATCGGCTATGTGGGGCCAGCCAATGCCGAGGAATATGCCCAGGATCGCAATCCATTGCTGATCACTCCGGGCTACAAGATCGGCAAGGACGGGCTGGAAAAGGTCTTCGAACAGGAAATCAGAGGTGTGCCCGGCGCGCGCCGGGTTGAGGTTACCGCGTCAGGCAGGATCGTACGCGATCTGGAAACGCGCGAGGATGTCCAGGGCGACCCTGTCCAGCTCACGATCGACGGACCACTGCAGGATTACGCAGCGCGGCGCATTGGGCTGGAAAGCGGTTCGGTGGTCGTCCTGGATTGCGAGACGGGCGATATCCTGTGCATGGCATCCATGCCTAGTTTCGATCCCAACAGCTTTTCCCAGGGGATCGGGCGCGTCGAGTATTCAATGCTCAGCGAAGACGAGCGGGTGCCGCTGCGCAACAAGGTCCTCAAAGGCCTCTATCCGCCAGGCTCGACGGTAAAGCCGATGGTAGCCATGAGCTTCCTGCGCGAAGGACTCTCGCCCGATGCAGCAACGAACTGTGCCGGCGGGCTTCGGGTAGGCAACCGTGTGTTTCACTGCTGGAACCGCCGCGGGCATGGCCACGTCGACATGGCCAAGGGCATCTACCAGTCCTGCGACGTCTATTTCTATCACTTCGCCCAGCAGATCGGCATGGACCCAATCGCGGCCATGGCCCGCCGCGTCGGTCTGGGGCAGAAATTCGACCTGCCGGTGACGAGCCAGTTCTACGGTACGGTGCCTGACCCGGCCTGGAAGCTGAATAAATACGGCCGTGAATGGCAGACCTACGATACCGTCAACGCCACCATTGGCCAGGGCTACATGCTGTTCAACCCGCTGCAGCTGGCGGTCTATTCGGCACGCATCGCATCGGGGCGTCATCTTGAACCGCACCTGGTGAAATCGAAGATTCGCCAGCCCTTCGCGCCGGCCGATTTCAGCCAGGAGCACGTCGATATCGTGCGCCAGGCGATGAGTGATGTCGTCAACGGACCGGGCACGGCCGGACGTGCGCGCCTACCCATCCAGGATGTGCTGATGGCGGGAAAGACCGGTACAGCGCAGGTCGTGGGCCTCAACCTGTCGAACGGCAAGACAGGACCATGGAAGTATCGCGACCACGGCCTGTTCGTGTTCTTCGCCCCCTACGACAAGCCGAAGTACGCCGGTGCAGTGGTGATCGAACATGGTGGCGGTTCCGGCGCCGCCTATCCCATCGCACGAGACGTAATGACCTTCCTGTTCGATCCCGCAAAGGCAATGGAAGCACTGCGCGGCTATGAGGCCCAGTGGGGCGGTACCGCACAGCAAAGGCTCGATGCGAAGTACCGCGCCTATGCAGCAGCAGCAGGCCAGTCCGTGAAACCGGTGCCTGCCCGCGAAGAAGAGATCTTCGACCGGGTTGAAGCCGAGGCGCGCGTTGCTGTCCGCCAGAATGAAAACATCGCGGAAGAAACGCTGCAACCGCGGGTCGACACACTGCCGGGCGATAATCCGCCTCCGCCCGGTGCGATCATCGAACCCGAGGTGCAGGCCTCACCCGCGCCGGCGGCTGTAACACCCGACAGCGGGCCAACACCATGAGCGGGATCGTCCCGGCACCGATCGCCCGCCAGCCATGGTCGATGCTGTTTCCGTTGCTTATCCTCGTCGGCTTCGGCTCACTGGTGCTTTACTCCGCGGCCGGTGGATCGTGGACAACCTACGCCGAGAACCACATCGTCCGGTTCCTCGTCTTCCTGGTGATGGCCTTCGTGATGAGCCGATTCACCAAGGAAATGGCAATGTTCTTCGCCTTCCCAATCTACGGTGTGATCATTCTGTTGCTCGTCCTTGTCGAGGCAATCGGCTTTGTCGGCGGCGGCAGCCAGCGATGGCTCAATCTGGGCTTCATGCAATTGCAGCCGTCCGAACTGATGAAACCGGCCATTGTGCTGGTCCTGGCGCGATTCTACGCGATCCTCCCCATAGGGATGATCCCGACCTGGCGATCGCTCGTTCCCGCAGGAGTCATGATGGGCCTGCCCGTTGGCCTGGTACTCCTCCAGCCCGATTTGGGCACCTCTCTCGCAATCGCATTTGGCGGCGTCGTGGTGATGTTCGTCGCTGGCCTACCACTGCGCTGGTTCATCGGTGCGGGCGCTGCCGGGGCGGTGCTGGCCCCCCTCGCCTTCTTCTTCGGACTGAAGGAATACCAGCAGAAGCGCGTTTTCACCTTCCTCGATCCGGAAAGCGATCCGCTAGGCGATGGCTATCATATAACCCAGTCCAAGATCGCGATCGGGTCTGGCGGAATGTGGGGCAAGGGATTCAATGAGGGATCGCAAAGTCACCTCAATTACCTGCCCGAACCACACACGGACTTCATCTTTGCGACCATGGCAGAGGAATGGGGTTTTTTCGGCGGACTGATCGTACTCGTATGCTTCGCTTTGATCCTCAGCTGGGGATTGCGTGTCGCGCGACAGAGCAACGACCGTTTCGGAAAACTGCTGGCAACCGGCATGACCGCGACAGTCTTCTTCTATGTCGCGATCAATCTCATGATGGTCATGGGGCTGGCACCAGTCGTCGGCATCCCCCTGCCCTTCATGAGCCACGGCGGCAGCTCCATGATGACCAACATGATCTGCCTTGGGTCGTTGATGATGGTCAGTCGCTGGAACCGTTACGCACCACGGAGCGGATTGGCGCGCTAGGCATCGATCAATCCCAATTGGAGCGCCCTGACGGTAGCCCCAACCCGATCATTGGTACCGAGCTTTTCATAGAGCCGCTTCGTATAGGTGCGCACCGTCTCTGGAGAGATGTGGAGGATGGCGGCGATATCGGCGCTCGATTTACCCTTACTCAGCCACTCGAGCACTTCGGCTTCACGCTCGGACAGTGAAATCTTCCGTTCCCGCGCGTCCAACAGCGCACAAATCCTTAGGTGGGCGGCTTGCATCAGCACATGCAGCATCGTCTGGACCCCTTCGTCGAGCGGATCAGCGTCCTCCGGAAACCCGAACGAAGCATAGGCATCCCTGTGCGCGGGTCCGAACAAGGCAAGGCTAACACCCTTGGTCAGGCCATGGCGGATGCATGCTTCTGCATAACGCTGACCAATGTTCATCGATGCACCCAGTTCGAAAGCCCGACCCCAGGGCAGCACGGGGCCATGAGAAAAGGTCAGGCGTGGCATCGGATCGATCTGCCGCAGCCCGGCGGATCTGTACTCCTCGGTAAAGGCAGCGGGAAAGCCCTGCTGGTAGATCACGGCCTCATCGGAAGTATGGGAACCGAAAACCGGGGTACAATGATAACTTTGCTTGTCCGCGCCAAGCCGCCGCGCCAAGCGATTGACGAAATGCAGCACTTCGCTGGGCTGCTTCAAACTATCCATATGCGCCGCGTAGCGCTGCATGGCTGTCCCCCGATCGAGTGACTGGAATTAAGCATAACAGAAAGTATAAACCCGCCAAAACACGTTCGCGTGGTCGCAGGGGGTTTGAGTGTTCGTGGTGTTTCTTAAGTGAGTGGGTCGAAGGCGGCCCCGGGCCAGGATTTCAACCACTTCACTGAAATTGATTGTGAAAATCTTACCGACAAGCTGGACGCGGATGCACTCGACACCGTGCTCTTGGCACTTTGCCAGGCCGGAAAGCGAGAGCGCAGCACTACAATCTGGGATTTGCCCACGCTAACCGGCCTATCTTTGCAGGACGTATTCTCGGCCGTGCGTGCGCTCGAATTCAATCGTTTCGTCCGGATCTACGATAACCCGGCGGACCCTTTTGCATCGGTCGTTTCGATCGAATTGCCGGGTGTTCACAGGCTTTCGGCGATGCGTTCGACCCCGGCGAAATAAACCCCTTTTAATCCGTGAGAGGCCCGCTATATGAGCGCCTCCCCTGAGTCGGGGGAGCCCGGAAACGGGTACGCGGCAAGCCGCAGTGTGGACGCATAGCTCAGTTGGTAGAGCAGCTGACTCTTAATCAGCGGGTCCTAGGTTCGAGCCCTAGTGCGTCCACCATTTTCCTGCCTCACATTGCAATGTCGTAGCGGAATTGGATATCACATCACAATGTGATATCTGAGTCGCATGGCTACTGATATCATCACCCGAGTCCGTACCCTCGTAGAAGAGGGCAAGATGACTCGAGCCGGCCTCGCACGTGCTGCAGGCCTCCACGCCAATACCTTGCGCGACTGCGGCGACCACGGTTGGAATCCAACCGCAGACACGCTGGGCAAGCTCGAACGCTTCCTCGAAGCCAATGACGAGACACCGGTGCTCGTCGGAATCGAAGAGATCATCGAGGAAGCGCGCAACGGCCGCATGTTCGTGCTGGTCGACGACGAAGATCGCGAGAACGAAGGCGACCTGGTCATCCCTGCGCAAATGGCGACGCCCGATGCGATCAACTTCATGGCAATGCACGGCCGCGGCCTGATTTGTCTTACGCTGACCCGCGAGCGGACCGAACAACTTGGCTTGCAGCTGATGAGCCGTTCGAATGGAACGCGGCATGAAACGGCCTTCACCGTCTCGATAGAGGCACGTGAAGGGGTGACAACCGGCATTTCGGCCGCCGACCGTGCGCGCACCGTTTCGGTGGCAATCGATCCGACACGCAATGCGCAGGACATTGTCACGCCGGGCCACGTATTCCCGCTGATCGCGCGCGACGGCGGTGTTCTAGTCCGTGCTGGCCATACCGAAGCGGCGGTCGACATCTCGCGGCTTGCCGGCCTCAACCCCTCGGGCGTGATCTGCGAGATCATGAAAGAGGACGGCAGCATGGCACGGCTCGAGGACCTGATCGGATTCGCCCGCCGCCACGGCCTCAAGATCGGCACGATCCGTGACCTTATCGAATATCGCATGCGCCACGACCATCTCGTCGAGCGTGCGAGCGAAAGCGAGTTCGTTTCGGACTACGGCGGCGACTGGCGGGCCATGACTTACCGCAATGCGGTCGATGGCAGCACGCATGTCGCCTTGCAAAAGGGCCACGTTGAGCCGGGCAAGCCGACCCTGGTGCGCATGCATCGTATCTCGATCTTCGACGACGTGCTCGGTCGTCCGGGCCAGCGCAAGCGTACGCTCCAGCGCGCGATGAAGGCGATCGGCGACAATGGTAGCGGCGTGGTCGTGCTGTTGATGCCCAACCGCCCCGAAAGCCTGCAGAATGAAGTCGGCGGCGTGCGTCCGACCGATGGCGGTGAACTGCGCGAGTATGGCGTCGGTGCCCAAATCCTCGCCGATCTCGGCGTCCACGAAATGGAACTGCTCACCAATTCACATCACAATGTCGTCGGCCTTGAGGGCTATGGCATCACAGTAACGGGCGAACGCCCGATTCCGGAGTAAGCACTTGGCCCGTTTCCTTATCGTCGAAGCCCGTTTCTACGACCATCTCAACGACATGCTGGTCGAAGGCGCGCGTGCTGCGCTCGCCAATGCAGGACATGAGGTGGACGTCCTCACCGTCCCCGGCGCGCTGGAAGTGCCCGGCGCCATCGCGCTCGCGTCGGAGAGCGATCTGTATGACGGCTATGTCGCGATCGGCGTGGTTATCCGTGGCGAGACCTACCATTTCGAGATTGTCGCCGGAGAAAGCGCGCGTGGGATCATGGCACTGACCATGGATGGCATGGCAATCGGCAACGGCATCCTGACTGTCGAAAACGAAGAGCAGGCGCTGGTCCGCGCCGACCCGTCGCAGAAGGACAAGGGCGGCGAAGCGGCCAAAGCCGCGATGGCGCTGCTCGACCTCCAGACGCGCTTCGCTGCCTGACTACATGATCGAAACCGCCGCGATGATGATGGTCGCCTCCGGGGCGATCCATGCCGTGGTCAACGCTGTTCTCAAATCGGGTGACGACAAGCTGGCGAGCCGCGCGCTGATCGACCTCAGCGGCGGCTTGCTGGTCCTTCCTGCAGTCTTCTTGGTTCCCCTACCCCACGGGGCATGGGGCTGGCTTGCTGGGTCACTTGCGGTTCACGCGGTGTATTTTCTCGCGCTGGTCCGTGCCTTCGAAGTGGCGGACATGAGCGCGAGCTACCCGATCATGCGCGGAACTGCACCAGTCTTCGCGGCAATGGGCGGCGTGTTCATCCTTGGCGACGCAATTACCCTGCCGGTCGCAGCGGGAATGGGGCTAGTCGTCACTGGCATCCTGCTGAGCGCAATTGGCCGAAACCTAACCCCGGCTGCACTCGGCTACTCCCTGCTGACCGGGCTGGCGGTCGCCTGTTACACGGTTCTCGATGCCGGCGGCGTGCGGAGCGCACCTACCCAGATGTCCTACATCGCCTGGGCCTTCCTGGTGCTTGGCGCCGTGATCGGGGCTGCATTCGGCGCATGGCGCGGGCAGGGCTTTGTCGACTATGCCAAGCGAAACTGGCGCGCCTGCGTGCTTGCCGGGGCGTTGGGCGTGCTGTCCTATGGTCTTGCGCTCACTGCCTATGCGGTTGGGGAACTGCCCCGTCTCGCGTCCTTGCGAGAGAGTTCAATCCTGTTTGCATTGGTCATCGCCATCCTGTTTCTTGGCGAAAGGGCCGACCGGCTGAAAATCATTGGTGGTACGCTGATCTTTGGTGGGGTCGTTACCCTCTTGGTAGCCCGTTAGCGCGCGCCGTCGAGAAACTCGCCAAGCCCGAGCGGCGCAAAGGGCCCGATGATCAGTTGCTCGAATACCCCAATACCTTCCGAGCCGTCGCTGCCAACCACCCTGACTGGCATTTGCACGTGGAGGTTTTCAGGTAGCAAGGGATCGAGATCGGCCAGCTCGATGTCCTCGCGCTCTACCACCAGCGGCCCCTTGTAGTGGCCGTGGCCCCATTCCGGGTGGGTGTAGCCCAGGCCTCGCATCTGGAAACGGCCTAGCGGTTCGAAACTGATCTGCTCGGGTGCCCCACGCACTGCAAGGGAAAGTGTGCCGCCTGAAGGCCAGCGCGTGCTCTGGTCCAACCTTGTGCGCATGCTTCCATGCCCCTCT
This sequence comes from Erythrobacter mangrovi, assembly GCF_013260645.1. Lineage (NCBI taxonomy): Bacteria > Pseudomonadati > Pseudomonadota > Alphaproteobacteria > Sphingomonadales > Erythrobacteraceae > Erythrobacter > Erythrobacter mangrovi. The sequence goes on along the minus strand of NZ_CP053921.1, from coordinate 1,783,670 downwards.
GTGAGGTCCGCTGCTTGGGCCCCCTCGTCCGCCCATGCCGCGCGCGTGTTCCACGCTTCGCCCTTCTCATCATTGTTGACGTGGAAGAACAGGCTACCCTGCGGGAAATTAATCGGGGTCCATTGCCAGAAGAAGCCCGGAAGCGTGTGGCCGGGAGTCGGTTGCGGATCGCGCGCACCGATTGGTCGCACGCCCCAGCTGCGATCACGGGTCCCCATGGTCCCTTCGGCAAGCAGGCGCCGGTCACCATCGACCTCGATCCAGCCCTCGTACCGGCCGTTCTGGGTCAGTCTGGTATAGTCCATGAAAGCGCGCGGGCCGATACGGTGGATGAAGCGCGGCTCCTCGATCGGAAAGGCGCGCCCTTCGAAATAGAGGTCGGCCGAGATCCCCTCGAAATCGTCGATTGCTACTCGCAGCCGCTGCAACGGTTCGACGATCTCGATGCGAATGGGTCCGACCTGCAGGTCCATACGCTCCATCTTCAACTCGCGGCTCGCATGGATGCAGTGCTGGATCCCGCCGCGGATGACGTTGAAATGCGCATCGATCACGTCGAGGTGCGGGTAGACACCAAGGGCAACGGCGAAGAACCCGCTGCCATCGGGGGCATAGCCATTGAAGAAGTAGCGGTCGTAGAAATTGCGATCGGTGCCCGAATAGGCGACCGGCTCGGGGGTCTGGTGGATCGGGTAGTCGTCGCCGCGGGTCAGGACCATCAGAGCGTCTCCTTCAAGGCAGAGAGACTGTCACGCGCGAGCGCAAGCGAACAGCCCCCGCGTGCCATGGATAGAAAATTTGCATCTCCTCGCTCGGTGCGTTCGACAAAGGCTGCGCTGAACACTGCAGTCGAGACGCCGTGGAGAATGCCAAGCAGGTAGTCGTGCCAGATGTCATCGCGGGTTAGGCCCCTACCCCGCGCGGCCATCTCAGCCAGCCACAGGTCGAGCAGTTCGTCTTCGTGTATGCGCCACAGCGCCTCGCCGATACCGGTACCCATGAAGTAACCGACGTCGGTCATCGCCTTGCCGACCGTGACCGTCTGCCAATCGAGGATCGCAATGGGCTCGGTTCCGCCGCAGATATCGAACAGCATGTTGTCGAGACGGAAATCCCCGTGGACCAAGCACTGCGGTGGATCGGTGCGCTGGAAATAGCTGCCACTCATCTCCGCCAGTTCCTCGCACAACCGCATCATTTCCGGTTCGAGCTTATCGGCGTAGCGCTCACGCCAGACTGCCTGTGCCTGCGGGTAGAGAGCGCCGAGAGTCTGCCCGAGATCGGTTGGTGGCGCATGCCATTCCGCTTCGAGGAGATCAGTGACGCCCCAACTGGGCGCGTGGATGGCCGCCGCCTGCCTGATGCCGGCGCGCGCATCATCAATGGTGCATCCGCGGATCTGGTCGCCCTGGCGTGCCGGCCCCATGTCCTCAAACAACAGGATGAACTCGCCGCCGTCCTCGCTTACGGCCGCAAAGTGGACGCCGGGCACGCGCACGCCAAGCCTTGGTGCTGCCTGTCGGTAGAACTCGACCTCTTTGCGATAGAGGCCAAACATGACTGCCGTACCGCGGCTGGCAGCGTCTTCGGCAGCGAATTTTCCGGCAAGGGTCGCAGGGGCGTCAGGTCCTTCGAGATGGAAGCGCGCGCTGTCGCCCACCTGCCCGGTACCGATCGGCTCCCATCGCACGGTATCAACACGCGCGCCCAGAACTTCCGTCAGCCACTGCGGTGTGACATCGGCCGGGTGAACCGGAAATTCGCCCAAATCGCTCTCTCCCACGATATCGGTTGCTGATAGCTACCTGTCGTGGGATCGCATGACAATGGCGCAAATCCTGTGTGAGGGCGCCCGTGCAGGCGCCCTCCCCGCTGAGCCTACCAGACCTTCACGCGCTTTTCCGGAGCAAGGTAGAGCGCGTCACCTTCCTTGACGTCGAAGGCCTTGTACCAGGCATCGAGATTGCGGACCGTCAGGGCGCGATACTGCCCTGGGGCGTGACCGTCTGTGGCGATGCGCTGCCGCAGGGCCTCTTCGCGGAACTTGCTGGCCCAGGCCTGGGCATAGGCGATGAAGAAGCGCTGGTCGCCGGTGAACCCACCGATGACCGGAGCCTCCTTGCCACCGAGCGAGGCGCGATAGGCATCGTACGCGGCTGCAAGCCCCGCCACATCGGCGATGTTTTCACCCAAGGTCAGGTCGCCGCGGACATGCAGGCCCGGGAACGGCTCGTACCGATCGTACTGGTCCGCCAACGCCTTACCCGCCTGGTTGAATTTGGCCTTGTCGGCATCGGTCCACCAGTTGCGCATCGCGCCCGAGGAATCGAAGGCCGCGCCATTGTTGTCGAAGCTGTGGCTGATCTCGTGTCCGATCACAGCGCCGATTGCGCCATAGTTGAACGCCGGGTCGGCCTTGGGATCGAAGAAGGGACGCTGGAGGATCGCGGCCGGGAAGTTCAACGCGTTTTGCACCGGCAGGTTAACCGCGTTGACCAGCTGCGCATTCATCCACCATTCGTTCTTGTCGAGTGGCTTGCCCACCTTGGCCAGCTGCTGGCGATAGTACAGCAAATCGGCTGCCTGGAGGTTGGCGTAGGCGCTTCCCGGTTCAACCCTGAGTGAGGAATAATCGGTCCAGGTGTCGGGATAGCCGACGCCTACCGCCATGGTTTCAACCTTGTTCTTAGCTTCGGCCTTGGTTGCGGGCGCCATCCAATCAAGCGCATCGATCCGCTTGGCGAAGGCATCCTTGATGTTGTCGACCATGCCTGCAATCGCAGCCTTGTCGGGCGCGGGGAAGTACTTCTCGACATAGAGCTTGCCCAACTCGTCGCCCATGTGCTGATTGATGGCGCCAAGCGCGCGCTTGTCGCGGCTGCGCTGTTCCTCCTGCCCGAACAGCTTCTTGCCATAGAAAGCGAAGTGCAGCTCATCGAGCCTGGTCGGCAAGACCTCGGTATTGGCGTTGATCCGATGGAAGGTCATCCAATCCTTCCACGCCGCGAGCGGTTCCGACGCCACGAGTGCCGACAGCTTGGTAATCGCGCTGGGATGGTAGGCGTCGAAGGTTTCGAAGCCCGCCAGCTGTGCGGACTTGAAGAAGGTATCCCAGTCCATTCCCGGGGCCTTGGCCTTGAAATCGGCCTGCGACCACAGCGAGCTTGCGGTAGTCCAGTCGTCGCTTTCTTCCCGGCTGACATGCGCCCTGGCGATCTTGATTTCGAGATCGTAGATGCGTTGCGCCTTGGCCTCCGCATCTGCGACACCTGCGGCTTTCAGCAAGTTGACGATATATGCCTTATACGCGGTGCGCAGGCCCGCCATCTTGGGATCCGAAGACAGGTAGTACTCGCGTTCGGGCATGCCGAGGCCGCCCTGCAGCAAGTATGGAACCACTTCCCCACCCTTGAGTGCCTGCGTGACGAAGACGCCGAAGAGGTTCTCGGTTTCGAAATCGGTGCTGTTTAGCGGATCGACGTCGGCGCGCATGCTTGCCCCGATCGCACTGGCGAGCTGCGCCTTGTCCGTGATCGCATCGATCCTGGCCAGATCGCTTTCGATCGGCTTCATACCCGCAGCATCGATTGCCTTGGTGTCGAGGAAGGATTCGTAAAAGGTCATTACTCGCCAGGCATCGGTACCCTGCGCCGGGTCGGATTTCACGATCCCGTCGATCAGCGCCGTCAGGTTCTTCTCGGTCTGGAGGAAGGCGATATAGAAACCGCCGACATTCGAACGGTCGGCCGGTATCTCGGTGCTATCGAACCAGCTCCCGTTTGCGTAGCGGAAGAAGTCGTCACCGGGTTTGATCGAGCTGTCCATCCAGCTCTGCTCGATCCCAAGTTCGGTCCCTGTTGAAGCGACCTCTGTCTCATCGCCGATTTGGCTGCAGGCGACGGGTCCAAGCGTGGCAACGGCGGTACCGAGCAGCAGCGCTGCAACGAGACGGTTTTTCATGATTACAGCTCTCCTGCGGCGCGCGACGCGCCTTGTCTGGAAAGCTCGCTTGATATGCGCGTACCCCACGAGCGGCAATTGCCGCTCGTCGAGGCATCGCAGGGGTCGGTCGAGTTAGCCCAGCTTGCCGAAGCAACCGCGGCCCGCGTAGACCGCACTGCCGCCCAGCTCTTCCTCGATACGGATAAGCTGGTTGTACTTGGCGAGCCGGTCCGAACGGGCCAGCGAGCCGGTCTTGATCTGCCCGCAATTGGTGGCGACCGCGAGATCGGCGATGGTCGCGTCCTCGGTCTCGCCCGAGCGGTGCGACATGACCGCGGTGTACCCGGCGCGGTTTGCGATGCTGACTGCATCGAGCGTTTCCGACAGCGTGCCGATCTGGTTGACCTTGACCAGCAGGGAGTTGGCGAGACCCTTGGCGATCCCATCGCTAAGGCGCTGCGGATTGGTGACGAACAGATCGTCGCCAACCAGCTGGACTTTACCACCAATCAGATCGGTCAAGGCCTTCCATCCGGCGAAGTCGTCTTCACTCATGCCGTCTTCGATCGAACGGATCGGATAGTCGTTGCACAGATCGGCCAGGTAGCGCGCCATCTCCTCCGGCGTCAGCGAGATCTGTTCGCCAGCAAGGTCGTAACGCCCATCGGCGAAGAACTCGGTCGATGCGCAATCCAGCGCCAGTGCAATCTCTTCACCTGGCTTGAAGCCGGCCTGCTCGATCGAGGTCATGATGAAGTCGAGCGCATCGCGCGTGCTGGCAAGGTTCGGCGCGAAGCCGCCCTCGTCACCCACCGCGGTGGCCAGCCCCTTCTGCGAAAGACCTTTCTTGAGCGTATGGAACACTTCCGCACCCCAGCGGACAGCTTCGGCGAGGCTGTCTGCGCCGACTGGCATGATCATGAATTCCTGGATGTCGATCGGGTTGTCGGCATGCTCGCCGCCATTGATGATGTTCATCATCGGAACCGGCAGGACATGCGCAGATACGCCGCCGATGTAGCTGTAGAGCGGCAGGCCGCGCGCTGCCGCTGCAGCCTTCGCCACTGCCATGCTGGTTCCGAGGATCGCATTTGCGCCCAGGCGGCCCTTGTTCGGCGTGCCGTCGAGCTCGATCATTGTGGCATCGATATCGCGCTGGTCTTCGGCATCGAGACCAAGGATCGCATCGGCGATTTCGGTGTTGGCCGCATCGATCGCCTTGAGCACACCCTTGCCCAGGTAACGACCCTTGTCCCCATCGCGCAGCTCGACCGCCTCATGCGCGCCTGTCGATGCGCCCGACGGGACCGCAGCCCGACCGAAGCTGCCGTCTTCGAGGAGGATGTCCACCTCAACCGTGGGATTGCCCCGCGAGTCCAGGATTTCTCGGGCATGAAGATCGATGATCGCGGTCATGGTCGGTAGCGCTCCGGATAAAGGTGTTGTAAAATGCTATAACACCCCCAGATTGGGGTTTGACGCGCTCTATGCGCCGGAACTTCGGTGCGCAAGTTGCGTTGGAAAAGGAAGGCCGGAGTCTGCTGATCCGGCATGAATACGAATTGAGGGCAAGGACGAGAGTTATGGCCGAAACGACCAAGACCACTGCGCCGAAGAAGCGTAAGACCAGTGCCACAAAGAAGACCACCACATCCGCAAAGCCGCGCAAGAGCGCGGTCAAGAAACCCGCAACCAAGGAGACCACTGCCGTGACCAAGACCGCAGACAATCGCACCGAAGCAAAGTCGCGCTTCAACGCGGCGCTCGAGGAAGCAAAGGCAGGCGCCGCCGCGTTGAAGGCGGAAGGCCGTGATCGCGCGGTAGCCTATCGCGACCAAGCGAAGGGTAAAGGCGAAGATTGGGTAGCCGAAGCCAAGGCCTATGGCGAAGAAGCCAAGGTCAAGAGCAAGGAACTAGCTGTCGAAGGTAAGGCCAAGGCCGGCGAAGGCCTGCGCGCCCTGAGCCGCCTCGTGAGCGACAATGCCTATCAGGTCGACGAAAAGGTTGGTGCCAAATACGGCGACTATGCCCGCACCGCCTCGAAGTCGCTCGATGAATATGCCACCAAGCTGGACGCCAAGAGCGTCGACGACCTGGTCGAAGACGGTCGGGAATTCGTCCGCAAGAGCCCTGGCAAGGCGCTCGGTATCGCAGCGATTGCAGGGTTCCTCCTTTCGCGGCTATTTCGCCGTTCGCGCTGAAGCGAACAGGAGGGGCTGCAATGCGGGATGATGACGGTGAGCGGACCCAGGACTATACCGGACCGCTCGACCTGCCCGACGATTACGGTGCCCCTGAAGACGAAGAGTCCCAGGCTGGTCCCTCGCTGACTGACGACATCTCGGCGTTGATCGAGGATGGCAAGACCTACGCTGAAGCCGAACTCGCCTTCCAGAAAAGCCGCGCCGCCTTCACAGCAGACCGCGCCAAGGGAGCAGCCGGATTTGCGCTACTTGGTCTGGGCTTTCTCCACCTTGCACTGATCGCCGCTACGGTAGGGATCCTCTTCGCATTGATCCCTACCGTTGGCGCCTGGGGTGCTACGGCGATCGTCACGATCGCGCTGCTGGTCGGGGCGGCGGTGCTGCTTCGCCTGGTCAAGGCCCGTATCGATGAGATCGCCTCCGCTTTCGGGGAGGACAAGCAGTGAGCGAGTTGCGTTGCCGGATGATCTCCGACCGCCACCTGCGCGATTCTGCGCGCGCGCTTGTCGAGGCTGACGTCGAGAACCTCAAGACGACCTACTCGCAGAAGGGTCTTACCGCCCGCGCCATGGACATGGTCCGCGAGGGAGCGGTCGATATCTACGAAGAAGCGGTCGAAGTCGCCGACGACAATCGCGGTGCGCTGGCTGCATTGATTGCCGCCATCGTGGTCTGGTTCGCGCGCAATCCCATATTGTCATTGTTCGGCCTGGGCGAGGATATTGACCCTGCCCCCGACGACACTGGCAGCTGAACTCGAAAACGGAGCCCCCATGTCTGAAGTCCACACCCTCACCACCCCCAAGACGGACGAGCAGAAGCGTGAGGCCCTGCGCGCCCGGATCGAGGCCGCGCAACAGCGCAACTCCGAACGCACCTTGGCCGAACAGGCTCGCCAGGCAGCGGACGAGGCGATCGCTTTCACCCGCAAGCATCCGCTTGCCGTGGTCGGCGGGGTGATCTTCGCCGGTTTCGCGATCGGTGCCATGACCAAGAGCGGTCGCAAAGTGGGCAAGCGCGGAAGCGTTTTGGTGAACCTCGCGCTGGAATCGGCCTTCGCATATGGCGCGAGAATGCTCCAGGAAGCCTTGGTGACCGCGCGTGATGCAGGGGACAGGCTTGAAGATATCGGCGATAGCGCGGCCACGACTGCCCGCGGCCTGCGACGGGACGCGGCCTACAAGTTCGACGTTGCGACCGATGCGGTTCGGGCAAAGTCGCGTAAGGTGGCACGCAAGGGCTCACGCGCAGTCCGCTCGCTCAAGGAACGCACAGGGCGGTAGTCCCCGCGGGGAATACGATGCCGTAGCGGCGCGACAGGGTTGCCTGCCGCGCCGCTTTCGCTATGGGGCCAGCCAATCCGAAAACCAGCCAAACCTCCCCTCCCCAAGGAGTTTCAATAGTCATGGAAGAAAAAGAGAGCAAGCAGACGCTCTATCTCGTCATGGGCGGCCGTGTCACAGATCCTCGCGCGGTGACTTTCGCCGATCCCGAGGGCATCCACGTTGCCGGCGTGTTCAGCAGCTATGACGCGGCGGTCGACTCCTGGCGGGCCAATGCCCAACGCACGGTCGACGACGCCGAAATGAAGTACGTCGTGGTCCACCTGCACAAGCTGCTCGACCCGGGCGCCTGAACGCACCATGGCCTACTCCATCAGGCCGTTTCGCGACGATGATGCCGAGGTCCTCCCGCTTGTCTGGCGAGAGGCGATAGTTCGGGTGGGGGCGCTCAAGTATTCACCGGAGCAGGTGACGGCCTGGTTACGTTGGCAAGCGACGCCGGAAAAGTTTCGCAGTCGCGTGGCGGATGGTGCGATCATTCTCGTCGCCGTTGACGCCGATGACAGGCCCGTCGCCTATGCCTTGCTTGAGCAAGATGGCCACCTCGACCACTTGTACAATCATCCGGGGCACACTCGCCAAGGCCTCGCTGCCCGCCTGTTAGGTGAGGCGGAGGCATTGGCGCGCAGTTGGGGCGTAACGAGACTCTACTCGGAAGCGAGCGACCTTGCGCGACCCGCGTTCGAGCGCGCGGGCTACGTCATGATGCACAAGCGTGAATTTGAGATCGACGGTGTGCAGATCCACAACTGGGCGATGGAAAAACCGCTCTGAGAGCGGCTTTCCGGCTCAGATGAACTCGATCTTCTCGACCAGGTAAAACTTGTCGCCCGAAGGGACCGTCACTTCGACCTCTTCGTCAACCTGCTTGCCGATCAGCGCCCGACCGATCGGCGAGTTGTAGCTGATTCGGCCCTTGTTCGCGTCTGCTTCGGTCTGGCCGACGATCTGGTATCGCACCGGCTTGTCGTTCTCGTCGAGCAAAGTAACGGTCGCACCAAAGATCACCTTGTCGCCCGAAAGCGTCGTCGGGTCGATGATCTGCGCGCGGCTGACCTTGTCCTCGATATCGGCGATCTGCGCCTCGACCTGGCCTTGGCGTTCCTTGGCCGCGTGATATTCCGCGTTCTCCGAGAGGTCGCCATGCGCGCGCGCTTCCTCGATCGCATCGACGATCTTCGGGCGTTCGGCGCGCAGCACCTTGAGGTCCGCTGTCAGCTTTTCATAGCCCTCTGCCAGCATCGGCACCTTTTCCATGGGCCTTCGTCCTTCCTGTTCCCGGCTCCCTCAGGGACAATTCGAACCCGGTCCGCAGCTTGCGGAGCCTTGCGGGTCCAAATGTGAGGGGAGCGCGCGTGTGTTCTCGTCAGCTATAATAGTCTTGCAAAGAACGCACTTCAAGCTGGCTCGGCGAAACCTCTGCTATCGAGCGCGCAACCGCCAGGCAGGCGGTCGCCGTCGTATAGTAGGGAAGCTTCTTCTCCAGCGCGCTCGCGCGGATCGATTGACTGTCTAGCAACGACTGCCAGCCTTCGGTGGTGTTGAAGATCAACGCCACTTCCCCGTCGATGATCGCATCCACGATGTGCGGGCGGCCTTCCGCGACCTTGTTGACCCTTTCGACATCGAGACCCTTGGCTTCGAGGAAGCGCTGCGTGCCGCCGGTGGCAATCACCTTGAACCCATGATCGAGCAGCGTCTTCACCGCTGGGACGATGATTTCCTTGTCGCTATCCTTGACCGAGACGAACAGCGTACCCTGCTGTGGAAGGGTCATGCCGACGCCCAGCTGCGACTTGAGAAAGGCCGCAGGGAAACCGTAATCGATACCCATTACCTCGCCCGTCGACTTCATTTCCGGGCTGAGCACCGGGTCGGACCCCGGGAAGCGGCTGAAGGGGAACACCGCTTCCTTCACTGCCATATGCTTGGGCCGGATGTCGAAAGGCTCGAAGCTGCGCAGGTCTTCACCTGCCATCACCCGCGCGGCAATCTTGGCAATCGGGCGGCCGATAGCCTTGGCGACGAAGGGCACCGTGCGGCTTGCGCGCGGGTTTACCTCGATCAGGTAGACCTCCCCGTCCTTCACCGCGAACTGCACGTTCATGAGACCACGGACCTGTAGCGCCTTGGCCAAAGCCACGCCTTGGCGTTCCATTTCGGCAACGATTTCATCGGGCAGGCTATAGGGTGGCAGCGTACAGGCGCTATCGCCCGAATGGACGCCAGCTTCCTCGATATGCTGCATCACGCCTGCGATTCGCACCTCCGAACCATCCGAAACCACATCGACATCGCACTCGATCGCGTCCCGCAGGTATTGGTCGACCAGCACCGGGCTGTCGCCCGAAACATTGACCGCCGTATTGATGTAGTCATCGAGCTGCGCCTCGCTGTCGACGATCTCCATCGCACGGCCGCCAAGGACATAGCTGGGGCGCAGGAGCACCGGATAGCCGATGGATCGAGCGACCGCGACGGCCTCGTCGCGGCTGCGGGCAATGCCGTTTTCAGGTTGCTTCAGCTTGAGCTTGGCGACCAACTTGGCAAAGCGTTCGCGATCTTCGGCAAGGTCGATCGCATCCGGACTGGTGCCGAGGATCGGGATCCCCTCACGCTCCAACGCCGCGGCCAGCTTGAGCGGGGTCTGACCGCCGAACTGCACGATGACGCCGACGAGTTCGCCCTTCGACATCTCGACCCGCAGGATTTCGAGCACGTCCTCTTCGGTCAACGGCTCGAAATAGAGGCGGTCGGAGGTGTCGTAGTCGGTCGAAACCGTTTCGGGGTTGCAGTTGACCATGATCGTTTCGAAGCCGGCTTCGGACAGGGCGAAGCAGGCATGGACGCAGCAATAATCGAACTCGATGCCCTGCCCGATGCGATTTGGGCCGCCTCCCAGGATGACGACCTTCCTACGATCACTGGGTTGCGCCTCATCCTCGGGTTCGCCGAAGGTCGGCGCCTCGTAGGTCGAGTACATGTAGGGCGTCACTGCTTCGAACTCGGCCGCGCAGCTGTCGATGCGCTTGTAGACCGGTAGCACACCGAGCTTGTGGCGCAGGTCGCGCACTTCCTGCTCGCTCGTGGCGCCCGCCATTGCGCGCAGGGCATCGTGCAGCAGGCCCGAACGCTTGGCCTGCGTTTCGCCGAGGCCGCCCGCGACCCCGACCGAACGGACTGCCAGCGTGGCCAGGCGCTTGTCGGAAAAGCCCATCGCCTTGAGGCGCCGCATCTCGGTCGCGTCGCGCGGCAAGCCATTGTGACCGATCATCTTCTCTTCGTAGATGATCGATTCGATCTGCCGCAGGAACCAGGGATCGAAGCCGGTGATAGGCTGGATTTCCTCGACGGTCAGGTCCTCGCGGAACGCCTGCGCGATCTTGAGGATGCGGTCAGGCGTGCGCTGGCTGAGCGAGGCAAAGATCTGGTCCTTCGGCATGCCTTCGAGCTCGGGCACGCGATTGAAGCCATCCAGTCCGGTTTCGAGCCCACGCAGGGCCTTCTGCACGCTTTCCTGGAAGCAGCGGCCGATCGCCATGACCTCGCCGACCGACTTCATCGCGGTCGACAGCTCCGCCTTCGCCCCCTTGAACTTCTCGAAGGCGAAACGCGGGATCTTGGTAACGACGTAGTCGATGGTCGGCTCGAAGCTCGCCGGCGTCGCGCCGGTGATCTCGTTCTGGATCTCGTCGAGCGTATAGCCCACGGCCAGCTTCGCCGCGACGCGCGCAATGGGGAAGCCGGTGGCCTTGGACGCCAGCGCCGATGAACGCGAGACACGCGGATTCATTTCGATCACGATCAGGCGGCCATCCTTCGGATTGACTGCGAACTGTACGTTCGAACCACCTGTTTCTACGCCGATTTCACGCAATACCGCGATCGAGGCGGTACGCATGATCTGGTATTCTTTGTCGGTCAGCGTCAACGCCGGCGCCACCGTGATCGAGTCACCGGTATGCACGCCCATCGGATCGACGTTCTCGATCGAGCAGATGATTATCGCGTTATCCTTACGGTCGCGAACCACCTCCATCTCGTATTCCTTCCAACCGAGGAGCGATTCCTCGATCAGGACTTCGGTGGTGGGCGATGCGTCGAGACCTTCGCGGACGATCTTCTCGAACTCGGCCTTGTTGTAGGCGATGCCGCCCCCGGTGCCACCCAGCGTAAAGCTCGGACGAATGATCGCCGGGAGGCCGGTCATTTCGAGCACCGCAAAGGCCTCGTCGACCGTGTTGGCGACCCCGCTGCGCGCGCTTTCGAGGCCAATCTTGTCCATTGCCTCGCGGAAGCGCTGCCGGTTCTCGGCCTTGTCGATCGCATCGGCATTGGCGCCGATCATCTGGACGCCATATTTCTCCAGCACGCCCATCCGCTCGAGATCGAGCGCGCAGTTGAGCGCCGTTTGCCCGCCCATGGTCGGCAGCAACGCGTCAGGGCGCTCCTTCTCGATGATCTTCGCGACGATCTCGGGTGTGATCGGCTCGACATAGGTGGCGTCGGCCATTTCCGGATCGGTCATGATCGTGGCGGGGTTGGAATTGACCAGGACGACCCGGTAACCCTCCTCGCGCAGCGCCTTGATCGCCTGCGTGCCCGAATAGTCGAACTCGCAAGCCTGGCCGATGATGATCGGCCCGGCGCCGATGACGAGGATCGAGGAGATGTCAGTGCGTTTGGGCATTAAATTTTTCCGCCAATCCAGAGTGCTACAACAATTGCGATGATCCCGATCATCGCGCCGACCCACCCAGCCCAAGAAACTGAGTTGGCAGGTTGCGGATTTGCTGAGGTGATATTGTTCACAGGAGTGAAGTTGTTGGTAATTTGAAACGGTAGGGGAGATGCGGAGTCGCTAGGCTGTTTTCCCGGCGCGGCACACTCACGCTCAAAGGTGAGTAGCTTCCAACCGTCGCGGGCGACAATCAGCGCTTCATTGGTGGCATCCGTCAATATTTCTTCTTTGGACCAGTCCACCTTGAAAGTTTCTGCACCCAAAGAATCTAGAACGTGGGAAAGCGCATCAGCGATACAATCGTGGCGGAGAGCGGCCGCCACTTTGCCGTCGAGGGTTCTTGACACGATTAGAAGATTTTCATTCTCCCAACCTTTGATCGAAGAGTTGATGAGGGCAGGCTCCCCCTTGATTGAATAGGCAGAGGCTAATTCGAGTAAGTTCGGAATTGCCCCCGTTTGTTTGTGCCCCTCGATGACGAGAGCGACCTGCATCTGTCCTCTGATGCGCTCAACAGAGTTCACCCCAGCATCCCCACGAACTTCTCAAAGAGGTAGAAGCTGTCCTGCGGTCCGGGGCTCGCCTCGGGGTGATATTGCACGCCGAAGGCCTTCTTGCCCTTGATCGAAATGCCGCAATTGGTGCCATCGAACAGCGAGACGTGGGTCTGCTCCACTTCGGGCGGCAGCGTATCGGCATCGATCGCGAAGCCGTGGTTCATGCTGGTGATCTCCACCAGACCTTCGCTCTCGCTCCAGCCTCCGCCGACGCGCTGGACCGGGTGGTTTGCGCCGCGGTGGCCCTGATGCATCTTGGCAGTCTTGGCGCCGGCGGCGAGGCCGAGCATCTGGTGGCCGAGGCAGATGCCGAATAGCGGGATATCGCGTTTAAGCAGACCGTGGATCACAGGCACCGCATATTCACCCGTCGCAGCCGGATCGCCCGGACCATTCGAGAGGAACACGCCGTCAGGCTGTAGTCGAAGTATATCCTCGAGCGAGGTGCGCGCGGGCACCACGGTGACCTTCGCCCCCGCCTTCACGAGGTTGCGGAAGATGTTGTCCTTCGCGCCATAATCGATGGCAACGACATGTGGACGTGCCGCCCCGCCTTCGGTGTAACCGAAACCAAGCTGCCAGTGTCCGCCGCGCCAGTCTTCTTGGCTCTCACGGGTCACGCTGGGAACGAGGTCGAGACCTTCCAATCCGCTCCATCCGGCTGCCTGCTTCTTGAGCGCCTTGAGGTCGAATTCGCCGCGCGGACTGTGTGCGATGACCGCATTGGGTGCGCCATTGAGGCGAATACGGCGCGTCAGCGCGCGCGTATCGATCCCCGACAGGCCGATCTTGCCATGGGCCACACACCAGTCGACAAACTCCTGCTGCGCACGGAAGTTCGATTGCGGGGTTATCTCCTGCCGTACCACCAGCCCGACCGCGCCGAGACCGCGGCTCTCCACGTCTTCCTCGTTCGCGCCGACGTTGCCGATGTGCGGGAAGGTGAAGGTGACGATCTGGCTGTCGTAGGAGGGATCGGTCATCACCTCCTGGTACCCCGTCATCGCGGTGTTGAAGCAAACTTCGCCCACCGCGGATCCAGTGGCGCCGAAGCCTTTCCCCCAAATGGTCGTCCCGTCCGCAAATACGAGGACTCCAGTCGCGCCTTTAGGTTGCGCGTGCGAAAATGCGGACAGGGCCATGGGCTCTCCGAGTCAGGGGTTTCCGGCGATGTGTGCTAAGTCATTGCCGCTAGGGATGCCGACGAGTCCCGTCAACCCGCCTTTGTCCACAAGGCTTGGCTTTATCGTCCATGGCCCTACATGGGCGAACCAACTCCATCCTATAGCGATACAGGTATTCTCATGCTCCGCGAGACAATCCAGGCCGAAACCGTCACTGCCATGAAGGCGAAGGACAAGGACCGCACAGCCGCGCTCCGCCTGATCGGTGCGAAGATCAAGGATCGCGATATCGAGCTACGCACGGCCTCGAGAAAGCCCGAAGACGACGAGTTGGTGACTGACGTGCTGCTCAAGATGGCCAAGCAGCGCCGCGAATCGATCGAAATGTACGAGGCCGGTGGGCGGCAGGAGCTTGCCGACAAGGAAAAGGTCGAACTGGCTGTGATCGAGGAATTCCTGCCCAAGCAGATGGGCGAGGACGAGACTCGCGCCGCGATCGCCGCGATCAAGGCAGAGATCGGTGCGGAAGGTATCAAGGATATGGGTCGCGTGATGGGCGAGCTAAAGGCCCGTCACGGTGCCACACTCGACATGAGCAAGGCCAGCGGGCTCGTCAAAGAGGCGCTCTCCTGAACGCTTCGCCTGCGGACAAGCCTGTGGAGGGCGCGAACGCGCGCTAGCCCTACCCCTGCCCGACCTATAAGGTCTGCGACCTTATGGTTCTCTCACCCCAATGGCTCGACGAATTGCGCGCGCGGACTACCCTGTCCGCGGTGATCGGTCGTACCACGCGGCTGACCAAGGCGGGGCATGAGTTCAAGGCCTGCTGCCCGTTCCATAACGAGAAGACCCCGAGCTTCTACGTCAACGACGCCAAGGGTTTTTACCACTGCTTTGGCTGCGAGGCGCATGGTGACGTGATCCGCTGGATGACCGACCAGCGCGGAATGTCGTTCATGGACGCCGTGAAGGAACTGGCGGCGCAGGCCGGGATGGAAGTTCCGCGTGCAGACCCGCGCGAGGCCGAACGCGCCGAGCGGCGGGCGGGCCTGCACGATGTCACCGCCGCCGCGCAGGAGTGGTTCGAACACAACCTGCGCGCAGCCGAAGGGGCCCATGCCCGCGCCTATCTGGGCCGCCGGGGGTTTTCCGAAGCAATCGTTCGGGAGTTCGGCTTCGGCTACGCGCCGGAGGACCGCCAAGCACTCAAACGCGCCCTCGCCCGGTTCGAGGAACCGATGCTGGTCGAAACCGGAATGCGGATCGCGGTCGAGGACAAGGACCCATACGACCGCTTCCGCGATCGCCTGATGCTGCCGATCCACGACACCCGCGGTCGAGTGATCGCCTTTGGTGGGCGGATTCTCGACGCAGACGCCAATCCCAACGCGCCTAAGTATCTCAACAGTCCGGACACGCCGTTGTTCGACAAGGGGCGCACGCTCTACAATCTGCATCGTGCCGCACCCGCTGCGCGCCAGAGCGGTCGGCTGATCGTAGTCGAGGGCTACATGGATGCTATTGCGCTCGCCAATGCCGGCATTCGCGAGGCGGTCGCACCGCTAGGCACTGCGCTGACGGAAAACCAGCTCGAGCTGTTGTGGCGCCAGGTCGAACGACCGATCCTGTGCCTCGATGGGGACAACGCCGGCCAGCGCGCCGCGATGCGCGCCATCCAGCGCGCGCTGCCTCTGCTGCGACCCGGGCATTCGCTCGCGATCGTCAGACTGCCAGCAGGCCTCGATCCAGACGACCTCCTGCGCGAGCAGGGCGTCGCGGCGCTGGAGCGACTGCTGGCGGAGCCGGCCAGCCTGCTCGACATGCTGTGGGAGTTTGAGAAAGCGGCCGGGCCGCTCAACTCGCCAGAGGACAAGGCCGGGCTCAAGGCGCGGCTGATGGACCATGTCGAGGCGATCCAGCACCCCGATATCCGCGCGCTCTACAAGCGCGAACTGTCCGATCGTTTCTCGGCCTTCGCCTTCCCACCGCGCCTGCAGCGCGAGTTCACCCCTCATCGCGAGTGGAAGAAGGATGGTTGGAAACAACAGGCTCCAACACTCGATCCCCGCGCGGCAGAGCGCCTGCGACGCGCCATGTCTGGCGGTGCGCGCGATTCGCTGGGACGCGCAGTCCTTGCCGGACTGATGCGCTACCCAGATCAGATCGCCCGTCATGAGCACGCCCTCTCCGACTTCGCCCGGCGTGACCAAAATGTCGGTCCTGCGATCGATTCGTTGCTTGAAGCGGCCGAGGCGCTTGATTTGCGCGGGCAATCGCCCATATCGCACCTTCAAGGCCTGCCTGCCCCACCCGAGAAAGCTCATTTCGCCTTCCTTGATGAAGGCATCGACCCGGGTGATGCGCGCGAGGATCTGGCCGAGGCTGTGTCGCTGCTGGTCGAAAGGCCCGCGCTCGAATCCGCTTTGGCGGAGGCGACCGCGCGTTTCGAACGCGACCCGGAAGGTTCCATCGCCGAACAGGCCAGATTGCGCGAACGCTTGCTGGCCCTTAACGAGCGATTGAAACAGTTCGGGCGGCGAAAGGCTGCAGCGACAGGCGAATCGGATTCATGACCGCGGTGGGTGTCGGGCCCGGGTGCGGCGCAAGATTGGGTTGACTTACTTTATGGCCACCAAGTCGAAGTCCGGCGACAAGGACGACGCACCGCTGATCGATCTCAACGAGGCCTCGATCAAGAAGCTCATCAGCAAGGCAAAGAAAAAGGGCTACGTCACCTATGACGAGCTCAACGATGCCTTGCCGCAGGGCGAGATGAGTTCGGATCAGATCGAAGATATCCAGTCGGCGCTGTCCGACATGGGCGTGCAGATCGTCGAGACCGACGAGGATGCGGAAGCTGCCGAAGAAGCCGATGGCGAAGTCGGTGAAATCGCCGCTGACGATAGCGATGACGATGATGACGACGATGATGATG
Source organism: Erythrobacter mangrovi (assembly GCF_013260645.1). NCBI lineage: Bacteria > Pseudomonadati > Pseudomonadota > Alphaproteobacteria > Sphingomonadales > Erythrobacteraceae > Erythrobacter > Erythrobacter mangrovi. The sequence continues at coordinate 1,766,824 of NZ_CP053921.1, read as the reverse complement.
GCAAGCCGGTAAAGAAGGCGGCCACCACCACCCGTAAACTCGCCGCGGGCGAGCGGACGGATGACCCGGTGCGCATGTACCTGCGCGAAATGGGTGCAGTGGAACTGCTCAGCCGCGAAGGCGAAATCGCCATCGCCAAGCGCATCGAGGCCGGCCGCGACATGATGATCATGGGCCTGTGCCAGAGCCCGATCACCTTCCACGCGATCATCCAGTGGTCCGAAGCGCTCAACAATGAAGAAATGCAGCTGCGCGAGATCCTCGATCTCGATGCGATGCTTTCGAAGGAGCCGCCTGCCGACAAGCTCAACGACGACGCCGAAGACGATGACGACGACGGTGAGATTTCCGAGGCGACTGCCGGTCCGACCATTCGCGACGACGATGAAGTCGAGGAAGAGGAAGACGCCGACGGGGACGAGGATGAGGACGGCGAAGGCACCTCCAAGCGCCGTGAAGAGGACGACGACGAGGACAACACCATGTCGCTCGCCCAGATGGAGGCCGCGCTCAAGCCCGATGCGCTCGAGCGCTTTGCCCGGATCACCGACCTGTTCGGCAAGTTCGAGAAGCTCCAGGGCGAACGCGTCGACGTGCTGGGCCGCGGCGACGCTTTCCCGCCGGCCAAGGAAAAGAAGTACGAAGCGCTGAGCGATCAGCTCACCGCTGAGGTCGAGAGCGTGCAGTTCCACGCGACCAAGATCGAATTCCTGGTCGACAATCTCTACGCCTTCAACCGTCGCCTGACGGCGCTGGGCGGCCAGATGCTGCGCCTGGCGGAGCGTCATAAGGTCAAGCGCGCCGACTTCCTCGATGCCTATATCGGCAACGAACTTGACGACGCCTGGCTCGCCGAACGGGCCGGCAAGGACAAGAAGTGGGCCGCCTTCGCCGAGAAGGAAGCCGACGCAGTCGAGCGCATCCGCGCCGAGATTTCGGATATCGCCAGCCAGACCGGCATGTCGCTCAGCGAATTCCGTCGCATCGTCAACATGGTCCAGAAGGGCGAACGCGAAGCGCGTATCGCCAAGAAGGAAATGGTCGAGGCCAACCTTCGCCTCGTGATCTCGATTGCGAAGAAATACACCAACCGCGGCCTGCAGTTCCTCGACCTGATCCAGGAAGGCAACATCGGCCTGATGAAGGCGGTCGACAAGTTCGAATACCGCCGCGGCTACAAGTTCAGCACCTACGCGACATGGTGGATCCGGCAGGCGATCACTCGCTCCATCGCCGACCAGGCGCGCACGATCCGTATCCCGGTCCACATGATCGAGACGATCAACAAGCTGGTCCGCTGCTCGCGCCAGTTCCTCCATGAGGAAGGTCGCGAACCGACGCCGGAGGAAATGGCCGCACGTCTTTCGATGCCGCTCGAGAAGGTTCGCAAGGTGATGAAGATCGCCAAGGAACCGATCAGCCTCGAAACGCCGATTGGCGACGAGGAGGATTCACACCTCGGCGACTTCATCGAAGACAAGAACGCGATCATCCCGGTCGACGCGGCAATCCAGGCGAACCTCAAGGAAACGGTTACCCGCGTCCTTGCCTCGCTCACCCCGCGTGAAGAACGCGTGCTGCGCATGCGCTTCGGCATCGGTATGAATACCGATCACACGCTTGAAGAAGTGGGCCAACAGTTCTCGGTTACCCGTGAGCGTATCCGCCAGATCGAAGCCAAGGCGCTGCGCAAGCTCAAGCATCCGAGCCGCAGCCGCAAGATGCGCTCGTTCCTGGATCAGTAAGTAGCGATCAGCTCGGCTTGAGCGACGAATAGACTGCAACCGTCGGCGGCACCGGGTCGAAGCGCACCCACAAGGCCAAGCCGATGGCGGCAGCAAGCAAGACGCCCGCGACCAGTCGCGGGCGTTTTTGCGCGGGCCACAACGGCAATAGAGCGACAACCGCAAGAGCGGCTGGCAGCACGACGGCAAACGGCATGCTTGGACCCACGCCCTGCATGATCTGCCACCCCAATGCGAGCAGGTAACCTACCACCAACGCTGTCACTACGCCTGCGGCCGACCTGCCCAGAGGATCTCCTGCGCGGGCAATTACCGCCTCGACAAGCCCTGCCAGCATAAGTGGGATCACGATGAAATAGGCTGCCGTCGGGGCGATCCATTGCCCTGCGAGGGCGATAAGCAGCAAGGGTACAGCCGCGCCTAGCCGCGCCTTCGGCCCGTGCTTCTTCCCGCCCCAAATCAGGACTGCGGCGGACAAGACAGCAAGTGCAGCCATCCCCGTGAGCTTCGGGATGGCGGCAAGGCGATCGTAGTACCCGGCGCCAACCCCCGCGCCTGATAGCAGGTTGAGACCATAGAGCAGGACGCCGCCACCGAGCAGCAGCAGTATCGTGCGCCCTGCACCCCAAAGGACGCTGCCGTCTTTCGCCTTCGTCGCGCGATACCCAGAGGCATAGCCAAGGGCAGCAAGTACCAGCACGACCCAACCAAGCCACGGTGCGTAAACGAGTGTTACAATCCCGAACGCATCGAAGAAAACTGCATCCGTCGTTGGTTGCGGCAATTGCTCCGCATTGACGAGTGCGCGTGCGAGCGAATGTGTCTGGGCGAGCATATGATTGAGCGCGCCGCGATCGAGATTACCGGGTGTCGCCAGCGGTGAATGGTAAAGGCCCGATCGCCCGATGAAGGCGATGTTGTAGGCCGTATAACCGCCTCGTTCGAGAGCCGCCGTCAGATCGGTGTCATTCGGGAGCACGGAGTAGAGAAAGGCGGCAAGCGACGACGCTGCAGGGCGATCGACTGTGTTCGCGTAGAGTTCAACGCCCTCCCGATTGCCTGGGCCCGTCTGGAACATGCTCGCGATCCCGCCGCCGCCGCGGGCTTCAAGGTTGATCAGAGCGCCAATGCGTTCGGCTAGCGGGTCGGTCTTGAAGAAGTGCCATGCGCCTTCCAGCCCAAGCTCTTCCGCATCGGTCAGGATAACCACGACGTCGCGGCGCGGACTACCTTCTGCAGCTAGTGCCCTGACAGTTTCAAGGATGGACGCCACGCCTGCCGCGTCGTCGGCAGCCCCGGGCGACCCCCAGACACTGTCATAATGCGCCATCAAGCCGATCGCGGGCAGGTTTGGGTCGGCACCTTTCATCACGCCGATGACATTGACGAACTCGGTCGGTGCCGCCGTCTGTTCACCACGCCAGTGCGCCAATTTCTTCAGCGCGTCTGGACCCAGCGAGCCGGAAGTCGTCTTTACCTCGAGCCCCATGCTTTCGAGTTGGGCAATTAGGTAAGCCCGTACCCGGTCATTGGCGGGAGAACCCGTTGGATGGGGCTCACTCGCGATGCGCTCGACCTGCTCGAAAGTTCGCTCGGCCGAGGCTTCGGCAGGATCGTTGCTTGGCGAAGTTGGTGAGGGAGGAGTGGTCGCGAAAATGGCAAGCGCCAAGGCAACCAGCATCGAGGCAATAAGATGGACCCAGTTTCGCATTGGCACTCCCCATTGATGGGAGCAGCAAGACGGTAAGCCGGGTTGCGGGTCAAGGCCCTTGAACTGGCGTCAGGCCACACAGAGCAAAAGCACCCCAGTGGGGTGGCGGGAATCGCCTCCAGCCCCTATGTGCGCGACCATGAGAATCGCCATTGCCTCTGACCATGCCGCAGTCGACCTCAAGGACGAGCTGCGCGAATGGCTGATCGAACAGGGCCACCAGGTTGCCGATCTGGGCCCGGAGACGAAGGACAGCGTCGATTATCCCGATTACGGCTACAAGCTGGCATCGGTCGTGGCCGACGGCACTGCTGAGCGCGGCGTGGCCTTGTGCGGTTCAGGAATCGGCATTTCCATCTCGGTGAACCGCAACCCGGCCGTGCGCTGTGCGCTGGTGTCGGAACCACTTTCCGCCTCGCTTGCTCGCGAGCACAATGATGCCAACTGCATCGCGATGGGCGCGCGCCTGACAGGCAGCGACATGGCCAAGGCCTGCCTGGCCGCATTCCTCGAAACCGAATTCGCCGGCGGCCGTCACCAGCGCCGTGTCGACAAGCTATCCAACCCGGAGACCTGATTTGGCCACCCAGCCCGCCAATACCACCCGCGACCCGATGGACCGCTTCTGGCACGATACGCTGGCCGAAGCCGATCCGGAAATCTACGCCGCCGTCCGCAAGGAATTGAAGCGCCAACAGGACAAGATCGAATTGATCGCGAGCGAAAACATCGCGTCAACTGCGGTGCTTGAAGCAACCGGCTCGGTCTTCACCAACAAGTACGCCGAAGGCTACCCGGGCAAGCGCTACTATGGCGGCTGCCATTATGCCGATGTGGTCGAAACGCTGGCAATTGAACGCGCCAAGCAACTGTTTGGATGCAATTTTGCTAATGTTCAGCCCAACTCAGGCAGCCAGATGAACCAGGCCGTGTTCCTGGCGCTGCTACAGCCGGGCGACACCTTCATGGGGCTCGATCTCAATTCGGGCGGCCACCTCACGCACGGATCGCCCGTCAACATGAGCGGCAAGTGGTTCAACCCGGTCAGCTACGGTGTTCGCAAGGAAGACGAGCGGATCGACATGGATGAGGTCATGGCCATCGCCAAGGCGAACATGCCCAAGTTGATCATCGCCGGTGGAACCGCCTATTCGCGGGTTTGGGATTGGGACGGCTTCCGCAAGGTTGCCGACGAAGTCGGTGCTTACCTTATGGTCGACATGAGCCATATCTCGGGCCTTGTGGCTGGTGGCGCGCACCCTTCCCCCTTCCCCTACGCCCATATTGTCACCACCACCACGCACAAGTCGCTCCGCGGTCCCCGTTCCGGTGTCATCCTGTGGGACGATGAAGCGCTGACCAAGCCCCTCAACATGGCCGTATTCCCCGGCTTGCAGGGCGGTCCGCTGATGCACGTTGTCGCGGCAAAGGCGGTTGCCTTTGGTGAAGCGCTGCGTCCCGATTTCAAGGAATACGCACACCGCGTGGTAGAGAACGCTCGCGCGCTTGCCGCCAGCCTCGAAGCCAACGGACTGCGCGTTGTGTCCGGGGGCACCGATAACCACTCGATGCTGGTCGACCTGACCGCCAAGGACGTGACTGGGAAGGACGCCGAAAAGGGGCTCGATCGCGCCTGGCTGACCTGCAACAAGAACGGCATCCCCTACGACACGCGCAGTCCATTCGTGACCAGCGGGGTGCGGCTGGGTACTCCGGCAGGCACGACGCGGGGGTTTGGCCCGGCGGAGTTCACGCAGGTTGGCGCGCTCATTGCAGAAGTGGTAGATGGACTGTCGCGCAACGGCCCCGAAGGTGATGGCCAGGTTGAGGAGCGTGTGCGCGGCAAGGTTACCGAATTGTGCGCAGCTTTCCCGGTTTACCCGGGACGCTGAGGAGAGAAGCGATGGATGACCGCGAACCGAACCACCAGGATCACAAGCTCATTCCCGATGCCACCAACGAACTGAAGGGCATGGCCAAGCAAGGCATGGCTCACCCTTCGACCAAGCCGGTTCTGACCGGAGCGGTTGTGGGTGCCGTTGCTGCTGGCCTCCTCCCAGTGGTGACCTGGCCCATCGGACTCGTCGCCGGTGCGGGCATCATGTTGTACAAGCGTATCCGACCGTAGATGCGCTGTCCCTTCTGTGCGCATGACGACAGCCAGGTAAAGGACAGTCGGCCGACCGAGGACAACACCTCGATCCGCCGCCGGCGCCAGTGCTCAAGCTGCGGCGGACGCTTCACGACATTCGAACGCGTACAATTGCGCGAGGTGACCGTGGTCAAGAGCGGCGACCGTCGCGAGCCCTTCGATCGGGGTAAACTGGAGCAGTCGATCACTCTCGCTTGCCGCAAGCGTGATATTCCGCAAGAGCGCATCGACCAACTCGTCTCGGGAATCCAGCGGCAGGTCGAAACCGCAGGCGAAGCGGAAGTCTCATCGCAGCGCATAGGCGAAATGGTCATGAACGGGCTGCGACAGCTCGACAGCGTCGCCTATATTCGTTTTGCCAGCGTCTATCGCGACTTCAGCGAGGCGCGTGACTTCGAAGAGTTCGCCAGCACCGTGCAGGAAGCGGCGAAGAGTGGCTGAAACGCTTAAGCCAGTCGTCGTCCTGATCCGTCCGCAACTTGGCGAGAATATCGGCAAGGCGGCGCGGGCGATGCTCAATTTCGGGCTAACCGAGATGCGCCTGGTCGAACCGCGCGATGGCTGGCCCAACCCGTCTGCCGGACCTGCGGCAGCCGGAGCGGATATCGTGCTCGAACAGGCCAGGGTCTATTCGACAACCGCCGAAGCCGTGGCAGACTGCGCCCATGTCTATGCCACAACGGTTCGCAAGCGCGGCGTGACCAAACCAGTACTCACGCCCGAGGAGGCTTCGCGCGAGATAGTTGGGAACGCCGGGCGCAGCGCCTTCCTGTTCGGTCCTGAGAGATCTGGACTGGAGACGGAGGACGTGGCGTTGGCTCGGGCCATAGTGACGGTGCCGATCAATCCCGAGTTCGGCTCGCTAAACCTCGCCCAAGCCGTGATCCTGTGCGCCTACGAGTGGTCCAAGAACCAGCAATTGGTGCAGCCAACGCAGGAAGAGCGGCTTCCCCCGGCACCGCAAGAGGAACTCGAGGGCCTCATCGACCATCTCGAACGAATGCTCGTGCCTAAGGGCTATTTCCTGCCCTCGGCACGGGCCGACGCAACCCGGCGAACCCTGCGCGGAGTGCTGACCAAACCGGGCTGGAACCACCTCGAGGTGCGCACGCTGCGCGGCGTACTGAGCTCGCTGGAACGCGAGCCCCGGAAGTTAGGATAGACACGTCCAATTCCTGCCGATAACTTCTCAATCAGACGTATTTACTTATTTTTCTAGGAGTAGGGGTCGCCATGAGATTGAATCGTGTCCTAATGTCCTTTGCCGCAGTTGCGCTTGTGCCTACCGTTGCTTTTGCAGCAGTGGACGGTGAGCAGGACCAAGCACCCGAAGCGGAAGCTAAGAAAGAAAAGCCGAAGCGGATCTGCCGCCAAATCCGAAACACCGGGTTTCGAACTGCTTCGCGGATATGCAAGACCCAAGAGCAATGGGATGCTCAGGATCGAGCAATCAATGGCGAAGAGTTAGATATCAAGACTGGTAATTTCTCCGGCCGCACAATCGGTCGATGATCAAGGACGCAGGCGGTCCCATTCGTCTAGTTCGAAATCAATCGAACATTCGACCAGCATATCCCAGATCTGAGCAATCCGTTCACCCGGCAGTCCCCGCATCGTTGCATCCTTGGCCGCATTGGCCACAACCTCAGCCTTGCGGGCTTCGTCACGTACTACGTTTCGGTCACTCTTGATCCGCGCGGCGGCGCGCATGTAGCCGAAGCGGCGATCGAGCAAGTCCATCAACTCGCGATCCGTCCTGTCGACACCGGTGCGGACTTCGCGCATGTCGGTGCAATCATCGGGAAGTTTGAAAGTGTCGTCCATGGGGCGGCGCACTGCCCTCCTCCTGGCACTTTGTCGAGCGCCTATCGCAAAGCTTGACGTAAGCGGCGAAACTGCTAGGGCGCGCGCTCGCGAATTGGCCCCGTATCCCGGTGAAGCGGTGGCCGCGCTGGAGAATAGCTTCAGCGGTGCGATGCCGGGTTGAAGCCTTGCCAGTGGGGTAAGGACAGCAAATCGAAGGACTACGTCACATGACGAAGCGCACCAGCGCCAAGTACAAGCTCGACCGCCGGATGGGCGAAAACATCTGGGGTCGCCCGAATTCGCCCGTCAACAAGCGTTCCTACGGCCCGGGCCAGCACGGCCAGCGCCGCAAGGGCAAGATGAGCGACTTCGGCCTCCAGCTGCGCGCCAAGCAGAAGCTCAAGGGCTACTACGGCGACGTGACCGAGAAGCAGTTCAAGCGCACCTACATCGAAGCCTCGCGCATGAAGGGCGACACCGGCCAGAACCTGATCGGCCTGCTCGAGCAGCGCCTCGACATGGTCGTCTATCGCGCCAAGTTTGCGCCGACCATCTTCTCGGCTCGCCAGGTCGTTTCGCACGGCCACATCTACGTCAACGGCGTGAAGTGCAATATCGCGAGCCGCCGCGTGAAGGTTGGTGACGTGATCAGCCTCGGCAAGAAGGCGCAGGAAATGGCGCTGGTCATCGAAGCGCAGAGCCTGCCCGAGCGCGACATCCCCGACTACGTGGCGCCCGACGGCAACGACAAGGTGACCTTCACCCGCGTGCCGAAGCTCGACGAAGTACCCTACCCGGTGACCATGGAACCGAACCTGGTCGTCGAGTTCTACTCGCGCTGATCCACGACGATATCGTCACGCAAGAGGGCGGTCCCGTGGGGCCGCCCTTTTCGTTTGCGCTTCAGATACGTGCCGCGATCTGCAACGCCTTCCACACCATGGCGAGGATCGCTGCGGTGATCAGGCCGCCCCACACCCAGTAGGGCAAAAACAATGCATCGGCGATCTGTCCGGTGTCGGAACGGACGATCTGTCCATCCACAACCCCGCCGGGACTGAACAGATACCCGATGTGCTGATAGACGCTGATCGCGCCCTGCACGCCCAGGAATTCGACGGCAATGCGCTGCCATTTCTCGGTACCGCGAAGCGCAATGGCAAATGCGGCAAGACCGAAGATCGGCAGCACGATCCAACCGGTCAATGACCGTACCCAAATCAATGTGCTGATCAGAAGCGCGGCTCCAAGGCCCAGCAAGACCAGGCGCGTGGCCCTGCGCGAACGCGAAGCGATGATCATCAACGATCCTGCGAGGCTCGGCCCCAGCAAGCCCGCCGCAGAAACGATCGCCTGTCCAACTGCCCATAGCCTGCCGGAACTTTCGGCATAGCCCGACCCGTTGGCAAAGATCACAAGCCGCTCAAAATCGGCACCGAGCGCGGCCGCGGTCAGGCCGTGAGCCATTTCGTGCCACCATGTCGAAAGCAACGTAAAGGGCATCAGCGCCAAGGTGCCGAACTCGGTTTGCCATGCAAGGATGGTCAGCACTGCGAAGGCAAGGATATAGGTCTGTTCGCGCTTGATCACGGCATTCGACTGGTCCTCGGAATAAGGAAGACCCCATCTGGCGGGAGCCACGATCGGATTCCGGTTTTCGCTCATGGTCAGTCTGTTACCTCAACTGCACGCTCCTACAAACCACATCGGCCGAACGGATCGATCAGTTCGCCGAGGAGCCGAGTTCCGATCCGAGGAACTCGTCGATCCTCTGAAGCATATTGGTACGTGCTTTGCTGTCCGAAAGGGAGTGAGCGAGATCCTCGTATTCAACATACTCGACCGACTTTGCCGCCGCCCTCAGGCGATTTGCCATGATCCGCGATTGCTGAACATTCACGTTCTGGTCGAGAGTGCCGTGGAATAGCAGGACCGGAGCACGGAATGCTTCGGCGTGGCGCGCGGGGCTTCCTTCAGTCAAATGCGGACCTTCTCCAAGAAAAGCCGAGACAAGCCGCGCATTGGTATAGCCGCGCGCATACTCCCGCATTTCCGGCAGATCTGTGACCGGAGCAATCGCTACCACTGCATGAAATAGTTCGGGGTCCAATACCTGCGCCTGCAAAGCGGCGTATCCACCGTAGGACCAGCCAACGATCGCCAGCTGGTCGGCCCGCACGATCCCTTGCGAAACCAACCAGCGACCTGCGTCGTTTACATCGCCAATCGCGGTCGGCCAGGCTTGGAAGCCGTTCTTGCCGAACCATGCTTCGCCATAACCCGCCGAGCCACGGTAGTTTGGCTGCAGGACCGCATAGCCCCGAGCCACGAAGAATTGCACAAGCCAGTCAAAGCCCCATTCGTCGCGTGCGCTCGGCCCACCGTGTGGCAGTACAATTCCCGGTAGGCCCTTTCCATCCGAGCCGGGCGGTAGGGTAAGGTAGCCGGGAATTTCGGTTCCATCGCGCGCCGGATAGGAAATTGGAACAACCTTGCCCATGGCCCTCCCTTCAAGGAAGCGGCGCACGGGAAGGATCTCATTCAGCTCGTTGGTTTTCCTGTCCAGCAGATAGACGGTACCCGCATCGGTATCGCTGGATGCGATGATTAGTAGACGGGATTCATCGGTGCTGGCCCCAACAATATCGATCAGGGGCGTCCCCGGCAGAGCCTTGCTGAGCCCCCTCGCCAACGCGGCAATGTCCGAGTCGAAATACTCGACCGCCCGCTTTTCCGTTGCGTAACTAGCGCCAATTACCCGCCGTTGGCGGCCGATCCGCACAAGGTGATCGACGTCTACGTCGTCGCGGGCAAGGAGCACCCGTCCGTCGCTAGAACCGTCAAGCGGGACTTCGACAAGCGCATCAAAGCCGCCAATGTCATCGAACGCATATGCCACGTTGAGGCCGGAATCTACCGCCAGCGGATAAAGCCCTGTCCTCTTTTGAGAGTTGACCTCAATGTCGGACAATTTGTGCCACTCATCGTTTGCCAAACCACGATAGAAGAATATCAGACGATTGCCGACATAGCCGGTGCTCCCCTCATCCGGTTGACGGACCAACATGCGAATACGTCCGTTCTCATCCGCGAGATATCCTGCTGCGGCAGGGTCTGGCGCCTCAACTGTTCGGCTCTTGCCGCTCTCGACGTCGATCGAATCAACGCCGAGACCGTTCTTCGTGTTGGCGAAGCGTGTACCAACCGATCGCTCTTCAACGGCCTGCTTCGTCATTAGAATTCGCCCTTTCCCGTCTGGGGAATCGAGGGCGACAATGCTGCCTCCGTTCTGGCGTAGCACGAGCGAGCGGGAACTCGAACGAGACGTAAGCAGCACCGGGTTATTGCCGTCCGCATCAAGCGCAATAACGCGCGTGAAACCCAGCAACTGACCTTGCGAGTTGTCGATAAAGTGCAGGCGGCACACGAGCCGCTCGTCGGTGGCCCATTCACAAGAGACTAGGTCACTATTGATCTCTGTAACGTTGAAAATCGGTTTGACTGTCAAGTCGCCGTCGAGATCGATGATATTGAGGGTTTCGGTGTGAGCAGGACCTGACCCGACGAATGCGATCCGCCTGCCAGAAGGTGAGAGGGAGATATCGAGGATCGATTGCCTGACGCCAAAAGTCGCAGCAGTCTCTTCCGCTGTTTCCGCTGAAACAGGACTCACCGGTGCAATGAAGACAAAGCCAAGCGATGCAGCGGCTGCGGCGCGGAAATAGTTTTTCAAGAAATGCGACTCCCCAAATCGATGCGATAACGACTATCGAGTGATTTGATTTCAGGAAAGTCTATAATTTACTAAAGATTCGACCCGCGATCTGAACTTCGCGAGTATAGATCTTGGAGCGGGGTCCGTTAGTGGCTCGGTCGCCAGCGCCTGGTAGGGCGAGAAAGTGGGACCGGTATTTACCGGCCCCACCTCAATTACTCCGTCAGCAGCACGCCAGACCGCAGCAAATTGCGAGCTCACAGCACGCCTTGACCACGCCGGCCGGATCCGCGGCGAAGGCCGCGCCCGAACTGACGAAGGCTGTGAGTGAGACGATTTTCGTAACGATTTTCATAAGATATCTCCAATTGAACTTAGTAGGTTTTCCAGTTTCATGGAGCGTCGTTACGCGGCGGCGGCACAGGCGGTCCTCGCGACATCGATGTCAACCGATGGAGCACTTCCTCGTGCGCCACATCTTTGCGGGGCAACCAATTGGTCAGGTCTACACCGGCGGAAAGAATTGTCGGGCTAGTCGTGCGGCAGGCTAACGGATCGGCGCAATGGGACTGATCACTGCAACAGGCATGATCGCAGAACTGGACGCAATCGGCGGCAACCTTGCTTGACAGGGATGCCGCAGAACCGGGCTGCGCACTGCCCAGCGAAAGAACCACAGCAAGCAGGGCAAGGATTGCACGCAGCATGCATTGCTTACGTTGCGAATGGCCGCGAGGTTACGCCTCACAGGGAAACGGCAAGCTTTTATCGCGAAACGCGATAGTTCGCGCGAAACTCTGCGGCAAAGGCGGCAAAGCGCCCCTCGCCAATCGTATCGCGCATGGCCTGCATCAGCTGCTGGTAGAATGCGATGTTGTGCTCGGTCATCAGCATCGCGCCGAGTATCTCGTTCGAACGGACCAGATGGTGAATGTAGGCGCGAGTATATGTCCCACAGGTGTCACAGCTACACCGGCTGTCGAGCGGTTCCTGGTCCTCCGCAAAGCGGGCGTTCCGGAGGTTGATTGGACCATTCCAGGTAAAAGCCTGGCCATTGCGGCCCGAACGACTGGGCAGCACGCAGTCGAACATATCCACTCCCCGCTCGACTGCACCGACAAGGTCATCGGGCTTGCCGACCCCCATCAGGTAACGTGGACAGTCGACGGGCAACTGGCCGGGCGCAAAATCGAGCGTCGCGAACATCGCCTCCTGCCCCTCGCCCACTGCAAGGCCGCCTATGGCATAGCCGTCGAAACCGACGTCCACGAGTTTGTCAGCGCTGATCCGCCGGAGTCCTTCGTCGAGGGCGCCCTGCTGGATGCCGAAAAGCGCAGAACGACCTGCTTGGTCCTCCCCTGCGTCGAAGCCGTCCCGGCTGCGCTTGGCCCAGCGCATCGACATTTCCATGCTTGCAGCGATTTCATCGCGCGGCCGGTCGGCACGTGGACATTCGTCGAACGCCATCACGATATCGCTGCCTAGGAGGCGCTGGATTTCCATCGAGCGTTCGGGAGTGAGCATGTGCTTCGAACCATCGAGATGGCTGCGAAACTCGACGCCCTCTTCGGTAAGCTTGCGGAGCTCCGAGAGGCTCATCACCTGGTAGCCGCCGCTGTCGGTAAGGATCGGACGCTCCCAGTTCATGAACTTGTGCAACCCACCCAGACTCGCGATCCGCTCCGCACCAGGACGCAGCATCAGGTGGTAGGTATTGCCGAGGATTATATCGGCGCCGGTCTTGCGCACCGTCTCGGGCTTCATCGCCTTCACCGTAGCCGCAGTTCCGACGGGCATGAAGGCTGGCGTCCTGATCTCACCCCGGCGCATGGTTATACGGCCGGTGCGCGCAGCTCCGTCAGTGGCATGAATCTGGAAGTCGAACCGCGAGGAAGTCATCGGCGCTGCGCTAGCTGCGCGGCCTGCCCCTGTCACCTTTGAATCGAAAAGGCCGGCCTCCGCTGGGGAAACCGGCCCTTTCTGCAGCACTGCGAGTGATCAGAAACGCAGGCCGACGCCTACGGTTGCACGCGTGGTGTCGAACGCGATCGTATCAACGTTGCCGCGGATGAACGCCTTGCCAAACGGGATATCAATGCCGAGACCCACGAGGTAGTCGCCATCGGTGTCATCGATACCGCTGAAGTCGATGCTGTCGTCGTTGATGATCTCGTTATAGTCGACGTTGATTTCCTGGTAGCCGGCGCGTGCATAGACCTTTGTGCCACCGGGAACGCGGAAGCCGAGGCGGGCCGAAGCACCGTACTCACCGTCAAGCGCATCGGTCCCAAAGCTGTAGTTGGCTTCGGCGCCGATGAAGAGGTTCGATCCGATCGGGACATCGTAGCCCGCGAAGACCCCGAGAATCGGGCTCGAATCGTCAACGTTGGCTCCAGGCGCAACGTCGTCAATCTCATCAGAAAAACCCAGGTCGTGGTAACCTGCCGATACGCCGACGAAACCGTTCCCGGGGACGGCATCCTGTGCCTGGACAGCAGTCGGGAAGGCGACTGCAGCTGCCAGCGCAACGGCGGTGAAGGCTACTTTTCTCATGTCTTATCTTATCCTTGATTTGGGGGGATGCCGAACGTGTCGGCGAGCTGCCAATTGCGCAGCCGCGCCTGTCCGTACCCTGAATGGCACGCTCAGTCATCTGCAGTTTTCGTGAATTCAGGCGCGCAGGCGCCAACCTGTCCTGAAAATGTAGGCGATGATGCCCACGCAAAGCGCAAGGAAGCCGAGCGTGATTGCGAAGCTCACGCGGATATCGACGTCAGCCGTACCGTAGAAGGTCCAGCGCAGCCCGCTGACAAGGTATACGATCGGGTTTGCCAGCGCGATCGTGTCCCATGGCTTTGGCAGCATGTCGATCGAGTAGAATGTCCCACCAAGGAAGGTCAGCGGCGTCAGGAAGAGCATCGGGATAATCCCGAGCTTCTCGAAATTGTCCGCCCAAATGCCGAGGATGAAACCGAACAGGCTGAATGCCGCGGCGACCAGCATGATGTAAATCACAGCCAGCAGTGGGTGAGCAATCGAATAGTCGACGAACAGGCGCGCCGTGACGAGGATGATCGTCGCCAGGATCAGGCTTTTGGTTGCTGCTGCACCGACAAAGCCGATCAGTGTCTCGGCTACGCCCACCGGTGCGCTTAGCAACTCGTAGATCGTCCCGGTGAACTTGGGCATGTAGATGCCGAAACTCGAATTGCTGGTGGTCTCACCCAAGAGCGTGAGCATCAGCAAACCGGGAATGATGAAGGCACCGTAATTCACCCCACCCAGGTCGGGCATGCGCGCGCCGATGGCCGCACCGAAGACAATGAAATAGAGCGAAGTCGTGAGCACCGGTGCCAGCACCGACTGGAAGGCCGTGCGCAGAAAGCGGAACAACTCGCGCTTGTAAATCGACCAGGTCGAGCGCCACGCAATCACGCCGCGTCCTCCCCAAGCAACGAAACGAAGATATCCTCAAGGCTGCTTTCGCGCGTATCGATGCCGGTATAGTCGATGCCCGACCGGGTCAGGGCCTTGGTTATCTCGGCCACTTCGGCCTTGCCCTTGCCCGTCCCATCACCGCCACGATAGCGCAGTGACGTACCATCATTCTCCAGCTCGACGGGATAGCCCGTCAGCGTGGGCGGCAGCTCTGTCAGAGGTTCCGCCAAGGCGATGTGCGCTTCAGTACGCCCGAGCTTGGCCATCATCGCTTCCTTTTCTTCGACCATGATCAGCCGACCCTTGGAGATGATCCCGACACGGTCGGCCATCTCCTCCGCTTCTTCGATGTAGTGGGTGGTCAAGATGATCGTCACGCCGCGGGCGCGCATCTGGTCGATGATCGTCCACATGCCCTTGCGCAGTTCGACATCGACGCCGGCGGTGGGTTCGTCGAGAAATAGCAGATCGGGCTCATGCGCCAATGCCTTGGCGATCAGCACTCGACGTTTCATTCCGCCCGACAGCGCCCGTATCTGCTCGTCCCGCTTGTCCCACAGCGAGAGGCTCTTGAGGATTTCCTCGATCCGCCCCTTGTCGGGCGCCAGGCCAAAGAGCCCCCGAGAATAGGAAACCGCGCGCCACACGGTTTCGAACATGTCGGTCGCCATTTCCTGGGGTACCAGGCCAATGCGCGACCGCGCCTTGCGCCAGTCGATTGCGAGATCGTGGCCGAAGGCATGCATGCTGCCACCGCTCGAACGCACGAGGCCACAGACCGCACCTATCAGTGTCGTTTTGCCCGCGCCGTTGGGCCCGAGCAGCGCGAAAATCTCTCCCCGGCGGATCGAAAGGTCGACGGAATCGAGCGCTTTCAGCCCGCCGGGATAGACCTTGGTCAGGCCCTTGAGTTCGAGAATCGGCTCCACATGGTTCAGCTAGCCTCGATCCAGTTGCCGTGAAAGCCCGGTGGGACAATGTGGGGGATATGGATCGCGGCGACGGGTTCGAGCGAGATCGCCTCAAGAACCTCGAGGTTGGTTGTGCCCGAATTGCGGTCGATCACATAACCCATCACCCACCCATCGCCTTCCGAGGCATCCGCGCTGCGCGGTACGAAGACGAACTCGCCCGGCACCCTGCCCTCGCCGAAATCATGCGCAATCCGTTCGCCGGTCTGCAGGTCGTGGCGATAGAGCGGTACCGAAGAGAAGAATTCGAGATCTCCGTCGAGACTATCGCACCACAGATATCGATAGGGCTTGGTGAAGAACCGTTCGTCGGGGCGAGGGAATTCCTGACCTGCCCGATCGAGAGTCACCCGCTCTACCGAACCCGCCTTGGGGTCGACCGTCCAGCGCTCAAGTCCCAGCGCCTTGCCATACGGCCCAGGCATGTCACCGTCGAAAATGGTCTCATAGGCGCAAAGGTCGATCACCACCCGACCGGCTTCGTCCTCGAAGCTGTTGCCGACGTGGAAGACGTAGCACGGATCAACATGGCACCAGATGACATCCCCCGCATCGCCGTTGCGCGGGATCAAGCCCACTCGGGCCTGGTGGTCGGGGTTCCAGCGATAAGGGAAACGGAAGCCCGCCAGCAATGCCTTCATCGAGAAGGTCACCGGCAGGTCGAGAACGATCACGTAGTTCGGGGTGAGCGCGCAATCGTGGATCGAGGGACCGTTGGCCACGGGAATCTCGACCTCGCGGAGAACCTCGCCATCGCGCGTAAGCGCAACGTGTCGGATGCGATCGGGTTGGTCGGCCTGATAGCAGATTGCGTGATGTTCGCCGGTCATCGGACACTGGTGGGGGTGCGCGGTAAACGATCCGGCAAGCCCGCCGCCAAAGTTGCTGTAGGCCACGCTTTCAAGGTTGCCGTCGAGTTCGACCGGATAGGAACCGGCCTCTACCAGGGCCATGATCTTGTCGCCGACACCCATGACATTGGTGTTGACCGTATCACTCATCCCGCGGCGCGGACCGCCGACGGCTTGCGGCCCACCCTTCGACTCAAGTTCCTTCGAGCGGATGTAGCGATTGCGATACCACTCAGCCCTGCCTCCCTTGAGGCGCACACCGTGAACCATGCCATCTCCGATGAACCAGTGATGGCCCTTGCCAGCTTCACCGAAGGGATTGGGGCCGATCCGCACATAGCGCCCGTCGAGTTCGGCCGGGATGGTGCCGGTCACCGCTAGATCGGTGAGCGTCTTCTCCTCCACCATTGGGGTGTGGAGCCCCTTGAGAAAGGGGTTTTCAGACGCATCCTCAAGTCGCGCGCGATTGATCCCGGCCACGGCCTGGATCGCAGGAGTGACTGCCTTGCGGATAGTTTTCTCGATGACGCTTGCCATGACCGACTCGCTCCGTTTAAAGTGAACGGCGTAAACATACGAGTGATGATAACAGTGTCAACATCGAATGAAGCCTACCACCACGGCAGCCTGCGCGAAGCCTTGGTGGCCGCCGGAATGGCGGCACTGGAGGGCCGTGAGGGGAAGGACGTCTCCTTGCGTGAGCTCGCCAGAACAGTGGGCGTTTCACCAACAGCGGTCTATCGTCACTTCCCGGACAAGAAAGCCCTAGCCGATGCGCTCGCGACCGAGGGCCTGAAAATGCTCTATGACGCGCAAAAGGCCGCATCGGATGCGGCAGGCGATGGCCCCGGCGCCTTCGCCGCAACGGGCCGCGCCTATGTTCGCTTTGCGCTCGCGCATCCCGCCCTGTTCCGCTTCATGTTCACGCTGGGCGACCCCATCCTGAACCGACCCGAGAACGACCAGGCGCAGGCTTTGCTGGCCGCGAACACGCTCAAGATCACCGGCGATAAGGAGAAAGCCGAACGCCTGGCCCTCCAGGCCTGGGCAATCGCCCACGGCATCGCCATGTTGATGCTCGACGGCCGGATCCCCGCCGATGACGCGTTGATCGATCGCCTGATCGACCAGAAGAGCCTGTTTCCCAGCGAAAATTGCTAGGGCAATAGCAGCGAAGCGTCCCCGTAGCTGTAGAAGCGGTACTCTTGCTCGATGGCATGGGAGTAGGCGGCCATCATCCGGTCGCGGCCCATCAATGCGCTGACCAACATTACCAAGGTCGATTTGGGCAGGTGAAAGTTCGTCATCAGCCCGTCGACCGCGCGAAAGCGATAGCCGGGCGTGATGAAAATATCCGTATCGCCTGCGAAGGGTTGGATAATTCCATCCTCCCCCGTCGCGCTTTCGAGCAGGCGCAGGCTCGTCGTCCCAACCGCGATTACCCGTCCACCGCCAGATCGAACCGCATTGAGCCGGGCGGCAACATCGGGTTCGATGCGTCCCCATTCCGAATGCATGGCGTGATCCTCGGTATCCTCCGCCTTGACGGGGAGGAAGGTCCCGGCGCCAACGTGCAGGGTGAGTGTTTCACGTCCGATACCCGCAACATCGAGCGCCGCGATCAACCCAGGCGTGAAGTGCAATGCTGCGGTGGGCGCCGCCACCGCGCCGTCTTCTTCCGCGAACATCGTCTGGTAGTCTTCACGATCTTGCGCGTCCGTGGGACGCTTGCCAGCGATGTAGGGTGGCAGGGGCATCCGACCTGCCCGTTCCAACAGCACTTCGACGGGTTCATCACCGGCAAAGGCCAGCACGAAGCTGCCATCCGGCAAGCGCTGTTCTGCAATGGCGCCGACCCCGCCGCCGAATTCGATCGCGTCCCCCTCACGCAGCCGCTTGGCGTTGCGAATGAAGGCCTGCCATCTCCTCAGGTCGACGCGCTTGTGGAGGGTTGCACCAATCTTCGCTTCGCCCCGTCGCCCTTCGAGCTGTGCGGGGATAACGCGCGTGTCGTTGAACACCAGCACGTCACCCTTGCGCAGCAGCGCCGGCAGATCGCGCACGCCACGATCCTCAAATGGACCGTCATGCCGCACAACCAGCAAGCGCGCGGCATCCCGTGGACGTACCGGGCGCAGAGCAATCCGTTCGGGCGGAAGCTCGAAATCGAAGAGGTCGACTTTCATGCGCGGGCGCTTAAAGCGGCCCGCCCGTGAAGGGAAGTCAGTTGCCGAGCGGCGCGTTCAGATCATCGATGGAGATCGGCGCTTCCACTACCTCTGCGGGCGGCGGCGGTGGCGGAAGATTGTCAGCCGCGATCGATGCCTGGAGGATACGCGTCGGATCCTGCGGCGGCTCACCACGGTGGATCGCATCGACTGCCGCCATGTTCGAGATCACACGCCCGAAATTGGTGTAGCGCTGATCGAGGCTGAAGCGCGGGTAGAAGACGATGAAGAACTGGCTGTTCGCACTGTCTTCGCTCGCTGCCCGGGCCATGGCAACCGAGCCGCGGACATGCGGCATCGGATTGAATTCGGCCTCGAGGTCGGGCAGCTCCGACCCGCCCGTACCGGTACCCGTCGGGTCACCGGTCTGGGCCATGAAACCGTCGATAACGCGGTGGAAGATGATTCCATTGTAGAACCCCTGGCGAGCGAGCGTCTTCACCCTCTCCACATGGCTCGGAGCCCAACCAGGCATCAGACGGATGGCGACCCGCTGGCCGTTCGACAGGTCGAGCAGGAGGATATTCTCCGGATCAACCGTCATGTCGAAATTGATGGCATCATAGGTGCGCTGCACCTTGGGCTCGGCTTCAGCTTCCTGCGCCGCAACTGCGAGCGGAGACAGCACGGCGAGCGCGGCAGCGGCAAAGGCAAGCGTAGTCTTGAACATCATCATTCCGTGGCAGGGTCCTGGATTGGGGTGCCTCTAGCGGGAGGCTTCTGTCCGTTCAATGAATGGTTTGGTCAGAACGGCTGCTAACCGCTGCGCGGACCGCGTTCGGCGACCCGGGCCATCACGTCGGCCCGCACCTTCGGGGTTACGAACTTGCCAATCTCGCCGCCATAGATGGCGATTTCCTTGACCAGACGGCTGGCGATCGGTTGCAACGCGACATCGGCCATCAGGAAGACCGTTTCGATATCGTGGTTGAGTTGCCGGTTCATGCCGGTGAGCTGGTATTCATATTCGAAGTCGGTAACGCCGCGGATCCCGCGCACTATGGTCGCCGCACCCTGCTCCTTGGCGAAATCGACCAGAAGCGAGTTGAAACCGACCACGCGGCAATTCCCGCATCCGACCGCCGCCACTTCACGTTCCACCATGGCAATGCGTTCGTCATCGTCGAACATCGGCGACTTGGCGATATTGGTGGTGACACCAATGATCAGCTCGTCGACCAGCTTCGCCCCACGCTCGATAATGTCCATGTGCCCGAGCGTGATCGGGTCGAAGGTGCCGGGATAGACCCCGATACGCTTGGCCATCAATGGTCTCTCCTCACAATAAACCGCGCAAGCTCGACCAGCAGTCGCGCATCTTCGCCGTGACCGGCGAGGTGTCGGCCGGCTTGCTCAACCAGCATCTCGGCCTGCGCCCGAGCCTGCGCCACACCCATCAGTGTCACGAAGGTCTGCTTGCCCTGTTCCTCGTCCTTGCGCAGCGCCTTTCCAGCCTTGGCTTCGTCACCCTCAACATCGAGCAGGTCGTCGGCGATCTGGAAGGCCAGGCCGATGTCGCGCGCATAGGCGCGAAGATGCCCCCGGCCCTCAGGCGGCACGCGACCCAGGATCGCACCCATCTCGACACTTGCCGCAAGCAATGCGCCGGTCTTCAACTGCTGCAATCGCGTCACCTGCCGCAGGTCATAGTCCTCTTCTTCGGACATGATATCCATCATCTGCCCGCCAGCCATGCCCTCATGCCCGCTCGCCCGGGCGAGCGTCAGCACCAGTTCGGATTGCACGAATGGATCGGTGCTGGTGTCGGGTTGCGTGAGGATATCGAAGGCCAACGCATGAAGGCAGTCGCCGGCGAGGACCGCGGTCGCCTCATCGAAGGCCTTGTGGAGCGTAGGCTTGCCGTGGCGCAGGTCGTCATTGTCCATGCACGGCAGGTCATCGTGAATCAGCGAATAGGCGTGGATCGCCTCTACGGCGCATCCGGCATTGATCGCAGCGCTGCGATTGACCCCAAACAGCTCGGCGCTTGCCACGACCAACAAGGGGCGAACGCGCTTGCCCCCGCCGATCGCCGCGTAACGCATGGCCTCGACCAGACGTGCGCGCGAATCCTGCGGGACCGGGAGGAAGGCATCGAAGGCGCTGTCCACCTCGGTCTGGACGCGCTCGAACGCGTTGCCGAGGATATCGGGCATCGCCGCCATGATGGTCACGCAGCCCCGTCCCCATCGAACGGCACCGTTCCCGCCGGCTTGCCGTCGGCTCCTTGCACGATCTTTTCGATCCGCGCCTGCGCCGTATCAAGCCGTGCCTGGCACGCCTTGCGCAGCGCCTCGCCACGTTCGTAAAGGTCGATGCTCTCATCGAGCGGCACTTCGCCGCTCTCGAGCCGCCTGACCACGCCCTCGAGTGCGCGGAGCGCTTCCTCGAACGTCATTTCTGCGATCTTGGGTTGTTCCTCATCCATCGCTGCCGAGCATTGACCGCGCGTGCCGAGCCGGTCAAGTAAGCGCGCAGTTCGGGGGCCGACTTATGACGTGGATTGTCGCCTACATTGCTGCCGCCACCGCCTTTGGCGTGCTCGACGCGCTATGGCTCGGCTGGGCAGGCCCAAATTTCTACCGCCCTCAGCTTGGCGAACTCCTCGCCACGAATTTTCGCATGGGGCCAGCACTGGTATTCTACGCTGCCTACATCGCAGGGATGGTGTGGTTTGCCGTCCGCCCCGGTTTGACGGGTGGTGTCGGGACCGCAGCGCTCAACGGCGCCCTGCTCGGCGCCTTATGCTACGCCACCTATGACCTCACCAACCAGGCGACGCTTCGGCAATGGTCGACAACGATCACGGTGGTCGACATCATCTGGGGGGCATTTGCCACAGCCCTGGCCGCCAGTGTCGCCACGCTAGCGGCCCAAAGGGTCAGCGGATGACTGGTACGGTCAGCGCCTTGGACGATAGCGGCGTCAGGCTGTTGACGATCAGCAATCCCCCACGCGGATATCTCAACGCCGCGCTATCCGAGGAAATACTTGAGCATTTGCGCGCCGCGCTGGCCGAAGATGCTGTCCGGGCGATTGTCTTCACCGGTGGCGTCCCGGGTGTTTTCATTCGTCACTACGATGTCGGCGAAATTGTCGCCGTGGGCGAGGCAATGCGCAGCGCGCCGTCGGGAGAAGCTGCACCACGCTCTGCAACGCCGATCTACGCGCTGGCAGACTTGTTACTCGACAATCCCAAGCCGACCATCGCCGCAATCAACGGGATTTGCATGGGCGGAGGCTGCGAATTCGCCCTGGCCTGCGACATGCGCATTGCGGCAACGGGGGGCTACACCATCGGCCTGCCCGAAACGCGGCTCGGCATCATCCCCGGTCTAGGCGGAATGCAGATGTTGGCGCGCAAGGTCGGCCTCGCTCGCGCAACCGAGATGGTCATGCGCGGGCGCGTTGTCGGTCCAGACGAAGCGCAACGAATTGGTCTTGTCGATTTCATCGCCGAAGACGCTGTTGCCGCAGCGGTGGAGATCGCCCGCGATCTCGCGACCCTTTCGCCCGTCGCAGTTGCTACTGTCAAAGGGATGGCCGCTCGAATCGCAAGCGGTGAAACATTGCAGGAAGGGATCGCCGCAACTGCGGGCGATTTCGCCCACACGCTGACGGCAGATGATGAGGCGATGGCGCGTATGCGCCGATTCCTCGCCGAAGGTGAGAATATTCTGAGCCAGTAAGTCCCATAAGGTCGCAAGAGGACACCACATGTTTATCGGCCATTTCGCCCCCGCTTTCGTTGCTCGTGCGGTAACCGACGAGGCCCCTCGTCTCGGCACGCTGTTCATCGCCGCGCAGCTCATCGACTGGGCATTCTTCACCTTCGCGATCTTCGGGGTCGAGCACATGCGGATCGTGCCGGGTATCACCGCGATGAACCCGCTGGATCTCTATCACATGCCCTTCACGCACAGCCTGTTGGGCTCGCTTGTCTTCGCCATCGGTTTCGGCGTTCTGGTCTTCGCCATGTCGCGCAACGTATCCGCCGCTACCTGGGCAGCAGTCGTCGTTGTATCGCATTGGTTCCTCGACCTGCTCGTTCACCGCCCAGACCTGACGCTCGCCGGGGGCGATCACAAGATCGGGCTTGGACTGTGGAACGCTCCGCAGATCGCGATCCCGCTCGAACTCGGCATCACCCTGCTCGCTTTCTGGTGGTACTGGCGCCGAACCAAGGGCCCAATCGTCCCCCCTCTGGTCTTGATCGGGACGATGCTGGTATTCCAGGCGATCAACTGGTTCGGTCCGCAGCCGGTTGAAGCGGGTATCGGCATGTATGTGCTGGCGCTCGTCAGCTACGGCATACTGACCGCCCTCGCCTACTGGCTCGACGAAACCCGGTGGCATAAGAGCCTCGTAGGGCTGGCGGTCGCCAGCGCGCGCCGCTAAGGGCGCGCGCATGGCTACCGTCGAGTCCCAGATCACCCCCGAAGTCGTCGAACAGCACGGCCTCAGCCCCGAGGAATACGAACGCGTGCTGCACGCGCTGGGCCGTGAGCCCAACCTCGTCGAACTGGGCATCTTCTCGGTGATGTGGTCGGAGCATTGCAGCTACAAGAGCTCGCGCCTGCACCTCAAGAAACTCCCCACCGAGGCGCCCTGGGTGATCTGCGGTCCAGGCGAGAATGCAGGCGTGATCGACATCGGCGATGGCCAGGCGGCGATCTTCAAGATGGAGAGCCACAACCACCCAAGCTACATCGAGCCCTACCAGGGCGCGGCGACGGGTGTCGGCGGCATCCTGCGGGACGTCTTCACGATGGGCGCGCGGCCGGTAGCGAATGCCAACGCGCTGCGCTTTGGCCGGCCCGAGCACCCCAAGATGCAGCACCTGGTCAAGGGCGTGGTCGCGGGCATCGGCGGTTACGGCAACTGCGTCGGCGTACCGACCGTGTGTGGCGAAACGAACTTCCACCCCGCCTATGACGGCAATATCCTCGTCAACGCGATGACGGTGGGCGTCGCCGATGCCGACAAGATCTTCTATTCGGCTGCAACCGGTGTCGGCAATCCGATAGTCTATGTCGGTTCGAAGACCGGCCGCGACGGGATCCACGGGGCGACCATGGCCAGCGCCGATTTCGGCGAAGATGCCGATGCCAAGCGCCCCACCGTGCAGGTCGGCGACCCGTTCACCGAGAAGCTGCTGATCGAAGCCTGCCTAGAACTCATGGCGACCGACGCCATCGTCGCCATCCAGGACATGGGCGCCGCGGGCCTGACCTCGTCCAGCGTCGAAATGGCGACCAACGGCAAGGCCGGCATCCGGCTCGACATGAACAAGGTGCCCTGCCGCGAAGAGGGCATGACGCCCTATGAGATGATGCTCAGCGAAAGCCAGGAGCGCATGCTCATGGTGCTCAAGCCGGGCAAGGAGGCCATGGCCGAAGCGATCTTCCGCAAATGGGAACTCGATTTCGCCGTTATCGGCGAGGTCACCGATACGCGGCACATGGTGCTGGAGTTCAATGGTGAAGTCGTGTGCGACATCCCGCTCGGCCCGCTCGCTGCCGACGCGCCCGAATATGACCGGCCCTACCTGTCGAAGCAGGAATACAAGACCTGGGCCGAGGTCTCCGCGCTCGCTGAAAACCCGGCAGGCGGCGATATCTGCGCAGACCTTCTGAAACTGCTCGCCACGCCCAACCTCGCCTCGAAATACTGGATTTCGGAACAGTATGACAGCCAGGTGGGTGCCGATACGCTGCAGACCGGCGGCGATGCCGGCGTGGTACGCGTACACGGGTCAAAGAAGGCACTGGCGATCAGCACGGACTGCACCCCGCGCTACGTCTATGCGGATCCCTATGAGGGCGGGAAGCAGGCCATCGCCGAAGCCTATCGCAACCTTAACGCGGTCGGTGCGCGCCCGCTGGCAGTGACCAACTGCCTCAACTTCGCCAACCCGCAGCGCCCTGAAATCATGAGCCAGTTCGTCCATGCGCTCGAAGGCATGGGCGACGCCTGCCGCGCTCTCGATTTCCCGATCGTGAGCGGCAACGTCAGCCTCTACAATGAGAGCAAGGCAACCGGCGGCGGCTCGGCTATCCTGCCCACCCCTGCCATCGGCGGCGTTGGCCTGATCGACGATTACGACACGATGGCGACCATGGGCTTCAAGGCAGCTGGCGAACATATCGCCGTAATCGGCCCGAACTACCCCGAACTCGGCCAGTCGCTATGGTTGCGCGAGATTCACGGACTGGAGGCCGGCGAGCCACCGCGCGTCGATCTCGCGGACGAGAAGATCAACGGCGAAATCGTGCGCAAGCTCATTGCCGCGGGCAAGGTCACCGCGGTGCATGACATTTCCGATGGCGGCCTGGCCGTGGCACTGGCCGAAATGGCCCTCGCTGGCGGAATCGGCGCGACCATCGACGCGATGACCAGCGAGTTCGCGTTCAATGAGAGCCAGGCACGCTACATCGTCACCTATCGCAGTGAGAGTGACCTCGACCGCAGCGAAGTGCCGTTCGAACGGATCGGCATGACGGGGGGCAACGCCCTGCGCATCGGCGATAGCTCGGCCAGCCTTACGGACCTGCGCGAAGCGCATCGCAGTTTCTTCCACGACTGGATGGAAGGCTGATCGCATGTCGGCGGACTATTCAGGCACGCCGCTCGCCAAGAAGCTCTCGCTGCGCGACGGGCAGCGCGTGTGGTTCGACGCCATGCCCGAAAGCGTGCAGGACGAGATCGACGAATATGCGCTCGAACTGACCTTCGTCGGGGGGCCCGAGGACGGACCGGACGCAGTCCACATCTTCGTCACCGAACGTACGGACATGGCGCGGAAACTCGCCAACCTCCGCACCACCCTGGCGCGGGATGGCCATGTCTGGGTAAGTTGGCCCAAGAAGGCCGCAAAAGTACCGACTGACATCACCGAGGACACCATTCGCGAAGTATGCCTGCCGCTGGGCTTCGTCGACACCAAGGTTTGTGCCGTCGATGACGTATGGTCCGGGCTCAAACTGGTGATCCGCAAGGAATTGCGTTGATGTTCGGGGTCGAGATGCGCTCTGCAACTAAGGCTCGCCTCTCATAGACTTACGCGCTAATTGGCGGCCATGCGTGACCATGAGACTATCCCCTACGCCCTGCCTGCCATTCCCGATGACGAACGGATCGCCCGTGCAAATGCGATGCGCGATCGTCTAAAGGAGCGGCGCACCTGCCGGTACTTTTCGGAAGCGCCGGTCCCACGCGCGGTGATTGAAGCGGCCATAGAAGCTGCCGGAAGCGCACCCAATGGCGCCAACCACCAACCATGGCATTTCGTCGCAGTGTCCTCCCCCGAAACCAAGGCGGCTATCCGCGAGGCGGCAGAGGTGGAGGAACGCGCTTTCTACGAAGGCAAGGCTAGCGATGAATGGCTCGAAGCACTCGCACCGCTCGGCACCGATGAGGATAAGCCGTTCCTGGATACGGCACCCTGGCTGATCGTGGTGTTCGCCCAG
Source organism: Erythrobacter mangrovi (assembly GCF_013260645.1). NCBI lineage: Bacteria > Pseudomonadati > Pseudomonadota > Alphaproteobacteria > Sphingomonadales > Erythrobacteraceae > Erythrobacter > Erythrobacter mangrovi. Next base: position 1,740,738 of record NZ_CP053921.1, on the reverse strand, counting down.
CGCAAGGGGGGTATTGCCGAAGACGGGGTTACCCAGAACTACTATGTCACCGAAAGCGTCGGCATTGCTTGCGGCTTGCTGATTGCGACGTTGCACGAGGCTGGCCTGGCGACGCTGACGCATACGCCATCACCGATGGGATTCCTGCGCAAGATCTGCGGCCGTCCCGAGAACGAAAAGCCGCTGATGGTGATCGTGGTAGGCCACCCCGCCGCCGACGCGACCGTCCCGACGCGCGCCTTGGTCAAGAAACCGCTGGCACAGATCTCCAGCTGGATCTGACGCTCAGGCCGCAGCCTCCTGCGACGCGTTCTTAGCCAACAGGTCGTAGGGATCGATTCCCTCACTGCGCCAGATGCGGTGGCATTCGCGATACCAATGGGGGTCGGGAATATTCAGTTCCGTCCGGGCCTGTTGCAGGTCCTTTGCCAGCAACTCGCGAATCGATAGCGAAACCAGCGGCGGACAGGCCTTACCCATGCGATGCGCTTCGCGCGTCGCCTTGAGCACCGGCGCGGCGCTACCGCGAACCAGCGTCTTGATGTGGAGTGAGCCCGCATAACCCAGCAGCAAATGCCCCTGGCTCGGCGACTGCCCGTGCGTGAAGAGTAGCACGCATTGTTCGCCCAGGGCATCGCGACCATAACCGGTCAGCACATGCATCAGGTCATGCGTATCGCGCTGACGAAACCCGAACCACTGGACCAAATCGGGATAGGTGGGACGCCCCGACTTCTCCGATTCCTCGACAAGCCCTGCCGCCGACAGCCCCTCGTGCTCCATGAAATCACAATAGGCATGCGCCACGCTGCCCTTGGGCAGCTTACGCAACGCTTTATGGTCGTCGAGCAGCGGCGGCAGGAACGGCTCCGCCGCACGCAGCGCCTCGCCGTGCTGGCTCAGAGTCAGATCGCGGACGCGGGGCATGAACGCCTTGTTCGGCAGCGCATCGTAGATCTTGAACACTTCGGCCGTGTTTTCCTTGTCCTTCAGCAGGATGCGGAAATGCTTGAGCGCTTTCAGCGGTTCGTACTTGGGTTGCGGACGATCGGGGTGGCGCAGCGGCGTCCCATCCTTTGCGGCCTCAATCCCAGTGAAATATTCGGTTTGTTGATTCATAGCTGCCCGTCCTTATCACGTTCAGTCGTTAATCGAAACTGAAGTTAAATAATTGGACAGGCACGCCAAGAAAGTCAGGAATTTACGATCCTGCTGATGAGGAATCGTGAAAGGATCGAACCCCATGCTCGGTTACGCCTGTCGATCCTGATCGAACGACCAACGAAATGCCGGGTAGCAGGCCGCGTTCTGGTGTAAGGCGTTGCTCGCATACAAGCACAGCGAAACGTCTGTGTCGGGGGGGATTCGGGACATGGAGCAACAGGCTGGAGTAGCGACAAAGCGCTGGACTGCGATTGGTTTGGTCGTAGCGCTGTTCGGCATCCCCGCAATCGCTGCCATTGCCCGGCTAACCGGCCCAGGTGATCCAACCGTAACGACACTGCGCGAGTTGGCTATTCTCGCGCTGACGGTGGTCCTGCTACTTATCGTCACCAAGGGCGAGAGACTGCCACTTTCCTCCATCGGCCTGCGCTTCGACAGGATCGGTCGCTCGGTCTTTCAAGGATTCATTCTGTCCATCGTGCTGGTCTTGGCCGCTGTCGGAGCCCTTGCTGCCCTTGCTGCCCTGGGCCTACCCTACGGATCGGGCGCAAAGATCGCGCCATCCCTGGCGCTTGTCACGCTGACAGTAATCAGGGCCGGGATCGCGGAGGAAATCTTCTTCCGTGGCTTTGCGCTCGAGCGCATCGAAGCGCTGACCGGCAGCAAGGTTGCGGCCGTCGTGATTACCGTCGCCGCCTTCGCCGGTTTTCACTTCAGCGGCGGCCTCGCCGGTGTCCTCTTGGCTTTCGTGCTCGGCCTGATCCTGACGCTCTACTACGTGTGGAAGCGAGACCTGCTGGCCGCGATAGTCGCCCATTTCCTGGTCGACTTCGTCCCCAATGTCGTGCTGCCCCTACTGGGCGGCGAAGGGTGATCTCAGCTTGGCCTAGCCGTAAACCCATTCGTGGACCGGGATCCCGAACAGCTTGAGGATGACAGTCAGGTCTTCACTCGCGATACGACCATTCGCCGCGTCGCGGGCTTTCGGCTTGGCGCGATAGGCAATCCCATAGTCGGCCGCCTGGATCATCGGGATGTCGTTCGCCCCATCACCGGTCGCCAGCACCCTGGCGCCCTCGCCGAGCTTCTCCCGCTCTTCCTGTAGCGTGGCGAGCTTCGTGGAAGCGTCGCTGATTGGTCCCACCAGGGATCCGGTGAGCTTCCCATCGGCCACCGCCAGGCGATTGCCGACCACACGCTCGAACCCGAGCTGCGTCGCGACCGGATCGGCAAAATGGTGGAATCCCCCGGTTACCAGCACCGTACGACAACCCTTTGAACGGAGCGTTGCTACCAGCGTCCTCGCACCCGCGACGGGAACTATTCTCTCTTCAAGACAACGATCTATCGCGCCTTCTTCGAGACCTTCGAGCAACCCGACCCGCTCCAGCAACGCGCTGCGGAAATCGAGTTCGCCCAGCATTGCCCGCTCGGTTATCTCCGCCACGCGATCCTTGATCCCTGCGAAGTCGGCCAGCTCGTCGATGCATTCCTGCCCGATCATGGTGGAATCCATATCCGAGACGAACAGTCGCGGGACTTCGATCTGGTGATCGGCGACAAGCAGGTCGCATTGTCCGAAATGCGCCACCAGCTTTTCGGTAAGTGCCTGGCGATGCCCCTCTGGGAGCGAGAACTGGAGCACGTCGCCGCAAGAATCGAGCAGTCCCGCCATCGCGACCGGCATGCCCGCTTCGGCCAAGGCCTTGATCGCCGCATCCATGCGGGTTTCGATGCCGTCCTGGTCTGCTATCAGCCGGGCGATGAGCACTTTGCAACCTCCTGACAATCCGGGGCCGAGGCCGCCGGTCGCGCTCATTGCAGGGCCGACCGCCAGCGGCAAGAGCGATCTCGCGGTGAAATTGGCCCAATGGCTGGAAGAGTCGGGCCGTCGCGGCGTCGTGATCAATTCCGATAGCGCGCAGGTCTATTCGGACCTGCAAATCCTGTCGGCCCGCCCCACCGAGGCGGAGATGGGCGGGATCGAGCATCGCCTGTTCGGCGCCTGGGATGGTGCACAGGCCTGCTCGGCGGCAGATTGGGCCGCGGCTGCGCAGCGCGAGATTGCCAGCCTGCACGCGGAAGGCGCCATCCCGATCCTGTGCGGCGGGACCGGCCTCTACATGCGCACCCTCCTCGATGGCATTGCCCCGGTTCCGGCGATCGAGCCCGAAGTTCGAGCAGCAGTCCGGGCCCTGTCACAGGTGGAAGCGAGGTCTGCACTCGAACGGGAAGATCCCTCTGCTGCGGCGCGTTTGGCCCCGGCCGACGCGGCCCGCACAACGCGGGCACTCGAAGTGATCCGGTCGACAGGCCGCACGCTGGCCGACTGGCAGGCCCACAAGGAGGGAGGAATCGGCGCGGGCGTAACCCTACGCGCACTGGTCCTGCTGCCGGAGCGGGAATGGCTCTACGAACGCTGCGATCGGCGGTTCCTGCAGATGATGGATCGTGGGGCCTTGGCCGAGGTCGAAAGGCTGCTCGCGCGCGATCTCGACCCGTCGCTCCCGGTCATGCGGGCGATCGGCGTGCCGGAGCTCACGGCCCATCTCAAAGGCGAACTTGGGCGCGATGAAGCAATCGCCGCTGGCCAGATTGCCACGCGCCAGTACGCGAAGAGGCAATACACGTGGTTTCGCCACCAACCACCGGCGGAATGGGATCGCGTGGAAAACAAAAATATCAACGTACCAGAGTTTTTTGTATCTTTGTTACGTGAAACGAGTTGACTTTGTAACCGACAGGCCCATAAAGAAGGTCCCGTCGGCCCGGCACTTCAGACCCCAGTGCCGGGCCGATTTGTCACTTTAATCCATGAAAACGGGTCGGAGGGTAACGTGAGCACCGAGCGCAGCGGCGCCGCCATATTGATGGAATGCCTCAAGCGGCAGGGAGTCGAATTCGTCTTCGGCTATCCCGGCGGCGCGGTATTGCCGATCTACGACGAACTCTTCGCCGACGAAGACATTCGCCATATCCTCGTGCGCCATGAAGCCGGGGCAGCCCACGCTGCCGAAGGCTATGCGCGGTCGACCGGCAAGCCCGGCGTGGTGCTCGTCACCAGCGGCCCCGGCGCGACCAATGCGGTCACCGGGATCGCCGACGCCTACATGGATTCGATCCCGATGGTGGTCATCACCGGGCAAGTGCCGACCGCGCTGATCGGGACCGATGCGTTCCAGGAAGCCGACACCATCGGCCTCACCCGGCATTGCACCAAGCACAATTACCTCGTGAAAGATCCCGAACGCCTGTGCGCGACGATCGATGAAGCCTTCCGTATCGCAACCACCGGCCGCCCGGGTCCGGTGTTGATCGACATCCCCAAGGACGTCCAGATCGCGATGGCGTGCTGGGACAATCAGGATCAGGCACCCCTACCCTCGCATCGCTACCAGCCCCGGATGGTCGGCGCAGCGGATGAAATCGCCGAGGCAATCGAAATGCTGGCCACGGCCGAGCGTCCCGTCTTCTATACCGGCGGCGGCGTGATCAATGCCGGCCCGCGCGCGACGGAGATGCTGCGCGCACTCCAGCATCGCACCGGTGCCCCCGTCACCAGCACGCTTATGGGCCTCGGCGCCTTCCCCGCCGAGCATCCCGACTGGCTCGGCATGCTGGGCATGCACGGGACCTACGAAGCAAACATGGCGATGAACAAGGCCGACCTGATCGTGGCCATCGGCGCGCGCTTCGACGACCGCGTGACCGGACGCCTCGATGCCTTTGCGCCCGAGGCCAAGAAGATCCACATCGACATCGACCGCGCAAGCATCAATAAGATCGTTCCGGTCGAATTGGGTATCGTCGGTGATTGCGCCCAGGTCCTCGAGCAGCTGCTCGAAGCCTGGGGTAGCCGCAAGCCGCGCGACCTGAGCGAGTGGAAGGCCCGCATCCTTGGGTGGAAGGCGCGCGACTGTCTCGCCTATCCCGACAAGGGCAGTGACCTCATCATGCCGCAGAAGAGCATCGAGCGGTTGTTCGCGTTGACCAGGGATTACGACCCGATCATCACCACCGAGGTCGGTCAGCACCAGATGTGGGCGGCGCAGTATTTCCGGTTCTTCGGTCCCAATCGCTGGCTTACCAGCGGTGGCCTCGGCACGATGGGATACGGCCTGCCCGCCGCGATCGGCGCGCAGCTCGGCAATCCGGGACGCCTGGTGATCGACATCGCCGGCGAAGCGAGCATCCAGATGAACATCCAGGAGCTTGGTACGGCCAGCCAGTATCGCCTGCCGGTCAAGGTGTTCATCCTCAACAACGAATACATGGGCATGGTCCGCCAATGGCAGGAACTGACCTATGAAAGCCGCTATTCGAACAGCTATTCGGACAGCCTGCCGGACTTCGTGAAGCTGGCTGAAGCCTATGGCTGGAAGGGCATCCGCATCGAGGACGAAAGCCAGCTCGACGCCGGGATCGCAGCCATGCTGGCGCATGACGGCCCGGTCATCGTCGATTGCATGGTGGCCAAGGAAGCCAATTGCTTCCCGATGATCCCGAGCGGCGCAGCGCACACCGACATGCTGCTCTATGGCGACCGTGTCGAAGGCACGATGGACGACGAAGCGAAAGCACTGGTTTGATGGGTATGCACGCAAGGATTCCCGAGCAGTTCGCTGCACGCGCTGAGCGCAGGCACTGGTTCAACCGCACCGATGCAGCCGAGCTGCTCGACTGGCTGGAGGACAGTGGTTGCCGCTTCATCGGCATGGAAGTGGCCGAGAAGCGTGCGGACGGCACCTGGACGCTGCTCGACGAAACGCTCGACCTGGGTCGGCAGACCGACAATTTCGAAGCTGTCCGCCTCGGTCGCGTATTCCTGTCCGAGTACGACGGCGAAGGGCGGATGTTCGAACCCGTGTGGCAGGACATGCGAGCATGAAGATCGCCCAGCAGGCCAGCGAGCGGCACGTCCTCAACGTGATCGTCGATAACGAGGCGGGTATCCTCGCCAAGATCGCGGGGCTGTTCACCGCGCGCGGCTACAACATCGACAGCCTGACCGTGGCCGATATATCCGAGGACCACGCGATCAGCCGCATCACCATCGTCACCAACGGCCCCGAACCGGTGATCGACCAGATCCGCGCACAGCTCGAACGGCTTGTGCCCGTCCACAAGGTTATCGACCTCACTGAAAGTGGCGCGCATGTCGAACGTGAACTGGCGCTGGTGAAGGTTGCCGGTAAAGGCGACAACCGGGTTGAAGCCCTGCGGATCGCGGAGCTGTTCCGCGCCAACGTGGTGGATACAACCACCAGCAGCTTCGTCTTCGAGCTCACCGGCTCGCCGGACAAGATCCACAGTTTCATCACCCTGATGCGCGAACTCGGCCTGGTCGAGGTCGGTCGCTCGGGGATCGTGGGAATGATGCGCGGCGCCGGGCACGACTGACGCCGCATCTGACGTGAGGAAAACAATGCAAGTCTATTACGATACCGATTGCGACCAGCAGCTGATCAAGGGGAAGAAGGTCGCCATTGTCGGTTACGGCAGCCAGGGCCACGCCCATGCCCAGAACCTGCGTGACAGCGGCGTGGGCGAAGTCGCCGTTGCCCTTCGCCCCGGCTCGGCCACTGCGCGCAAGGCGGAAGGCGCCGGCTTCCCGGTCAAGACCGTCGCGGAAGCTGCCGAATGGGCCGACGTCCTGATGATCCTCGCGCCCGACGAGCACCAGGCCGCGATCTACGCCAATGAAGTGGCGGGCAAGATGAAGCCAGGCAGCGCGCTCGCTTTCGCGCATGGCCTCAACATTCACTTTGGCCTGATCGATCCGCCGGCCGACGTCGACGTGATCATGATCGCGCCCAAGGGCCCCGGCCACACCGTGCGCGGTGAATACCTCAAGGGTGGCGGCGTGCCCTGCCTCATCGCCGTGCACCAGGAAAGCAACCAGTCGGGCGGCAATGGCTTCGCCAAGCAGCTCGCGCTGTCCTACGCCAGCGCGGTCGGCGGCGGCCGCTCGGGCATTATCGAAACCAACTTCAAGGAAGAGTGCGAAACCGACCTGTTCGGCGAGCAGGCCGTGCTTTGCGGTGGCATCACCCACCTGATCCAGGCCGGGTTCGAAACGCTGGTCGAAGCTGGCTACGCACCCGAAATGGCCTATTTCGAGTGCCTCCACGAGACCAAGCTGATCGTCGACCTGCTTTATGAAGGTGGCATCGCCAACATGCGTTATTCGATCTCGAACACCGCCGAGTACGGCGACATCAAGACCGGTCCGCGCATCATCACCGAAGAGACCAAGGCCGAAATGAAGCGCGTCCTCAAGGACATCCAGTCGGGCCGCTTCGTGAAGGACTTCGTGCTCGACAACCAGGCGGGCCAGCCCGAGTTGAAGGCAAGTCGCAAGGCCGCCGCTGCGCACCCGATCGAGCAGACCGGCGCACAGCTGCGCGCCATGATGCCCTGGATCGGCGCAAACAAGCTGGTCGACAAGGACAAGAACTGACAGTTAGGACGCGCTCATGGAGAGAGAGGCCATGGGCGCGTCCGACGAATTACCCTTCGCCTGCAAATGTGGCTCGGTGACCGGCGTCATCGAGCATGCGAATCCGCAGGAGGGCGACCGTGTGGTATGCCACTGCGTCGACTGCCGCGACCTCGTACGGCATCTGGGCCAGGAAGCCCGCGTCCTCGACGATCTCGGCGGCACCGATCTGTATCAGTCCCGCTGCGCACGGGTGAGACTGCAGTCGGGCCGAGATAAACTGGCAAGCCTCCATATGACCGAGGGCAAGACACTGCGCTGGTATGCCAGTTGTTGCCAGTCACCGCTGTTCAACACCTATGCGAATGGGCGGGTCCCCTACGTAACGACCCTTCTTGCCAATACCGATGCTGACAAGCGCGACATCCTGCTTGGTGATCCGATCGGCCATGTCTTCCCGGAGCAGGCAACGGGTGATGCCAGCAACCTGCCCGAACTTTCCTTCGCCAGGCTGATGTGGCGTTTCTTCAGGCGAATGCTTAAGGACCTGAGCTCCGGCGACCGGCGACGTAGTGCGCTGTTTGACGCGAGGACACTTGAGCCGATTGCCAAACCACGCCACCTCACATTAGCCGAGCAGGAAGCATTGGGGCGCGCATGAAGCTGACCGACTGCCACAACATCGACGACTTCCGCCGCCTTGCGAAACAACGGCTGCCCTGGCCGGTGTTCGATTACATCGACGGGGCAGCGGACGACGAAATCACCAAGGCGCGCAACACCAGTGCCTTCGACGAGGTCGACCTGGTGCCCAACGTCCTCGCGGGCGTGGGCACAATCGACACGTCCTGCTCCATCATGGGCCGCAAGAGCGCCCTGCCCCTGATGCTCAGCCCCACGGCGCTGCAGCGCGCCTTCCACCGCGATGGCGAACGTGCGGTAGCCAAGGCAGCGGAGAAGTTCGGCGTATGGTTCGGCATCTCCAGCCTTGCCACGCATTCAATCGAGGAAATTGCCGAGCTCACCAGCGGACCCAAGCTGTTCCAGCTCTACGTCCACAAGGACAAGGGCCTCAACGCAAGCATGATCGAGCGCTGCCAGGCGGCTAAGTTCGACGCCATTGCGCTGACAGTCGATACCATCGTTTCGGGCAAGCGCGAAAGATGCCTGCGTTCGGGCTTCACTACCCCGCCCCGCTTCACCGCCAGTGCCTTATGGAGCTACGCCACGCGCCCGCGCTGGACGCTCGACTATGTTTTTGGGCCGAAGTTCCGCCTGCCCAACCTCGACGCGCATGTGCAGGAAGGGTCCGGCAAGGCGGTCAGTATCCAGGACTATTTCAACACCATGCTCGACGTGGACATGGATTGGGATACCGCTGCGCGAATTCGCCAGGACTGGGGCGGCAAGTTCGCGCTCAAGGGTGTGATGAGCGTAGCCGACGCGCGTCGTGCGGTCGAAATCGGGGCGGATGCCATCATGATCTCGAACCATGGGGGCAGGCAGTTGGACGGCAGCCGCGCGCCCTTCGACCAGTTGCGCGAGATCGTAGACGAGGTCGGTGGCGAGATCGAGATCATCCTCGATGGCGGCGTGCGGCGAGGGACGCATGTGCTCAAGAGCCTTGCCGCCGGAGCGACCGCAGCTTCAGGCGGGCGGCTCTATCTCTACGCGCTTGCCGCAGCCGGGCAGCCGGGGGTCGAACGCGCGGTCAATATCCTCAAGGAAGAGATCGAACGCGCGATGCGCCTGATGGGCGTGACGTCGGTCGATCAGTTGACCCCCGACCGCTTGCGCTGGCGCTAAACCATCTTGGTGAAGCAGGCGCGCAGTTCCTTCACGAACAGTTCGGGCTGCTCCCACGCAGCGAAATGCCCACCCTTCTCTACCTCGTTCCAATAGACGAGGTTGGTCAGGGTCCGCTCCGCCCATTCACGCGGAGTCGGCAGGATTTCCCGCGGAAAGGCGCTCGCGCCTGAAGGAATGGCCACCGTTCCAGCACCAAATTGGGCGAAGCTTTCCCAATAGAGCCGCGCCGCCGAGGCGCCGGTGCCGGGCAGCCAGTAGAGCATGATGTCGTCGAGTACCTGGTCCATCGACAGCGCATCCCACGGCGACCCACTATTGTCGGTCCAGTAATACACTTTCTCGAGGATCCACGCGGCGAGGCCGACGGGCGAGTCGACCAACGAATATCCGATCGTCTGCGGCCGCGTGCTCTGTTCCTTGGAGTAGCCGGAATCCCACTCCTGGTAGAAACCGAGCCGCTGCAGCGCCTTGAGCACCTTCGGGTCCTGGCTTTGCAGGTCTTCGGGGCCGGGTCGGCCAAGCGGCATGTTGAGGTGAATGCCCCTGCAACCCTCTGGCGCCAGCTGGCCGATCGCAGTCGTTACCGCGGCGCCCCAGTCGCCGCCCTGGGCAACCCAATGGCCATAGCCGAGGCGGCGCATCAGTTCGGCCCAATCGCGCGCGATCCGTTCGACACCCCAACCCGTCACCGATGGCTTCTGCGAAAAGCCGTAGCCGGGTAGCGAGGGAGCCACGACGTGGAAGGCCATGGCCTGCGGATCGGACGGTTCGGCCAATTCATCGATAACGCCGAGAAACTCGACCACTGACCCAGGCCAGCCATGCGTGATGATCAGCGGCAAAGCGTCCGCGCGCGAGGATTTCTTGTGCAGGAAGTGAACCGACAGGCCGTCGATATTGGTAGTGAACTGGCCGATCTCGTTGAGCCGTTTCTCGCAGCGCCGCCAGTCGTATTCGATCCGCCAATAGGCGACGAGTTCCTTTAGCGCTGCCAGCTTGGTCCCCTGCGACCAGTCATCGACCGGCTCTTCTTCGGGCCAGCGGGTCTGGTCGAGCCGATCGGCAAGACGGACAAGATCGTCCTGCGGGATATCGAGGTGGAAGGGGCAGATCTCGCTCATGCCTGCTCTCCTGTCGCCTTCCGCGAAGCCTCGACCACCCGGGTCATGTCAGCCAGCAGGATGGTACTGGTCGCCTTGGCCAGAACGGTCCCATCGGCGTCCTTGAGGTGGCCTTCGTAGAAGCTGGTCCGCTTCCCGTGCCGCTCGACCCAGGCTTCGGCAATGACCAGCCCCGGCCGCGTCGGCGCGAAGAAGCTGACCTTGAGCTCGAGCGTCATCGGAACGATGCCCGGTCCGTTCCTCGCCATCGCGGCGTGGGCCATTGCGGCATCGATCCACCCGCTGATGAAGCCGCCCTGCACCACGCCGCCCGAATGGCATTGCTCGCGCTTCGCCTCGTATTCCAGGCTCGCGCGACCTTCGGGGTCGACCGACACGACCCGCACCAGTCCCATAGTTTCGTGAAGCGAATGTCCGTCAGCCATGCTCTCTCCAGCAAATCGAGAAATTTAATTTCTCGCGATGCCCAAGCCTGTTTTGCTTTACAACCCCGTCGTGCTTTCGCATAGCAACGCACATGCACAATGCACTCGGCCTTATTCTGCGACTTACACGCCCTTGGGCGTGATAGCTGGCGTGCCGAAGCGGGCGCGCTGAGCGCCCAAGGGATCGAAACCACCCCGTAGCTTCCGCAAATACCGAGATTTTCAATGTCCATGCTCCGCGACCCGAGCGTCAAGTACTCCGCCTTCCCGCAGGTGCCCCTGCCTGACCGACAGTGGCCTGGCCGCACGATCACCACCCCACCCCGGTGGCTGTCCACCGACCTGCGCGACGGCAACCAGGCAATCGTCGACCCGATGGACGCGCACAAGAAGAACCGCTTCTTCGACCTGCTCGTCCAGGTGGGCTTGAAGGAAATCGAGGTCGGCTTTCCCAGCGCCGGTGCGACCGAGTTCGACTTTATCTCGGGCCTCGTGCGATCGGGTCGAATTCCTGACGACGTCTTCGTGCAGGTGCTCACGCAAAGCCGCGAAGACCTGATCCGCACCAGCTTCGCCAGCCTCGCCGGTGCAAAGCAGGCGATCGTCCACCTCTACAATGCAGTCAGCCCCGCCTGGCGTGAGGTCGTGTTCGGCATGACCAAGGACCAGGTGCGGGAAATCGCCGTAACCGGCGCAAAGATCATGCGTGACGAGGCGGCGAAACAGCCGGGGACCGACTGGCATTTCGAATATTCGCCGGAGACCTTCTCCACAGCCGAACTCGATTTCAGCCTCGAGGTTTGCGAAGCGGTGATGGAGGTTCTCCAGCCCACCCCCGACCATCCGATCATCTTCAACCTGCCGGCAACGGTCGAAGCGGCGACACCGAACATCTACGCCGACCAGGTCGAATATTTCATCCGGAACCTGCCCAATCGTGACAGCGCGGTGATCAGCCTGCACACGCACAACGACCGCGGAACCGGCGTGGCCGCGGCGGAACTGGCGCTGATGGCAGGAGCGGACCGCGTCGAAGGCTGCCTGTTCGGCAATGGGGAGCGTACTGGCAATTGTTGCCTCGTGACGATGGCGCTCAACATGTACACGCAAGGCGTCGACCCGGGCCTCGACTTTTCCGACATCGACCGGGTGATCGAGACGGTCGAGTACTGCAACCAGATCCCCGTCCACCAGCGCCATCCCTATGGCGGCGAGCTGGTCTTCACTGCTTTCTCGGGCAGCCACCAGGACGCGATCAAGAAGGGCTTTGCCGCACAAGAGACGCAGAACTCGCCGACCTGGCGCGTGCCCTATTTGCCCATCGACCCGGCCGATCTCGGCCGCAGTTACGAAGCGGTAATCCGCGTCAATTCGCAGTCCGGCAAGGGCGGCTTTGCCTGGGTGCTCGAACAGGACAAGGGCCTCAAGCTACCCAAGCGGATGCAAGCCGATTTCAGCCCACACGTCCAGCGCATGGCTGACGAACTGGGTCGCGAACTCAACGCCAGCGATATCTGGGACGCTTTCCGTCACGCCTACTACGTCAAGATGGAACCGCGCCGCTTCCGCCTGGTCGATTACGAGGAAAGCCGTGCCAGCGACGGCACGCGCCTGTTCGCGGGCACCATCGAGGTCGATGGCAAGGAACAGAGCGTTTCAGGGCGCGGCAATGGCCTGATCTCAAGTGTGATGACCACACTGCGCGATGCCTTCGGGGTCGAGCTCGAGGTGGTCGACTACAACGAACACGCACTTGGCGCAGGAACCAGCGCCAACGCCGCCGCCTACCTCGAATGCCGTACGCCCGAAGGCAAGACCGTCTGGGGCTGCGGTATCGACGAGGACATCGCGACCGCGAGCGTGCGTGCCGTGCTCAGTGCAGCAAACTCTGTCGGTTGATCTAACGGATAAGTACGACGCTCACTTCACGTGAGCGTCGTACCAGTCCAGCCAGCGCTTCAGTCGATCGATCTTGAAGCTCGGTCGGCTGATCCCGTGAAATTCGCCTGGGTAAATCACCATCCGCGTCTCGATCCCGCGCGAACGCAGGCCCTGGTACATCTGCTCGGTCGCCAGTGTGGGCACGTTGACGTCCTCACCGCCGACCATGAACAAGGTCGGCGTCACGATGCGGTCATTGTGCAGGAAGGGGTAGCTGAGCTTCTCCCAGACCTCCTGGTTTTCCCAGGGATATCCCAGCTCGACATCGTATTCGTAGACGTAGTGATCGGTGCCATATCCGGCGAGGATATTGCCGATCGAGGCCCCGCTCATCGCCGCCTTGAACCGCGTGTCACTGGCAATGGTGTAGTTGGTCAGCATGCCGCCATAGGACCACCCGCCGATGACCAGTTTGTCTGGATCGGCGATGCCTTCGGCCACCGCATGATCCACTGCAGCCAGCACGTCCTCAACGTCGACCGTGCCCCAGGCCGCATCGATCCCGGCGGCATGGGCTTGACCATAGCCGGTGCTGCCGCGCGGGTTGACGGTAATCACCGCATATCCGCCCCCCGAGAATATCTCGCGCATGATGTCGAAACTGACATCGAACTGCGAGGTCGGGCCACCATGAATATAGAGCATGGTCGGCACACGTGAGCCCTTGCGGTATCCCGGCGGCGTCTGGATGAAGCCGCGCACTTCGGTGCCGTCCTTGCTGGTGACGCTGATGCGCTCAACCTTGCCCAGTTCGAGGTTCTTGGCGAACTCGACATTGTGCGAAGTAAGTGCGCGAAGCTTGCCATTATCCAGCGCATAGATCTCGTCTGGAGCGGTCAGCTGACCGACCCGCATCGCGACATGCCCGTTGGGCGCTACCGTGGGTTCGGAAAACACCCACTCGCCGCTCTTCACATTGCTCACCGAACCGCCGACGGCCGGCACGCTGGCAAGCCGCTGGACACCGTCATCCTCGACGATGAAGCTGATCGTCGATCCATCGGTCGACCAGAAGGGGTTGAGGACGTTGCGGTCGAGCGTTTCGGTCAACACGCGTTCCTCGCCCCCACCAGATGGGACAACCGCAAGGTCGGTCGTGGCATACCAGATCAGCGATGGATCGCCTGTGCGCAGATAGGCGATCTGCGAGCCGTCTGGACTCCATGCAGGATATGAACCGAAGCCAGGATCGCTGTCCGCGCCTCCATACTTGGTGATTTGTTTCGGTGCCTGTCCCGGCTTCGCGACATCGGCAGTCCAGATATTGAAGTCCGGTGAGCGTTCGGCGTCGGGAATACGGCGCGAAACGAAGGCGACGCGTTTGCCGTCAGGCGACCAGGCTGGAAGCGCTTCGTCGAAGTCACCATCGGTCAGGCGTTCCGCCTTGCCGCTGGCGATATCATAGAGCCACAGCCGTTCGCGGCGATTGTCGAGGTAGCCGATACCGTCTTCCTTGAAGCGATAGCGGTCGATCACGATCGGTTCGGGACGGTCCTTGGCCTCACCCTCCCTCTTGGGCTTGGGGTCCTGCACCACCAGCACCAGGCGCTTACCATCGGGGGAGAAGGCATAATCGCTGGCTGAGCCCTCAATGCCGGGCAAAGGATAGGCTTCACCCCCGGCACGTGGAAGGAGCCAGAGACGCGCCGGTGCATCATCGGCTTCATCATCCTCTGAAGCTCGCGAAGAGATGAAAGCGATCGCGCTGCCATCGGGGCTGAAGCGCGGGGCGCTCTCGCTTTCGCCCTTGCGACTGGTCAGCCGGCGCGCACCTGAACCGTCCCACTGAGCGATCCAGATATGGCTGATCTGTTCGTCTTCAGCGACGTCAGCCACTTCTAGGGTGTAGACGACAGACTGTCCGTCAGCTGAGATTTCGGGTTCCGAGACTTGCTCGACCCTGACGATATCGGTTGGTCCCGCCTTAGCAGCCCAGGCTTGCTGCGGCACCACCAACGCAAGAATTGTAGCCGAGAATAGTCTCGCCCGCATATATATCTCTCCCCGATATTTATCGCTCTTGCTTACGCATTCTGGGCCCGCAAGCAATCGCGCAGCATTCGGCCAAGAGGAGCCAAGCGACAATTCACTGCCTTCCGCAGGCGCTTACGGGCTCCTCCGCGCTTGACCAGCTTGTTCAAATCTAACGAAAGCGAAATCGCTTGCGGCTGCCTGCGAAGGAGGGAGTTCCCAATATCTCGCCCCCATGAGCTAACAGCTATGCAGCTGCACGGGTTCCGGCGTTCCTAAGTCAAGGCCCCCGTTTGTGATGATTTGAACAGCGCCCGAAGGGGACTCGCGCTGAAGTACAGTGACGCATACCGGAGCTGAAGATCGGCGAAACTGATCATACTGCGCGTAGGGTATTGGAATATCGACATTCCTTGCACCAAAAGGGTCGATCTTAATCTTGTACGTATCGGGGCGACGCCTGCGAGTGTTCCGCACGAACGATTGCACCGGATAAACGGCTGGCTCCCAGGATGCATCGGAACCAAAGAACGCGAGGTGCTCGGCCATGCGCCAAACCGTGACGTTCCCCCACATTCCGGCAAGAAGCGGTGCAACGAGGAAAACCACCAGGTAGTCTCCAAGGCGGCGCCGACGACCAGTCCGATTTAGCAAGCGCCAAAAGGCGAGTGCAAAGCCCAACACCGCACATGTTGCAGTGACACCAAAGTTAAGGTCCGGATTAATCGGGGTAACGAGTACGGAATCTGAAAAGAAATCATCGATCGAAATGACTGCAAGGATCGAGACAAAGCCTAACCAGACCCAATTACGCCTATCTTCAATATCAAAGAAGGATTTGTCGTGCGATTCCTGCTCGACGAGCAAACTTCTCTCAAGCTC
Organism: Erythrobacter mangrovi; assembly: GCF_013260645.1. Classification (NCBI taxonomy): domain Bacteria; kingdom Pseudomonadati; phylum Pseudomonadota; class Alphaproteobacteria; order Sphingomonadales; family Erythrobacteraceae; genus Erythrobacter; species Erythrobacter mangrovi. The sequence goes on along the minus strand of NZ_CP053921.1, from coordinate 1,724,986 downwards.
CCACCGCTCCGGCGTAGGCTCCATATTCCTGTATGGCTGCAGTTTATCTGGACTCCTACGCAGTCCCTTCCTGCCAAAACTCATTTGCGACCTCTGATCCGATATTCAGATGTCGCGCACTAGTCACCGTTTCTTCCTCAAAGATTACCATTTACTATTTTTCGGGACGACAAGAATGCTTTCCTAGCCTGAGCTCATGCTACACAGGGTCGCTGTGAACCCACCCATTCTCTCCGCACTATCGCACACGGGAAGCTATCAAGGATTGGCCTCCAGTTTTCCTTGCCAGAACCGTGTTCCATGTGTTCCATCCAGAAGGGAAGGCTCCGGGGGTATCCGACATCGGTCCTACACGGCGCCAGGGAGAGAGAGCCTGCCATGACCGAAGTAATCCTCGAACCGGACCTGCCCATCGTCGATCCGCACCATCACCTGTGGGACCTGCGCCCGCTGATGGGCGCGTTTCCCGAACCGCGGCACGACTTCCTCGAAGCTATCGCCGGCGCGGCATACTACACTTTCGATGAACTTCATGCCGACACACATAGCGGCCACAACATCGTGGCGACGGTATTCATGGAATGCGGTGCCTTCTATGATGCGAGCCGGGGCGAAGCACTGAAGTCAGTCGGCGAAGTCGAGTTCGTCAATGGGGTGGCGGCGCAGGGGGCAAGCGGTCTTTACGGCAATTACCGCCCTTGCGCCGCAATCGTCGGTCATGCCGACCTTACCTTGGGCGATGCAGTCAAACCGGTCGTCGAGGCGCTGATCGCGGCGGGCAATGGGCGGTTCTGCGGCATTCGCCACGCAGCGGCGTGGGACGCCGATCCGGAGGTGCTCGGTCCGCCCTTCCACGCGCCCCAGGGCCTGTATGGCAGCGATACCTTTCGCGCAGGATTTGCCGCCTATGCCGACTACGGCCTTACATTCGATGCCTGGCTGCTCGAGCCGCAGCTTGGCGATGTGCTGGAACTGGCGAAAGCCTTCCCCGACCAGCAGATCGTGCTCGACCATTGCGGCACTCCGCTCAACATCGCCAGCTATCGTGGCAAGCTGCACGAGCGTTTCGACGCATGGCGTCATTCAATTCACGCCATCGCCGACTGTCCCAATGTCTCGGTCAAACTGGGCGGGCTGGCGATGGCCTTCTGCGGCCTGCCCGAGGATGGGCCGGCCAAGGGCTACGGATCCGAACATCTCGCTGCGCTTTGGCGCCCCTATGTCGATACATGCATCGATGCCTTCGGCCCCGACCGCGCCATGTTCGAAAGCAATTACCCGGTCGATCGCTGGGGGGCGAGCTACGCAGTATTGTGGAACGCTTTCAAGCGATTGGCGCAGGGTGCCAGCCCCGATGAGAAGCGTGCGCTGTTTTCCGGAACCGCAGCGCGCATCTACGGCATAGAACACCTGCTCGATTGAAGCTGACGTTTACGTAACGTCACGCTCGACAAGCGCTCGCGTGCGCCATAAGCCATACCCAAGTTTCAGAATGCAACGGAGATAACGGATGCCCCTTCCCGCCCCTTTTGACCGGATGCGCCTGCCCGTCATCGGTTCGCCGCTATTCATCGTTTCGGGGCCGGAACTCGTCATCGCCCAGTGTAAGGCAGGCATCGTAGGCAGCTTCCCCGCGCTCAACGCGCGTCCGCAAAGCCAGCTCGACGAGTGGCTGCACCAGATCACCGAGGAACTGGCCGCGCATAACCGCGCCAACCCCGATCGTCCGGCAGCGCCCTACGCGGTCAACCAGATCGTCCACAAGTCGAACGACCGCCTCGATGCGGACATGGCGACCTGCGCCAAGTGGCAGGTGCCGCTTGTCATTACCTCGCTCGGCGCGCTTGAGGATGTATTCTCCGCCGTGAAAGGCTGGGGCGGGATCACCATGCACGACGTGATCAACGATCGCTTTGCGCGCAAGGCGATCGAAAAGGGTGCTACCGGCCTGATCCCCGTTGCCGCCGGTGCAGGCGGCCATGCCGGCGTGCTCAGCCCCTTTGCGCTAATGCAGGAAATCCGTAGCTGGTTCGATGGGCTTGTGGCGCTCTCGGGATCGATCGCGCACGGCCGCTCGATCCTTGCCGCGCAAGCGCTTGGCGCGGACTTCGCCTATATCGGTTCGCCCTGGATCGCCACCACCGAAGCCAATGCCGACCAGCGCTACAAGGACGCCATCGTCGAAGCCAGCGCGAGCGGCATCGTCTACACCAACCTCTTCACCGGTGTGCACGGCAACTACCTGCGGTCGAGCATCGAGGCCGCCGGGCTCAATCCCGACGACCTGCCCCAGAGCGATCCTTCGAAGATGAACTTCGGCAGCGGCGGTAATACCAAGGCGAAGGCGTGGAAGGACATCTGGGGTTCGGGTCAGGGCATCGGCACGGTCACCGAAACCGCCCCGGTCGAAGCCACCGTGGCGCGGCTGGAGCGCGAGTACGAAGCAGCCAAGGTAGCCCTGGCTGCGGCAACGGCCTAGGCCTGCTCGACTAGCACGGTAGCGCCGTCGCTCGACGGCTTGAGCCGTAGCGAGCCCCACTTGCCAAGATGAAGTTCGACCGGGTCGCAAATCGGCCCGGTCGCTACAAGTTCATGGACAAGGTGGTGGGCCAGATCCGTTGCCGTCGTCTCGTCCCGCGAGAGCCACTCCGAGAGCTCGATTTCCTGCCCCGTGAAATAGGCTAGGCCGTAACTTCGCAGGCAATCCACGCTCCCCTTGCCAATGTGCAGCAATGCCCTTGCCGGAAAGGCACCTCCAGCAAGCCAGTCCGTTACAACACTGCTGAACAAGGCCGGGGGCAGAACCGTACCCGCCGCCGCCCAGCAAACCGCCACAAGCCCGGGCAGTTCTTCGATAAGCTCGACAGCAACGGCAAGCTGCGTTCGCACGACCGGGAGGCTCGCCGATCCGGCCGCGAGGTGCGGACCGGGCGCAAGACCGATCGCCTCAACCATATCAAGCGAGAGTTCAGAAGGGTTGCCGACCTTATGGAGGTTAACCGGTACGGCAAGCGAAGGGCCACCGGACAAGCCGACTAGATCGAATGTCAGGCCATCGCGTTGCAGCTCAAGCCAGTTGTCGGTCTGACATGCAGTCACTCCGGTGTCGTCCGAACAACGCTTATCGGATGCGTCCAATTGCGCGGGGTCATGGCTGATCGAGGTGCGTCCGCCCCAATCCATCGCGGCGATGATATGACTTCGCTCGGGCCGGTTCCCGCTACCAAACAGCAATAGCAATCCGGATTGGCCAATAGCCGCATCTGCGAAAGAGTGTGCAATTGTCATTCAGGCAGGATTACAGACTCGATTTCTTTTTTCACTCCCGTTCATATTGAAAAATATGGAAAAATATCCGGTGCGGATGAGAATCCCGTCAGGGCAGGAGCCGACAGCGAGGTGCCGCGTCAGAAAATTCCCATTCCGATCCCTTCCACAAGCGACGCACCCAGAAGGTGGGCTCTTTCGATATCCTCACGCCGCGGCGTCTTATGTGCGAGGATATCTTCCGAGGTTTGGGCTTCCATGTTGACGATCCAGGGTTCTGCCACCCGCCGCAACCGCCATCCTGTGGCGATTCGGTCGATCTGCCGCTGGGCCCCCTCGCCATCCGACCCTGCCGCGATGATTGTGGCGTAGGGCTTGCCCTCGATCCGGCCCAGTACCGGGTAGTAGCAGCGGTCGAACATCTCCTTCATCGCACCGCTCATGGTCGCGAGATTCTCAGGGCAGGCGAACAGAAAACCACCTGCCGCCAGGAAATGCTCCGGCCCGACCTCGTCCGCACGTAGCAAGAGAGCCTGCTTGCCCGCCCCCTGCGATGCAGCGCACGCCAGTGCCTCCGCTGTGCCGGTGCGGCTATGCCAGGCGATAAGGAGCTGCAGGTCATCCATCAGCCCAGCATCGCGGGCACTTGTCGATTGTCAATCTCGTCGACCTTTCACAGTGGAGCACCGACGGTTAGACTGCGCCATGGCCTCCCACGCACTCTCCCATGTTTTCGGCGTCACCCAATCACTAACGGGCCGGGCCTGGCGCTGGCGGGGAGGTAATATGGAACTGGCTGGCGGGCTCGGCTCCGGCCAGGACATAGTCGACCAGCTGCTGCTCGCGAGAGGTGTCGAGCGAGACGACCTTGCCCGCCATCGCAACCCGACCCTGCGCGCCTTCCTGCCCGACCCATCGGCTTTCCGGGACATGGATAGCGCTGCCGATCGCATTGCGCAGGCCGTGCTCAGCAATGAGCGGATCACCATCTACGGCGACTACGATGTCGACGGCGCAACCAGCTCCGCGCTGCTGATCCGGCTACTGCGCGAACTGGGCCTTTCTGCGGACTATTACATCCCTGACCGGCTGCTCGAAGGTTACGGTCCGTCGGGCGAAGCGCTTGTACGATTAGGGCAACAAGGCAGCAGCCTGATCGTGACAGTCGATTGCGGCGCGATGGCGCATGAAGCACTTGCCATGGCACACGATGCCGGGATCGATGTCATCGTGGTGGATCATCACAAATGTTCCGCTGAGCTCCCGCGGGCGCTGGCCCTGGTCAATCCCAACCGCCTGGACGAAGATGATCTCGCTGCTGCCCACGGCCACCTTGCTGCTGTCGGAGTGGCGTTCCTGCTTGCGATCGCCGTGGTCAGGACGTTGCGCGCCCAGGGCTTCTTCGAAAGGCGCAAGGAACCGGACCTGCTCGCGCTGCTCGATCTTGTCGCGTTGGGTACGGTGGCGGACGTAGCGGCCCTTCACGGCCTCAACCGAGCTTTCGTGGCGCAAGGCCTGAAGGTCATGGCGCGGCGCGAGAATATCGGCATGTCGGCGCTGATCGACGCCAGCAGGCTGAAACGCGCACCTGGCTGCTCCGACCTCGGCTTTGCGCTGGGTCCACGCATCAATGCCGGCGGGCGGGTCGGCGAATCGACGCTTGGCGTTCGCCTGCTGACTACCGACAACCCGGATGAGGCGCGCGCCATCGCGGCACAACTTTCTGCCTTGAACGAGGAACGCCGAGCTATCGAGGCGGCGGTGCAAGAGGCTGCGGAAGAACAATTGGCCGCGCAACATAATCGGGCGGTACACCTGCTGGCGGGCGAGGGTTGGCACCCAGGAGTGATCGGGATCGTTGCCGGACGCATCAAGGAAAAGACCGGCAAGCCTGCGCTGGTGATCGCGCTCGATGCTGCCGAAGGACAAGGTAAGGGTTCGGGTCGTTCGATCGCGGGTGTCGATCTTGGCGCAGCGATTATTCGCGCGCGTCACGAAGGACTGCTGGTGGCTGGCGGCGGCCATGCCATGGCGGCAGGCCTGACGGTCGCAAGCGACAAGGTGGACGAACTGGCCGAGTGGCTCGATGTCGAGTTGGAGGGCGCAGTTGCGCGCGCGTCTGCCGAGCGTGAGATGCTGCTCGACGTCGCGGTCGCGCCGGGCGGTCTGGTTCCGGAGCTGGTCGAATCGCTCGAAGCGGGCGGTCCCTATGGCATGGGCTGGCCCGGTCCGCGCGTGGCGGTAGGACCCGTCCGGCTCGTCAAATGTGACATCGTGGGCAGCGATCACGTACGGCTCATCGCAGCGGGCGACGACGGGCGCAGTTTCAAGGGTATCGCCTTCCGTGCTGCCGAGAGCGAATTGGGACAGGCATTGCTCCACGGCGCACAGGGTCGCCGGCTATGGCTGGCTGGCCGGGTCAAGATTGACGATTGGGGCAGTCGCCCCGCCGCCGAACTCCACCTCGAGGATGCGGCCTGGGCCTGATCGGGGCCAGCATGGCGGGCGCGTGACATTGTAGGGTTGACGCCTGCAGGTCTCCCCCCTAAGTGCGCCGCCACGCCACCGATGTGGCCCCTTCGTCTAGCGGTCAGGACGCGGCCCTTTCACGGCTGAAACACGGGTTCGATTCCCGTAGGGGTCACCACGGTGGCGTTTTTCATTCCAGCGGCGTAGATACCCGCGATTAGGAATGGCCCCTTCGTCTAGCGGTCAGGACGCGGCCCTCTCACGGCTGAAACACGGGTTCGATTCCCGTAGGGGTCACCAGCCTTTCATGACAGCACTCTGATTACGGTTGGCACAGCCGTACCCGCACGGCTAAGCCGCGGCGCAATGCATAGGCGACCCTTTCCCTGGTCCGGATTCGCACTGGCGCTGGTCGGCAGCCTCGCGCTCTTGATCTCGGGCCTCGACTTTGCATGGGCTTTCGCGGTGCTGCTCTTGTGGACCGGCTCGCTCTGGCTGGTCGCAGCGCCACCTCCCCCGACCGAGCGGCGCACATCAAACGGCGGCTTTTCGCGCGATTCAATGCGCGACCTTTTCGAACATTCCGAAGCGCCCGTGGTGATTACAGAACGCGACCGTGTGGTCATTGCCAATCACGCTGCGCGTGGACTGCTCGGCACGCATATCCTTGGCCAGGACGTGCGAATGGCGCTGCGCCAGCCAGAAGCCATCAGGCTCATCGAACAGGGCGGAGATGGTGGAGCGGTCATTCGCGGCCTGGCCAGGCGCAACGATATCTGGCGGATCAATCGCAAAGCACTCGACGAAAATCTCTCGGTCATCGAACTCGTCAACAAAACCGCCGAAGCGGACATTGCCCGCGCCCATACCGACTTTGTAGCCAACGCGAGCCACGAGTTGCGCACACCGCTTGCCGCGATCATCGGATACGTCGAAACACTTCGCGAGGATCCGGCGTCACTCGACAGCACCATGGCCGAACGGTTCCTGGGCACGATTCACCGCGAAGCGCGGAGGTTGCAGGATCTGGTCAGCGACCTGATGTCGCTTTCTCGGATCGAAGCGGAGAAACACGAACTTCCCGACCAGTCGGTCGACCTCGGCGCGCTGGTCGAACGCGCCGCACGCGACGCTGCGGGGAGCGAACGGCAGGACAGGCTGGATTTCAAGGCTGCTGGGCACTTTACCGTTCGCGGCGATCCGCAACAGCTTGAGCAGTTGGTACGAAACCTCGTTGATAACGGCTTCAAATACGGCGCTTCCGACGCACCTGTTTCCATCCGCATCGAACCGCGCGGCAAGAGCCGCTTGCGCTTGACCGTCAGCGATCGCGGAGAGGGGATTGCGCCCGAACACCTTCCTCATCTCACCCGACGTTTCTACCGCACCGATCCGGGGCGCAGCCGGGCTTCCGGTGGGACTGGGCTCGGCCTTGCGATCGTGAAGCATATTGTCGAACGCCACCGTGGACGCCTCGATATCGAGAGTACGGTTGGCGAGGGAACGAAGGTTGCCGTGATCCTTCCGCTGGAACAGGAAGCCGAGGCCGAATAGGCGCGCAGCTCGGCGCCGATTTCCACAACCTGTCCACAGGTCAGATACGGCTGAGCAGGGTCTGTCACAGAACTGTAATTTGCCGGTCATAGACGCGTCGCCGAAACGTCACTTCCCCGAAAAGGATTCGGAATGACCCGCAAGTACCGTCTTACTGTGGCGGCTGCCGCGCTCAGCTGCACCATGGCCACCCCGCTCTATGCCCAGTCCGTTACGGTTTCGGCTGAAGAGCTGTCCGCCATGCGCGCCCAGCTCAGTGCAATGAATGCGCGAATTGACCAGCTCGAAGGTGAGCTGGCCGCCGCCAAGGCCGCGAACGACGCGCAGGACGCCACCATCGCGGCGCAGGCCGAGGCCGTGGCTGCGATCCCGGCTCCCAAGGAACCAACCACCAAGATCTCCTGGAAGGGTGCGCCCGCACTGGAAGGCGAAGGCGGCTGGAGCTTCAAGCCGCGTGGTCGCCTGATGTATGACGTCGGCTTCACCAGCGCACCGGAACCCACCGGTCGTGAGGACGGCTTCGGCAATGAAGTCCGCCGCGCACGCCTTGGCGTCGAGGGCGATATTCCCGGCGGCTTCGGTTACAAGTTCGAGCTCGACTTCGCCGGCAACGAGGTCGAAGCGGCCGACGCCTACCTGTCCTATAGCGACGGCCCGCTGGAAATCATCGTCGGCCACCAGAACAACTTCCAGTCGCTGGAAGAGCTGACCAGCAGCCTACACACCACCTTTATCGAGCGTGCGGCCTTTACCGATGCGTTTGGTTTCGAACGCCGCATCGGTGCATCGGCAACCTACAAGAACGGTATCGTCCTGGCCCAGGCTGGCCTGTTCACCGACAATTTTGCCGATACCGAAAGCAAGAACCGGGGCGCCGATGCCCGCTTCGTCTTGATGCCGAAGTCCGGCAAGACCCAGTTCCACCTCGGCGGTTCGATCCACTACAACAATATCGACGATCCGGCCGCGACCGTCCGCTATCGCCAGCGCCCGCTGGTCCACTTCACTTCGGAACGCTTCATCAACACCGGCAACCTTGCGGCCGACAGCGAATTCGGTCTGGGTCTCGAAGGCGCAGTAGTCTCGGGTCCGTTCCATGCCGCCGCCGAAGGATATTGGCAGAAGGTGAACACGCCGGGCGCAGGCGCCGACCCGACCTTCTTCGGCGGCTATGCCGAAGCCGGCATCTACCTGACCAAGGGCGATACGCGCGGCTACAAGAGTGGCAAGTTCGACCGCACCAAACCGGCAAACCCTGTCGGCAGCGGCGGGATTGGCTCGCTCCAGTTCAACCTGCGCTACGACTTTCTCGACCTGAATGACGCCGGTATCCTTGGTGGGAAGCAGGATGCCTTCCTTGCGTCGCTGGTGTGGAAGCCGACCGCCTATACTCTGTTCGCGCTCAACTATGGCGCGCTCAAATACGACGACGCCGTCTATGCAGCGGCGGGAGGCGATACGTCCTACACCGTCGATGCCTTCGGCCTGCGCGCGCAGATTGACTTCTGATGACTTCGCTGGAGCGGGGCATTTTTTGCTCTGCTCCGTCGAAAGTCATACGCGTGTCGCAACCGTGTAACATTGAGGCGCTCTTGCGCCGCTAGCTATCAACGAAGAGGCTTATCATCATGAAGACCAAGTCCCTCATTTTCGCCGCCGTCTCAGCCGCTGCCCTCGCCGCCTGCGGCGGCAGCGGCGTCAGCACTGCCACCCGCGATTCGATCCGCGCTGCCGGTTCGTCGACGGTCTATCCCTTCGCCAAGGCCGTTGCCGAAGCGTTCAGCCGCGACAATCCCGACTTCAAGGCACCGATCATCGAATCGATCGGTTCGGGCGCCGGCATCGAAACGTTCTGCAAGGGCGAAGGATTCGAGACCCCGGACATCGCCAACGCTTCGCGCCGTATGAAGGCTAGCGAGTTCGAGACCTGCAAGACAAATGGGGTGACCGACATCGTCGAAATCCAGGTCGGTCTTGACGGCATTGCACTGGCTTCGGCGAAGGGCGGGATCAGCATGAACCTGACCCCCAAGATCATCTACGAAGCGCTCGCCGCCAACCCCTATGGCAAGCCGCAGGCCGCCAAGACCTGGAAGGACGTCGACGCCTCGCTGCCCGCCATTCCGATCCTCGTCTATGGCCCGCCGTCCACCTCGGGCACCCGCGACGCGCTCAAGGAACTGATCCTCGAAGCCGGCTGCAAGACCGACGAAGCGACCAAGGCGCTGAAGGAAACCAACGAGGACGAATTCAAGAAGGTCTGCACCGAAGTCCGTTCGGACGGCGCCTATGTCGACCAGGGTGAGCAGGACAACCTGATCGTGCAGAAGATCGAAGGTAACATGAATGCCGTCGGCATCTTCGGTTATTCCTACCTTGAAGAAAACCTCGACAAGCTCCAGGGCCTGACGGTCAATGGCGTCGAACCGACCTATGACAACATCGCCAGCTTCACCTATCCGGGTGCGCGTCCGCTGTTCATGTACGTCAAGAAGAACCACCTCGATGCTGTTCCCGGCCTCAAGGAATATCTGGTCGCTTGGACCAAGATGTGGGCAAAGGATGGTCCGCTGGCCAAGCATGGGCTTGTAGCCTCGCCGGATGACGTTATGGCGGCGAGCACCAAGGCAGCCACCGAGTACACCCTGCTCGACGGTTCGCAGCTCAAGTAAGGTAACGAATAACGCATGTCGCCAACCATCTTGCTTCTCCTGGCCCTTGGCCTTGGGCTTGCCGGATGGTTGGCGGCCCGCGCACGCGCCTGGACCTTCCGGCGCGCCAGCCCTGACGGGCGCATCTCCAGCCTACCGACCTACCATGCGTGGTACGTTGCGCTGTGGGTTACCCTGCCCGTCCTGGCTTTCATCACTTTGTGGTCGGCTATCTCGCCGGGGCTGATCATTCAGTCCGTGCTGGCTGATCCTGCCGCGGCCGAACTTCCTGCATTCGGATTCCAGCGAGATGCGCTCCTCAACGAGGCCCGCAACGTGGCGACGGGGGCCGCGCCCGCCGTGTTCAATCCGAAGGCGACCGCGCTGATCCAGCCCTATCGCGATGCGATTTCCTTCTACGGAGGCATCGGCATCGCCGCGACGCTGGTGATCGCCTTCCTCGCAGGCGCCTGGGCCTTCCTGCGCCTGAAACCCGATTTCGCCGCCCGTTCCAAGGTTGAGCGAATCGTGATGACAATTCTGCTCTGCGCATCGCTGGTCGCGATCCTGACCACGCTCGGCATTCTCGCCAGCCTGGTGTTCGAGACGGTGCGCTTCTTCGGCATGGTCTCGCCGATCGATTTCCTGTTCGGTACGCACTGGGGGCCCGACCCCATGGCCCGCGCTGCCGCGGTCGACGGCAGCCGCTACGGCGCCATCCCGCTGTTCTGGGGAACGATTTTCATCGGCGCGATCATTGCGATGATCGTCGCGATCCCGCTGGGCCTGATGAGCGCGATCTACCTTACCCAATATGCCGATCCGCGGCTGCGGGCATGGATCAAGCCCGCGCTGGAGATCCTCGCAGGCGTTCCTACCGTCGTTTACGGCTACTTCGCGGCGCTCACCATCGCCCCCGCCATTCGCGACCTGGCACTGGCGATGGGCGTGTCGAATCCATCGAGCGAGAGTGCCCTGGCCGCAGGTCTCGTCATGGGCGTGATGATCATTCCCTTTGTTTCCTCGATGGCGGACGATTCAATCGCGGCGGTCCCTCAGGCAATGCGCGACGGCAGCCTGGCCATGGGTGCGACAACCAGCGAAACGATCCGACGGGTGCTGGTTCCTGCCGCGCTCCCCGGCATCGTTGCCGGCGTCATGCTGGCGATCAGCCGTGCTATTGGCGAAACCATGATCGTGGTTATGGCAGCCTCTACCGCAGCGAACCTGACTGCCAACCCGCTCGAGGCGATGACCACCGTTACCGTGCAGATCGTTGCCATGCTTACCGGCGAAGGCAGCTTCGACCATCCTGCGACCCTGAGTGCCTTCGCGCTGGGCTTTGTCCTGTTCATGGTGACGCTCGGGCTCAACTTCGTCGCGCTGCGCGTCGTCAAGAGGTTCCGCGAAGCATATGAATGAGCGTGTCGCCCCGACCCGCACCGCTTCCTTCGAAGCGCGACTGCAAAAGCGCTACGCAGCCGAGCGTCGCTTCAAGGCGGTTGGCCTGGGGGCAATCCTGTTTTCCGTCGCCGTGCTACTGTTCCTGCTCGCAACGATGACTTTCAACGGCATCGGCGGCTTCCAGCGCGTCGAGATGGATGTACCGATCGATTTCACACAGGCCGGGATTGCCGCCGATCCGACAATGATGACTCAGTCGGGCGCGGCAAATTCGCTCCAGGCGCAGGGTCTGTCCGAAGTCGTGTCGTTCTATGCCAGCCAGGCATTGGGCGACGAAGCCGCCGCTGAGATTGGCCCCGACGCCTGGCGCGATGTTGCTGCCGCAATCATCGCCGACCCGTCGATCCTGCGCGAGACGGTGACTTTCTCGCTACCTACTTCTGCGGACCTCGCTTCGGGCTATTCGGGCGAAGGGTCTGCGGAAATGCAGACCCTGGCGCAGAAGCTGGCCGATGAAGGCAAGCTCGCGAAGAATTTCGATCCTGGCTTCCTCGGCCGTTCGGACGCGACCAACCCGCAACAAGTGGGTATCTGGGGCGCGCTCAAGGGTTCGATGCTGACCATGCTGGTCACTCTGCTGATGGCCTTCCCGATCGGCGTGCTGGCCGCACTCTACCTCGAAGAATATGCCCCACGGAACCGCTGGACCGACCTCATCGAAGTGTCGATCAACAATCTCGCTGCGGTCCCATCGATCATTTTCGGCCTGTTGGGCCTGGCTGTCTTCCTGACGATCTTCCCCAGTTACCGCTCTGCGCCGCTGATCGGCGGCCTGACGCTGGCACTGATGACCATGCCGGTAATCGTCATTTCCGGCCGCAACGCGATCAAGGCTGTCCCGCCGAGCATTCGCGATGGTGCGCTGGCAATCGGCGCGTCGCCGGTTCAGGTCGTCTTCCACCACGTCCTGCCGCTGGCCCTTCCCGGCATCCTGACCGGAACCATCATCGGCATGGCCCGCGCGCTCGGCGAAACCGCACCGCTGTTGATGATCGGCATGCGCGCATTCGTTTCGACGCCACCAGACGGGCTCACCTCGCCGGCCACCGTATTACCGGTGCAGATCTTCCTGTGGTCCGATGAAATCGACCGCGGCTTCGTGGAGCGCACCAGTGCGGCGATTATCGTGCTATTGCTGTTCCTGCTCGTTATGAACGGGCTCGCAATCTACCTGCGCAACAAGTTCGAGAAAAAGTGGTGACCGTAGTTCACGAAAACCTTGAAACCACCGACGCCAAGATGCGTGCGCGGGACGTCTCCGTATTCTACGGCGACAAGAAGGCTATCGACGAGGTTTCGATCGATATCCCGACCGAATACGTCACCGCCTTCATCGGCCCGTCGGGCTGCGGCAAGTCGACCTTCCTGCGCACGCTCAATCGCATGAACGACACGATCCCTTCCGCCCGCGTGGAAGGCGAGATCACGCTCGACGGCGATGACATCTATCGCTCGAAGATGGACGTCGTGCAGCTGCGCGCGCGGGTGGGTATGGTGTTCCAGAAGCCCAACCCCTTCCCCAAGTCGATCTACGAAAACATCGCCTATGGGCCCAAGATTCACGGCCTTGCCGAAGGCAAGGAAGAGCTCGACGCGATCGTCGAACGCTCGCTCAAGCGCGCCGGCCTGTGGGAAGAGGTGAAGGATCGCCTTCAGGACAGCGGCACCGCCTTGTCGGGCGGTCAGCAGCAGCGCCTCTGCATCGCCCGGGCCATTGCCGTCGATCCTGAAGTGATCCTGATGGACGAACCCTGCTCGGCGCTCGATCCGATCGCCACCGCGAAGATCGAGGAACTGATCGCCGAACTCAACGGCCGCTACGCGATCGTCATCGTCACGCACTCGATGCAGCAAGCCGCACGTGTGAGCCAACGTACGGCCTTCTTCCATCTCGGAAAAATGGTAGAGTATGGGCGTACGTCCGACATATTCACCAATCCACTGGAGCAGCGCACCCAGGATTACATCACGGGTCGATACGGGTAAGGTCATGGCATCCATGCACGAACACACGGTCAAGGCATTCGACGAGGACATCACCCGGCTGCGCGGCCTGATCGCGGAGATGGGCGGCCTTGCCGAAGCCGCGATCCAGGACGCGCTCGAAGCGTTGGTCAAGGGCGACGACGAACTGGCCAAGAAGGTCGTTAAGGGCGACAAGAAGATCGATGCGCTCGAAAGCGAGGTCGACAAGTTGGCAGTGCGCATCATCGCACTGCGCGCGCCAATGGCCGATGACCTTCGCGAAGTGATCGCCGCACTCAAGATCGCCGGCGTGGTCGAACGCATCGGCGACTATTCGAAGAATATTGCCAAGGCGAGCCGCGAAATCGGTCCACACCGCAAGCAGTTCGAACCGCTGACCCTCCTCCCGGCCATGGCCGAGGTGGCGGGCGAAATGGTCCACGATGTGCTGACGGCCTATGCAGCGCGTGATGCCGAACTGGCTCGTGAAGTGATCGCTGCCGACGAAAAGGTCGACGCATTCTACAACTCGATTTTCCGTAATCTTGTCAGTCATATGGTGGAAAATCCTTCCACCATTTCAAGTGCAGCGCAGCTGCTGTTCGTAGCGCGCAATCTCGAACGTATTGGCGACCACGCAACCAACGTGGCCGAAATGGTACATTTCGCCGCCACGGGGCACTATCCGCCCGATGGGGATGGTTGACATAAAACTGTAGTAGAAGGGTCATAGAGCCGTGCCGACCGAAACCAATTCATCTCGGGAAGGCAAGGATTTGCACGCCGCCAAGCTACTGCTCGTCGAGGACGATCCGGCTCTTTCGGAACTGCTCGAATATCGCTTCGCCAATGAAGGCTACCAGGTCCGCGCGACCGCCGATGGCGATGAAGCGCTGATCCTTGCTTCCGAAGATACGCCCGACCTCGTCATCCTCGACTGGATGATCGAAGGGACCAGCGGGATCGAGGTCTGTCGTCGGCTACGCCGCGACAAGGAAACCGCGCACGTACCCATCATTATGCTCACCGCACGCGAAGCCGAGGACGATCGCATTCGCGGCCTTGAAACTGGCGCGGACGACTATCTCACCAAGCCATTCAGCCCACGCGAGTTGCTGGCACGTGTGGCCGCGGTCATGCGGCGCATCCGCCCTGCCCTGGCGGGTGAGACGATCGAAGTAGGCGATATTTCGCTGGACCCGGTGGCCCACAAGGTGATGCGCCGTGGCCGCGCACTCCAACTCGGTCCAACCGAGTACCGCTTGCTCAAGTTCTTCATGGAAAGTCCGGGCCGCGTCTTCAGCCGCGGGCAGCTGCTTGACGGCGTGTGGGGTACCGAAAGCGATATCGAGCTGCGCACGGTCGACGTCCATATCCGGCGACTGCGCAAGGCCATCGAGATCGAAGGCGCAAAGGACCCGATCCGCACCGTGCGCAGCGCAGGCTACTCACTCGAGCCGAATTGACCGGTTAGCTGCCGGATCCCGGCAACATTTCCAGCCAGCGGATGACGTAGGCCTGCAGCGCGATCCGCTTGCTGGACCAGCTGTGATCGGTCGCTTCGTGGATCGCGACCACTTGTGACCCGCCTTCCTTGCGGATCGCTTCAACCAGCGCATCGGTCATAGAGGTAAGACCGTCATCGGAACTGAGGATGAGATTCGACTTCCCTGCGAGCTGCGGGGCGAACTGCAGGAAGTCGAAGGCATTCCGGTTCGCTATCAATTCCTCTGCCATCAGCTCAGGCGTCGTGTCAGCGAGGGTTTCCGCATTCCCCGCCGCACGCTGGGCAAGATCGTCCGGCTCGAGCCGCCCGACCCAGCCCATATTCGCCGCCGATATGAGCCCCATGCCGAGCAGGCGATCATCCCGTCCTGCGGTCATCGCCGCGACCCAGCCTCCCATCGAGTGGCCAAGGATCGCCATGCGATCGGGATCGACGCCGAGCGCGGCCGCATTCGCCGGATCGCGTAGGAAGGCCAGCACGGCGGCAGCATCTTCGGGATTCTGGGCGAACCGGAAGGATCCCGGGCTACCCCAGAACCCGCGATAGTTGAAGGTCACCGCGTTCCATCCCGCGCGCCTGACAGCCTGCGCGAGGTCGAGGTTCTTTTCGTTGCCTGGCCAGCCATGGCAGATGACCAGGGTTGGGTGCGGACCCGGGCCCCCAGCAAGATAGGCGATACCGTTGATGCTCTCCCCACCACTGGGAATGTGGAGTGTTTCCATCCGTGCGGGATATTCACTGTCGGGTACGGGGTCGGTGTAGATGGCGGCGGGGATTTCCCGGCTATCCTGTGCGGCCGCTGGTGGGGCCAACGCGGCCGAAACGAGGTACAGAGTGATCGTAAGCACGAAGCTCTCCCAAAGCCTTGATGCGCCGCTTGTCACACGGGTGTGGTCAGGAGGTCCAGCAATATCAGGCCCGCGATAGTCAGGAAGGCGGCCCCAACTCCGCGATCGATCCAGCGCCTTGTTGCCGGATCGTCCATGGTCCGCGCGAGGCTTCGTCCGGCGAGGATGTAAAGCGTGCCCACCAGCAGATCGAGCACCAGCGCAACCAGCGCCAGTGTCACGATTTGGCCGGTGATCGGTTGGGCGGCATCGATGAAAGGCGGGATCAGCGCGACCATGTAGATCAGCGATTTCGGGTTGCCGATGGCGACTACAATGCCGTCGCGGAAGGGATTGCCATCGGGTGCCTTGCGTGCGGCTTCCTGGCGGTGTTCTTCGGTATGGAAGGAGTGGCGAATGGCCTTGAGACCGAGCCATGCCAGATAGGCAGTACCCGCCAGTGCCAGCAGCCTGAAGGCCAGTGGGTATGCCCTGGCCAACGTGCCAAGGCCGAAAGCAGCCAAGGCCCACCATACCAGATATCCGAGCTGCATGCCCAGCAGCGCGATGTAGCCTGCCCGCGTGCCACGCCAGAGCGCCTGCCCCATGACGAACAGCATCGACTGCCCCGGTACGAGGCTGGTCGTCGTCGTCACCAGCATAAAGGCGGCGAGTTTCTCGGGATCGATCATGGCGCGCGCCCTAGTGGAAGTCGCGGCTTGGGGGAATAATTCGCACATCGCGCGGGTGCCCGCCACGCCAACCGCAGTCACGGTTACCGAGTGGCGGTTCCTGCCACGGCTCGATCGGTTGGTAGGGATCGTCGGTCCCGGTCCTGAGATTGTCGCGCGGATTAGATTTGTCGGGCAGCGGCGAATTGACATGATCGGCCCGGGCAACCGGCGCGTTGAGCATGTTATCGGACAGGCCGTAGAGCGCGTCCGTCGCATCATGCATGTGATGTGCGATAACGTGTATCACTTCATCATCATACTCTACACGCCCCCTGACCTCTATCAGCCGGCTGCCCATCACTACCCGGCGTTGCTTCTCCATGAGATCCGGCCAGACGACGAGATTGACCACCCCGGTCTCGTCTTCCAGCGTGATGAAGCACACGCCCTTGGCCGAACCGGGGCGCTGCCGGATCAGCACCACACCCGCGACATGAACCATGCTGCGGAACTTGCGCTTGCGCAGGTCGCATGCGCGCACAAAGCCACGCTCGGCCAGGCTCGCGCGCAGGAAAGCCATGGGATGCGCCTTCAGGCTGAGTCGCGTGGTCTGGTAGTCCGCCACCACCTCTTCGCTGAGCGGCATCGCCGGCAGCTGCGTTCGTGATGTCTCGGCGCCCTCCTCGCGCGCCGCAGCGGCGGCAAACAACGGCAGCTCCGTGCCACTAATCAGGCTACGTGCGTCCCACAGCGCCTGACGCCGCGACAGCTTGAGCGAACCGAAGCAATCGGCGCTGGCGAGCCGCTCGACATGCGCCGGACCGATGCGGGCACGATCCCTCAGCGCCGTGACGCCGTGGTACGGCCCGTTCGATTCCCGCTCGGCAATCAGCCGTGCCGCCACGGCCTCTGGCAAGCCATCGACCTGCCGCAGCCCGAGGCGCAGCGCGACGTGCCTGTCCAAGCGGCGGTAATTTCCCCCGCTCTCGCGCTCATCCGCAACCTTCTCCAGCGTGCAGTCCCACTGCGACAGGTTGACGTCAGCCGGCAGCACCGTGACGCCATGCTCGCGCACGTCGCGCACGATCTGGGCCGGGGCATAAAAGCCCATTGGCTGCGAGTTGAGCAGGGCGCAGGCAAAGGCAGCGGGGAAGTGGCATTTGAGCCAGCTCGAGACATAGACAAGATGAGCAAAGCTCGCCGCGTGACTCTCCGGGAAACCGTATTCCCCGAAGCCCTTGATCTGGTTGAAGCAGCGTTGCGAGAAGTCCGGGTCATAACCACGCGCGACCATCCGGCCGACCATCAGCTCTTCCAGCTCACTAACCATGCCGCGACTGCGAAAGGTCGCCATCGCCTTGCGCAGTCGGTTCGCTTCGGCCGAAGAGAAACGTGCAGCGTCGAGCGCAATCTTCATGGCCTGTTCCTGGAAAATCGGCACACCCAGCGTCCGTTCGAGAATGCTCGAAAGCTCGTCGGGCGGGCCATGTTCGGGACCTGGCGCGGGGATCTCTACCTGTTCCGCACCACGCCGCCGTTTCAGATACGGATGAACCATATCGCCCTGGATCGGGCCCGGGCGCACGATCGCCACCTGGATCACGAGATCGTAGAACTCGCGCGGGCGCAGGCGCGGCAGCATGTTCATTTGCGCGCGGCTTTCAACCTGGAACACGCCGAGCGAGTCCCCCTTGCGCAGCATGGCGTAGGTTTCAGGATCCTCGCGCGGAACGGTGGCAAGGGTCAGCGTGCGGTCATGGTGCTCGTCGAGCAGGTCGAGGCACTTGCGGATACAGGTGAGCATGCCAAGCGCGAGCACATCGACCTTGAGGATACCCAGGGCCTCGATATCGTCCTTGTCCCACTCAATGAAGCTACGCTCGGGCATGGCGCCATTACCAATCGGCACGGTTTCGGTCAGCGCGCTTTCGGTAAGAATAAAGCCACCAACGTGTTGCGACAAATGACGCGGTATTCCAATCATTTGCTCGGTTAGTTTGAGAACCCGGCGGAGGTGCGGATCGGCCAGGTCCATACCCGTTTCGGCGGCATGCTTCTCGCTGATCTCGCGCCCCCATCCGCCCCATACGGTCTTGGCAAGCGCGGCAGTGACATCCTCGGTCAGCCCCATCGCCTTGCCCACCTCGCGGATCGCCATGCGCGGGCGGTAATGGATCACGGTGGCACAAAGGCCGGCGCGGTGGCGACCATATTTGCCGTAGATGTACTGGATCACTTCTTCGCGTCGCTCGTGCTCGAAATCGACGTCGATATCAGGCGGCTCCTTGCGCTCTTCGGAGATGAAGCGATCGAACAGCAGTGCATGCTTGGCCGGGTCGACGCTGGTAATGCCGAGGCAATAGCACACCGCCGAGTTCGCCGCGCTGCCGCGCCCCTGGCACAAGATCGGCGGATCAACCCCGCGCGCATAATCGACGATATCCTTGATGGTAAGGAAGTAGCGCGCCAGTTCGAGCTTGCCGATCAATTCGAGCTCGCGCCGGAGGGTCTGTTCGACACTGTCGGGTACACCGGCCGGATAACGCCATTGGGCTCCCTTCCAGGTCTCGCTTTCAAGGAATGCCTGCGGAGACATGCCGCCGGGGTAAAGCTCCTCCGGATATTCGTAGCGCAATTCGTCGAGCGAAAAGCTGCAGGCATCAGCCACCGCGCGCGCGGCGGCAATCGCATGCGGCCAGCGCTCGAACAGCTTCACCATGGTTGCAGGCGGCTTGAGGTAGCGCTCGGCATTGCCGTGGAGCAGGTACCCAGCAGCGGCAACAGTGGTCTTGTGCCGAATCGCGGTCATCACGTCCTGCAGCGGACGCTTGTCAGGTGTCGCATAATGCACGTCGTTGGTGGCGAGGATGGCAAGGCCATTCGCCTTCGCCAGCGCATCAAGTGTCGCAATCCGCGCAATATCGTCACCGGTATAGAGATAACTCGCAGCAAGATGGCGCAACGTCGGAAGTTGGCGGGTGAGATGGGTAAGAACCTCCGCCAGGGTTCCGCTGACATGCATCCTGCCCTCGTCAGGCCTGCCCGCTCCCGATGGGCGGAAGGGTACGACATTGCTCTCAACCTCGATGGTGAAGCTTGTGCCAAGGTCACGTGGCGGGATCAGGATCAGTTGTACGCCCTCAGCGTGCTGCGTGAGCATGGTGAGCGAGATGTCGCAGGCACCCTTGGCCTGCCATTCGCCGCCAAGCGTCGCCATCCGTCCAGCCGAGATCAGTCGGCACAGGCGTCCATAGGCCGCCCGATCGGTGGGGTAGGCGAGGAAATCCAGTCCTTCGACCGTTTCTATTCTGCAACCGATAAGTGGCTTCAGTTTAAGTGTTTTTGCCTCGACATGAACCCGTACTACCCCGGCCATCGTATTGGCATCGGCAATCCCGACCGCATCGTAACCCAGCTCACGCGCACGGGTGACCAGGTCGACCGCATCGGAAGCCCCGCGCAGGAAACTGAAACATGAAACCATCCCCAGTTCGACGAATGGTGCGCGCGGCAGCGGATCGATCGAATCCGGATCGAGGTCGATCGTTCGCCTGGGGGCCTGGAGATCGTTCTCGGGCATGGGCTAACGCTTATCCACCCGCCGCAGCGGCTATCGCGTATCCGTTGAAAGGCTCCCTGAATCGCACTTGTTCTTTATATGTTCTAAAACACGATCCTGCTAGCGGTGTGTGAAAAATGCGTCCTTTTCAGGTCGTTTACCGCAAGCCGAAAGGCGGAGTTTACCCTCTCGCGGGATGCTGCCGCAAAAGGAAGGCTTCCATGGCATCGGTCCCCGTCGCGAATAGTTTCCAAACAGATAGGCGCAGCGTCCGCAGGTGGTTGGTCGATTGTCCCGCCAGCCTGCGCACGACGGCGGGTACCCATCATGGCCGCCTGACTGACTTGTCCGAAAAAGGCGCCCGTTTCGAGGGCCCGGGCCTCCCCCCGGAAGGCGCCGACGCCATGCTCGACTGGGGGCTCAACGAAGTCTTCTGCAGGATCGCCTGGCGCAAGGACGGTGCCTGCGGGGTCTACTTCGAGCAGCCGATCCCCACCTATCTGGTGGAAGAGACGGCGCATGGCGTCGAGGAAAGTTCGATGCCGGTTGCGCAATGCGGGAATATTCCACTGGGGCAGAAGCGCGCGAGGTTGGGCACTTCCAGCACAGACTGACGGCTACGCGCACAACCCCTGCAGGAACCAATCGGGAGCGCCCCCGCGGCCATCGCCGATGATCCCCTGGCGATAGATCCAGTACCGTCGCCCGCGATCATCCTCGATCCGGTAATAGTCGCGTAGCCGGGTCGTACCGCGTTCGCGCCACCATTCGGGGGCAATCCGCTCGGGTCCCGCAACCCGCGTGACCTCATGCACCGAACCACGCCAGCGGAAGCGTTGCGGGTACCCATCGGGTGTGGCGTAGAGCACCGCGATAAGTTCAGGCCGATCGAGTATCTTCAGGGGCCTTTCGTGAAAGGCCAGCTCTCCTTGCGAGAGCGGCTCCGGTTCGAGCGGCGCCTGCCAGCGCTGCGCACATTCGGGCAAATAGCTGGCAAAGGGCACTGGGCGACGGACCGCATCTGAACCGAGGCGTACGGTGAGCCGGTCGATACAGGCTGCAAGGCTGGTACCTTGGCTCTCCGCCGCTGCCTCGATATCGTCCTGGGTCAACGCCAGTGGCTCGGCCCAGCTGGCACGCAGCCGCAACATCTCGATCCCGAATCCAGCATCCACATCGTCGAGCCGCGCGGCGAACAGACGGCAGATATGCACCGGATCGCGTGTTGCGGCGGCCATTTCGAGACGGCGGACGACCACTTCGCCATCGACCCGCCACAAGCCGAGTTCGAGGCGGCGAGCCCCCTGCCCCTTGCCTTCCAGTTCGCATGCCATGTCCACGGCAAGATCGCTTACTACCCGGTCGAGCAATTGGCGGTGTCGGATCGGCTCCATCAGTCTGCGCTGGACCAGTGGCATGTGCTGCGGGATCACCGGCAGCACCGGCTCGGGTACACGGCCAAGTAGCTGGTCGAGCCGGATCAGCGGGTTCGCCGCCGGCGACTTGCGGTTGCGAAAGCGCCGCTGGATCGCGTCGCGGCCCATAGTGGCGATATCGCCGATGCGTCTGAGGCCGAGGCGGCGCAACACGGTGACGACATCCGTATCGAGCCGTAGCGCCGCGACGGGCAGGTCAGCCAGCGCCCGCTCGACCTGATCCTCGACGATCGCCCCCGGTGGACCGAAATGCGCCAGTGCCCAGGCTGCACCCGCGGTCGGCGCGATAGCGGCGCGCATGGCAAGTTGGCGCTTCGCGAAAGCATCGCGGACATCGGCCAGGAGCTCTGCCTCCCCGCCGAACAGGTGCGGTACTGCAGTCACGTCGACCAGCAGCCCATCAGGCGCGTCGAGCGCCGACCATGGGCCCCAGCGCTGTGCCCACAGCGCGATCTGTTCGAGGAAGGCAAGGTCGCCTGCCGGGTCGCTCGGTGCGGTGGCGATATCGGGGCACACGGTCCGCGCGTCAGCCAGCCGCATGCCGACCCGCGCACCTGCCGTCACGCCCGCACGGTTGACCGCTTCGATCCGTGGGCCGTGTGCAGTATCGGCAATCAGAACCAGCGGCCCCGCGTCTAGCGCCCTGCCCGCCGCACCCATCGCCAGGCGCCAGCGGTCCAGCGCCAGCGCTGAGAGCCAGATGGCCAGGATGCGACGCCGTGACCGCCCCTCACCCCCAGGCGCGTTCATTCGCCTCGCAACAGCCGCCTGCGCTGCAGCCCCGCAGTCCAGTTCAGGCCGATGGTGTCGTTATCCGCAGAGCGCGGGCGCAGTGCCTGCAGCTTGCCGCCCGCCTCGTGCAACAGCCATTCGCCGGGTGCATGGCTTCGCGCGCGGAACAGTTCGGCCCGCCACTGGGGGGTACCGGGCGCCTGCGCATTCCAGCGCGGCGGCGTGGAGGGGGCGGAAGCAATTTCCCATCGCATCCGCGCCGAGGACAGGTCGCGCGCGGCATCAATCCGGACGAGGAACAGCGGTACGCCGTGCTTCTCGCTCGCCAGCGTCAAACGCCGCGAGGCGGTGAAGTCGAGCGCGCGGGGATTGCCCGCGATCTCGCCGATAACGAAAGCAAGGTCGCGACAATGCAACCCTTCCTCGAGCGCGAAGAGTGCATCCTCCGCCTTGTTGGCAAGCACGTGAATCAAACGCCTACGCAGGTCTTCAGGCAATCCCGCATGATAGGGTCGTCCGGTAAGCCGTGCCGCCTCACGCGTTTGCACCCACAGCACGCCGCGACGGTCCTGGACCTCCTGCCCCTCCCCGCGGGGCGCATGCCACCAGTCATCGAGGGCCAACGCAAGCGCGGCCGCAGCGCCCCCTGCTTCGCGTGACGTGGCGAACAGCTCGCTATGCAGCGCTGCCCCGGCTTGTCGCGCCAATCCCGGACGCCAGCGCGCACTACGGGGCACGGCGGCATCCGTGAAGCGTGCAAAGGGGGCCAAGGCGAGATCGGTATGGAGCATGGAAACAGATCCTATGTTCCGATTATGTTCCATATTGGAGTGATTCGCAATTCTCCCGTCCCCAACGAAAAAGGCCGCCCCCCGAAGGGAGCGGCCTCATCAATTCGCTTCCAATCAATTGCCGTCGGCAGGAGGATGGATCGGTACCATCGTCTCTTCACCGGCCACATCGTCGACCACTTCGATGATCCCGCGCCCGAGATGGCTCTGGCTGCGCGAATAGCCGAAATAGACAACCAGACCGAGCACACCCCAAGCCGGCAGGAACAGCATCGCCGCCAGTGGAAGGTTGAGGAAGAGCAGCAGGCAACCGATAATCGTCGCCGGCGCAACCACCCACACCATCGGCACTTTGAAGTGGCGCTTACGCTGCGGATCCTTCACACGTAGTACCATCACCGCAACAGCCACCATGAGGAAGGCGTAGAGCGTGCCTGCGTTCGAAATGTCGGCAAGCTGACCGACCGGGAAGAACGCCGCTGCAACCGCCACGGCAAGACCAGTGATGATCGTCACGATGTGCGGGGTCTTGAAGCGCGGGTGAACCTGGCTGAGCCTCTCCGGCAGCAGGCCGTCACGGCTCATCACGAAGAAGATGCGCGTCTGACCGAAGATCAGCACCAGGATAACCGAAGGCAGCGCAAGGAAGGCTGCTAGGCCGATCGCGTTGCCGAAACCGGTGAAGCCAAGCACCTTAAGCACATGTGCCAGCGGCTCGTTCGAGCAGACCAGCGCGTCGGCATATTGCGGCATGGCGCACTGGCGCGCGAGTTCCGGCGAACCAGCTTCGAGCGGGATGCCCATGGCATCGAGGATCGGCTGGCCACCGATGGTCCCGACCGCGCCGGCTGCAACAAGGACGTAGAACACCGTGCAGAACAGCAATGAGCCGACCAGCCCAATCGGAACGTTCCTTTGCGGATCCTTGGTTTCCTCAGCCGCAGTCGAAACAGCATCGAAGCCGACATAGGCGAAGAACATCGTCGCAGCCGCACCGACTGCGCCAACACCCGTGCCCCAGCCGCCGAAAACACCGGCAGGAAGGAACGGATTGAACCGGCTCGTATCGAAGTCCGAGCTCGTCAGCGTAATTGCGACAAAGGCCGTCAACGCAGTAACCTTGATCGCCACCAGCACGGCATTGACCTTGGCGCTTTCGCTAGTACCGATCACCAGCAAGCCAGTGACAAGCAGTGCGATGAGCAGCGCGGGAAGGTTGATGAAACCGCCATCTACACCGCCCAAGGCGAGCGGCCCGGCACTGAGCCAGGTGGGCAATTCAACTCCCAACCCTCCCAGCACGGTGCCGCTGAAATATCCCGACCAGCCGACCGAAACCGCACTTGCGGCGATGGCGTATTCCATGATCAGCGCCCAGCCCACGGTCCAGGCGAAGAACTCGCCTATGGTCGCATAGCTATAGGTATAGGCGCTGCCAGCAACTGGGATCATCGCCGCAATTTCGGCATAGCAGAGCGCGGCCACGATGCAGACCAGACCGGCAATGGCGAAGGCTATCATAAGGCCAGGTCCGGCCTTTTGCGCGCCCACCGCAGTCAAAACGAAAATACCCGTCCCGATCACGCAACCGATACCCATAAGGGTCAATTGGAACCATCCGAGCGAACGATGTAACGATTTCTTTTCCGCTGTCGCCAGGATGGCGTCGAGCGGCTTGATCCTGTCAAGGAACATGTGGATTTAACTCCCCTTGGCGGCGCGAGCTCTCCCCGCGCATCCCGAATGACGGCGGAAGCTAGCGGAACCACGAGTCATTACAAGGCGCAAACTGCGGGCTTTCCCCCCTTAAAGGTGACGTCTAGAAGACACGCCATGTCAACGACCTTCCAGCTCGAAACCACGACCTCACGCGCCAATCCGACGCCGCGTCCGATGAAGCGCCTGACCGTGCCGAAGATCCGCACGCGCAAGACCGACGGGATGAATGGCGAGCCATTGGTCATGCTGACCGCCTATACCGCCCGGCAGGCG
Organism: Erythrobacter mangrovi; assembly: GCF_013260645.1. Taxonomy (NCBI): domain Bacteria; kingdom Pseudomonadati; phylum Pseudomonadota; class Alphaproteobacteria; order Sphingomonadales; family Erythrobacteraceae; genus Erythrobacter; species Erythrobacter mangrovi. The sequence goes on along the minus strand of NZ_CP053921.1, from coordinate 1,700,098 downwards.
CAGCTGCTCGATCAACATTGCGATATCCTGCTCGTCGGGGATTCGCTCGGGCAAGTTATCTACGGCCTGCCTTCGACGGTGCCGGTTACTCTAGAAATGATGGCCGCCCACGGTGCAGCGGTCGTACGCGGCAGCTATCATGCCGTGGTCGTGGTCGACATGCCGTTTGGGTCCTACGAGGCATCGAAGGAACAGGCGTTCGAAAGCGCGTCGTTCCTCGTCAAGCAAACCGGTGCAGCTGCAGTGAAGCTTGAAGGCGGAGCGCCGATGGCGGAGACCGTCGCTTTTCTCAACCAGCGCGGCATTCCGGTGATGGGACACGTCGGCCTTACCCCGCAGGCAGTCAACGTGCTGGGAGGTTACGCCGCGCGCGGGCGCACCGACGCGGAAGCGGAGACGATCGTCGGCGATGCCAAAGCGCTCGACGACGCCGGAGCATTCGCCATTGTGATTGAAGGGGTCGTCGAGCCTATCGCGATCGAGGTCACGCGGTCGGTATCCTGCCCGACGATCGGCATTGGTGCTTCGGCCCAGTGCGATGGGCAGGTACTGGTCACCGAAGACATGCTCGGCATGTTCGAACGTGTCCCCCGGTTCGTGAAAAAATACGAAGACATCGCGAGCATAATCGGCACGACTGTGGCAAACTATGCCGAGGAAGTGCGCAATCGAAGCTTCCCCGGCCCCGACCAGACCTACCAGCCCAAGGACTGAACCGATTGTGGCTACGCTTGTCCGCTATTATGGCTTCGCCATAATCTTCACGCTCGCCTGCCTTGGCCTTGCGGCATGGTATGGCTGGGAGAGCACCGGATCGATTGGGGGCACCGCATCGCTGCTCTGGATTGTCCTGGTCCTTTCAGTTCTCGAGATCTCGCTCAGCTTCGACAATGCCGTGGTCAATGCCTCGGTGCTCAAGGAAATGGACGAGGTCTGGCAACGGCGCTTCCTGACCTGGGGCATCGCCTTCGCGGTCTTCGGCATGCGCGTGGTATTTCCCCTGGCCATCGTTGCGATCGCGGCCGGGCTGGGACCGATCGAGACTATCAACCTCTCCCTCAACCGGCCTGACGAGTACGAACGCATAGTGTCGAGCGCGCATGTCGGGATCGCGGGCTTCGGTGGCGCCTTCCTTACGATGGTGGGGCTCAAGTTCTTTTTCGACCTCGAGAAAGACATTCACTGGATCCGCTGGATCGAGGAGCAATTGAGCAAGTTCGCCGCACTTCCAGCGGCGGAGATTGCAGTGCTCTTGCTGGCGCTATGGGGCATCTCCGAGATGCTTCCACCTGAGGAGGCACTGACCTTCCTGATCGCCGGCATCCTCGGCCTGGTTACATTCATCGCTGTAGAAGGGCTCAACGCCCTGCTGGAACTGAAGGAGGAGGCGCACAGGCTGCAAGGCGCGGTGGTGCGCAGCGGGCTTGGGGGATTCTTGTACCTCAATGTCCTCGACGCGAGCTTCAGTTTCGATGGCGTGATCGGGGCGTTTGCCCTTTCGAACAACATGATCGTGATTGCGCTCGGCCTGTCGATCGGGGCGATGTTCGTGCGTTCTATGACGATCCACCTAGTCCGCAAGGGAACGCTGGCAGCCTATCGCTTTCTGGAGCACGGTGCCTTCTGGGCCATAATCGTACTCGGCATGATCATGCTGCTGTCCGCGAAGTTCCACATTTCTGAAACCGTCACCGGCCTGATCGGGGCAGTGCTGATCGGGCTCAGCCTTGCCTGGTCGGTTCTGTATAATCGCCAGCATCCTGATGAGGCGAGTGAGCTAGGCGGTTAGCCAATGGTGCAGCGAGCACCAGCTGGAACAGGTGATAGAGCAAGAGCGGGACCACGATGAAGCCGGCAACCCCCGGCGGAAAGAGGATTGTGGCCAGTGGCGCACCGACTGCCGCGCTCTTCTGTGACCCAGCAAAGAGGAAGGCGATGCGATCACCGGGTGACAAACCAAGCACACGACCAAGCAGCCATGCCCCCCAATGGCCCACCGCAAGAAACGTCACGGTCAGCGCCAGTATCCCTACCCAACCGGCAACATCCACACGGCTCCAGATGCCCTGTCCGACCGCACCCGAGAAAGCGACGTAGACAGCCGTCGCAATGATGAAGCGATCGATCCAGACAATACGGTGTTTGTTCCGGGCTGTGAAACCTGCCGCTCTCACCTGCAACGCCTGACCGATCGCAAAAGGAACGACGAGGATCGCGAAAATCTTGATCACCGCGTCATTCCCAATTGCGCCCTCACCACTGCCGCCAAGGGCAATGAAAATGGGAACGCTGACGAAGACTCCAATGATGTTGAGCAAGGCGGCGCTTACCACCGATAGAGCCACGGTCCCCTTGGCGAGCGAGGTATATGACGTAGCAGACTGCACCGTCGATGGCAGGGTCCCGAGGTAGAGAAAGCCCAGCGCGACAAGCGGCGGCACGAACGAATTCCCGAGCATCGACAGGCCCAGCCCAGCCAATGCCATAGCCCCGAACACCCAGAGTACAAGCGGCAGGAGGAAACGCCAGTTGGCGATACCGGCCGCGATATCGCGGCGCGCAATGCGCAGTCCGTTCAGCAGGAACAGCACGAAAATGGCTGCATTGGCGATCGTCTGTGCCACGATACGCATATCGCCCGAGGCAGGGACCAGTACCGCTAGCACTATGGCCGCGCCAAGCATGCGCAACATCGGATCGGCAAGGACAGTCCTGGCAGCCATTTGCTGGCCGTGGCCTGCGACGATAGGTTTGTCGAGCACCTAGCGCTTCGAAAGCGAGCGCAGCTTGATTTCCAATTCGCGGCGGGTCGCAGCATCGCTTTCCGGAAGCGCAGCTACCAATGCACCAATAGCGAACGGGTTCAGCGGCTGGAGCGCATGAGCATCAAGCGCATAGCCGAGCGCAGCTTCGTGATCTTCGAGCTTGGTCGCAGCCACGCTGCGAGCAGCCACTACCCTGGGAACCCGCGCCTGTCCCAGTCGCATTGCATGGTCGAGCAGTAGTGCGGCTTCCTTCCACCGCGCCTCCGATGCATAGGTGTCTGCGAGCATGGCCGCCGCTTCCCCATTTGTCGGATGATCGCGGACAAAGCGTTCGAGCAGCTCCCGTGCGGCCATCTGATGCGGCTGGCTACGCACCAGACGCAAGGTCAGCGGCCAAGGGTGTCGCACTGCGGCTGAATGGAGGTAAGCTTCCCGCGCAGCCTCTTTGTCCCCCACTGCAAATTCAGCATCGCCAAGAATGCCATAGGCATCGCCGGAACCTGGATTCCGCTGCACATATCCTCGCGCACGATCCAAGGCGACAGCCACCTGACCTGTAGCCAACGCATGGCGCACAGTGGCGCGAGCTTCCAGTCCAGCTCCTGCCCCGCCAGCCATAGGCGCCTCGGGTGGAGTGAAACTAGGCAGAACCACAAGCGCACCCTTCTCCAATGCAGCTATATCAAGGTAAAGTGCTGCACTGACCCGGTCATCGAGCGCTTCGAAGCTGCGCCCCACCAGGGTACGCAGGTATGGCGTCCCCATGTCGCTCGCTGCACGCCGAGCAAACCGATGGATCAGTTCGCGGTCACGGCCGCCGGACGACAAGGCAGAGGCAAGCAGATCGACGACCCGCCCGTTGTCTGGCTGAAGCTGGTAGAGCCGCTCAAGTGTCTGCGCGGCGATGGCGTAGTTCTTTGCCCGGATATCGATAATCGCTGACAGCATAAGCGCGGCGGGCACGCCGGTACGCTCCAGGCCTGATCGCTCGAGCAATTGCCTCGCGAGCAGGATGTCATCACCGCGCGCCGCAATAACCGCCTGAACGAACAGTCCGCGCGAGTTGCCAAGCGCAGCGCCACCGGAACCGCGCAAAACCGCCAAGGCATCCTCCGCTCGTCACGCATCACCCAGAGCTGCAGCATACTCAACTCGAAGCTCGACGTTGTTCGGTTGTTGCGCGAGCACGTGCGAAAACCACGCAACTCCTACCGCCATGCCCTGCGCATCCCGCGCCAATTGGCCCCGAAACTGCAATGCGGCGGCATTCTTCGGGTCCAGCGCGACCGCCCTTTCAGAAGCTTCGATCGCCTGGAATTGCTCCCCGCCTCGGTATCGCAAACGCCCGATATCGACCCACAGTTCCGGATCGTCGGGATCGATTGTATACGCGCGATCGAACGCGCGTCCCGCTTCCGCCAAATCGCCTTCCGCCAGTGCGAGGCGACCGAGCATGCGGTAACCAAGCGCCATCGTTCCCTTCGAGAAGGCCCCGGCACTGAGCCAGTCGCGCGCTTGGTCGAGATTACCTTGGGCCAGGGCAGCCTCACCCAAATAGGCCGCCAGTTCGGTGCGATCCACACCTTGGGAAAGCAGCTTCTCCAGCTGGATCTGCGCATCCATCGCATCACCTGCTGCGAATGCAGCGCGAGCACGATCAAGCGGCGTCAGCTCGGGTTCTTGATCTCCGCACGAAGAGAGAGCCAAGGCCGCGGCAAGCAGGCACGCGAAGTGATCACGCCTGAAGATCATACTGCTTCAAGAGGTCGTACAGCGTCGGACGGCTGATACCGAGCAACTTGGCAGTGTTCGAAATATTGCCTTCACTACGGGCGAGTGCCTGGCGAATCATGCGTCGATCGGCCTGTTCGCGCGCGGTCTTGAGGTTTAGCGCGAGATCGGCACCCTCTTCGTCAATTTGGACGAGATCGAGATCCTCGGCGCTGACCAGTTTCGCATCGGCCATGATAACCGCGCGCTTGATGCGGTTTTCCAGTTCGCGGACGTTCCCGGGCCAGCCCCAGCTGTCGATTGCGGCGAGCGCATCGGGCGCGAAGCCCTTGACTTGAGGATTCATTTCGGCCGCGAAACGCGCAAGGAAATGCTTCGCCAGCAGGATTGCATCACCTGGCCGCTCCGCAAGGGTCGGTACCTTCACAACTATCTCGGCCAGGCGGTAGTACAAATCCTCGCGGAAAGTTCCCTCCGCAATCATTGCCTCCAAATCCTGGTGCGTGGCGCAGACGATCCGTGTGTTCACGGAAATCAGCGTGCGTCCGCCGATGCGCTCGATAGTGCGTTCCTGCAGGAACCGCAGCAGTTTGACCTGAAGGGCAAGCGGGATGTCGCCGACCTCATCGAGGAACAGCGTACCACCATCTGCAAGCTCGATCTTGCCTTCGGTCGTCTTGACCGCACCGGTAAACGCACCGCGTTCGTGGCCGAACAGTTCGCTCTCGAGAAGACTCTCGGGAATCGCGGCGCAGTTGATCGCAATGAAGGCACCCTTCCCTCGGTCGCTTGCTTCGTGAAGTCCGCGCGCGAGCAGTTCTTTGCCCGTCCCGCTCGCACCGAGCAACATGACTGAGGCCCCCGTAGGCGCCACGCGCTCAATCGTTCGCGCCACCTTGGCCATCTCCGGCGCTGCGGTAACCATAGAGCCGAGCACAGTGCGATCTTCACCGACCTTCTCTGCCAGACGTCGGTTCTCACGCTCGATCTGGTGCAGGCGCCAGGCGCGCTGGACGATCAAGCCCAGCGTGTCGATGTCGACAGGCTTCTGGTAAAAATCGTAGGCACCCTTCGCGATGGCATCGAGCGCACTCTCGCGTGCACCATGTCCCGACGCCACGATCACTTTCGTGTCGGGCTTCATCGCCATGATCGCCTCGAGGACCGCAAACCCCTCGCTGGTTCCATCGGGGTCCGGCGGCAGGCCGAGGTCAAGGGTCACCACCGAGGGCGTCTCTGCACGCAATGCCGCGAGAGCAGCTTCGCGCGTCCCTGCAATAACGACGTCGAAATCGTCGTAGGCCCACTTCAACTGGGCCTGTAGTCCTTCGTCGTCTTCGACAATCAGCAGCTTGGGTTTATCGTTAGCCATCACACATTCTCGCAAGTCTGAGTATCTGGTGCCTTTCCAATGAGGCGATCGGCAGCCTGGAGCGGAATAGTCACGGTGAAGCGGGTACCTATCCCTTCGCGGGATTCGACGTCCAATCGTCCGCCCATGCTACGGATCATTTCGCGCGCTTCGAATGCGCCAATACCGAACCCACCCTCCTTCGATGAGACGAATGGCTTGAACAGGCCGCTGCGCAGGAATTGGGGGCTCATGCCCTTTCCATTGTCGATGATCTGCAGCTTGCCGCTTATTCCATCTGAGTAGACTTCCATCGCCACTGGGCTGTTGCTGTCGCTCGCATCGATGGCGTTCTGGACTAGGTGGACCAGTGCTTGCTCCAGCGCCTCGGGATCGCAAAGCACCACTGCACTCTCGTCGCGCACCATATTGACCGGATGCGCTCGCCCACAGCGTTCGACAACTGCGCGTGCCGCCAGGGCCAGGTCAACAGGCTGCCGGGCCGTACCCTCGCGCGGCCCATAACGCGCAAGCCGCGCCAACAATGTGTTAAGCTTGTCCGCGCTGTTGCGCAGCGTCACGAGCATGTCCTTGCGAAACTCGGGCTTGTCAGCGTGCTTTTCAGCATTGCGGAGCAGCAATGACATCTGGCTGGAGAGATTCTTGATATCGTGCATGACGAAAGCCATGCGGCGGTTGAACTCGTCAAAGCGGCCGGCCTCGAGAAGCGCTGCTTGCCCTGCCTGTTCCGCAAGATAGCTGGCCAGCTGACGGCCAACGACTGAGAGCAGATCGAAGTCTTCCCAGTCGAGCTTGCGCGCCACAAGCGGGCGGGACAGCACGCCAAGCCCGACGATTCGATCGAAGTGAAGGAGCGGTACCACCGCCCAGGCCCGGCTTTCTTCTTTGAGCCATTCAGGCACAAAGCCGCGTTCGCCATAGTGATCGATGCCGCTGCGCACTTCGTCGACGTCGACGATTAATTCAGTTCTTTCGAGAACCGCTGCCAGCGTGCCAGGCGCTGCCGGTGCCGGGACTTCCAGTCCTTGCCAGCGCCAGTTGGCGGCAAGCTGGAATGCACCATCTTCATCGGGCATCAGCAAGAGCCCCGCCGGACTATCGGTAATGTCTGCCAAGGCCTTGATGGTACGCTCAGACAGACTGGATTCGTCGAACCCGGTTCGTCCGATGGTTTGCGTGAATCGGATCCATTCATTGCGATAGTCGTATCGATGCTTGAACAGATGCTTGATTGCCGTAACGCGAAGCCAACCTCTCAGTTGGTCAGACGGCAACCAGACCAGCGCGAGCGCCCCTGCCGCGATAACCAGGCCTACCTGCACCAAACGGGCAAGGTCCCCGGAAAGCAGGTCGAGCCAACGGGCGAGCCCAATCATCAGCAGGAGGTAGGCTCCAATGACTAGTAAAGAGAGCGAACGGAAGGTCACCGCACGGGAGGGCCTGAACTCCAGACCGGCTGCCGCGCGATTGAAGCCCATGGTGAAGGGAATCGCCAGCATTCCGGCAGCCAGCCCACGCAATGCAGTCAGTTCGGGAGACGGAGAGCCAAGAATATAGGCAATGGTGTAGAAATTGAGATCGAAGGCCCAGAGCCCCGTTAGGGCCGCTGCATTCCACCTCAACAATCGCCGTGACGGCGTTGCTGCGCCGACATAGAGATTGTGAACCAACACCAATGCACCAACGGCGACCATGATCCGGAAAAGCGTCGCGGTTTCAAAGACGAGAGTCGAAACCTCCGTCGTCATCGGATTGCTCATATCGATCAAAAGCAGCAGAAAATGCAGTGCTTCTACGAAGCATAATGCGAGTACTGTAGGGCGCACCAAGCGCAGTGTCTCATCGCGCCCGTCGTTAGCGAACAACCGAAACAGTACGAAGAGCCAGGCCAGGTTGCGGGCAATCTCCGTCAGCTCGACGATCGGGCGACCCGGCTGGAAGCTTGCTGCCGCGAAGCACCAGTTGGCAGTCAAGGCCAGCGCAATGATCGCAGGCGTGCGATCGGAACGGCTTTCGTCCCCTCGGCTCGCAATCCAAAAGGCGGCGATCGCACAGACAATTGCGCCTGCTGTATAGGCCAAGTAGGCGAGTGACACGCTCAAGCCCATTACCGTGCTCCCTCAGGCCATAGAATGACCCGCGCGGTCTGCAACAGTATCAGCAGGTCGAGGAACGGCGTATAATTCTTGGCGTAATAGAGATCATACTCAAGTTTGTGCCGCGCATCCTCGATGCTAGCGCCATAGGGGTAGTTGATCTGCGTCCACCCCGTAATACCAGGCTTCACCACGTGACGCTCTGCGTAGTACGGCAGTTCGCGTTCGAGGTCGGAGACGAAGCGCGGAACTTCGGGTCGCGGTCCGACAAAGCTCATTTCTCCTTTCAGGACACTCCACACCTGCGGCAGTTCATCGATCCGCACCTTGCGGATAATCCGCCCGACACGGGTGGTGCGAGGATCATCCTCTTCTGCCCACTTGGCGCCATCGGCTTCGGCATCGATCCGCATCGAACGTAGCTTTGGGAGGTCGAAACTCTGACCGTACAAACCCACTCGGGTCTGGCGGAAGAATGCCTGTCCCCTGCTCTCCAACTTCACCGCAGCAGCGAAGATGGCGATCATCGGCAAACCGACCACCAGGATCAGGAGACTGACGAGGATGTCGAATATACGCTTGCCTATACTCGACAGGCGACGGCCGGCAGAAAAACCATCAGAAAAGATCAGCCAACTCGGATTGAGCGTATCAAGATCGACCCGACCAGTCTCACGTTCAATGAAACTGCTGAAATCGTTGACGTAAACGCCCTTGGTTTTGACGTTGAGCAGGTCCTTGAGCGGCAGTGAGTTGCGCCGCTCCTGCAATGCCAACACGACTTCGCTTGCAGCCAGGCGTTCGACATATTGCCCCAAGTCTGGAATGGATTCTCGCGGAACTGCTTCATCGATCACGCGGGCGCCATCACCCATATCGATGAAGGCTACGGTGGTGAACCCGCTGCCTCCCCGCGCAGCCAACTGGCGCAATCGTTCTGTTCGTCGACCCGCTCCCAGCACCAGCACTCGCCGACGGAATGCCTCGAGCCCCAGCATCCGACCGGCCAACATGCGATTGGCGATCAACGCCAGGACGGCGATGATCATCGCATAGAGCAGGACAGAGCGCCAAAACGCCGCCCCCGGAAAGACGAAATCGATGAAGGAGATCGCCAATACACCAAGGCTTACAGCAACCAGCAATCGAGCAGTAGCGAACCGCAGGGAACGCAGCGCCTCGGGTCCATAGGTCCCAACCGCGATCATGCCGAGCCATACGACCAGCGCAAAGCCCGAGATTCCGAACAAGCGGTCGGACAAAGCGCCGACACTCGTACCGATCTGTCCGATCCTTAGGCGCCAAGCCAGTTCTCCCGACGCCAGCAGAAGCATCAGATCCACGAGGCACAGAAGCACCACGTTGTAGGGAATGTAGTGCTTAAACAGTCGGATCATTCGGTCCGGCCCATGAATTGCTGGTGTCGGATATCTTGACTACCACATGGGTGTGAACCGTCGGTAAATTTTACACTAAGCATAAGAAGGGGCGGCAGGCCTGCGCCCACCGCCCTCCAAATGCTTTTCTTTTGTTACTGAGCGACTGCGCCTTCGACCGCTTCTCCAGCATTCTGGGCGGCATCGCCGACTTGCTCGGCTGCGTTGCCAACCTGGTTGGCTGCCTCGGCCATCGCATCATCCTTGGCAATCTCGGAACTGTTCATCTGGGTGAAGATCACCACGCCCAGCGCAGCGACGGCTAGGATTACGAGCAGGATGCCCCAACTCGATCCGCCGGAACCGCTCTTTCCATCGGTGACCACGGTGTGGGTGGTGTGGGTGTCGCCCGAAGGCGAGGTTGTTTCGGTAATACGTTCTTCAGTCATGTCGATCGCTCCTCGCGATGGGTAATGGCCGAAGAAACGCATGTCTCATGCGGCTGGTTCCGAGGAACACGCGGCTGCTAATCAGCTTGACGCCAGTTCGAAAGGGGTGACGCCACGGCGGATCGTGTCGAAATGAAGCTTACGGCCGCGTGGCGGCAAAGACCGTTGGCTGCAACGCACGCGATGGCAATTTGCGCAGCCAGGCCCGATCGGTTGTGCATCATCGGAGCGAAGCGAAATACCCCGGGCCTGAGCAAGCTCGCCGGCCAGCACCGCCTCCACCCCAATGGCGACGACGAACTGCGTTTCGCCCGGCTCGCCCCGTCCCTCGACAGTGCGCGCCATAGTCAGCCACCCCCCTTCCCGTTCCCCAGCGACATCGAGCGAGACGAATTGCACCTGCAACTCACCCGCGCGCTCGAAAGCTCGGTGGACATGCCACAGTGGGCAGCTGACGTCGGAATTGACGAAACGCGCAGTGCTGGCGCCAACGAAGGTCTTTGAGAACTGGCCCGCCCGATCAACCCGAACCATGAAGAAGGGCAGCCCGCGCTGCCCGACGCGCTGCAGCGTGGTCAGCCGGTGGGCGAGCTGCTCGAAACTGACCCCGAAGCGTCGCAAGAGGACAGGCAGGTCATATCCGGTCGCCTCGCAGGCACGCAGGAAGCGACCGTAGGGCATGATCAGCGCTCCGGCGAAATATCCCATCAGGTGGCGGGTGAAGAAGCCACGCGCCGCCTCGTCCTCGAACCTCGCACCCTTGGCGATCGCGTCGATCTGGTCGCGCTGCTCCAACTGCGCGATCAGCAGGGCCAACTGGAAATTTCGCGAGGCAGCGCTGAGCATTTCCGACAACTGGACTTGTCGCGCATGGAGATCGAGCCGCCGCAAGCTATCGGGCATGACCTCCTGCGGCAGGATGCGGACCGAAAGCTGGTGGCGTTCCCGCAGGCGGTCGACGAGCGCCAGACCCATGTCGCCGCGTGACAGGCGCATCTCGTCAGCCAGCTCTTCCGCAGCGACATCGAGATCGGCGAAATGGTTGCGCCAGCGCTCAATCTCTCGGCGCGAAGCAGCGAAGGGATCGTCAGCCGCAAGGCTGGCTGGCGCAGCATTGTCGTAAAGTCGCGCGAAGGCCGCGGCGGCCTGCGGTGCGGCGCTCAGCAGCTCCTGCATTTCCTCTCTGTCGATACCGAGATCGGCGAAACGCTCATCGGCGAATCTGCGCACTAAGCCTTCCACCCCACCGATCGCCTCATCCTCGCGCAAGGTGCGCGGGTCGAAGTCGAACTGTTCGACAAGGCGCATGACGACGCGAGCGCTGATCGGGCGCTGATTACGCTCGATCAAGTTGAGGTAGCTGGGCGATATTTCGAGGCGAGCGGCGATGGCCGCCTGGGTCAGGCCCTCACGTTTACGCAGGCGACGGATCGCGGGTCCGGCAAAGAGAGCTTCTTCAGCCATGTGTAACTTTCTTCACAGATTTACAGGGTAATTAGCCCAATACCCGCCAATTAGACAAGAAAGTTTGTAAATTTCGCTATCCTTCGCGGCCTGACAATAGCACTTGGGTGGCGAGGCGATCACGCCTGAACTTACCAAGGAGCAAACCCGTGACCTACTCGGCCCGGATCAAGGAACTGAACGAGACCATCACCGCCAACGGTGCGCCCTGGGGCGCCATCGATGCCGAAAGCGCTGCGCGCATGGTTGTACAGAACCGCTTCCGCACGGGACTCGATATCGCCAAGTATACCGCGAAGATCATGCGCGAGGACATGGCGGCTTATGATGCCGACCCGGCGAACTACACTCAGTCGCTCGGCACGTGGCACGGCTTCATCGCCCAGCAGAAGCTGATCAGCATCAAGAAGCATTTCGGCAGCACCAAGCGTCGGTACCTCTACCTCTCAGGCTGGATGGTTGCCGCGCTGCGCAGCGAATTCGGGCCCCTGCCCGACCAGTCGATGCACGAGAAGACCAGCGTCCCGGCGCTGATCGGCGAACTCTACACCTTCCTCAAGCAGGCGGACGCCCGCGAGCTGGGTGGCCTGTTCCGGGAGCTCGACGCTGCCAAGGCTGCAGGCGATGCAGTCAACACGCACCGCCTGCTGCGTCAAATCGACGAGCATGAAACGCACGTCGTGCCGATCATTGCCGACATCGACGCTGGTTTCGGCAATGCCGAAGCAACCTACCTGCTCGCCAAGAAGATGATCGAGGCCGGGGCCTGCGCCCTCCAGATCGAGAACCAAGTGTCGGACGAGAAGCAGTGCGGCCACCAGGACGGCAAGGTTACCGTTCCGCACGAGGATTTCCTCCAGAAGATCCGCGCGATCCGCTATGCCTTCCTCGAGCTCGGCGTTGATGACGGCATCATCGTGGCGCGCACCGACTCGCTCGGCGCGGGCCTGACCAAGCAGATCGCCTTCTCGACCCAACCGGGCGACCTGGGCGACCAGTACAACAGCTTCCTCGACTGCGACGAAGCCGATCCGGCCAACATCACCAACGGTCAGGTCTTCATCAGCCGCGACGGCAAGCTGCTGGCTCCCAAGCGCCTGCCCAGCAACCTCTATCAGTTCCGCCCCGGAACCGGCGAGGATCGCTGCGTGCTCGACTGCATCACTTCGCTCCAGAACGGCGCGGACCTGCTGTGGATCGAGACCGAAAAGCCGCACATCGAACAGATCGCCGGCATGGTCGATCGGATCCGTGAGGTCATCCCGAACGCGAAGCTGGTCTACAACAATTCGCCCAGCTTCAACTGGACCCTCAACTTCCGCCAGCAAGTTTATGATATCTGGGCTGAAGCAGGAAAGGATGTTTCGGCGTACGACCGAGCCAAGCTGATGAGCGTTGACTACGACGGCACTGATCTTGCCGCCGAAGCCGACGAGAAGATCCGTACGTTCCAGCGCGACGCCGCCCAGCGGGCTGGTATCTTCCACCACCTCATTACCCTGCCGACCTACCACACGGCGGCGCTCAGCACCGACAATCTCGCCAAGGAGTACTTCGGCGAGCAGGCGATGCTCGGCTACGTCAAGAACGTCCAGCGCCAGGAGATCCGCCAGGGTATCGCCTGCGTGAAACACCAGAACATGGCCGGGTCGGACATCGGCGACGACCACAAGGAATACTTTGCCGGCGAAGCGGCCCTCAAGGCCGGCGGCAAGGACAACACCATGAACCAGTTCGCCGCGGCATAAAGGTAGAGAGGATGACGACCATGACAGACGACACTCCGAAGACCGAGCCAGGACGTGCCCGTGCGCTGTTCTCCACTGCGGATTTCCGCCTGCTTCGCACCGCACTGACCGCCTATGCGCGCCAGACCGAGGACCGCGAGGAACTGGCAAGGATCAACGCGCTGCACCACCGCCTCGGCACCTACGTGCCTTCGGAATAACGCAGCATCAAAGAGTTCTCCTGGGGAGGAGAATACGGCCGTCGGAGTGTCCCCAACGCTCCGGCGGCCGGCACTTTTTAGACAAACATCTACCCGCCCGATTTAGGCATCAGGCGCATCGCGGCGCTGCTCAGGGCCTCTGCCCCAGTCGCGATGACCTTCTCTGCGTCAGGCGCCCAGAATGGCGAGTGCAACGAGGGTAGCGTCTTGCCCGTCCGTGCCGCCTCGGCGATCACCTCGGGCCGCTCTCCGCCAACCCACAACATCACCGATTGGACGTGCTCTGGATCTGCCCGGCGATAACGCGCAAAGTCTTCCCCCGGCATGATCGGCGGCGCGCTTTCGACGCGGTCCGGGCCGAAACGCTCGACCAATGGTCCGACGACCTGAGCGGTAAAGCCCGGTTCATTGATCAGCGAGGGCGTGAAACCCTCACCAAAGCTGACCTCCGGCATCAATTCGGCGGAAATCCCGGATGCAATGGCCTCACCCGCGACAATACGCTTGATGCCTTCGATCAGCCGCGCGCGCTGTTCGTCAGTGAAACTGCGTACGGTAAGTTGGAGGTGCGCGTTATCGGAGATGATGTTGTAGCGCGAACCGGCATGAAAGCTGCCTACCGTCACCACGGCGGGCTCGATCGGGTTGTTCTCACGGCTGACCAGCGTCTGCAGGCGCATCACGATCGCGCTCGCCAGCACGATCGGGTCCTTGGTGGTATGCGGCGCGGCGCCGTGCCCACCAACACCTTTCACGATGATGTCGACGCTGTCGACATTGGCCATGGCAGGGCCGCTGGCATAGGTGATCTTGCCTGCAGGAACCCCCGACATGTCGTGGAAGGCCAGTGCATAGTCAGGCTTGGGAAAGCGGGTGTAGAGCCCGTCGTCGAGCATGGCCTTGGCACCCTCGCCCGTCTCTTCGGCTGGCTGCCCGATCATCACCAGGCTGCCCGACCACTCATCCTTGCGTGCCGCCATTTGCCGCGCCGTGGCAATCCATGCGGTCATGTGCGTATCGTGACCGCAGGCGTGCATGATCCCTGTCTCGCCGCCCGAGGGCGGAATACCCCGCTGGGTGCTCGCGAAAGGCAGGCCGGTCTGTTCGACCACCGGCAACGCGTCCATGTCGGCGCGGATCATCACGGTCGGCCCAGGTCCGTTCTCGAGAACCGCCACGATACCGGTTCGGCCCACACCTTCGGTGATGGTGAAGCCTGCCGCACGCGCCGCATCTGCCATGATCTTTGCGCTTCGGACTTCCTGGAAGCTAAGCTCGGGATGCTGGTGCAGATCCCGGTAGATTTCCATCATCGCCGGCATGTCTGCGGCAATCGCTTCGCGCAGGTCGTCTGCTTGCGCTGGCGCAGCAGTGGCCGCGGCATAGGCAGCGATGGCGATCAGGCTCGATTTGGACATTCCCTCGGATCTCCCCAGGCGATGGAACACATGGAACACGGTCCATGCAGTGTTTCTGTGCCGGTCTCCACGCAGCAACCGCACCCACCTACCTTGCAGACGCCGCCACGGTAGGAAAGCCCTACAAGCCGTAGGTAACAACCAGCGTGGCGGATAGGACGGTCACCATCAGCAGCACCAGCGGCACGCCCGTGCGGATGTAATCCCTGAATTCGTACGAACCCTCGGACATGATCAGCATATTAGTCTGGTAAGCGATGGGCGTAGCGTAACATAGGTTGCAGCCGAACAGCACGGCCAGCACCATCGGCTCCGGCGGAAGGCCCAATCTGTTGGCAATAGCGAATGCGATCGGAGTGCCGACCGTCGCCGCAGTCGCGTTCGACGCAAAGTTGGTGAGGAAGGTGACGGAGAGCATCACAGCCGCCAGCGCAGCCGCTGGTGAGAGATACGCCAGCCCCATGGCCATTACCGTACCGATCCAGTCGGCCGCACCGCTGTCCAGGACAAGCTTGCCCAGCGCGATGCTGGCTGCGACCAGCACGATCACCTTGCCCGAGAGTGCACGACCCACGCGATCGAATTTCACGCAACCGGTAACGAACATCACGATGGCGCCAGCAAGCGCTGAGATAGCGATCGGCACGAGACCCAATGATGCCGGGGCAATCGATCCGAGCATGATCACCCCGGTGAGGACCGCCTTGGATCGGCGTGGCAGTTCGCGCATGCCCTCAAGCGTCAGCAGGCTGTCGGCGCTGGCGAACTGTTGGAGGTCATCGGGCAAGCCCATCACCAGGAGCACATCGCCTTCAGCGATCTTGAGGTCGCCGCCCTCGCTAAATTGCTCTTTCTCGCCGACCAGTCGCTCAGGCCGGTGCGTGCCAATCACGGCGACGCCGTAGAGGTCGGCGATCCCCGAACTCGGCAGCGATCTCCCCAAAAGGCGCGAATCCGCGGTCACAGTCATTTCGACGACTGCGATATCGATCCCGCTCTCTTCGGAGCGGCGCTTGATCCGGTCGAGCACCCAACTTGGTGCGGTATCGCCACGCAGGATGCGCGCGGCTTCCTCGATCGCTTCGTGCGTTCCGGACATGCGCAGGCGCTGGTTCGGACGGATCAGGCCAAGCGGCACGTCACTGAAGGTCACGCCGGCAGGAAGCCTTTTGATCACTTCCGACAATTCGCGGCCATTGAGGATCGAATTCTCGGTAATGCGAAGGCGGGTTTCGAAACGCCTGAGCTGCGTGGTGTTCTCGACGCGGTTATCGCCCAGCATCCGGGGCATGACGAGCCACAGATAGGGTAGTGCGAACATTGCCGTGACGAGGACGATCGGGGTGAAATCGAACACCCCCATCTCGCGCATGCCCAGATCGACCGCGATCGAGGCCACGAGGATGTTGGTAGACGTACCGATCGTCGTTGCCATGCCGCCGATCAGGATCGCGGCATTCAAAGGGATCAGCGTCTTGGAGGCAGCCATCCCGCCGCGTGCCGCGAGCTGCACGAAGATCGGCAACAACAGCACCATCACAGGCGTGTCGTTGACGCCCATCGAAAGAAGCATCGCAACGACCAATGAGACGAGCAAGCCCAGCTGCCCATTGATCTTGAAGACCCGCTCAAGAAATCGTGCTGCGGGCTCCAGCGCACCAGTCACCACCAGTCCGCGCCCCATGATCATCAGGGCACAGATGGTGATGAGAGCGTAGTGACCGAAGCCCGAGAAGGCGAGCACCAGCCCGTCGGTCGGCTGGGTATCCGGTAGAGGAAAGAAATACAGTCCGACCGCAATGACCGCGATGGTCAGCAGGGAAACGATCTCCACCGGCATCCGACCGCGGGCAAAGGCGACGAACATGCCAATCGTAACCGCGATAGCGGCGATGGCGTGATAGGAAGGAAGCCCGATCATTCGCGCAGGGGATTTCAAACCTCAGCGCGAATGACAAGGGCCTTGGCAATATTCCTAGCTATCCTTGGCAGTCAGCAAGGTCAGTGCAAACAGCGCTGCCACTGCTGTTCCGGCGGCCCCGGCAGGGAACATCCAACCATCCCGGTCGAGCATCGCCAGGAAGCCGATGACGACAGTCGCGCCGCCAGCGAGTGCAGCAAGCCCACCAAAAATGCGCGCCAGGCCCGCGCCACCGCGTACCGCGGTCCCGCCAATGGCGAGTGCAGCCAGGCCTAGCAGCAGCTTCGCGAGGAAGTAGAAGAAGAACGCACCGCCAAGAATGGTGGCGAAAAGGTTCGGTACCGTCTCACTCGCTTCGGAAGCGGGGCCGAACATCGACAGGCCCATGGCAATCTGCAGCATGTTGAAGAGACCGGACAGGGCGACCAACGACCACAGGTGCGCACGCTGGGAATCGCGGAC
Source organism: Erythrobacter mangrovi (assembly GCF_013260645.1). Taxonomy (NCBI): domain Bacteria; kingdom Pseudomonadati; phylum Pseudomonadota; class Alphaproteobacteria; order Sphingomonadales; family Erythrobacteraceae; genus Erythrobacter; species Erythrobacter mangrovi. The sequence continues at coordinate 1,683,096 of NZ_CP053921.1, read as the reverse complement.
AGCAAGTGTGATCCCCGAAACTGCGATGCCGACAAAGGCAAACAGCTCGACCAGCCACGTAGCAGGGCGCAGCGGAGTTTCGTCCCCCGCCGCCGAGACGACGGTGATATAAAAGATCTGCGTCGCTACGGTGACGAGCAGCAGGATGGCAAGGGCGCGCATCGCGCCACGGGTAGTTTCAAGCATTCAGGATCCCCCTCAAAAGACGTGCTATCGAAGCTAGTTCGACCGTCTTTGCAGAAGGTTACACTACCCGCATCTAATGTTGGTACCCCTGGCCGGACTCGAACCGGCACTTCGTAAGAAACTCGATTTTGAGTCGAGCGCGTCTACCAATTCCGCCACAGGGGCACTGCGTCAGGAGCGCGGGAGTTAGCCGCGCCGGCTCACGCCTTCAAGGCACTTGCGAGCAATTTATGCAGCTTTGAATGCAGGGCATCGTTTGCAGCGAGCACTTGCCCCGAATGAATCGGAGCGGACCGACCGCGGAAGTCGGACACGAATCCGCCGGCTTCGCGCACGATCAGGCATCCGGCAGCCGTATCCCAGTCATTGAGACCGCTTTCCCAGAAGCCGTCGTACCGGCCCGCAGCCAGCCACGCGAGGTCGAGCGAGGCCGCTCCATTTCGGCGAATTCCCGCCACCTGCGGCCCAATTGCCGCAAAGATCCTGGTCCACTCGCCGAAATCGCCATGACCCTGGAACGGGATGCCGGTCGCCACGAGCGCCTCAGGCAGGCGGCTGCGCGCGGAAACGCGCAAGCGACCATCGTGCAACCACGCACCACGCGTCTTCTCGGCCCAGAAGGTTTCGTCAGTGATCGGGTTGTAGATCACCCCCGCGACCACATCGCCCCAGCCCGAGCCGTCCAGTTTGGGTTCCTGAGCGGCGATCGACACCGCAAAGTGCGGAATGCCGTGCAGGAAGTTGCTGGTCCCATCGAGCGGATCGATAATCCAGCGTGGCTTGCTCGGATCACCTTCGATCGTGCCTGCTTCTTCCAGCACGAATCCCCAATCCGGACGGGCGGTAAGAAGTTCGTCGTAGATGGTTCGCTCGGCCACCTGGTCCGCCTTCGAAACGAAGTCGGCCGGACCTTTGCGGCTTACCTGCAGGTGCTCGACTTCGCCGAAGTCGCGCCGCAGGCGCCCTCCCGCCTTGCGAGCGGCCTTTTCCATCACGCGGATCAGTCCGGAGACAGCTGCCATGAAAACTCTCTTATTCGGTCAGCACGCGGATCGAGCGCGCCTGAAGGTGGATGGCGCCCCATTCGCAGTCCATGTCGAACCGGGTACCCTCGATATTGAACGAGTGGATTGCGAATCGACGACCGGTTCCCGCACCGTCGACGGCACGTTCGAGCGACAGCTTGGAGATCCCGGCAAACTTGAGCATGCCGGGATGGAAACAGTGATCTTCGCCTTCGCCTGGCTCCTCGTAATCGGGGTGCGCAGGCTCCAGGAAGAAGTCCATTTCCAGTGAGAGCTCGTCATCGTTGATCACCACGCTCAAGAGCACGCTCTTGGCGATGTCGATGTTCTTGAACCGGCTGGCGATGGACTTGCCCATGGGATCAGTTCGCCTTGCCTACGTAGCTCTGTTCGTAAACGTCGACGACGATACGCGTGCCGCTCTCGATATGCGGCGGCACCATGATACGCACGCCATTGTCGAGGATCGCCGGCTTGTAGCTGGATGAGGCGGTCTGCCCCTTTACCACCGCATCGGCTTCGACGATCGTCGCTTCGATCTGCGCGGGCAGTTCGACCGAGATAGGCTTCTCTTCCCAAAGCTCGAGCGTCACCTGCATGCCATCCTGCAGGAACGGGCGCGCGTCACCGAGCAGGTCGCTCGGCAGGGTGATCTGTTCGTAGGTATCATTGTCCATGAAGACCAGCATGTCACCGTCTTCGTAAAGGAACTGGAATTCCTTGGTATCGAGGCGCACGCGCTCGACCGTGTCGGCACTGCGGAAGCGGACGTTGGTCTTGCGACCGTCCTGCAGGTTCTTCATCTCGACCTGCATATAGGCGCCGCCCTTGCCCGGCTGCGTGTGCTGGATCTTGGCGACCTTCCAGATGCCGCCTTCATATTCGAGAATGTTGCCCGGACGAATGTCCACGCCGCTGATCTTCATGGGAAGCTACCTTCGACTTGTAAAAGAGCGTGCCGCCCTTGCGAAACGGGCAGCGTGATGCGCGGCGCGCCTTAGCCGAGACTACGGCCCGCGGCAAGGCGAGTGGAAATTCCAGCGAATGATTGCTATATCCACCGTCGGACGGAATCGATGAAGACACTGAAATCACTCATTGCGCTCGCCCTTGCGGCGGGACTAGCCAACACGCCGCTGGGCGCCCAGGGGCGTATTGGCCTGCTCGACCAGGGTCACTATGTCTGTGCGCTTCCCGGCGATGCGACGGGCACCGCCTGGATCGAACAGGAAGGCAAGGCCTTCGCTATCACCGGGGGCTCAAGCTATCGCACCGAACGCGGGGCCGGCACCTACCTCCTCGAAGGCAAACAGGTCACCTTCACCCGGGGCCCGCTAAAGGGGATGATGCTGCTTAAGCTCAGTTCGGGACTGCTGCAGGAAGTCGACAAGGGCGGCAAACTGTCGCGCTTGCGGTGCCATCGCACGGGTCCTTTGAGCGAATGATCGCTATGCTGCGCGTATAGCCTCGGCAAAGGCGGCGATCGCCGCAACCTCGTCGCCGCCCCAGACCGCACCGGACACGGCGAGGAAATCCGCCCCTGCCTCGACCAGCGGCGCACAGTTTTCAGGGGTGATGCCACCGATTGCCACACAGGGAATCTCGAACACCTTGGACCACCATTCGAGTATCTCGAGTTCGGGCCGGTGTTCGGTTTCCTTGGTCGTCGAGGGAAAGAAGGCCCCAAAGGCGACATAGTCGGCCCCTGCTTCGCCCGCTTCCATCGCGAGATGTTTCGAAGCATGGCAAGTGACACCGATCTGCGCCTCGCGCCCAAGCTGCGCCCGCGCGTCCTTCGGATCGCCATCGCCTTGCCCCAAATGAACGCCATCGGCACCGATGCGCTTCGCGAGCGCGATCGAATCGTTGACGATAAAGGCTACGTCGCGCGCCGCGCATATCGCCTGCAGCGGCTCGGCCAGTCGCGCGGCCTCGTGCTGGTCCACGCCCTTCACGCGGAACTGGAAGGCAGTGACGAGCCCAGGTCCGGCGTCGAGCGCGCGTTCAAGCCGGTGCGGAAAATCGCCCGAAACATCGAGCGGTGAGATGAGATAAAGTTGGCAATCGGTCATTGGCGCGCTTCGTATCCCCACTGGAGCCATTCGTCGACATTCAGATTGCCGCAAGGCGTGCGGGCGCTATCTGGCGACATGACCCAGTCCCGCTTCGCAGCCATCGGGCTCGCCATCGCCACCATACCGCTTACCGCATGTGTCATCGTACCCGATGCACCCATCGTAGAGGGCACGCCCATGCCCGAAGGTACTGCCGTGGCACTGCGGGTCCCCGTCATGGTGGGTGACGTCGTGGCCACCCCGATGAAGGTCATCGAAGACAGCCGCTGCCCGATTAACGCCCGCTGCGTGTGGGCCGGGCGGCTAATCGTCGAGACCCGCATCGACGGTGCCGGTTGGCGCGACACGGCAAACATTACCTTGGGCGAGAGCTATGGCACGCATGGCCGCGTCGTTCGCCTCGTATCGGGCGAACCGAACAAGACGACCGACCGAGAGGTGGAACCTTCGGAATACCGCTTCACCTACGAAGCGGGCCAGAGCGTCGCCCGCAACTGAGTTCAGGCAACGCTGGCGGCGTGGATCTGATCGATCGCCGTCGAAAGCGTGCCGTCGAACTCGGTGTCGCTCTGTTGGTGGCGCAAATCCTGCAGCAGGCCGCGACTGAAGCTCGCGATCATGCCGGGGTTCTTCGCCAGTTCGGCGCAGGCTTCACCGGTCGAATAACCGCCCGAAAGCGCAACAACACGCAGCACCTTGGGATGGCTGGTCAGTCCCGTGTAGAGGCCAGCCTCCCTGGGGATCGAGAGCTTGAGCATGACCTGCTGGCCTTCGGGCAGCGCATCGAGGCCTTCCTCGATCGCGGTGAGCATGATCTTCTCACCTTCCGCGCGATCGGCTGCATTGATGTCGTATTCGGGCTCGAGGATCGGCACGAGACCACAGGATAGGATACGCGCACCCTCAGCGAACTGCTGGGCGACAACCTCCTTGATCCCGCGAGGGTTAGCCGACTTTATCACCGAACGCATCTTGGTGCCGAATACACCGAGTTCGCGTGCACGATTGCACATGGCTTCAAGGCCGGGGTTGGGCTTCATCAACTGTGCACCGTCACGCTCGTCCTCGAGACCCTTGTCGACCTTGAGGAAGGGAACGATGCCGCGTTCGGCCAGACGATGCGGAACCGGCTTACCGCCGCTTTCCCCGTCCATGGTCTTTTCGAACAGGATCGCGCCAATGACCTTGCCGTTGCCGAAGCAGGGGCTTTCGATGATCCGCTGGCGCATGGCGTGGATCAGGCCGAACATTTCTTCTTCGGTGGTCCAGGCGCCGTCTTCGATGCCATAGCCCTTCAGCGCCTTGGGGGTCGAGCCGCCCGACTGGTCGAGCGCCGCAATGAAGCCCTGTCCTTCAGCAACCCGCGCCTTCATTTCGTCGAAAGTCATCAAAGAATCCCCGTGTCCGTGCATTCGTATGCGCGGCCCCTTACCCAAGCGCCTTCGCACTCGCAACAGGGCCCGCAGACTTTTGCCTAGGCCGGATTTAGTCCCGGCGCACCTTGCGGATGATTCCGTTGAAACTAAGGACTGGCGCCCCGTCGGCACGCACCATGCCGACCACATAGAGCGTCTTGCCGCCCGCGCGCACGACCTCGCCGCGCGCCTCGATAAACTGGCCGACGCGCGCCGGATCGAGGAAATCGCCTGCAAGGTGCATGGTCACACCATGCCCGCCGGCCAGCGCATCGGTAGCGATAGTGAACAGTGCGCTGTCGGCAAAGGTCATCAGGCAACCGCCATGCATGAAACCCGCGCCGTTCATGTGCCGTTCTTCGGCGCGAAACGCGGCGATGTTGCTGCCGTCCGCCTCGCGCCGTTCATAGAATGGCCCAGCCCGCTGCTCAAACGCGTCGCCGATCCATGTCGACCACCCCGCCCATTCACCTTCGGTGATCGGCTTCAGGCGTCCGGTCGAACCAACAGCTTCATTCTCACTCATGAGAGCAAAGCCGCAACACCCGGGAGAGTCTTGCCTTCCATCCATTCGAGGAAGGCACCACCGGCAGTCGAAACGAAGGTGAAGTCGTCTTTCACTCCGGCGTGAGCCAGTGCCGCGACTGTATCGCCACCTCCCGCAACCGAGGTCAGCGAACCTTCCTGGGTCAGGGCTGCGGCAGTGCGTGCCAGCGCCACCGTCGCAGCATCGAAGGGTTCTATCTCGAAAGCCCCCAACGGGCCGTTCCAGACCAGCGTGCGGCACGTCTTGAGAACGTCGCCCAGCGCCTCGACTGCCAGTGGCCCGATGTCGAGGATCATCTCGTCCGCAGCGACCTCATGAACGTTGCTGGTACGCAGCGACGGCGGGTTGGCGGCGAATTCCTTCGCCACAACGACGTCATAGGGCAAATGGACAGTGCAGCCGGCGTGATCAGCTTCATCCATGATGCGGCTGGCCGTCGCGGTCAGATCATGCTCGCACAGCGACTTGCCCACATCGACGCCCTTGGCGGCCAGGAAGGTGTTGGCCATGCCGCCGCCGATGATCAGGTGCTGGACCTTGCCCACCAGATTGTGCAGCACATCGAGCTTGGTCGAGACTTTCGCCCCACCGACAACCGCCGCAACCGGGGTTTCGGGATCGCCCAGCGCCGCGTCGAGCGCGCGCAGTTCGGCCTCCATCGCGCGCCCGGCGTAGGACGGCAGGAAGTGAGTGATTCCCTCGGTCGTCGCATGTGCGCGGTGCGCCGCGGAAAAGGCATCGTTGACGTAGAAGTCCCCGATTGCCGCAACACCCTTGGCGAACTCAGCGTCGTTGGCTTCCTCACCTGGCCAGAAGCGGACATTGTCGAGCAGGCCGATATCGCCAGCACGCAGGATCCCGACCGCCTGTTCAACCACCGGGCCCGTGACCTCGGGGATGAACATGATTTCCTTGTCCAGCACGCGTTCGACATCGCCCTGCACCATGCTGGTGCTCATGGTCGAATGTCGCGCACCCTTGGGCCGCCCGAAATGCGCAAGCAGGAGGACCTTCGCCCCCTTGTCGGAAAGTTCTAGGATGGTCGGCTTCGCCGCCTCGACGCGTGTCACGTCGCTGGCGCGCCCTTCGTTCATCGGCAGGTTGAGGTCGACGCGTACCAGCGCGACCTTACCTCTGATATCGCCAAGGTCGTCGAGAGTCTTGAAGCCGGCCATCAGTCGATCCTTAGAGCAGGCCGGCCACCACGCCCGTGGTGTCGATCATGCGGTTCGAGAAGCCCCATTCATTGTCATACCAGCTGACCACACGGGCAAGCTTCCCTTCGAGCACCGAGGTTTCCAGGCTGTCGATAGTCGAGCTGGCCGGCTGGTGGTTGAAGTCGCTGCTGACGAGCGGCTGGTCCGTATAAGCCAGCACACCCTTCATCGCACCTTCCGACGCAGCTTTCAGAGCGGCGTTCAGCTCTTCGGCGGTGGTATCGCGACCCGGGACGAAGGTCAGGTCGACGAGGCTGACGTTCGGCGTCGGCACGCGGACCGACGATCCGTCTAGCTTGCCCTTGAGCTCGGGCAGGACCAGGCCAACTGCCCGAGCCGCGCCGGTAGTCGTCGGGATCATGTTCTGCGCCCCGCCACGCGCACGACGCAGGTCCTTGTGGATCTGGTCGAGCATACGCTGGTCGTTGGTGTAGCTGTGGATCGTGGTCATGAAACCACGCTCGATCCCGACAAGGTCGTTGAGAACCTTGGCGACCGGGGCAAGGCAGTTGGTGGTGCAGCTCGCGTTCGAGATGATGTCGTCGTCGGCGGTCAGCGTGTCGTGGTTGACCCCGAACACGATGGTCTTGGACACGCCGGTAGCCGGGGCCGAGATGACGACGCGCTTGGCGCCTGCCGCGAGATGCGGGCGCGCCGCCTCGTCGGACTGGAAGAAGCCGGTGCATTCGAGGACGATGTCGACGCCCGTCTCGCCGTGCGGCAGCTTGCCGGGGTCACGCTCCGCCGTAACGCGGATATGCTTGCCGTTGACGACCAGATCGTCGCCATCGACTTCAACCGTGCCCGGGAAGCGACCATGGGTGCTGTCGAAACCGAACAGAAGTGCGTTCGACTTCGTATCGGCAAGATCATTGATGCTCACCAGCTCGAGGTTGTGATCGGTGCGCTCGAGGATTGCGCGCGCCACAAGCCGGCCGATACGTCCGAAACCGTTGATTGCAACCTTGGTCGCCATGAAAGAAGCTCCTGCTTATCCGTTCAATTTGTTCAAGATTTGCGGGACGATTGCCTCCGCAGTGATACCGAATTTTGCAAACAGTTCCTCGGCCGGGGCAGAAGCGCCGAACCGATCGATACCGATCGCAATGCCGTCTTCGCCGATGAATCGCTCCCACCCATGGGTCACACCTGCTTCTATAGAAACCTTCAGCGCATTGGCGGGTAATACGTCTGCACGATAAGCCGCGTCCTGCGCGGTAAACAGTTCCATGCACGGCATCGAGACCACGTCGGTACCCACACCCTGTTCCTCAAGCTGTGCTGCGCAGTCCATTGCGACCGCGACTTCCGAGCCAGTTGCAACCAGAACGACCTTGCGCGGTGCGGTTGCGGCTTTGAGGCGATAGGCGCCCTTGGCCGAACGATTGGTGGCTGCGCTCCATGCCGCGTCGCCCTCGCCCCGCAGCTGCGGCAGGTTCTGACGGCTCAGCGCCAGGACCGCAGGGGTCTTCGGATTCTCCAGCGCCAGCGCCCAGCACTCAGCGGTCTCGATCGTGTCGCAGGGACGATAGACATTGAGGTTGGGGATCAGGCGCATGCTCATGATCTGCTCGATCGGCTGGTGCGTCGGTCCGTCTTCGCCCAGCCCGATGCTGTCATGCGTAAGGACGTAGGTAACGTTGACCTGCTGCAGTGCCGAAAGTCGGATGGCATTGCGGCAATAGTCGCTGAAGATCAGGAAAGTGCCGCCATAGGGCGCAACGCCACCGTGCAGCGCCATGCCGTTCATCGCGGCGGCCATGCCGAATTCGCGGATGCCGTAATAGACGTAGCGCCCGCCGTAGTCGTCCGCACTGAAAGGTCCGGTTGCCGCGGTTTTGGTGTTGTTCGAGCCGGTAAGGTCTGCCGAGCCACCAATCATCTGCGGCAGCGCCTCGGTCAGCGGGCCCAGCGCCATTTCGGAAGCCTTGCGCGTGGCGACGGTCTTGGGGTTGGCAGCAAGATCGCGGACGTATGCTTCGAGCGCCGGGCTGGCGCGGTTGTCGATGCCAGCCATGTGGCTCTCGAACTTCGCGCGCCGATCTGCATCGGAGGCAAGGCGCGCTTGCCATTCCGCATGTGCCGCATGCCCGCGCCCTGCAGAAGCGTGCCAATCGGCCAGGATATCTCCGGGCACTTCGAAAGGCGCGGCGTCCCAGCCCAGATATTCGCGGGCCGCGGCCACTTCTTCGGCACCAAGCGGCGCACCATGGACATTGTGGCCGCCCTGCTTGTTGGGCGCGCCCTTGCCAATCACAGTGCGGCAAGCCACCAGCGAGGGACGCGGGTCAGCCTGCGCTTCATCCAGCGCGCGGCGAATGTCGTCGAAATCATGCCCGTCGCAGCTCGTGACATGCCATCCGGTCGCTTCGTAGCGGGCCTTGATATCTTCGCTGGTCGACAGGTCTGTGTCACCGTCGATGGTAATGCGATTGTCGTCCCACAACACGTTCATGCGGCCGAGCTTGAGATGCCCCGCCAGGCCGATCGCCTCGTGGTTGATGCCTTCCATCAGGCAACCGTCACCAGCGACCACCCAGGTACGGTGGTCGACCAACTCATCGCCGAAAACGGCGTTGAGGTGCCGCTCCGCTATCGCCATGCCCACTGCCATGGCCAGGCCCTGGCCGAGGGGTCCGGTGGTGCATTCGACGCCTTCGAGAAGGAAATTCTCCGGATGGCCGGCACAGGAGCTGCCAAGCTGCCGGAAATTGCGGATGTCATCCATCGTCGGGCGCGCGTAGCCCGATAGGTTGAGCAGGCTGTAGATCAGCATCGAGCCGTGGCCGGCGGAGAGCACGAAGCGATCGCGGTCGGCCCAGCCCGGGGCCTTCGGATCGTGCTTGAGATATTCGGTCCACAGCACAGTGGCGACATCGGCCATGCCCATCGGCATGCCTGGATGGCCCGAATTCGCCGCCTGCACCGCATCCATCGAAAGCGCCCTGATGGCATTGGCCATCCGGGCCATGCGTGCGGTGGGAAGGCTCATTCTTTTGCTCTCCGGGAATAGGGGCCGATTCGACGCGGGCCCGCCATTGCGGAGGGGAAGCGACAGGTCAAGGTACGCGCGGGCCCGCGTGCCCGACCGCGAGGCCCATGCCCTCAACCCAGTTATCAACAGCCCTTGCCAACCCTTTGCCAGTGCGCGTCAAAGTTGATATTCACTTCAGCCATGAGCTCGCAGCGCATTTCGCAGGCAATGGAGCGGATCGATGCCGCCCTCGCGCGGATCGAAACGCAGGCGGCGCTGGCTCGCCATGTGGACGCCAGTCGTAATCTCGCCCCGCCGGAATTGGTCGAGCGCCATGAAGCGCTGCGTGAAATAGTCGATACCAGCCTCGCCGAACTCGACTCGCTGATCGAAAGGCTGGAACGATGAGTGACGTGACGCTCGAAGTCGGCGGCCGCAAATATTCGGTTTCCTGCCAGGATGGCCAGGAAGCGCACGTCCAGCGCCTCGCAGGTGTGATCGATTCCAAATTGGGTTCGATGGGCGCAAATCTCTCGAGCCAGGAAGCGAAGAACTTGCTGTTCGCTGCACTCCTGTTGGCCGACGAACTCGACGAAGCCCAGAAGCAAGCCGGCAGTGCAGTCGCAGCAGCACCCGATTTCGATGCGGAACGGATCGCCGGCCAGCTCGAGCGATTGGCCGGTGCGCTCGAAAACGCAGCGCAGGTCCTTGAGGGCGGGCTCGCAAGCGCCTAGATAGCAATCGGCGGGGCTGCCCGGCACGAGCTGCATGAATATCCCTGAGGCTATAAGCAATCCAAGGGAGCTGTCCCTACCCCGGTTTGCGGGTTCGTCCTGGAGATTGGGGCAAACGGCGCCCACCTGACGTTGAGGCGTCAGAGGATTTCTCCGGCAACCGACCCATGGTGGTCCCGCCACTTCTCGCGTAATGACGCGCACCCTAAGGACACGGCGTGACCACAAAGAACGATCTTCGCCAAATCCTGCGCGCTGCCCGCCGCGATCATGTTGCCGCCTTGCCCGAAAACATGCGCGGCCTGGTATTCCACCGACCGCCAGCCCCACTCATGGAAATGCTCCCTGAAGGCGAAACGATCGGGTTGTACCGGGCAACCCCGTTCGAGGCGCCTGCCTCATCCTATGCCAGGTTCTTTTTCGAACGCGGACATACACTTGCCCTGCCGCGCTTCAGTAGCCGCGAAGCCCCGATGGAATTCGCCCGGTTCACCGATCCGTTCGATGAAGAGGACCTCGAAGTGGGACCCTATGGCTTGCTGCAGCCGGCCGCGGAAGCTGCCACGATCGATCCAGCCGTCCTGTTCGTCCCGCTGCTGGGATTCACCGCGTCGGGTGCTCGCCTGGGCCAGGGCGGTGGCCACTACGACCGCTGGCTCGCTTCGCGCCCGCAAGCAATCGCGATCGGCCTCGCCTGGGATTGCCAGCTTGTCGAGCATCTACCGTCTGAAGCGCATGACCAGCCGCTCGCGGCGATTGTCACGCCCACCCGCATCTACGGACCGTTCGCATGAGGACCGAACCTACCTGGCGCATCCCTGTAGGTCTGCTGGGCCTGCTCGTGTTCCTGGCGATCTATGGCCTGGTCATCGCACGATATGTACCCGGCATGATCGACGGCTGGCCGACCTTGGCCCAAACCGTAGTCTACATCGCATTGGGCCTCGCCTGGCTGCTGCCGATGCGCGGGTTCCTGGCGTGGATGGAAACCGGTCGCTGGAGCTGATTGCCAAGGTTGCCCGCCTTCCCTAGCCTGCAAGGCAAGGGAGAGGTACGGGATGGATTCCATGAGGGGTGGCGCATTGATTGATGCGCAGGACAAGCCGTCGGTTTGGTTGAAGCTTGCGCACGGATCGGGCTCAGCCGCGTTCGGGATCAAGAACAACGGCTTCGACTACTTCCTACTGCTCTTCTACGGCACCGTAGTCGGCCTGGAACCGGGACTTGTTGGCCTTGCCCTGCTCATAGCATTGGTTGCCGACGCACTGAGCGATCCGCTGGTCGGATACTGGTCGGACAATCTGCGATCTCGCTGGGGTCGCCGCCATCCCTTCATGTACGCTTCGGCAATCCCGGTCGCGTTGAGCTATTTCCTGCTGTGGGATCCGCCCGAACTTAGCCAGATGGGATTGTTCGTCTATCTCACCGTGCTCGCAGTGATGATCCGGACCTTCATCACTTTCTACGAGACTCCCAGTTCGGCGCTGATCCCCGAACTGACGACCGATTACGAGGAACGGACAAGCCTGCAAGCCTATCGCCTGTTTTTCGGTTGGGCTGGTGGGAACGTGATGAGTGTCTTGATGTTCGGGATCCTGCTCACCGGACCCCTGGGAATGCGCGACCGTGAGGCCTTCGCAACCTATGGGATCATTGCCAGCGGCCTGATCCTTCTTACGATCATGACTTCGGCGCTCGGGACGCACAGCCGCATTCCCCACCTGCACCGACCGCCGGTTCCGAAAGAGCCGTTCAGCACCAGGCGAATCTTCCGCGAAATGGTCGAAACACTCAGCGAGCGCAGCTTCCTCGCCCTGTTCCTCGCAACGATCCTGTTCGCAATCGCCACCGGGCTTTCTGCAGCACTGACCTTTATCATGCTCAACTACTTCTGGGGCTTCAGTGAGGTCCAGATCTTCATCTGGACCTGCACGGTGTTCTTCTCGGCGCTACTCGGCGCGATGATCGCGCCAGTTGCCACGCGGCGGATGGGAAAGAAGAAGGCGACGATCGTACTCGGTATCCTGGCCTTCACCATACAGCCAGCGCCCGTGATGCTGCGCCTGTTCGACCTCATGCCTGCCAATGGCGACCCACTGCTCTTCCCGCTGGTACTGACAATCAACGTCATCGACCTCGCATTGATCATCGCCGTGACCGCAGTGGCCTATTCGATGATCGCCGACTTAGTGGAATCGAACCAGGTCAAGACCGGCCGCCGCGCTGAGGGGGTCTATTACGCCGCCATGACCTTCACCCGTAAGACAACGCAGGGCTTCGGCGCGCTAGCGGCCGGACTGATCCTCTCCGCCATCGCGTTTCCTACCGGCGCGTCACCCGAAACTGTCTCGCCCGACACGCTTTACCAACTGGGTCTCTTTTACGCCCCGTCCCTACTATTCCTCTGGCTAAGCGCTCTTTTCTTTGTCTCGCGCTACCGCATCGACAAGGAGGGGCACGAGGAGAATCTGCGCAAGATCGCGACCATGCAGGGAGACGCCTCATAATGGGCAAGGTGGCCGTGGCGGTCGGCGCGATTGCGGCGCTGATTGGCATCGCAGCGTGGATCGGCCAAGGCTGGATAGGCCAGTACCTGTTCGACCGCACAGTGGAGAAGGTGGCAGGACAGGATTCGACCGTAAGTTATCCCGATGGGATCCACGCCTATCTCTGCGGCAGCGGTTCTCCCCTGCCCGACGCCGAGCGAGCGGGACCATGCATTGCGGTTCTGGCGGGCAGAGAAGCCTTCATATTCGACGCAGGATCGGGTTCGATCCGCAAGCTGCAACGTATGGGCTTCCCTATGGATCGCCTTGAAGCGGCATTCCTCACGCATCTTCATTCCGACCATATCGATGGTTTCGGCGAGCTCATGCTGCAGGCATGGATGGCCGGCGGGCGCGACGAACCGCTGCCGGTTTACGGCCCTCCGGGAACCGACAAGGTCGTTGAGGGCTTCATGCAGGCCTATGCCATCGATCGCGGCTACCGGATCACCCACCATGGGCCCGAAGTTGCACGGCCGGGTGGGTTTGGTGGTGCGGTTCATCTGCTCGACCCGCCCAGGACCGGGGCGATCGCCTACGACGCCGCTGGCGTGATAATCCGCGTCTTGCCGGTCGATCATAGCCCGGTCGACTACGCATTTGCCTATCGCATCGAATATGGTGGGCGGGTGCTTGTGATCAGCGGCGACACCAAGCAATCGGCCGAACTCGCCAGTTTCGCCAAGGGTGCAGATGTACTGTTTCACGAAGCGCTCAATCCGCAAATGGTGGGCAAGATCGGCAGCACACTGGCCGAACATGGCGATAGCGACGGGTCCAAGATCATGGCCGATATTCCCGACTACCATACGACACCTGCGCAGGCCGCGGAGGTCGCAAACCAGTCGGGGGTTCGGGCATTGGTGCTTTACCACCTCGTTCCCGCCCCACCCGTCCGATCGGTCAAACGCGCGTTCCTCGGGAATGCACCGGACCTGTTCGATGGGGACTTGCGGATCGGAGACGACGGCCTGCTCGTCAGCTTGCCCGCAAAGGGCAAGGCGATCGAGTTCACTGATCTGCTTTAGGAAAGTCCCAAGTGGCGCGAGTGACGGGGCTCGAACCCGCGACCTCCGGCGTGACAGGCCGGCACTCTAACCAACTGAGCTACACCCGCTTGAAGCGTTGCACCGCTTGGGAGCCGCGCCACTAAGGCAGGCTCCGAGTCCTGTCAATGCCGATTGGGAGGCTTTTTTTGCGATATGACAGGACCAGGATTTCGACCACCTCGTTTACTCGAAATTAACGCCCTCTGCCGACAGTCCCCCTTGGAATTCCGCGTGGGAAGACCGGGGGTCCGCAATGCTGAAAATGGGTTTTCTGCTCGTATCGCTGACTATGTTCGCTGGCGGCGGTTGCGCGATGCAATCTGCGCTCAAGCTTGAGCAAGGCGCCGATCGACCGGCAACGAATAGAGCGGTCGCAATGATGGTGGGTTCGCCAGAAACACTGCTCGACCAGTAGTTCGATTTCCTTACGCGGGGGATCGTCGCGTGCACGAGGTTGCGGAAATACGTGAGGATTGGCCGAGCAAACCGCGCGGCCTTGGCGATGTATGCATCGGCACCAGGTTCGGCTCTCATGGCAACCTTCCTTGGAAGGCACCATGCTAGCCTAGTCAGGCGACGAGGATAAGCGCCGGGCTCTCGATCAGCTTCTTCAGCGCCTGCACGAAGCTCGCGGCATCCCAGCCATCCACCACGCGGTGATCGCAGCTGATCGAGATGTTCATCAGTTTCCGCTTCTCGATGCGTTCGCCGCCCATACCATCGGGTACAAACATCGGGCGCTCGATGATGCGATTGGGGCCGATGATCGCGACTTCGGGGCGATTGATGACCGGTGTCGTCGCCACGCCGCCAAGTGGGCCGAGCGAGGTTACGGTCAGCGTCCCGCCCTGCATCTCGTCGGCCTTGGCCTTGCCGGTCCGGGCGGCCTCTGCGAGGCGAGCAATCTCATTGGCGAGCTGCCACAGGTTCTTGGCCTGCGCATCCTTGATGACCGGGACCATCAGCCCCGCGTCGGTCTGCGCGGCCATGCCCATGTGAACGGATCCGTATCGCGTCACGACGCCCGCTTCGTCGTCATAGCGCGCGTTGATCATCGGGAAGTCGGGCAGTGTCTTGCAGATTGCCGTGATCAGCAGCGGGAGAATGGTCAGCTTGGGCTTGTCGCCCCGATTGGCGTTGAGCTGCGCGCGCAACTCTTCAAGCGCGGTCACGTCGCATTCCTCGACATAGGAGAAGTGCGGGATGTTGCGCTTCGAAGCCGCCATGTTCTCGGCGATGCGGCGGCGCATCCCGATCACCTTGACCTCTTCGTCCGAGCGGCTCGGCGCAGCCGCAGCGTAACCGCCATTGTAGGACAGGAAGGCGTCGAGATCGCCGTGACGGATGCGGCCATCTTCGGCCGGCTTTACCTGGGTAAGCTCGATGCCGAGGTCTTTCGCGCGCTTGCGTACCGCGGGAGTAGCCAGAACCTTGGCGTGGACCGTCGACTCGGGTGCCGGGGTTGGTGCGGGCAGCGGTTCGGGCCGCGGATCGGCCGCCAGCGCATCGTCGGCGTCGCTCGCGTCAGAGGTCTCGACCTCGATCCGCTCTTCGACCACGTCCGCCTTCGGCGCCGGGGCTTCTTCCTCCTTGGCGTCCTCGGGCGCCGCGCCATCGACCTCGATTACGACCAGCATCGAGCCGATCGAAACCATATCGCCTTCGCCGCCAGCGATCTCGAGGATCTTGCCGGTGACCGGGCTTTCCATCGGCACGGTCGCCTTGTCGGTCATCATGTCGACGAATTCCTCGTCTTCATTGACCGTGTCGCCGACCTTCTTGTGCCATTGCACGATCTCGGCCTCGGCGATGCCTTCGCCGATATCGGGCATGCGGAAGGTGAATTTCGCCATGATGGATTACTCGCTCAGGATCTTGTCGAGGGCCTCGCCGATACGGACGGGACCAGGGAAATAGGCCCATTCGAGGCTGTGCGGATAAGGCGTGTCAAAACCCGTAACACGCACGACCGGGGCCTCGAGATGATAGAAGCAGCGCTCGGTAACCAGCGCCGATAGTTCTGCGCCAAAGCCACTGGTGCGCGTCGCCTCGTGGACAATTAGACAGCGACCAGTCTTTTCGACCGAAGCCTCGATCGCCTCGATGTCGAGCGGGACCAAGGTTCGTAGGTCGAGGATGTCGGCTTCGACCCCCTTCTCGCGACACACTGCCTCCACCACATGAACCATGGTGCCATAGGCCAGAATGGTCAGCTGCTCCCCTTCGGCGGCGAGCCGCGCCTTGCCCAGCGGGATTTTGTAATACCCCTCGGGCACCACGCTGGCGTCGAACTTCTTCCACGGCTGCGCCGGCTTGTCGTAGTAGCCGGAGAACGGGCCGTTGTAGATCCGTTTGGGTTCGAAGAAGATGACCGGGTCATTGTCTTCGATCGCCGAGATCAGCAGGCCCTTGGCATCATAAGGCGTCGACGGGATGACCGTCTTCAAGCCCGACACATGGGTAAAGATCGCTTCGGGGCTTTGGCTGTGGGTCTGGCCACCGAAGATGCCGCCACCGAAGGGCGAACGCACGGTCATCGGGGCGATATATTCGCCCGCCGAACGATAGCGCAGGCGCGCGGCCTCGCTGATCAGCTGGTCAAGTCCAGGATAGATGTAGTCGGCGAACTGAATTTCAGGCACCGGGCGCAGGCCATAGGCCCCCATCCCCACCGCGACGGCGATGATGCCGCATTCTGAGATCGGCGTGTCGAACACGCGGGTCTTGCCGAACTTTTCCTGCAGGCCCGCGGTGCAGCGAAACACGCCGCCGAAGTAGCCTACGTCCTCGCCCATCACGACGACATTGGGATCGCGCTCCATCGAGACGGCCAGCGCATCGTTGATCGCCTCGATCATATTGAGGCGACGTTCCGCTTCTGCCTGCACAGCCGCGGCTTCCTTGACCTCGGTGCTCACAGCTCCAGCCCTCCCGGAAACTTGATCTCGCGTTCGCGGATGGCCTGTTCGCTCTGTTCCTTGAGGTGCCAGGGCAGTTCCTCGAACACATCTTCGAACATGGTGCGGAACGGGTGGTGGAGGCCATGGCCGAGGATGCCGTTGGCTTCGGCTTCCTTGGTTGTCGCCTTGACGAGTTCCGCAGCCTCGAGATCCATCTTCTCCTGGCGCGCTTCGTCCCATTCGCCAATCGCGATGAGGTGGTCCTTGAGGCGCGTGATCGGGTCACCGAGCGGCCACTCGCTGCGCTCCTGCGCACTGCGATACCCGGATGGATCGTCCGAGGTCGAATGCCCCTCAGCGCGGTAGGTGAAGAACTCGATCAGCGTAGGACCGGCATTGGCCCGGGCACGATTGGCTGCCCATTGTTCAGCGGCGAAGCAGGCGAGCGCATCGTTGCCGTCGACCCGCAACCCGGCGAGCCCATAACCCAGTGCGCGCGCCGCGAATGTCGTGCGCTCGGCTCCGGCAAACCCGCTGAAGCTCGAGATCGCCCATTGGTTGTTGATCACGTTCAGGATCACCGGCGCGTGGTAGACGGTCGCGAAAGTGCACGCAGAATGGAAATCGCCTTCCGCGGTGCTGCCCTCGCCCACCCAGGTCGCAGCGATACGGCTATCGCCCTTGATCGCGCTGGCCATCGCCCAGCCCACCGCCTGTGGAGTTTGCGTGGCGAGGTTGCCGCTGATGGTGAAGAAGCTGTGCTCGCGGCTCGAATACATGATTGGCAGCTGCCGGCCCTTCAGCTTGTCGCCCTTGTTCGAGTAGATCTGGTTGATCATCTCGATCATCGGGTAACCGCGCTGGATCAGGATGCCCTGCTGGCGATAGCTGGGGAAGACCATGTCATCCGCCGCAAGCGCCATCGAGGCAGCGACGCTGGTCGCCTCCTCGCCGGTGCACTTCATGTAGAAACTGGTCTTGCCCTGTCGCTGGCCGCGGAACATGCGCTCGTCGAAGGCACGAGTCATGGCCATGTGGCCAAGCATCTTGCGCAAGGTATCCGGGTCGAGCTTCGGATCCCACGGACCGTGCGCCTTGTTGTCTTCCCCCAACACACGGACGAGCCCGAATGCGAGCTCGTGCATGTCCTTGGGGTCGCAAGTCTCGTCTGGGCGCGGTTGTTTGCCTGCCTCCGGAATCTGCAAGTGCGAGAAGTCGACCGTGTCGCCGGGCCGGAACTTCGGTTCAGGAACGTGCAGCGCCAACTTGGGACGATTACCGCCCTGTTGTGCCGCTCCGTCGGGCCTGTCGGCCATAGAGTCTCTCCCAGACGCAATCTTACGCGTAAGCGTTATATTATTTCACGCGCGCGAAACGGTCAAGGGGAGCCGGTTCACACGGCGACGGGTGCCTTGATGGCCCCGTGCGGCGTGTAGTCGCGAACCTCGAAATCCTCAATGCGATAGTCGAAGATCGTCGGCGGCTGCCGCAGGATATCAAGCCGCGGTTGACCGACCGGTTCCCGGGTTAGCTGCTCTCGAATCAGGTGTTCGTGATTGAGATAAAGGTGAGTATCCCCACCCATCCAAACGAACTCGCCCGGCTCCAACCCTGCCTGCTGCGCAAGCATGCGTTGCAACAGAGCAGCCGACCACAGGTTGAACGGCAGGCCCAAGGCAACGTCGCAACTGCGCTGATAGAGCAAGCCATTGAGGCGTCCGTCGGCGACGTGGAACTGGTAGGTCTTGTGGCACGGGGGCAAGGCCATCCGGTTGAGCTCAGCCACGTTCCAGCCTTCAACTATATGCCGCCTGCTGCCGGGGTTTTTCTGGAGCGATTCGACCACTTCGGCGACCTGGTTGATCCCGCGTCCCTTGCGGAACAGCCCCCCGGCCACTGGCTGGTAGGTCGGCCAATCGACCCACTGCTTGCCATACACCGGACCGAGATCGCCCCATCGCGCGGCAAAATCCTCGTCGTCGGCGATCCTCTGGACGAAGTCATCGAGCGCAATTTCTTCGCCGGTTTCCTCGACGTAGCGCGCATGCGGCCATTCGTTCCAGATCTTCACGCCCTGCAGCACCAGCGGCCTGATGTTGGTATCGCCGGTCAGGAACCACAACAATTCGCGGGTGGCGGTCTTCCAGAAGACCCGCTTGGTGGTGATGAGCGGCATGGCCCCGTCAGCGAGATTGAACCGGAGCATTGCGCCGAACACCGAGCGCGTGCCGATGCCCGTGCGATCGACACGTTCGCTGCCCCCGAGCCAGATACGCTCCATCAGCTCGAGGTATTGCTGTTCGTAGTGGTCGCTAGCGGCCGACATCGTGCTTTCCATCAGGAGGGCCGTGGGAGAATGGAGTGGACAGCGGCCCGTCGCAATTGCGCATGGCCTATCCATCCACAATGCTTGCGATACAAGAGGCTTCCGAGGGGATAGCATGACGCTGCAATTCGATCCGCAGGACGAACTCGTCTGTATCGGCAGCCACCGCCCGCTGGCCGATGGCGGGTCGGTCCTGCCGCCCATCGCGCAAGCAAGCCTGTTCCGGCAACCCGACATGGAGACACTCTTCGACGGCCTGTCGCGCGAGCATCAGGTCGCGGTCTATTCCCGTGGGACCAATCCGACGCTGTCGGTGCTGGAAGATGCCCTCGCCCGGCTCGAACGAGGCGAGGCCTGCAAGGGGTTCGCCAGCGGCATGGGTGCGATCGCCGCATCGCTGACGGCGTTCCTCGAAAGCGGGGACCATGTGCTCTTTGCTGGGACGATCTACGGCCCGACGATCGAACTCGCCCAAAGACTTGAAGGGTATGGCGTAAGCTGGAGTCGCGCCGAAGCGACCGACCTCGATGGCATTGCCGCCCAACTGCGCCCGGAAACGCGCGTCCTCTACATGGAAAGCCCAGGCTCGATGTTGTTCGGCTTGCTGCCCGTCGCCGACCTGGCAACCATGGCCAGGGACCGCGGGATCATCACCATGCTCGACAACAGCGTGGCGACACCCCTGCTGCAGAAACCACTCGAACTGGGCGTCGACCTCGTCCTGCACAGCTGCTCCAAGTATATCGGCGGGCATAGCGACCTCGTCGGCGGGGCTGTCGTCGGAAGTGTCGAGCATATCGAACGTATTTTCCGAAAGGGCTTGCTCCTGCTTGGAGCTGCGATGCCGCCGCTTACGGCGTGGCTGTGCCTGCGGGGCCTGATGACGCTCCCCGTGCGCCTTGCCAAACACCACGCAGATGCACTCTCCCTCGCCAGCTGGCTTGCCGAGCACCCTCGCGTACGCCGGGTTTTCCACCCGGCACTCACCAACGATCCGCTGCTCGCGCGACAAATGCGCGGGCATTCGGGCCTGTTCTCCTTTGAGCTTGACGATGGCTTTGCCGATGCCATCGTAGTCGCCGACCGCTTGCGCACCTTCGGGCGTGCGGTCAGCTGGGGCGGGCCGGAAAGCCTTGTCATGACCGGCCACAAAGTGGACCCTGCCGAGGCCGCGCCAGCCCTTCCCGCTTCCCTCCTGCGATTGTCGGTGGGGCTCGAGGGTGTGGCGACACTGCAGGAAGACCTGGGACGCGCCCTAGGCTAGCCCATTCGACGCCAGCGCTGCGCGATTAATTTCGAGCGGCCCGTGTTTGCGCTTGAAAGCCATGGGCCCCGTCGCTATTGGGCGCGCCTGCTTCGCACCCGCCGCATCAAACCGCTGCGGGCCGATCCGGTCGGGGAGTAGCTCAGCCTGGTAGAGCACTGTCTTCGGGAGGCAGGGGCCGGAGGTTCGAATCCTCTCTCCCCGACCATTTCACCTGCGCTGGTTCAAGCCAGTCGCAAGCGCGGGAGGAAGCCCTGACCATCCCCTCCGTCCTGTTTGTCTGTCTCGGAAACATTTGCCGTTCGCCTTTAGCGGAGGCCGCCTTTCGTCGTGCAGCCGAAACCGCAGGCCTGGCTGCCGAAGTCGATAGCGCCGGAACCGCGGCTTATCACGTCGGCGAGCCGCCTGATCCGCGCAGTATCGCCGAGGCGGCGCGTCACGGGATCGACATTCGACACTATCGCGGCCGGCAGCTCTCGGTGGAAGATTTCCATCGGTTCACCTGGATAATTGGCATGGACGCTTCCAACATGGCGAACATCGCGCTTCGCAACCCGGGCGACGGTAAGGCGCGCATTGCCATGTTACTGGATCTCGTGCCTGGCCGCGAAGGCGCGGATCTGGCTGACCCTTGGTATGGCGGAGAGGACAATTTCCGCGATACCTGGGCCGATGTTACGGCGGGCGCCGCAGCGCTGGTCAGACTACTTGGCGAACCCTAAGCATAATAATATCAAGGATATAGTGCAGATGCCGTCCGCCGACTATTTGATCGCATTCACCATCGCCGCGGCATTTCTGACCATCGTGCCGGGTCTGGATTCGGCGTTGGTCATGCGGACTGCAACCGTAGAATCGGCGCGACGCGCCTTTTTCGCAGGCCTGGGCATCGCAATGGGTTGCGTCGGTTGGGGCGCCATTGTCGGCGCCGGATTGGGCGCCCTTCTGGCCGCTTCGGAATTCGCCTACATTGCGCTCAAATGGTGTGGCGCGCTTTACTTGTTCTACCTTGGCGTGAAGTTGATCCGTTCTCCCAGGAAGGCACTGGATGAGGTTCCCCAGCTGGGTAAGGAGGCATCGGCTTCCGGGTGGTTCTTGCGCGGCTTCCTCACCAACATGCTCAATCCCAAGGTTGGTGTTTTCTACGTCTCCTTTTTGCCCCAGTTCATCCCGGTCGGTGCCCACGCGTTCCTCAGCAGTATCCTGCTGGGCACGATCCATGGCGCACTGGGTGTGGCCTGGTTCGCTATCCTGATCGCCGCGACACAACCGATAGCCAAGGTCCTGAGGAAGCCAGCCGTGCTCCAATGGCTCGACCGGCTGACTGGCGGCGTTTTCCTCGCGTTTGGTGCCCGCCTGCTGTTGAGCGAGCAGCGCTAGCGACTAGCCGCCGCGCAAGGTCTTCACACCGTAATCGCGCTCGAAGAGATAAAGCAGCGTCCGGGCGGCCTCGCCCCTTGGCCCCTCCAGCCCCCCATCACGCTCAATCAGGAGGCGTGCATCGTCATAGGCCGTAGGCAGGAGTGTGGTGATCTGCTCGAGGCTGGCCACGGTAAACGGAGTATCACCCGACTGGCGCGTACCGAGCAATTCTCCCCCCCCACGCAGGCGGAGGTCTTCTTCGGCGAGGCGGAAGCCATCCTGGGTCTCCCGCATGAGGGCGAGGCGCTCGCGGGCGGTTTCCGACAAGGTATCCCCGCGCACCAGAACGCAGACCGATTTCTCGGAGCCTCGCCCTACCCGCCCGCGCAACTGGTGTAGCT
Organism: Erythrobacter mangrovi; assembly: GCF_013260645.1. Taxonomy (NCBI): domain Bacteria; kingdom Pseudomonadati; phylum Pseudomonadota; class Alphaproteobacteria; order Sphingomonadales; family Erythrobacteraceae; genus Erythrobacter; species Erythrobacter mangrovi. The sequence goes on along the minus strand of NZ_CP053921.1, from coordinate 1,661,075 downwards.
GGGCAAGCCCAAAGCGCTCGGCCTGCTCGATCACCATGAGCGTAGCGTTAGGGACATCGACCCCAACCTCGATCACAGTGGTCGCAACCAGCAGTTTGGCATCCCCGCTGGCGAACCGTTCCATCGCCGCATCTTTCATCTCGGGCGCGAGCTGACCATGCACCATGACCACGTCGCGCCCGAAGCGCTGTTCGAGCGCGGCAAAGCGGGCCTCGACCGCGGCGATTTCGTCCGGTCCGTCCATCTCGCGCACCATCGGGCACACCCAATAGGCTTGCCGTCCCTCGGCGATCTGCGCGGCAAGGCGATCGACCAGGAGCCCTATCTTGTCCTGCCCCATCACCACAGTCTCGATCGCCTGGCGCCCGGGTGGCAGCTCGTCGAGCTTGCTCACGTCGAGCTCGCCATACTGAGCCAGTGTCAGTGTGCGCGGAATCGGCGTTGCGGTCATGGCCAGCACGTGCGGTGCGCGGCGGCCCTTGCTCGCCAGCATGAGCCGCTGTCCTACGCCGAAACGGTGCTGCTCATCGATCACCACCATCGCCAGGTTGTTATAGGCGACCTTGTCCTGGAAGATCGCGTGGGTGCCGACGACGATGTCGATGCTGCCGTCGAGGAGGTCCATCAGCGTCGCCTCGCGCGCCTTACCCTTGTCGCGGCCGGTCAGCAGGGCAACCCGCGCGCCGGTCGGCTCTGCCATACGCCGCAGGCTCTCGTAATGCTGGCGAGCAAGGATCTCCGTCGGCGCCAGCATGGCGGCCTGCGCCCCGGCCTCGACCGCGATGAGCATGGCCTCAAGCGCCACCACGGTCTTGCCCGCGCCGACGTCACCCTGCAGCAGGCGCAGCATCGGCGATTCCTGCGCCATATCGCCTTCGATCTCGGCAATCGAACGCTTCTGGGCGCCCGTCAGCGGGAACGGCAGGTCAAGCTTGACCCGGTAGCTGCCGTCTCCGCGCAGTGGTTGTCCTCTGCGTTTGCGGTTGTCCGCCCGGACCAGCATCAGCGCAAGGCTGTTGGCGAGCAGTTCATCGTAGGCGAGCCGGTCGCGCGCCGCAGAATGCTCGCCCTTATGCGCCAGGACCAGCGCGTCGCGCCACGTGGGCCAGCCTTGCTTTTCGATCTGCCGTGGCTCGATCCACTCAGGAAGCTCAAGGGTTCGCGACAAGGCCTGCTGAACCAACCCGGCGATCTTGGGCTGGGTCAGCCCCTCCGACAGGCGATAGACCGGTTCACACAGCTGACCCAGCGTATCGCCGCCTTCTTCGACCACGTGGTCAGGATGGACGATTTGCAGCATGTCGCCGAACCGTTCCAGCTTGCCCGCCACCCAGCGCGTCTCGCCAACGGGCAGCTGCTTCCGCGCAGTGAATGATGCGCGTCCGAAATAGGTCAGGGCCAGGATATTACCCACCATGTCCTGAGCGAGAACGCGATAGGGTGCGCGTGCGGAGCGTCCAGCGCGATGCTCGGTCACGGTAAGGCGCACGACAATCTGTTCGCCCTCACCCGCTTCGTCGAGATTGCCGACAGCGCGCCGGGACACGAAACGCTCGGGCAGGTGGTAATCGAGATCGCGCACCCGCGTCAGGCCAAGTTTTTCCAGCGGCTTCTTGAGCTTCGGCCCGACGCCGTCGAGCGCTTCAGTCTCAGTGAAGAGCGGATTGAGGATATCGGGCCGCATCGCCCGATAGCGTTAGGATATCGACGAACCGATGCAAAGCCACAGTCAGGCCGCTTTCCCGGCATTCCGAAGCACGATTATGTTTAATTGAAATTCCATGCTAGGCGATGCCGCAGGGTTGCTTGGTACATGGGGGGATAGCCATGCTTAGTAACTTCAAGACTATCGCAGCTGCAATCGCGTTCGCTGCAATGCCGGTATTCGCTGCGCCGGCCCTGGCACAGGACGAGCCGGAAGAAGCGCGGACTACATATACGATCATCTTGCTGAAGCTGGCGCCCGATGCGGGCAACCGGTGGAGCGAGATAATGGAAAAATACTACGCTCCGGCAGCAGCCGCAGCGGGACTGCCAGCAACCCAGGTGCATTGGATGATGGACGGCACGTGGGACCTCATGCTGTTGCGTCCCATGCCTCGTGGCATGTCCGCACTCGATACCCACGCCTCGCCTGAAAGGAAGGCCTTTTGGGCCGAATTGATCAAGATCGCTGGCAGCGAAGAGAAGGCGGAAGAACTTAACGCCGAGAACGACAAGCTGGTCACGGAGTCGGTGCGCTACTTCTCGCACACGCACCCTTGATCGATCTCGCTCGATGAACCAGAGGGGTGCTTTCCGGAATTGCGGAAGGCACCCCTTTTTCAATGCCCCAAGCCCTGACTTTCGAAGGCCGCAAGCAACGCGCCAGATTTCGCGCCTGGCACCGCGGCACGCGTGAGGCCGACTACATGATCGGCGGGTTCTTCGATCGCTATCACGAGGAGTGGGGAGAAGCAGAGATCGCCTGGTTCGAAGCTCTGCTTGAAGAAGACGATGTCGACGTAATGGCCTGGGCGCTCAAGACCCAGGAGCCCCCGCTGCGGTTCCAGGGCCCGCTTATGGCGGCGATGCAGCAACTCGACTACGTCGACATCCCCCGTTGACGCGCGAGCGCTGACCTCTATCTGGCTGACTTGACCCAAAGCACCCCCTTCCCATCCGGGCAGGGGGCAATCGTGCGTGCGCGTATCGTCCGCCCTGATCAAACGCTAGGAAGCCAATGCCCGACCTGTCTCGCATCCTGAAGGCCCGCGAAGCGCTCACGCTGTCGCAGGTCGCGCGCGGCGCACAGCCATTGGTTATGGCCGACCTCGCCCGGGCCAGCACGGGTCGAGCGGTGTTTATCGCACCGGACGATGCGGCAATGCGCGGGATCGTCGACGCGGCGGGTTTCTTCGCACCCGAACTGGAAGTGATCGAATTTCCCGCATGGGATTCGCTACCCTATGACAGGGCCAGCCCGGCACTGGCCATCAGCGCACGCAGGCTCGCAGCACTGCACCGGTTGCAGGCCGGCAAGGCCAAGGCGCAGCTCGTCGTTACCACGGCGAATGCCGTTCTCCAGCGTGTGCTGACGCCGTTCCGGATCCGGGAAAGCGTGCGCGAATTCAGGGTCGGAACGGAGATCGGGCGCGAAAGCCTTGCCGCACTGCTCCAGCGGCAAGGATACAGCCGCACCGACACGGTGATCGACAAGGGCGAATATGCCGTGCGAGGCTCGATCGTCGACATCTTTCCCAGCGGCATGGAAGAAGCGCTGCGGCTCGACTTCTTCGGCGACGAGCTGGAGAGCCTGCGTTCATTTGATCCGAATACGCAGATGAGCACGGGGCGGCTCGACTCCCACCTGCTGCTGCCCGCAAGCGAGGCATTGCTGGACGAGGACAGCATCAAACGCTTCCGGGGCCGCTATCGCGAGATGTTCGGCGCCCATGCGACGCAGGATCCGCTTTATGAGGCCGTCAGCGAAGGCCGGCGGCTTGCAGGGATGGAGAACTGGCTTCCGCTGTTCGAGGAACGCCTGACAACACTGTTCGACCATCTGGGCAAGGATGATCTCGTTGTCATCGATAGCGCCGCACTGGGTGCCGCCGAAGAGCGAACCAAGGACATCGGCGACTATTTCGACCAGCGCAAGGCCGCGAGCGGACAGGCCAAGGGCAGCTATCGCCCGCTCGATCCAGCCTCGCTCTACCTGACCGAGGACGAATTTCGAACCGCCCTCGCCTCTGCTCCGGCCCATCGAGCGACGCCCTTTGACGAACCAGAAGGCGAGAAGGTGGTCGGCTTCGGTTTCCGGTCGGGCCGCGATTTTGCGCCCGAGCGGGCCCGGGGTGACAATGTCTATCCGGTTCTTGCCGATCACCTGAAAGCACTGGGCAGGGCGGGAAAGCGCCCGCTGATCGCCGCATATTCCAAGGGTAGCCGGGCGCGCATTTCCTCGATCCTCGGCGAAGCGGGCGCCACCGTGCAGCTTGCCGACACCTGGCAGGAAGCGCTGGGCCTGTCTGCCAAGGGCAAGGCGGCAGCGGTGATCCTCCCGCTCGAAGCGAGTTTCGCCAACGATGAGATGGAACTGCTCACCGAGCAGGACATCCTCGGTGACCGGCTCGTCAGGCGTAAGAAGAAACGCAAGGACGCCGACGCATTCCTCGCCGAACTGCAGGCACTCAGCGTCGGAGACCTGATCGTCCATACCGAACATGGTATCGGCAAGTATCTGGGGCTTGAGCCGATCACCGTCGGCAAGTCCAAACACGACTGCGTGATGCTGGAGTATCGCGGGGGCGACAAGCTCTACATTCCGGTCGAGAATATCGATGTGCTGAGCCGTTACGGCAGCAGCGAAGAAGCGGTGATGCTCGACCGCTTGGGTGGCGAAGCCTGGCAGAAGCGGCGTGCGCGGCTCAAGGAACGTATCCGCGAGATCGCCCATGAACTGTTGCGTACTGCAGCCGCCCGTGCCTTGCGCAAGGCACCGGTGTTCGAAGTCGAGCAAGGCCCATACAATCAGTTTCTCGACCGCTTCCCATGGGAGGAAACCGACGATCAGGACCGTGCGATCGCCGATGTCCTGGCCGACCTCGAAAGCGGCAAACCGATGGACCGGCTCGTTTGCGGCGATGTCGGCTTCGGCAAAACCGAGGTCGCGCTGCGTGCCGCCTTTGTCGCCGCGATGAACGGTCAGCAGGTCGCAGTGGTAGCGCCGACCACTCTCCTCGCGCGTCAGCACTTCGAGAATTTCTCAAACCGCTTCAATGGCTTTCCTCTGAAGGTTGGAAGGCTGTCACGGCTTGTTCCGGCCAAGGAGATGAAGGACACTCGCGACGGCCTAGCCAGCGGGGATATCGATATCGTGGTCGGCACCCACGCGATCCTGTCCAAACAGACGCAGTTCAAGAACCTCGGCCTGGTCATCGTCGACGAGGAGCAGCGCTTCGGGGTCAACCATAAGGAACGGCTCAAGCAGCTACGCGCCGATGTGCACATGCTGACGCTGACCGCTACGCCGATCCCGCGAACGCTGCAGATGGCCATGACCGGCTTGCGCGAGCTTTCGACCATCCAGACTCCGCCGGTCGACCGTCTGGCAGTACGCACGTACGTGATGGAATGGGACGATATGGTGATGCGCGAGGCGCTGCTACGCGAGCACCATCGTGGCGGGCAGAGCTTTATCGTCGTGCCGCGTATCTCCGACATGGAGAGCGTCGAGGAATGGCTGCGCGAGCATGTGCCCGAGGTTAAGTTCATCGCGGCGCACGGCCAGATGGGTGCGGGCGAGATCGAGGAGCGGATGAGCGCCTTTTACGAAGGCAAGTACGACGTGCTGCTCGCCACCACGATCGTCGAAAGTGGGCTCGACCTGCCCAGCGCCAATACGATCATCATCCACCGAGCCGATATCTTCGGCCTCGCCCAGCTTTACCAGCTCCGCGGCCGCGTTGGTCGCGCGAAGCTGCGTGCCTACGCCTACCTCACCTACGCCGCGGATACCCAGCTCAGCGAAGTCGCGGCGAAGCGACTCAAGGTTCTCGGCGATCTCGACAGCCTGGGCGCAGGGTTCCAGCTGGCCAGCCACGATCTCGATATCCGTGGTGCGGGCAACCTTCTGGGAGACGAACAGTCGGGTCACATCCGCGAGGTCGGCTTCGAGCTCTACCAGTCGATGCTTGAGGACGCGATTCTTGCCGCCAAGGCAGGCGAGATGGGACTGGAGGCGAAGCGCGAAACGGTGAGCCCGCAGATCACCGTAGATGCGCCGATCATGATCCCGGAAGACTATGTGCCCGACCTGGCGGTACGCATGGCGCTATACCGCCGCCTCAACGACGCGCAGGACAAGTCCGAGATCGAGGCGCTGGCGGCGGAAATGATCGACCGCTTCGGCGATCTGCCCGCAGCGACGGCAAACCTCGTCCGCCTGATCGAAATCAAGCACCAGGCGATCGAGGCGAATATCGCCAAGATCGATGTCGGAGCGGCCGGGACGCTGGTGACCTTCCACAAGGACGATTTCCCCGACCCCTCAGGCCTGCTCGCTTATGTCGAGCGCCTGCAGGGAACCGCCAAGCTGCGGCCTGACATGAAGCTGGTGATCAGCCGTGCATGGAATTCGCCGGAGAGCCGCCTCAATGGGCTGTTCCAGCTCACCAAGGGCCTGTCAGCGGTCGTGCGGAAATCTCGACGAACTGATAAGAGTTTTGCCTAGGCATCTATAAGAGACAGGAATTCTCCAGGCGTTATCGGCTCGGAACGCAGGAACCCCTGATAATATTCGCAACCCTCGGTCGCGATCAATTCTCTTTGCTCTTCGCTCTCGACGCCTTCGACCACCACCGCCAGATCCAACGCCCGTGCCATGGCGAGGATCGCGCGGAAGACGGCCAGGTCGCGCTCATCCTCAAGCACTCCGTCGATCATCGAGCGATCGAGCTTGATGTAGTCGATCGGCAGCACTTTCAGGTAGCGGAAGTTGCAGAACCCCGCGCCGAAGTCATCCAGTGCCAGGCGGATATCGAAGACCTTGAGCTGGTCTAGCACATGCCCAACGCGATCAAGGTCGGCGAGGAGAACCTGTTCGATAATCTCCAGCGTGATCCGACCAAGCGGGAATCCGACGCGTTCGGCAAGACGCGCGAACTCGGTCGCGAAGCTCTCTGCAGCAAGGTCGGCAGGAGTGATATTGAGCGAGAGCCGCAAGTGTTCGGGCCAGTGTACCGCATGCTCGAGCGCCCGCTGCGCGATATGGCGGGAAAGTTGTGCAACATGGTCGGCGCGCTCGGCGATCTGGAACAGCGAGCTCGCGCCGATCCGGCCGACGGTGGGGTGGTGCCAGCGCGCCAGTGCCTCCGCGCCGATCATCCGGTCGTCTGCTAGCGCATACTGGGGCTGGAAAAGGATCTCGATCTCGTCCTGGTCGATCGCCGCAAGCAGGTCCGCTTCGAGCTCGCGATACGAACGACCTAGACGGGCTACTTCACCCGTCGACCAGTCGATCCTGCGCCCGTGACCCTCGCGCATGCGTGCCTGCACTTCCGACAGGCGATCCAGAATGCGATCGGCCGAATCGTTCATGGTCGCCCGCATCAGCGCGATGCGCGGCCACAGGCGCAGGCTCGCCCCGCCCTCTTCTGGGTTGGCAATGGGCATGGCGATCGCATCTGCCAGCGCTTCGGCCAGCCACTGCCACCGTTCGCGGCTGCATGGCTGGCGAGCCACCAGCAGGAACGCTCCCCCGCTGATTCGCGCTGCCAGCCACGGACTCGAATCCAGCTCGTCGGCGGCGAAATGCTTGATGCGCTGCGCGACCTCCACCAGTGCGCCATCCCCCGCGGACTCACCGAAGGCAACGTTGACGGTATCGATCCGACCGAGCGAAATCATCATGGCGTGAATCGGGCAGTCATCCGACTCACCCGGGCAATCGCTCTGCCACTCGGCTATCATCGCGCGCGCATGGGCCAGATCGGCCAGACCGGTGAGGCTGTCTCTCGACCCGTGGGTCAGTTCGGTGGGCACACTTGCCATGGGAACGCTCTTATCGCGGTCGCGCGAGACTTATGCCAGCAATTCCGCTCTGTTGCCAAATGGGACGCACCTCCATAGGAACGCCCCGCAACCCGGCGCACCAATCGCCTGGTCGGGAGGAAGCACGGGACTATGGCCGATTACAGCCGCCTCGCCTTGCTGGCATCCGATGCTGAGCGAGCGCAGGAAGCAGCAGCACTCTATCGCGAGACGTTCGATTGGGTATCGCTCGAGGAAGCCGATGCCGTGGTCGTGCTCGGCGGCGATGGTTTCATGCTGCAAAGCCTGCACGCGATGCTCGATAGCGGACACATCCTGCCCGCCTATGGCGTGAATTTGGGCACGGTCGGCTTCCTGATGAATCGCAACCGCAAGACCGACACGCTGCTTGGCCGGATTGCACGGGCCAAACCCCATACGATCGCCCCCCTTCTGATGCAGGCAGTGACCCAGGATGGAGAGCGGCACAGCTGCTTTGCGATCAATGAGGTTTCGCTACTGCGTGAAACGCGCCAGACGGCCAAGATTGAAGTGTCGGTGGACGACAAGGTTCGCATTCCAGAACTGGTCTGCGATGGCGTACTGCTCTCCACACCCGCCGGATCGACTGCCTACAATTTGTCCGCTGACGGCCCGATCCTGCCGCTCGATTCGCAGCTTCTGGCACTGACGCCGATCAGCCCCTTCCGCCCGCGCCGCTGGCACGGTGCAATACTGCCTGATCGCAGCGAAGTCCGGCTTCGCGTGCTCGAGGAGGAAAAGCGTTCGGTCAGTGTCGTGGCCGACCAACGCGAGGTCCGCGACGTCGCCGAAGTGCGTCTCGCGATAGCCCGCGAAAGGGAGCTGACGCTGCTGTTCGATCCAGGCCATTCGCTCGACGAACGTATCGTCGCCGAGCAGTTTGTCGTGTGATCGGCAGCACTGGCACACATCTCACAAGAATCGCCAAATGCCCGCTTGCCAAACCGGAATCGCGCCCATATAGGCGCACCCCTGCCTGACGGGCTGCTCCCCGATAGCTCAGCGGTAGAGTAGGTGACTGTTAATCACTTGGTCGTTGGTTCGAATCCAACTCGGGGAGCCATTCTTCTTCTTACAACCCAAGCAAGAGGCGCCCGCCCACCCAGATGGTGAGCGCAGCGGTTGCCCAGCGAATCCATGTCTGCGGCAGGTATCTCAGGGCCAGCAGGCTGCCGATCTGGCCACCAATCGCCACAGCAACCAACAGCGGCAATCCGGTGTCGACGGCCAGCGCGAGACGCCCCGCCCCGCCCTTGAGAATCTGCCCTCCCAGACCGAAGATCGAATTGATCAGGATGAACAGGCTTGCCGTGGCGGCAATCGCGCGCGGTGCGTTCCAGCGCGCCAGGTGAAGCAGCGGGGCCAGGAAGATCCCGCCGCCGATCCCCACCAGCCCTGCCAGGTAACCCAAGGGAGCCGCTGCGAGGGGCATGAAGCGTGCCGCCCGTGTCGGTTCTCCCTCTCGCTCTTTCAGCGGCACCAGCAATGTCAGCCCGGTCAGAACAAGGCTCGCGCCCAAGATCGCGAGGAACGCGGCTTCGTCGATCGGGGTCAGCCCGCCTACGAATGCGGCGGGCGCGGCAATTGCCGTGAGCAGCAGGGCCCCGCGCCACGGCGTCACCCTCGCTCGGGCGAAGCGGATCGATCCGCCTGTGACCACCACGATATTGCAGGCCAGCGAGAGTAGTGGAAAGATGCGGTAGTCGATGCCGGAAAGCGCCAACAGGGCACTGTATGTCGACCCACCGCCGAACCCGACGCTGGCATAGAGAATTGCGGTGAGGAAAAAGCCGACGGCAAGGATGATCATGCGCGTGACCTAGACGCTACCCTACCCCGGAGCTAGCCTGCATTCCGGGAGAAAGAACCATGCAACCAGCCGATATTGACCTGGGCGAAGATCTGCAGCTTGCGCGCCATGGCGACGCCCGGATGATCGGCGACATCACTGCAGATGCCTTTCGCAACGATCCCTTCAACCTCTGGCTATTCGGGAATTTCGCCGGGATCCGGAACCTGTTCAACCTGCAGGCGCGGCAGATTTATGTGCCCCGCGGCTATTGCTATTCGCTTGGAAACGAAGGCGCGTGCATGTGGATGCTACCCGGCGGCGATGCGAGCTTCAGCTTTTGGGATTACGTCCGCTTCGCCGTCCCAACCGCCTTCCTCTGCGGCCCCGGCGCGGTGAAGCGCGGCGTGCGCACGGGCGACGCGATGGACGCACGCCACCCTAACTTTGAGCACGCCTACCTGTTCAGCATTGGGGTAAGGCCCACTTCGCAGGGCAAGGGCCTGGGCCGCAAGCTGATCCAGCCTGTGCTCGACGCTTGCGACCGTGCAGGCTTGCCAGCCTATCTCGAGAACTCAAACCCGCAAAACACCGGCTTCTACCGCAGCTGTGGCTTCGAACAGGCGGGCGAGCCGATCCATCCGGAACCGGACAGCCCGCCGCTCGTGCCGATGGTACGCCAGCCCCGCCGCATCTAGCAACGGGACCAGCGTACCTCAGGCGCTGATCGCGCCGTGACAATGCTTGTACTTGTTGCCCGACCCGCAGGGGCACGGAGCATTGCGGCTGATCTCCAACCCGGCGAACGGGTTATCGGAGATCGACCCGCCAGGCCCCACCGCAGCACGCGGACTACCGGCGAGCGACCCGAACAGCTCGGCGCGCCTGGCGGATCCATCGCCATCGTTCGAATCCTCGAGACCCGAGAGCGGATCGATATGGCCCGTGAGGAAATCAGGCAGGTCGGGCAGCATCATCTGCGGCATCGGCTCCGGATCTTGGATCTCGATGCGCATGAGCTTCCCGGTGACCGTCTCACGCAGCTTGTCGAGCATGCTTTCGAACAGGCTGAAGGCTTCCTGCTTGTATTCGTTGAGCGGCTGCTTCTGCGCGTGGGCACGAAGGCCAACCACCTGGCGCAACGCGTCGAGCGTGGCGAGGTGGTCCTTCCACTCCGCATCAAGCTCCTGCAGCAGCACGCTCTTTTCGATCCGCCGCCACAGGCCCGCATCGTCCTTGGCCAACTTTTCTTCCATCACGCGGTCGGCCTCTACGCGAACGCGCTCTTCGATCAGTTCGGGCTCGACGTGATCTTCCTGGACCCAGTCCTCGATCGGGAAATGCAGCCCGAGCACCTCACCAAGCTGCGTCTTGAGACCCTCGACATCCCACTGCTCAGGATATGAACCCGGCGGGCACGCGTTACCTACCATGGCGTTGATCGCGTCATGGCGCATGTCGACGACGACATCGTCGACCACGTCGCTGTCCATGATCTCGGCGCGCTGCTCGTAGATCACCTTGCGCTGGTCGTTCATCACATCGTCGTACTGCACGACCTGCTTGCGGATTTCGTAGTTGCGCGCTTCGACCTTCTTCTGCGCGGTCTCGATAGCTTTGGAGAGCCACTTGGAACCGATCGCTTCACCGTCCTCGAGGTTCGAGTTCATCATGCGGGCGAACAAGGTATCCGGCCCGAAAATCCGCAGAAGGTCGTCCTCCAGGCAGAGGTAGAAGCGGCTGAGGCCGGGGTCCCCCTGTCGGCCCGAGCGGCCACGCAGCTGGTTGTCGATCCGTCGGCTTTCATGCCGTTCCGTACCAAGCACGAACAGGCCACCCGCGTCGAGCACCCGCTGCTTTTCTTCGGCGATCTCTCCCTTGATACGTTCAATCGCCGCGTCGCGCCCCGGCCCCTCGGGCATCTCGCTGAGTTCGTCGTCGATCCTAAACTCGAGGTTGCCGCCAAGCTGGATGTCGGTGCCGCGGCCGGCCATGTTGGTCGCGATCGTTACCGCGCCGATACGGCCTGCCTGGGCGACGATATGCGCTTCCTGTTCGTGGAAACGTGCGTTCAGCACCGCATGCGGAACGCCTTCCTCCTTGAGGAACTCGCTCAGAAGTTCGCTCTTCTCGATCGAGACAGTGCCGACCAGGACCGGCTGCCCGATCTCGTTCTTTTCCCTGATCGCCTTGGCGATGGCTTTGAACTTGTCCTGCGTGTTCTTGTAGAACTCGTCTTCCTCGTCGATGCGCTGGACCGGAACGTTGGTCGGGATCTCGACCACGTTCATCTTGTAGATGTCCCAAAATTCCGCAGCCTCGGTGGCTGCGGTGCCGGTCATGCCCGACAGCTTGGGGTACATGCGGAAATAGTTCTGGAAGGTGATCGAAGCGAGCGTCTGGTTCTCAGGCTCGATCTTCACGCCTTCCTTGGCCTCGACCGCCTGGTGCAGGCCGTTCGACCAGCGGCGGCCGTCCATCATGCGGCCGGTAAACTCGTCGATGATGATGACCTTGTCGTCCTTGACGATATAGTCGGTGTCGCGCTTGAACATGTGCACCGCGCGGAGTGCCTGTTCGAGGTGGTGGACGACCTGGGTGTTCACGACATCATACAGGTTGTCGGACTGCAGCAGGCCTTTCTCGATCAGGATCTTCTCGACCTCTTCGGTCCCATCCTCAGTCAGCTGGATGTTGCGCTGCTTCTCGTCCTTTTCGTACCATTCCTCAGGGAACTCCTTCACCACTTCGTCAATGGCGATATAGAGTTCTGACTTGTCGTCGGTCGGGCCCGAAATGATCAGCGGCGTGCGGGCTTCGTCGATCAGGATCGAGTCGACCTCGTCGACCACCGCGAAGTTGAAGGGGCGCTGGACCATCTGGCTGCGCTCATGCTTCATGTTGTCGCGCAGGTAATCGAAGCCGAGCTCGTTGTTAGTCGAATAGGTGATGTCAGCGTTGTAGGCCTCGCGGCGTTCGAACTCGTTGAGGTTCGGCACGATGACGCCGATCGTCAGGCCAAGGAATTTGTGCAGACGCCCCATCCACTCGGCGTCGCGGCGGGCAAGATAGTCGTTGACGGTAACGACGTGGACACCCTTGCCCTCGATCGCATTGAGATAGGTCGCCAGCGTGGCAACCAGCGTCTTGCCCTCGCCCGTGCGCATCTCGGCAATCTCGCCGCGGTGAAGAACGATACCGCCGATCATCTGCACATCGAAATGGCGCATGCCGAGCACGCGAACCGACGCTTCGCGCACAGTGGCAAAGGCTTCGGGGAGGATATCGTCGAGCGTCTTGCCCTCAGCCAGCTGGGCCCGGAACTTGTCGGTCTGTGCAGCAAGTTCGGCATCGCTGAACGCCTGGAGCTGCGGCTCCAATGCATTGATCTGGTCGACGATCTTGCCGAGCGATTTGACGTAGCGATCGTTGGAAGAGCCGAACACGGCCTTCATCACGGTATTGAGCATGGATGGGTAACCTTGGGGTGAATGCTATCTGGCAAATGCCCGCACACCGCATCGGTGCCGAGCAAGCGGGAAACTTGTGATTCTGCCGGGTTCTATTCGAAGGCGCGGTCGGCGCCGAACATCACCGTTGGAATAACCACGCGCACGCCCTCACACGGGCGGCACGGGGTGACCTTCTCGCCCCGCAAGCGCTGTTGGCGCTGGCGCTCGGCGCAGGTGACCTTCTCGCTCTTGCCCGAGTCATCCGCCTTCTGCGTGAGCTCGAGCGTGGCGCCCATTGCGTCGAGAACATTCGCATGCGCAGGCGCATTGACGGCAGCAAGGCCGGTGATCAACGCGAGGCAGGTTAGCAGGCGACGCAACATGGTAGAGACCAGATAATCCCTCACTCCCACCGCGTCCACCCCCGCATGGCCGTTTACCCGAAGCGAAAGAGTTCCTATCGGCGCGGAGATGGATCTCGCAATATCGCCTCTCGCCCGGCCCTTCCCCAACCTGCCCCCAATCGAGGGGGTCACGCTGCGCGTAGCGCGGGCGCACTACAAGACATGGGACCGCTGCGACCTGACGTTGGTCGAGCTTGCTCCCGCCACGGCGATCGCAGGGGTCTTCACGAAGAGCGCCTGCGCCTCGAGCGAGGTTGAATTGGGGCGCGAAAACGCCAAGACGGGCCGTGCACGGGCACTGGTCGTCAATGCGGGCAATTCGAACGCCTTTACCGGCTACCGCGGGCGCGAGGCGGTCGAACAGATCATGGCGCAAGTATCGGACGCCCTGGCGTGCGATCCCAGCGAGGTCTTCGTGTCCTCGACTGGGGTGATCGGCGTACCGCTACCCAAGGACAAGGCACGCGAAGGCGTTGCGGCGGCCTTGAAGGCCAATCCTTGCGGATGGGAAGAGGCAGCAAGTGCCATCGGGACGACCGATACTTTCACCAAGGGCGCAGGCGCCTCCGCCATGGTCGGTCAGACCAGGGTCGAGCTGGCCGGCTTCATCAAGGGTAGCGGCATGATCGCGCCCGACATGGCAACGATGCTCGGCTACATTTTCACCGACGCAACGATCGAACCCGGCTTCCTGCAAGAAATGCTGTCGCAAGCGAATGCGGCGAGCTTCTCCTGCATCACCGTCGATGGGGATACGTCGACCAGCGATACGGTGCTGCTCTTCGCTACCGGAAAAGCGGGCAACACGCCAATCACCGGTTGGACCGACGCTGGCGCCGATGCATTCTACAGCGCCCTGCTGCAGGTCTGCCGCGATCTCGCGCATCTGGTCGTCCGCGATGGCGAAGGTGCGCAGAAGTTCATCGAAATTGCGGTCACTGGCGCTGCCAGTGACGAGAGCGCGCGCCGTGTCGGACTGTCGATTGCCAACTCACCGCTGGTAAAGACCGCGATTGCCGGGGGAGACGCCAATTGGGGACGCGTCGTCATGGCGGTCGGCAAGGCGGGTGAACCTGCCGATCGCGACAAGCTTTCGATCGGCTTCGGCGGCACCTGGGCGGCCAGGGACGGCCAGCCACTGCCCGATTACGACGAAACACCCGTCGCCAAGCATCTGGCCGGACAGGACATCCGCATCGACGTCGACCTGGGGGTTGGCGATGGCCGGGCCACGGTGTGGACCTGCGACCTGACGCACGGCTACATCGCGATCAACGCCGATTATCGCTCGTGAACACGCTCGACCGCTCGATGCATGCGTTGATGCAGCGCGTGACCGAACAGGCCGTCCTGCCGCGTTTCCGCAATCTCTCGGGCCGCGAGATCATCGAAAAGGCAGAGGACGATCTCGTCACCATCGCCGATCGCGAGGCTGAGTTGATGCTGGCCGAAGGACTCGCCCGGATCGACGCTTCGCTGGCGATCGTTGGCGAGGAAGCGGCCCATGCCGACAAGGCTGTGCTGGACCATCTTGGCGGCGATTGCTGGATCATCGACCCAATCGACGGGACCCACAATTTCGCGCACGGCCAGCCCCCGTTCGGGATCCTGCTCGCCCAAGCCAGCGGGGGCTTCGTGCAGTCTGGCTGGATATACGACTGCGTTTCCGGGCGCTTTTGCAGCGCACATCGGGGCGGCGGTGCCTATGTCGACGGAGATCTGGTAACAGCCCGCACGACCGGCGAGACGCCACCGGTGGCGGCAATCTCGGTCATCTTCCTAGAACCCGGACGACGCGAGTTGGTCCACGAGCATATAGCGCCACACTACCGGACGGTTGATGCGCCACGCTGCGCTGCGGAGCAGTATCCGCGACTTGGGCTCGGCGAGAACGATGTGTCCTTCTTCGAGCGAACGCTCGCTTGGGACCATGCGGCCGGTACGCTTTGGCTGGAAGAAGCCGGAGGCCGGGTGGCGAGACCTGATGGCTCTCCCTACCGAGTCGACGAGTGGGAGCGACGCGGGCTTATCGGGGCGGCGAGCCCGGCCCTGTGGGACCAGCTCGCCGCACTATATTTGAAACTGGACTAAAGGACGCTCTCAAGCCACTGCTTGAGCTGACCCTTCGGGGCCGCACCACGCATGTGGGCGGCGGGCTGGCCATTCTTGAACAGCACGAGGTAGGGAATCGACTGGACACCCATTCCGCCGGGAACGCTGGGGTTTTCCATGATGTCCATCTTCGCAATGGTCACCTTGTCACCCAGTTCGTCAGACAGTTCTTCGAGTGCCGGTGCGATCATCTTGCACGGGCCACACCAATCGGCCCAAAAATCGACCAGCACAGGCTTGTCTGAATCGAGGACGTCAGCCTTGAAGCTGGCATCGGTAACGGCGGTAGTTGCCATGGGGGAATCTCCTGAAATCCTATTGAACCCGATGTGGGCCAAACAGACAATTACTCAAGCGGTGGTAAGAGAAAGCTTTCCTGCGAGACCGCAAACGCACTCTTGTAAACAGCGAGTGTAACCGGCGGCAAGGCGATAAGCATCGGGGCCTGGGTATAGAGTACGGCCGCTTCTACTGCCCGCCCAGGATAGATCTTCTCGAGGGCAGCAACATAGGCGGCCATCTGACGCAGCGTGCTGTCCGGCACACCGGCCAGATCGTTCGGAGGGCGGCGCGCGGTCTTGAAATCGACCACGGTAATCTTCTCGGGTGTCACCAGAAGGCGATCGGCTGTTCCCAATACGACCTGTCCGTCGACCGCAGCGGCAAGTGGAACCTCTGCGAGCGCATCCGGTCCGAAGATCGCGGCAAAATCGGGATCGCCGAGAACCGCCAGCGACCGAGCCAGCATTTCATCGCGGGTCGGCTCGTCGAGTTCGGGAGCCTGCCTTGCCAGCCACACCCGCGCCAACCCTTCCCGATTATCGACGGGAACCTGCGGCAATCGCTCAAGCAGCGCGTGGATCAAGGTGCCCCGGCGTGCCGCCTCGCTTACTTGCCCGGGCGGCAAGGGAGGATCGCTGCCTTCGATCTCACCCAATCCCGAAGGAGAAAGAGGACGCGGTGGCCGTGGTTCTGGCCCAACCGGCTCTATGGCCCACGCAGGCAAGGCTGGGACTTCCTCAGCCGCGGCAAGCGGGCTTGCCGGAACCGTTGGCGCCCGTTCGCCGATCTCCCAGCGCGCACCCCACAGTGGGTCCGCCAGCCCCTCGCCCGGATCGAACAAGGCCCGCAGGCGGGCGTACCAGCTATCCGCGTGCGGTCCGTTCCGGACGTCGCGCGGGCCGAGCGAACCGCCGATGAACAGCGCTTCCTGCGCGCGCGTCATGGCGACGTAGAGCAACCGCCAATGTTCCTGCATCGCACGGGCGGACTGGCGTTCGTCGACGAGCCGGATGGGCCCGACCTTTTCATCCTTGGTCAGCGCCGGCAGGGGGACTTCGCAGGACCTGCCCATGCCGAGCGGACGTTCTTCGAGAGCGAGGTCGCCCGAAGGATCGGGCCGGATCGCCGCATCGGCGAGGATTACAATCGGCGCTTCCAACCCCTTGGAGCCATGAACGGTCATGACCCGAACCTGGTTGTCGCTTTCGCCCGCCTCTCGCTTCAGCTCCCCGTCGCCCGCATCGAACCAGCGAATGAAGCCTTGCAGGCTGGCGGTATGCGCGCTGGCGAAGGCGTTGGCGGCGTTCAGCAATTCGTCGATTGGATCGTTCGCCTCGCGCCCCAATCGCGCGACCAGCTTGCGTCTCCCGTCCATCGGTCCGACGAGGATCCAATGGAGCAGTTGCTGCGGGCTGTCGAAGTCGGCCCTGCGCAGAATCTCACGCAGGAGATCGACCGTGCGGTGCGCGAAGTCGTCCGTGGATTGGCGCAGATGCTCCCACAGAGGTTCTTTGCGCGGGCGGTAACCGTATTTGAGCAAGTCGTCCTGGCTCCACCCGATCAATGGTGAAACCAACAAGCTGGCGACCGTCAGATCATCGAGCGGTTGGGCGGCGAAGCGCAGCGCGGCCAGCAGGTCCTTGACCGCCAGCGGATTGCCCAACCGGAGGCGGTCGACGCCCGCCACTGGAACGCCATGGCGATAAAGCCGGGCGACAATCAGCGAAGCAAGATCGCGGCGCTTTTGCACCAGCACCATGATATCGCCCGCCCCGGCGCGGCGCCGCTTGCCCCGAACCAGCGTGAAGCCCGGTCCTTCCGGATCGAGCCATTGCTTGATCTGCAGCGCCAGCTTGTCGGCCAGCTTGCGGTCGTGCTTACCGAGCCAGCTTTCATCCGCCTCGCCATCCTCCAGCCCGCTGTCGGCATGAATCGTGTTCCACAGCACCACCTGGCCGGGTTCGTCGCTGCCGATGTGCTGCTCGTCACGTTCGTCGAGGCCGAGGCCATCGAAGCCGATCGCATCGATCGCGCGGTCGACAAAGGACAGCACCGTCTGGTTCGTGCGGTAGCTGCGCCGGAGGTCGTATTCCTCGAGCCGCCGGATCTTGGGTGCGCCGCGCAGTTCCGCCATTGCCTCGGCATTGGCCTCCATTCGTTCGCGGAAATAATCGCGCGCCTCGCGGAAATTTTCGGGGCTGGTGCCCTGGAAGCCGAAGATTGCCTGCTTGTAGTCCCCGACTGCAAAGATCGTGCGGATCCGATCGCCCTGTGCGCCCTCATCCGCAAAGAACTCGTCGGTCAGCGCCTTGACGATCGCCCATTGCGAAGCGTTGGTGTCCTGCGCCTCGTCGACCAGAATATGGTCGAAGCTCCGATCGAGCTTGTAGCGGATCCAGTCGGACATCGCGTTGTCGGAAAGCAGCTCTGCCGCTCGGGCAATCAGATCGTCGAAGTCGACCAGTCCCTCGCGTTCCTTGGCCTCCTGCCACTTGAGCGCAAAGGCCCGCCCGGCTTCGAGCTGCGGCGCGAGGAAACCCGCCAAATCGAGCAAGGCCCCGCGTTCGCCGACCGCAGCGACCGCTTCGCCAATCGCCTCCTGATTGGCTGCGAAACCCGGATCAGCTCTCTCCGCGCCCGCCATCTTGCGCGGGGCCCCATCCTTCTTGAGCAGCGTTTCGAGAAAGCCGTCGAGCGTAGCCAAGCGCTGGGTGCTATCTTCAGTCAACCAGCTCGCGATGAAATCCGCCGCCTTCTGCCCCGTTGCCGCCGACCAATCGCGGCAAGCCGACTGGCAGGCCTGGAGAATACGGACCGGAAAGTTCGCATCTGAGCATGCATCTGCGACCCAGGCTTCGTTCGCATCGGCAGGAATACCGAGGAGTTGATGCACCCTCGCCACCATCGGCGGTTGCCAGCTTCCCGCGCCTTCCCACAGGTCCATTTGCTTCGCGCAGCGCATCAGCCAGCCGCGCACCGCGTCGGGGCCCTTGCGGCGGCTCATCTCGGCCACCGCACCGAGCACATTCGGGTGACCGGTTTCGAGCAATTCGGCGAGTACCTGGCGGCTCAACAGGTCGCGCTCACGATCCTCCATCGGACGGCTGCCGGGCAGCAAGCCCGCCTCGTTCGGAAAAGCGGCGAGCAAATATTGCGCAAAGGCGTGGATCGTATCGATGCGCAGCCCGCCCCCGGGACAGTCGAGCACCCGTGCAAAGAGAGCCCGCGCGCGCGATTGCGTCTCAGGATCGATCGGCGCGCCAAGGTGGTCGAGTTCCTTCGCCAACTGGGTCTTTTCCATCCGCACCCAGCGCGCGAGCACGGTGTTGACGCGCACCGCCATTTCCGCAGCGCCGGCCTTGGTGAAGGTCAGGCACAATATCTGCGAAGGGTCGGTTCCAGGTTCGAGCAGGAGCCGCAGCACCCGGGCAGAAAGGACCTGTGTCTTGCCCGTCCCTGCACTGGCGGAAAGCCACACGCTGTCGAGCGGGTCGACCGCCAGCGCCTGCTTGTCCTTGAGCGGATAGACGGTGCCGCTCATGCCGCATCCTCCCCATCCTGCGAAGCGATCCACTCGTCGAGCCGCATCAATTGGTCGTAAGTGTCGTAAGCCGGATAATCCGGGTTCTCGCGCGCAGTGAAAGGGTCGCTACCCTTGACGAAGCGCGCAATCGCGCTGGACAGCTTGTCGGCAGTATGCGGGAGGAAATCCTCCGGCAGGACGCCGCTGGTCTTTCGCCCGACCTTGAGCGGCACATCGACATAGCCGAAGCCGTATTGATTGTCCGCACGACCGAGAGACCAGTATTCGTAGCCTCCCGGCTCACCGGCGAGCCCACCGAAACCATGATGCTCGGCAATGAGGCCAAGAATGCCGAGTTGCAGCGCATAGCCCTGTTCGACCATCGCCGCGCTGGGGGGCTTGCCGGTCTTGTAATCGATGATGGCCAGAGTCCCGTCCGGTAGGCGATCGATCCGGTCCGCGCGGCCGTGCACGTGGACGCCCTCGAAGGTCATGGCGCCTTCCTTTTCGACCGCCACGACTTCGCGATCCTCATAGCTTTCGACCTGATCCTGGATCCACCGCAGCGCCGCTTCAAGTCGCGGCTGCCACAGCCCGCGCGTCAGTGCATCGGCATTAGCCTCGTCGAGCACCATCTCCATGATTGGCGCCAACGGGGCCTTTGGATCGGTCTTCCGGGCGAGGTGCCAGTGCTGGAGTATCTCGTGCGCGACATTGCCCTGCCACTGTGGCGATGGATCGGCATCGAGCGGCTCGAGATCGCGCAACTGCATGATCTTGTTGGCGTAGAACTGGTACGGATCGCCCAGGAGCCGGTCGAGCGCAGTGGCGGAGATGTCGACATCGCGCTGTTCGGGAGACGGAACCGGCTTCGGGCGCGGATGTGGCGGTGCGCGCTCGGCGCGAACCATGGCGCGGGCTAACTCCACGGCGCGCGTCTCGCGGTGCCGGTCGAGCAGTTCTCCCAGCAACGCTTCGACGCGCAGCAGGAAGCGCGAGGGGATCGCCGGGCCACCCTCATCGCGCTCGGCACGGCTCAGCACCACTTCGGGCGCGCCGAGCGCACCGGCCAAATCATGCGCCGACAATCCTATCCGGAAATCCGCGCCCGGCACGCCCAGTGCGCGCAGTACTGCCGGGGCCAACAGGGCATCGACGCTTCCCCGGGCAGGCCAGCTGCCCTCATTGAGGTTGGCGCAGATCACTAGGTCGGCGCGGTTCATGCGGCTTTCGAGCAGGCCGAGCACCTGCACCCGTGCATGTCCGCCATAAGGTGGACGCACCGCAAGCTGCTCCATCGCATCGCGCAGGACGACCGCCCCTTCGCCCCGCTTGATCCGGAATTCTGCGGCGCGAGCCTGCGGGCGCAGCTCTTCAACGAACCCCGCCAGTGCGCGCCCATCTTCGCGCGCCCACAGCTTTTCGCCGCACAGCGCCTCGCCCGCCGCAGCCAGCGCATCGAACAGGTCGGCGAGCGCCACTTCCTCTTCCATCGCCAGCAAGGGTGCGAGCACGCCCTCGACCAGTGCGAACCACTCGCCAAGGCGCGGGTCTCGGTGCGAAAGCTTCGCGGCGATTTCCGCCAGCGGCTTGAGCCCGCCGGCCTTGCGCGGTCCGCGCAGTTCCCGCTCAACCCGGCGCAATTGGCGCAGCCATGTTCCGCGCTCCATCCCGGCATCGACCAGCGGATGGCCAAGCAGCGCCATCAACGGCACCGGCGCAGCATCGTCCGCGATGACCTCGGCCAGCAGCAGGAGCAGCCGCCCCGCGGCGGTCTGCGACAAGGGGCGTCCGGCCGAATCGTCCGCGACGATATTCCAGCGCGCGAGGTGATGGACCACGCGCCGCGCCAGGCCTCGGTCGGGGGTGATGACCGCAACCCGTTTCTCTGGTTCCTCGACGGCTTCGCGCACCAGCAGCGCGATCGCCTGCGCTTCCTCCTCGGGGTTGGCGGTGGTCATCACGCGCACCCCAGACAGGCGGCGCTTCTCTGCCGGCAGGTCGACCCAACTCTTGCTCGCTTCAGGTGGCAGGAACAGCGACCCGATCGCATGGCTGCGCTCGGGCTCGGAAGCGGCCATGCCGCGCCGGTGCCACGGCTGCACCTCCTCGCGTCGCACAGCCATGCGGTTGAGCAGCAGCTTGAGGTGATATTGCGGGTGGGTCACCGCATCATCCCTCGCGAACGGAGTGTCGCCGGGCTCGGGAGCGGCACCCGCACGGCCAAGTTCATCCCACACGGTCTCGGGCATGGTCAGGTCGAAATCGGGCAGGATCACTGCGCCCTGCGGCAGGTCTGCGACCACCCGCAGCAGCCTGGCCAGCGAGGGTGCGGCGCTGGTTACGCCCGCTGCGATGATCGGCGTTGCTGACGGGGCAAGTTTCCACTGTGCCGCCGCGTGATCGAATAACCGATTGCGGCGCGCGGCCGCATCGACGGCACCCCATTCCTCGAGTCTCGCCAGCCACTTGGCCTGGACCGTCGCGAACAGGTGCAGGCTCTTCTGCCAATGGCCGGAAAGCCGGTCATCGAACAGGTCGAGCACGCGATCGGATCGCAATTCCTCCGGACCGATCCCTTCGACCAACAGGCGATCCATCGTGGCGGCAGTTTCCCGCGCCAGGCGCAGCAAGGTCGCTCCGCCGGGGGGATCGTCCATGCTCTCGCCGATCAGCTGCGCCAATGCGAAAAGCCGTCGCTGGGGATCGATCGCCGGTGGTATGTCCGCCGCGCCCAACGGATCGAGCAGCGGCCCCAGCGTTTCGTCGAGATCGAGATCGCCGATCACCGCCATGCGCGGCATCAGCAGGCCTTGCGTGCCGCTTTCGCCCGCATGCCGGATGAAGGCTTCGGATATGGTTCGCCTTGCGCGGCTGCTCGGCAACAGCAGCGTCAGTCGCGCGAGCCCGAACTCCTGCTCGGCATAGCGGGGCACCAGACCGGCAACCAGCGCATCGGCAAATCCCCTGTGCGCGGCGATCGAGTAGATCTTCGGTCCCGGGCGGTCAGCCACCCCTCAGCGCCTCCTCGGTCGGTGCGATATCCGCCGGCGTGCCGACTTCGTACCACAGTCCGGTGAAGGCGAGCCCGAACAGCCGCCCTTCCGCGATCGCGCGATCCCACAGCATATTGGTGGAAAAGGCACCCTGCGGCGCATCGCGCAGCAGGCGATGCGATGCGATCTGGATGCCGGTGTAGATGAAAGGCGCGATGCGGCCCGGCACCTTGCGGCTCAATCGCCCGGCCGGATCCATGTAGAAATCGCCCGTCCCGTCGAAATTGAAGGCGCGTGCGTGGCTGACCACCAACAGCAACGCGTCCATCGCGTCCGGGTCCCATCGGGCAGACAGGTCGACAAAGGCGTTGCGCGGCCCGTCGAGCCAGATGCTGTCGGCGTTGCAGGCAAAGAAGGGGTCGGGCAACAGGCCCGCGCCCTGCGCCTTGACCATGCCGCCTCCCGTTTCGAGCAGCTGCTCACGCTCGTCCGAGATGGTCACCGCGGGCAGTTTGCGCGCCTTGGTGTGAGCTTCGATCGAATCGGCGAGATAGTGGACATTGACCACCGCCTTCTCGACCCCCGCATCTTCGAGCCGGTCGAGCGCCCGGTCGATCAGCGGCTTGCCCCCCACCCGCACCAGCGGCTTGGGCGTCGCGGCAGTGAGCGGGCGCATGCGCTTGCCCAGTCCCGCAGCCATCAGCATGGCCGTATCGCTGACGAGGGTGCTCACGCGATCGTCCCGCCCAATTCGTCACGCAGGGCCTGCGGGACGTTCGATTCGAACCAACGGGCGACGGGTGCCATCGCCTCATGCGCGAGATCGCGTTCCATGGCCGCCCACACGCGCGGGATCATGCCCAGATAGCGCGACTTGCCGTCACGCTTCCACAGGCGCGTGAAGATGCCGACGATCTTGGTGTTCCGCTGCGCCCCAAGCCGGGCATAGTCGGCCTCGAAATGCTCGTCGGGCTGCGCGGCGGCACGATAGCGGCCGAGCATCTCATGCTCGAGTTCCTCGGACACGTCGCGTCGCGCGTCCTGCAACAGGCTTACCAGGTCATAGGCAGGGTGGCCGACCAGCGCGTCCTGGAAATCGATCAGGCCCTGCGCCCCGGCCAGCCTGCCGGGTTCGAGCAGCATGATGTTCTCTGCATGGTAGTCGCGCAGCACGGTGACACCCGGGTCCTGCCGCCACAGCAGCGGTTCCAGCGCCTCTTCCCAGGCTTCGGTCCAGCCCCTCACGTCGACGTCGAGTCCGACGGCAGGGCAGTACCATTCGGTGAACAGGTCGACCTCACGGCGATAGACCGCCATGTCATAAGGCAGGAACGGTCCCGGCGGCAGGCGATGGAGCTGCACCATCGCGTCGATCGCTTGGGCATAGATGTGGCGCTCGTCTTCAGGATGCTCGTCGATCCACTCGCGCATGCGCTGGTCGCCGAAATCCTCGGTCAGCACCCAGCCCTCGCTGGCATCCTCGGCAAGGATATGGGGCGCGCGCAGGCCATTGGCCTCCAGCCAGTGCGCCACGTGCAGGAACGGGCGCGGATCCTCATGCGGTGGCGGGGCATGCATCAGCATGGCGCTGCGTCCGCCCATGCGCAGGCGGAAATAGCGGCGGAAAGAGGCGTCGCCGACCAGCGGGGCGATCTCCGCCCCTTCCCATTCGGTGTCGCCAAGGAACTGGTGGATGCCTTCGGGCAGCGCGTCGCTCATGGCCAGCGGCTTTGCCAATTGTCGCCCGGGGTTACAACGGCTTCGCGGCCCTCCCCCACTTTTTCGAGCGTGATCGAAAGGCAACCGGCCTCATGCGCGAAACCGCCCGCATGGTCGGGCCATTCGGCTAGCAGCGCTGCGCCTTCGCGATAGTCGTCGAGACCCAGCTCCTCGACCTCGGACGGATGCTCCAGCCGGTAGAAATCGGCATGGACCAGCGGCAGGCGCAGGCCATCGTAGGTTTCGACGATGGTGTAGGTCGGCGATGGCACCTCGCCCATGTGCCCCAGCGCCGCGATGATCGCCCGGGCAAGCG
Source organism: Erythrobacter mangrovi (assembly GCF_013260645.1). Classification (NCBI taxonomy): domain Bacteria; kingdom Pseudomonadati; phylum Pseudomonadota; class Alphaproteobacteria; order Sphingomonadales; family Erythrobacteraceae; genus Erythrobacter; species Erythrobacter mangrovi. The sequence goes on along the minus strand of NZ_CP053921.1, from coordinate 1,636,928 downwards.
TGGTCTTGCCCGTTCCGAGCTCGCCCGAGAGGGCGACCACATCGCCGGGCAGGAGCTTGGCCGCGATCCGCGCGCCAAATGCCTCCATCGCGCCGAGGTTTGGCAGAGCGATGCTCACGGCAGGAGGATGGTCGCCGTCGTCCCGGCGTTCTTGCGGCTATGGATTTCCAAGGTGCCGCCATGCGCTTCAATGAGTTGGCGGGCGAGCGGAATGCCAAGCCCCTGGCGCCGCTCGATACCCTTGCCGTCAGGGGCCATGCGAATGCCTTCGAGCGCCCGGGCCAGCTCGTGCTGGCTCATCCCGCAGCCATTGTCGGCGATGACGATCTTCGTCACCCCACGGGCCTTGCCGATATCGACGATGATCCGCCCGCCGCGCGGCGTGCCCTTGATGGCATTGTCGAGCAGTTGCGTAATCGCCCGGCGCAGCTGCTGCGGATCGGCCGAGATCGTCTTCCCCGAATCACCCTTGAGATCGAGCGTGAGGCCGGCATCGACGATCCGCTGTTCCTCGGCTCGCACGATCTGCGTCACGAAGGGCAGCAGGCTGATGTCCTCCTTGCGGAGCGGCATGAGCCCGGCTTCGCTCTGCGAAAGGTCGAGCACGTTTTCGACCTGCTCGGTCAGTTTGCCGACCGAGAGCGAGATCGCCTGGACATATTCCATCGCCTGCGGGCTCAATTCGCCCGCAACGCCGCTCGACAAGAGCTCGGCAAAGCCGCCGATCGAGGTGAGCGGGGTGCGGAATTCGTAGCTCATGTTGGCAAGGAAGCGGGTCATCACTGCATCGGCCTCTTCCAGCGCACGGTTGCGTTCGCGCAACGCTTCTTCTGCCTGGCGCGAGGCGGTGACGTCGAGCACGGTCAGCAAGCCGTTGCCGTCCGGCAGCGGCACGCCCGCGAAGTCGAGCGTGCGGCCATCGGCCATCTCGATGATCCCTTCGCGCTTCTTGCGATCGAGCGTGGCCGAACGGATGATGTTTCCGACCTGCGCGATCGCCTTGGGATCCGCCAGGTTCTGCGCGATCGCTTCAAGCAGGTCCTCCGCCTGGGGATGGCCGTCGAGCACTTCAGGATCGACACCCCAGGCACCCGCAAAGCCGCGATTCCACAGTTCGAGATGCCCATCCGGGGCGAACACCGCCAGCGCTTCGAACAGACTGTCGAAGGTCGCCGTACGCGTCCGCAGCAGGGTGTCGCGCGTTGCCGAGAGCGCGAGCTGCTCGGTACGGTCTTCGGCGATCATCACCAACCCACCGTCGGGCAAAGGCTGGGCGATGATACGCAAGTGGGTGCTGTCGGACAGCGGCCAAGCCTCTTCATGCGGCTCGTCGCGGAGGAACCACTGGGCCAGTTCGTTGCGCCAGGCCGGGAAGTCGCGCACTTCCGGAATGCGCCCGGCCTCGCGCGCAATGAGCAGCATCTGTTCGAATGTCGTGCGATCGTTGACTACGCCCGGCGGCAGCGAAAACACGCGATGGAACGGCTGGTTGGCGAAGGTCATCCGGTGCTGCGCATCGAACTGCGCAACCCCGATCGATAGCTGGTCTAGCATCGAACGCTGCGCTTCGCGGAAGGCGCGGAACTCGCGTGCCTGCTCTTCCATTTCCTCGATATCGACCGCGTAACCGGCGATCCCTTCGCCGACGAGTGGCAGGTCGGTCACGCGCACCGTGCGCCGCGCGTTATGGATCGTTGCAGACAGGATGCGTTCGATCGGCTGACGGCGATCGGCCGCCTGCTGTGCCACCTGCGCCGCCGTGCGCCCGCCGACGGTTTCCACCAGTTCGATTTGCCGCGCCACGACCTGATCCGCGCTCTCCGCCCCAACCGCGTCGACATAGGCCCGGTTGACCAGTCGCAACTTCATGTCGGCGCCGCGGAACCACATCGGCATCGGTGCCGCTTCGATCAAACCGACCAGCGCGCCGAAATCGTCGCGCGCGCGCGCAGCTTCCTCGCGCAAGTTGCTCAGCTCGGATTGGCTTTCGCTATAGTCAAACACCCAGATCAGCGCGGCTCCGCTGGGAGAGACTGCCGGATCGGCGAGCGATCCCTGCAGCGCCAGCGCCCGACGCGACCCCGGGACGGTCAGCGAAATCTTGAACGGCTTGGCCGTCTTCTGCGTGCGCCGGACATTGCGGGTCAGTTCTTCGACCTGCTCTTCGCTGAACCCGTTGCCGTCCAGATCGCCCAGTTCGCTAAGGAACTCGGGAACCCTGGGCAGGCCCAGCCACCGGGCAAGGCGATCGGGTGCCTCGATCCTGCCATCGGTACGCACCAGCAAAGGCACGGCGGGCGATTCCTCGAGCATCCGCGCCATCCGCAGCGCCGAGCGGCGACTGGCGACCGATTTTTGCTCCCGTCCGCTCGCGCGCAGCATCACCCAAACCGCCGCAGCGGTCCACAGGGCGAACAGCAGGCCGATCACGGCGAGCAGTGCGGGCGAGGAATCCATCACTCGCCAGCTATGCCCACGGGCGCGGGGATGCAATGGCAAGCCATTGCCGTTCCCCGCAAAGGATCAACGCCTAGTAGCGATAATGGTCGGGCTTGAACGGCCCTTCGACCGGAACGCCGATGTAGTCGGCCTGCTTCTGGCTCAACTTGGTCAGCTTGACGCCAAGCTTGTCGAGGTGCAGCGCCGCGACCTTCTCGTCGAGGTGCTTGGGCAGCACGTAAACCTCGTTGGCGTAATCGTTGCCCTTGGTCCACAGCTCGATCTGCGCCAGCGTCTGGTTGGTAAAGCTGAAGCTCATGACGAAACTGGGGTGGCCGGTCGCGCAGGCAAGATTGACCAGGCGTCCCTTGCCCAGCACGATGATTTCCTTGCCATCGGGGAACTTGACCACGTCGGTACCCGGCTTGAGTTCGTTCCACTCGTAATTGTCCAGCGCTGAAATCTGGATCTCGCTGTCGAAGTGGCCGATGTTGCAGACGATCGCCTTGTCCTTCATCGCCTTCATATGCTCGGCGCTGATGACGTGCTCGTTGCCAGTGGCAGTCACGAAGATGTCGGCCTTGGTAACGGCTTCGTCCATGGTGACGACTTCAAATCCGTCCATGGCCGCCTGCAACGCGCAGATGGGGTCGATTTCGGTAACCAGCACGCGGGCGCCGCCATTGCGGAGCGACTGTGCGGAACCCTTGCCCACATCGCCGAAGCCGGCGACGCAAGCGACCTTGCCCGAAAGCATGACGTCGGTCGCGCGACGGATCGCGTCGACCAGCGACTCGCGACAACCATAGAGGTTGTCGAATTTCGACTTGGTCACACTGTCGTTCACGTTGATCGCGGGGAACGGCAGCTTGCCGCCCTTGGCGATATGATAGAGCCGGTGGACGCCGGTGGTGGTTTCCTCCGACACACCCTTGATCGCCTTGACCGACTTGGTGAGGTATCCGGGCTTGGCCGCGACAAAGGCCTTGAGTGCGCGCTGGAACTCGATTTCCTCAGCGTTCTGCGGCTCGGGCAATTCATCGCCAGCTTCGATCCGTGCACCCCACAGGGCGAACATTGTGGCATCGCCACCGTCATCGAGGATCAGGTTGGTGGTTAGATCGGGATCACTTTCGGTCGACCAGTCGAAAATCTTGCCGACATAATCCCAGTAATCTGCCAGGCTCTCGCCCTTGACTGCAAAGACCGGGATGTCGCGCGCCGCGATAGCGGCTGCGGCGTGGTCTTGGGTTGAGAAGATGTTGCAGGTCGCCCAACGGACGTCCGCACCCAGCGCCACCAGTGTCTCGATCAGCACCGCGGTCTGGATGGTCATGTGGAGCGAACCGGTAATGCGTGCGCCCTTGAGCGGCTGCGCGGCACCATACTCCTCGCGCAGTGCCATCAGGCCCGGCATTTCCGTTTCGGCGATGGCGATTTCGGCCCGGCCATAGTCGGCCAGGGCAATGTCCTTGATGACGTAATCGGAGAAGGCGGTCACGCTAGGGGTCCTCTAACTGCAGGGAACGATACGCCGCAAAAGAAAGGGGCGGCGCTGATTGGCGCCGCCCCTAGCCCCTCCCCGGGTCGAGGGCAACAGCCCCCTACGACCCTGGCGCCCGGGTCCGGACTATCGCGCTGCGAAGCGACCCCCAATGCGTGGCCCGGAAGCCAACAATTCGTTCGCAGCGAGCGTCAGGTCGGCCGAATTCTTCGATTGCGAAAGCTCGGTAGCGATCTGCTTTAGCTCGCCGCAGCCCAGCCATGGATGGCCCTGTCCATACTCATTGGCGATTCCGACGCTGATCTTGTCGAGGGCCCGCTTGGCACCGCGTGCGCCATGCTGCCGAACCAGGTCCGTCTCAAGCGTCCTCGCGGCATTGTTGAGCGTTGCCAGGTGGTTGGCACTGAAGCGGTTGTATTGCGGCTGGAAATTATCCCCGCCTGTACGACACCTCAGAGATGTGACCATGAGCATGATGTCGAGCCTGCGTATCTGCTCGGCCTCATTATGCGTGGTCGCTAGCGCCGACAGCGGCATCAAAAACGCAGCCGCAGCGCCCGCGATAGCTGCCAAGTGTCCAGATTTCTGCATGTCCCCGCCTCCCCAGCGGCGTGTCCCCATTGCCCGCGTGAAGCCAAGGTGCGTCCGGACAATTTACCTGATTTTAAAGAGCCTAGGTAAAGCGAAATTAACCAGACTGGCGTGTTGCAACCGCGCACTCCTCCTCCTAACTCCTCAGGCGGACGGGACAGACAAGGATTCAACCAATGACGATTTCGGTAGGCGACAAGCTGCCTGACGTAACGCTGATCAAGGCGACCGAGGCCGGGCCGGAAAAGGTTCAGTCGAGCGAGTACTTCAAGGGCAAAACCGTGGCGCTCTTCTCGGTTCCCGGTGCCTTCACCCCGACCTGCTCGGCTCGGCATCTCCCGGGCTACGTGGAGAAGGCGAATGAACTCAAGGCCAAGGGTGTAGACGAGATCGTCGCGACGGCAGTCAACGACGCGTTCGTGATGGGGGCCTGGAAGGCTGCCAATGGTGCCGATACGGTGACCATGCTGGCGGATGGCAATGGCGATTTCGCTGAAGCGGTCGGCCTGACGATGGACGGTTCGGGCTTTGGACTCGGCAAGCGCGGGCAGCGCTGGTCGGCAATCGTCGAGGATGGCGTAGTCAAGGAACTCAATGTGGAAGCGCCGGGCGATTTCTCGGTCTCGAGCGCGGAATACCTACTCGGCCAGCTCTGAGCCCAAGCGTCCCACTTGCGGACAAGATGGCGCCCCGCCTTGCGCGACTCGCAAGGCGGGGCGCAGTCTTTTTCGTCATGGCCCGCAAGACAATCGCTGAACCAGCCGAAACGAACCCGGAGCGCGACTTCGGCGTCCTACTCGGCTGGGAGTCTCACCCGGCCGGCGAGAGGATCATGCTCATCATGCAGAGCTCGCGCAAAACACCGAAGACGAAGAATGAAGTGCGCGATTTCCGTTATTACATGACCAAGGAACAGGCGGTGCTCCTGGGCAACTATCTCTTCCGTCTGGCAGGTGCCACAGCGCCGCGCACCACCCGCCCGGGACTCATCGAACGGTTATTCGGGCGCTGATCGATCAGCCGTAGCCCATCAAGCTGAGCACTTCCTTCCGACTGCGCTGATCTTCCAGGAAGGTACCCATCATCCGGCTCGTGATCATGCCCACACCCGGCGTACGGACGCCACGCGCCGTCATGCAGCTGTGCGAAGCCTCGATTACCACCGCAACACCCTGCGGTTGCAGGTTCTCCCAGATGCAATCGGCGACTTCAGCGGTGAGGCGTTCCTGCACCTGCAGGCGCCGGGCAAAGCCATGTAGAACGCGAGCAAGTTTGGAAATTCCCACAACCCGGTCATTCGGCAAGTAGGCAATAGCGGCCTTGCCGATGATCGGTGCCATATGATGTTCGCAATGCGACTGGAACGGGATGTCCTTGAGCAACACGATCTCGTTATAGCCGCCGACTTCATCGAACACGCGCCTGAGGTGGTAAGCCGGATCTTCTTCGTAACCCAGGCAATATTCCTTCCACGCGCGCGCGACGCGTGACGGCGTATCGCGCAGCCCCTCGCGCTCTGGGTTGTCGCCAGTCCATTCAATCAGTGTGCGGATCGCCGCCTGGACATGTTCCGGCACGGGCGGCTTGCCGCGCGGATCATCCTCATCGGGCCCTACCAGACTGCTCACTTGCCTTTGATCCTCCGTATTCGATCTCTGGTCCAACCTAGACGGCTTCCTTTGCGGATAAGCCCGGCATTTGCAAACAGCTCGAACAGCCAATTCGGCCTTATGGGGAGAGCATAGCAGGCAGTCGTGCGATCAATTCGCCCGCCGCACTGGCCCATGCCTTCTGCTATTTGGCCCTTGGACTAGACTGGCACGGCGTTGGTTCCGGTCGCTTGCCGCTCCGAAGCGAGCCACCATATTCATAGCATGAGAGACGCGCGAACCGGTCCGACAAGGGCGCAAATGCAGCTGATGGCGGAAGAGGTCCTCTCTGGCCTGCCCGAAGAATTTCGTTCGGCTCTGGGTGAGGTGGTGTTGCGCGTCGAGGATTTTGCGACTCAGGAACAACTCGAGTCGGTCGGCCTCGACGATCGCTGGGAACTGACCGGGCTCTACGAAGGTGAAGCCCTACCCGATCGTTCGATCTGGGAAAGCGGGCGTTTGCCGGCACGCATCTGGTTGTTCCGCGAACCGCTGATCGCAGAATGGCGTGCTACCGGCGTGGTGATGGCCCATCTCGTAAGGCATGTGGTGGTGCACGAAGCGGGACACCATTTCGGCTTCAGCGACGACGACATGCATTGGCTGGAAGACGAAGCGGACTAGGGCCGAAACCACAAAAGCCCACCTCTCTTTCGAGAGATGGGCTTTTGTGGCGCACCCGGAACGATTCGAACGTCCGACCCCCAGATTCGTAGTCTGGTGCTCTATCCAGCTGAGCTACGGGTGCGCTGGAGGGCGCCACATAGGGGCGCCACTCTGCCTTGGCAATCCCTAATCCAAAGCTTTTTCGAACAGCCCGCGTGCCAGTGCAATATCGAGCGGAGGCATGTCGATAGCTACAAGCTCGGCTGGCGAAAACCAGCCGATCGCCCCTCCTTCAAGGGCTTCGATGGGCGCACCGGACCAACTCGCCTTGTAAAGCAATATGACAAGCTGCGCGGTGGTCGCGTTTGGCGGCTCTTGTGCAAAACCAACCGGTTCGAGCTCCTCTAGAGTCAGCTGCAGGCCAAGCTCCTCCTTGATCTCCCTAACCAAGGCAAGCGACGGATTTTCCCCGATTTCCACTTTTCCGCCGGGGAACTCCCACAGTCCCCCATGATGCTTGTTCTGCGGCCTTCGGTGCATCAACCATCGGCCATCGCCACCGCAAAGCGCTAGCGCCACTACACATGTCCATGTCGGGTTTTTTTCCAAGTCGCGGCGCCCCTTCAAGACTTTCTTAACTTTTAAACCGGTAACTAGTCGATGTCAGCTTCGACAATGCGACGAATGAGGCAACGCTGAAATGGTCAAATTCCTCAAGAAGTTGGGACGCGACACCAGCGGGGCGACAGCCGTCGAATATGGGCTGATACTTGCTCTCATTTTCCTTGCGATGATCGGGAGCGTCCAGGCCTTTAGTACCGAAGCAATCAGGATGTGGACCAATACAAGTAACACCATCGCGGCTGCAACCGGGGCCTGATGAAGACGATGCAACGAGGTGTTAGTAATTTCTCAACACCTCCAGCACAAAACGAAGATCGCTCGAGCCGGGGTTTCGGGGAGAGCCGGGAACGAAGACTGAACCAGGAGACGTAACATGAAGTTCATCAAGAAGCTGCGCCGCAACGAAGAAGGCGCCACCGCAATCGAATACGGCCTGATCGCCGCCCTGATCGCCGTTGCCGCGATCACCGCCATGCAGAGCCTCGGCGGTACGCTTTCGACCACCTTCACTAACGTTGGCACCGCAATGGGCGGCGCTGCCTAAGCGATATTTCGCTAAAACATAGAAGAGGCGGCAGGAGCAATCCTGCCGCCTTTTTCTTTGCCTGAACGAAAGAGCGAGGGTCAGCTTCCGCGGACGACTATCTTAACCTTCTGTCCCGCTACCACGCCGTCATTGGCGCCCAATCCGTTCAGCACGCGGAAGCGTTCCACCTGGTTGTCGGAATAGGCCATACGCGATGCCAGGCTGGCGACCGTATCGCCGACGCGGACCGTGATCACATCGATGACCCGCGGAATTATGTTACCGGCCTGCTGCGCACTGATCCGGCGCATCGACGAGAACATCTCATTGAAGGTAGAAGCTTGCCCCGCCGGTGTGATGGCGAGGAAGTGATAGGCGCGATCACTGGCAAATTCATAGGCGAAGACCGTCACGTCGACCTGGCTGCCGCCAGACGCCACCCGCGCCGTGCCATAGGCCGCCGGAAGGCCATTGACCGTGGTCCGCTGGATCGAGGACGGCGTCACCTGCTGCTGCTGGCTCAGTCCTGAAAAAACGCCCTGCACATAGGTATTGAGATTGCCATTATACTGGCCGAGCGTGAGCTGCGCCTTGCCGCTCTGCCCGTTGACCGTCACGGCTCGCGTGCCGTTGACCATGTAGAAGCCCTGCGGCGCGGTAAAGGCCAGGCGCAGCTCGGGGTGAATGAACTCGCGTCCTTCGATAACCCCCTGCTTGGGATCGTCGCCGTAGAGCAATCCATCGATCCGCGTCAGGAAAGTGTCGCGATTCGTGACACCCGACAACCCCTGCGCCGTGGCATTCGCGCCCGCTACGCGGCTCGCGGGATCGGGGTGGGTCGAAGCCCATTCGGGAATCGTCGCGTTGTCACGCCCCTGAAGGCGGGCATCGAGCGCGTTTTGCGACGCGAGACTCTGCAGCACCGTAGCCATCGCGTGCGGATCGTATCCCGCCTGGTTCAGGTAACGGATACCGAGACCGTCGGCTTCGAGTTCCTGCGAACGCGAGAACTTCAGCGTCAACAGCTGGGAACCCTGCATCAGTGTCTGGCCGATCTGCTGACCGAGGCCCGAATCGCCAAGCAAGATCCCGGAGAGAATTGCGCCGGCTGCGCCCAAAAGAGTGTTGCGCTGTGCAGCCGCCTGTCGCCGCTGCGAGTGGCGCGCGGCGACGTGTCCGACCTCGTGGCCAAGGACGCCCGCAAGTTCGGCCTCATTGTTCATAAGGGCGACCAACTGGCGCGTCGTGTAGATGTAGCCCCCGGGAATCGCGAAGGCATTGTTCACTGAACTGTTGAGCAGTGACACGGTGAACGAATCTCGCGCATTGCCCAGACCGGACTGGACGGCGATATTCTTGCCGACCTGTTCCACATAGAGGGCTTGCGAGCCGGTCATGGCACCGCCGAATTCGGCAAGCAGTTCGGGATGAGCTTCGGCGCCTGCCTGCGCCTCCGACTGGGTGATCGGTGTGCTCGCGTCAGGAATCGGTCCGGTCGCACAACCCGCGAGGGCCAGCGAAAGAACGGCGGTTGTCGATGCAAGCGTCAATCTGGTGCGCAACATTCTGGACTCCCCATGGGTCGGCGCGGCGCCAGGGCGCCGTCCGTAAGTTCGTGTATGAATTGCAGAACAGGTGGCGGGACCGATTGGTTCCCGCTTCCGTCAGCCGGCGATCTGGAGAAAGCGCTCTTCGCGCATGCGCCGCAGCTCATCGCCACTGAAGCGAGACAGCTTGTCCAGTTCCTCGCCAATCGCGCTGCCCAGGGCCTTTGCCGCTCCCCGCGGGTCGCGGTGCGCACCCCCCACCGGCTCGGCCACGATCCGGTCGATCACGCCGAGTTCGGCGAGGTTCTGCGCGGTGACCTTCATCGCCTCCGCGGCGTCGGGCGCCTTCTCGGCAGTGCGCCACAGGATCGAAGCGCAGCCTTCGGGCGAGATCACTGAATAGATCGCGTGTTCGAGCATGAGCACACGTTCCGCGCTTGCCAGTGCGACAGCGCCGCCTGAACCGCCCTCACCCACGATCGCCGCGACCATGGGCACGCACAGCGCCAGGCACGCCTCGGTCGAGCGGGCGATGGCCTCGGCCTGCCCGCGCTCTTCGGCCTCGACGCCGGGAAATGCGCCCGAGGTGTCGACCAGTGTGACCACCGGCAGACCGAAACGACCGGCCAGTTCCATCAGGCGGATCGCCTTGCGGTAGCCCTCCGGCTTGCCCATGCCGAAATTGTGGCGGATGCGGCTGGCAGTGTCGTTGCCCTTCTCGTGCCCGATCAGGACGACCTTGCGCCCATTGAGCTTGGCGAAACCGCCCAGGATCGCCTCGTCATCGCCGTAACAACGATCGCCGCCCAGCGGCACGAATTCCTCGAAGGCATGCTCGACATAATCGCGGAAGTGCGGACGCGCCGGATGCCGGGCCACCTGCGTCTTCTGCCATGGCGTCAATGCCTGGTAGGTGCTCGCCAGCAAATCCGCGCTCTTCTTCTCGAGCCGCGCGAGTTCCTTAGAGATATCGACGTCGTCGCCTTCGGCTGCGTTGCGCAATTCGGCAATGCGCTGCTCAAGCTCGGCGACGGGCTTCTCGAATTCGAGATAGGAAATCATCGGCACGCGCTAGTCTGATGCGGCGCGGCGTGCAAGCGGATGCCGCTCATTGACCAGCTTCACCAGCCGTTCGGCATCGACGTGCGTGTAGATTTGCGTCGTCGAGATATCCGCATGGCCCAGCAAGGTCTGGAGGGCCCGCAAGTCCGCACCACCCTCCAACAAGTGGGTGGCGAAGGCATGCCGCAAGACATGGGGGCTGAGTTTCTCCGGCGGCAGGTCCGCGCGAACGGCAAGCTCCTTGAGGAGCTGGAACAGGCGGACGCGTGAGATATGGCCGGTGCGCGAAGGGAACAGCCATGGCGACCCGGTCTCGCGAACAGTGAGCCAACGTGACAGGGCTGCCGTGGCACGCTGACTCACCGGGACCATGCGCGCCTGCCCACCCTTGCCCATGACGGTCAGGAAAGGCGCGTCGCGCGGCACGGCCGATAGTGGCAGCGAAACGAGTTCGGTCGCACGCAGGCCTGAGCCGTAAAGCAGTTCCAGAAGTGTCAGCAGCCGGACGGCCAGTGGTAAATTTCCTTCCGCCTCATGTTCGGCCTGGCGAAACAGGGCATTGACCTGTTCATGCGAAAGAATCTTGGGCAGCGGGCGGCGCATCGTGGGGCGCGGCAACGCATGCGTCGGGTCATCCTCCCTCAGGCCCTCGTCGATCAGGAAGCCGTAGAATTGACGCAAGGCAGATACCTTGCGCGCCACGCTCGAAGGCGCCAGCGCCGACCAGCCCTGCGCCAGGCGCGCCAACTGTGCCGAATTCGCATCGTCCAGCGAGCGGCCCAGCATCTCTTCGGCTTGATCCAGGTCGCGGCCATAGGCGAGGATGGTGTTACGCGCCGCGCCGCGCTCGGCGGCGAGCATGGCGAGGAAATCTGGGACAGCGCTCACGTCAGGCGCGCGCGACCGCCTCCGCGGCGATCATGCGGGCTTCCGCTTCCAGCCCCACGCGCCGGAGGGCGGAAACGATATGGAACAGGTGCCGCGCAGTCATCCGATCCCAGCTGTCACCTTGCATGCCGAGACCTGCCAGCAGGGCCACCAGGGTAGGATTGCCGACCTGTGCCGCGCCATCGATCGCGCGGGTCCAGCGGGTTTCCCCGCCAAGGCTGACCGACAGCTTGCCACTGTACTCGTTGATGGTTGCCTGTTGGAGACGGCCAAGACCAGCCAGGCCCGCAAGCAGCATCCGCGACTTGCGCTGCCCTGACGAATCGTCGTCATCGACGAAAGTGTCCATTTCGCCATCGGTCACGGCCTGGCGCCGATTGGGAGCGGCAATGGCCAGGAGCGCCCAGCCAACCGAGCCTCGCTCGACCACGTTGGCCCACAGCATCGCGTCACGATCGAGCCCCGCGCTGAGCATCGACGCAATCAACTCGCCCGCATCATCTGCAAAATCATCCTGTGCAGGCAGGCGAGCTGCGGCATAGGCGGTCAGCACCATGCGGCCATAGCCGAAGCCGCCGGCATCGCTCCACACATCCCGGATCGCCGCCAGGCGCGCCGCCGGATCGGTCCCCACATAGGCTTCGCGCAGGCGCGCCGCGCGGGTCGCCGCCTCGCTGTCTCCGCCGCCTTCGGCATGGATCTGGCCATAGAGATCGACCATCGCCGAAGCGGAGAGAATGCCGCTCTGCCCAGCCACGTCTGCCCCCGGCGCCCTTTGCTGATATGCCAGGGCCGGAGTCACCGCGGCGCTCTTGAGCAGCGCCGGCGCGAGATCATCGGCAAGGTTGTCAGGGATCGGTTCGCTCAGGGCATTGGCCAGTGCGAAACGCCAGGGCGTGATATCCGAGACTTCGTCCCATTCGATGGTCACAGCTTTACCGCCCGTCCCGGCGGCGCCGGCGAACCGTTGCGCCAGCAGGATATCGATCGCGACCATCTGCCCGCTGTTCTGCAATCTGCGCAGATCGTTCTGGGCGCGCGTTTCTTCACCCGCAAAGGCCGCGCAGATGCCCGAAAGCATCTTCCACTGTGCATCGTCGCGGTCGGTGCGGACCAATCTCACCGCGGGGCACGCCCCGACAATGTCCGCTGTCCCGATATACGCATCGATCGCCGCATCGGCGAGAGCAGGCGAATAGTCGGCGGTGTCGATATCCTGGACCAGCGCGCGTGCGACGGCATATTCGCCCAGCATATTGAGCGTGCGCACACGCAAGGTGGCGAATTCGACCGGATCCATCCCTTCCGGCGCAGCAAGCCGGCTTACCAGTGCCCGACGTAGGAGGATGTGCCCCCAGCGCGATACCATCGGCTTGTTTGTGCCCTTGAGCGCCGCCCGCACCAGTGCGGCGGGCTGCTTCGCCAGCGAGCCGCCGGGTAACCCACCTTCGCTCATGGAGAGGATACCCGCTCGTTCCATCGAGCGTCGGGCCGCAGCAGGAATATCCGCACTCGGCTTGAGACCGAGGAAATCGTCAAGCTCATCGGTCGTCATCGCCTCGAGCTCTTCGAGCGTCGGGAGCTTGGTCAGGTCGAAACCGGTGACTGTGGGCGCTGCAGCGTCGTCGCCCGTCGGCAGGGCTTGCACAACTTCGCCAGTACGCGGTGCAGCCGGCCCTGCTGGGCTTGCGGCCGGTGCCTGCGTTGCACGCGGCGCGGGGGCCGGAGCGGGCGCGGGCGCAGGCGCAGGCGTATCGAAACCAGGAGGCAGCAGGTCTTCGGGCGCGGACTGCGCAAGAACCAGCGAAGACGTCAGCGCCAATGCGGCTCCACCAAGCAACCAGCCAGCCTTCATCGCGCACTCTCCGGCAGCTCGATCGCCTGCTCGATCGGATGCAGCGGCTCTTCGCCTCCATCGATCAGGGCCAGCGCACACAACAGCAAGAACAGCAACGCCAGCACGCCTCCAATCCGCTTCCCGCTCATGGCCAAGTTTTTCGCGTCCCATTCCAAGTGCTGATACCTTGCCCGCGCCCTAGCCCATCTCTAGGCACGGCGGCAATGACCCACGCGCTCGCCTTGACCGATGCGGAGATCGCCGGGATCGCGCGCCGGCTCGACCGGCCAGTGGTGCTGGTCGGGCTGATGGGCGTGGGAAAATCGACCATCGGCAAGCGTATCGCTGCCCTACTGGGTACCGATTTCGTCGATGCCGACGAGGAAATCGAGCGGGCGGCAGATCGATCCATCCCCGAAATCTTCGCCGAGTTCGGCGAAGCCTACTTCCGCGATGGCGAACGCCGCGTCATCGCGCGGCTGATGGAAGAGCATCACGGGGTTATCGCCACGGGTGGCGGTGCCTTCGTCGATCCCGAGACCCGCGCGCTGATCCTCGAGCGTGGGCTTGCCATCTGGCTCGATTGCGCAATCGACACGCTGGTCGCGCGCACCGCACGCCGCGACACAAGGCCTTTGCTGAAGGACGGCGATCCGCATGAGATCCTGTCCCGATTGCGCGAGCAGCGCGGAGCCGCCTATGCCGAGGCGCAGATCCATGTGCTCACCGACGACGGGCCGCACAACGAAACTGCATATCGCATCCTGGAGGCGATCGAAGCATGGCTATGATCCCGGTTGAACTGGCCGGCCGCAGCTATCAGGTGCTGGTCGGGCATGGCTTGCTGGACGATACCGCCACCCATGCGCGGAAGTTCCTGCGCAAGGCGCGCGTGCCCGTGGTGGCCGATGCCAATGCCTGGGCCGCGCACGGTGAACGCCTGGCCAAATCGCTTGCCACCGAAGGCTTCGAAATTGCGCCCTACCTGGTCGAGCCCGGCGAAGGCTCGAAGAGTTGGGATAGCCTTGCACGACTGGTCGACTGGCTGCTGGAAGAAGGCGTCGAGCGCGGCGACCATGTGCTGGCTTTGGGCGGGGGCGTGGTTGGCGACCTCACCGGATTCGCCTGCGCGATCCTCAAGCGCGGCTGCGGTTTCGTGCAACTGCCCACCACCCTGCTGGCGCAGGTCGACAGCTCGGTCGGCGGCAAGACCGCGATCAATACCGCGGCAGGAAAGAACCTTGTGGGGGCCTTTCACCAGCCTTCGCTGGTACTCGCCGATCTCGACACGCTCGCTACCCTGCCCGCGCGCGAGCTGCGTGCCGGCTATGCCGAGGTGTTGAAATACGGCGTGCTGGGTGACGTGGACTTCTTCGAATGGCTCGAGGGCCAGGGCGCAGCGGTGGTCGGGCTTGAGAGCAAGCCTCTCGAACGCGCAGTCGCCGATAGCGTCGCCGCCAAGGCCCGCATCGTGGCTGAGGACGAACGCGAAACCACGGGTACGCGCGCGCTGCTCAACCTTGGCCATACCTTTGGCCACGCGCTGGAAGCGGAGACCGGCTTCTCCGACCGATTGCTCCACGGCGAAGGCGTTGCGCTCGGCATGGTCCTGGCGGCACGCTATTCCGCGCGCCGCGACCTGACCGCCGATGGTGCTGCGGAACGCGTCGCTCGCGCAGTCGTCGCGGCAGGCCTGCCGGCAGAAGTTTCGGCCCTTGGCCTGACTTGCGATGGCAAGGCCCTGGTCGCGCATATGCTGCACGACAAGAAGATGGATGCGGGCACCCTGCCCTTCATCCTGCTGCGCAACATCGGCGAGGCATTTGTCGCCAAGGATGTTGCGCTGGATGACGTCGCCGAATTTCTCGACGGACAGCTTTCCATCGCCTGATTCCGCAGCTTTGCTGCGCAGCATTTATCAACGTCGCTGACCGAAGATTGCGAGACAGGCCGGTTGTCTGCCGTTATCCCCATGCCCAAACGAAACGACGGGGATGCCGATGACACTTGCCGAAGCGACGCCTGACCTGGAGAACGTGAGCGAGTCCGACAGGTCTTTCCTCGGGCATCCCAAGGGGCTCGGCTATCTCGCATTTACCGAGGCGTGGGAGCGGTTTTCCTTCTACGGCATGCAGGCACTGCTGGTCCTCTACATGACCAAGTCGCTGCTCCTACCCGGCAATGTCGAACAGGTCGCTGGAATCGAACAACTGCGCTCGATCTTCGGCGGAATAGACGGGCAACCCTTCGCCAGCGCGATCTTCGGAACCTATGCCGCCAGCGTTTATCTCACCCCTATCCTCGGCGGCTGGTTGGCGGACCGTGTCCTCGGGAAACGACGGACGGTGCTGGTCGGGGCGATCACGATGGCCATCGGACACTTCCTGATGGCATTCAATGTGACCTTCCTGCTCGCCTTGCTGTGCCTCATCCTCGGATCGGGCATGTTCAAGGGCAATATCGCGAGCCAGGTCGGCAGCCTCTACAAACCCGAGGACCTGCGCCGCGCCGACGCTTTCCAGATTTTCTATCTGGGTATCAACGCGGGGGTGATCGCCAGCCCGCTGATCGTGGGAACATTGGGCGAAACGTTGGGCTGGCACTACGGCTTCGGTGCCGCGGGCGTCGGCATGCTCGTGGCGCTGGGCATCTATCTGGCAGGCCAAAAGTACCTGCCGGCGGAACACTTCGACGTTCCAGCCAAGGCGGCCAGCCCGTCCGAACCGATGTCGCGCAACGACTGGGTGGCGACTGCGGCACTCATCCTGTTGATCCCGGTTCTTGCGGTCGGGATCGTACCCAACAACCAAATATTCAACGCCTACCTCGTGTGGGGCGACCGCGACTTTGCGCTCTACTGGGGTGATGACAAGCTCCCGACCACATGGCTGATCACGCTCGACGCGGTGGTGTCGGTGAGCTTCCTCGCCATCGTTGCTGCCTTCTATCGCTGGTGGAAGACCAAATGGCCGGAGCCCGATGAGCTGACCAAGATCATCATCGGTTCGCTGTTTTCGATCGGCGGCATGGCCTGCCTCTACCTCGCCGCCTCAACCACCCCCGCGGGCGAGAAGATCGGGCTATTCTGGCCGGTCATGTTCCATGTGGTGAACTCTATCGGCTTCGCGCACATGCTCCCCGTCAGCCTTGCACTCTTCGCCCGCCTCGCGCCCAAGCAAATCAACGCCACTGTGATCGGCCTCTATTACCTCTCCTTCTTTGGCGCGAACTCGATGGTCGGCTGGGTCGGCGGCTGGTTCGAGACCATGCCGGTCACGCAGTTCTGGCTGATCCACATGGGATTTGCCGCCGCTTCCGGCTTCGTCTTCGTGGTGTTCAAGCTTCTCCTCGCCCCGCGCCTGATGCATGATGCCGCACCGGAGGACGCCGCACTCGCATGACCCGCTTCGTCGATCTCTCGATCCCCATCACCAACCGCGTGATCTCCGATCCCGAGGTGATGCGCCCGAAGATCACCTACATGACCCACGAGAACACCTGGCAGCAGATCGCCATGTTCTTTCCGGGGCTGGAAAAAGGCGACCTGCCCGACGGCGAAGGCTGGGCCGTGGAGATGCTCGAACTGTCGACGCACAACGGTACGCACATGGACGCGCCGTGGCATTTCCATTCGACCACCGACAGCGGGGCAAGCCCTGCGCCGAGCATCGACGAGGCACCGCTCGATCGCTTCTTCCGCCCGGGTGTGAAGCTCGATTTCTCGCACCTGCCCCATGGCCATGTGGTGACCGGCACGGAAGTCGAGGAAGCCTTTGACAGGATCGGGTACGCGCTGCAGCCGCTCGATATCGTGTTGGTGCAGTCGGGTGCGGTGTATGGCACCGAGAATTTCACCGACCAGGGCGTGGGCCTTGGCGCCGAAGCGACCCTATGGCTGACCGAGCGCGGGGTCGAAGTGGTCGGTACTGACGCGTGGAGCTGGGACGCGCCCTTCAGCCACACCGCCCGCCGCTGGGCCGAGAACCGCGATCCGGCGATCATCTGGGAAGGCCATAAGGCTGGACGCATCCGTCCCTATTACCAGATCGAGAAGCTCACCAACCTCGCCGCCCTGCCCGACCACGGCTTCACCTTCAGCTGCTTCCCGGTGAAGATCGAGCGCGCCAGTGCCGGCTGGATTCGGGCTGTCGCCCTGATCGACGATTAGAACAGGCGCGATCCTTCGGGCACCTTCACGTCCGGCGCGAACAGCACGACTTCGCCGGCCTGGTCGGCGAACCCCAGCGTCAGCACTTCGGACATGGCCGGGCCGATCTGGCGCGGTGGGAAGTTGACCACAGCGGCCACCTGGCGGCCGGGCAGCTCGTCGATTGGATAATTCGCCACGATCTGCGCGCAGCTCTTCTTGACCCCGATAGTCGGCCCGAAGTCGATCTGCAGGCGATAGGACGGCTTGCGCGCCTCGGGAAACTCCTCCGCGAACAGGATCGTGCCGATGCGGATATCGACCTTGAGGAAATCCTCGAACCCGATTGCGTCCGCGGCGGGTGCCGAAGGGTCGTGGAGGAGGTGCATTATTCGAGCTCCAGGATCACCGCGTCGACCGCCAGGCTATCGCCCTCGGCGGCGTTGATCTTCGCCACCGTCGCCTGCTTCTCGGCGCGCAGGATATTCTCCATCTTCATCGCTTCGACCGTGGCGAGCGGTTGGCCCGGCTGGACCTCTTCACCTTCGCCCACGTGCAGCTTCACCAGCAGGCCCGGCATCGGGCAGATGAGCAGCTTCGAAAGGTCCGGCGGGATCTTCTCGATCATGTGTTCGGCGAGGTGCGCGATGCGGGCCGGAAGGACGCGCAACTGGTGGGTCGCGCCACGGGTGGTGATGGCATAGCCGGCGCGGGTGCGCGCCAGTTGCAGCGTCAGTGCCTCGCCCGCGACCTCCTCGTCCCCACCCAGCTCGACATCGACCATAGCGTCGCCAGGGGTGTATTCCATCGACAGCGCCACGGGTTCGCCATCGACGGTGATGGCCTCTTCCTCCAGGCTGACGGCATAGTCCGTGTCGCCAATGCGCACGACCCAGTCGCCGGGCGGCAGCATGGTGCCATCGAGCTGCTGGTCGATCCGCCGCGCACGATCTGCGTCGGCGGTGGCGATCACGCCGCCGATTGCGGCAAGGCCGCGCAACAGTTCGCCGGAAGCTGCAGCGCCATGGAAGCCTTCGGGATACTCCTCCGCGATAAAGCCGGTAGTCAGTTCGCCCGAGCGGAAGCGCGGGTGCTGCATGATCGCGCTGAGGAAGTCGACATTGTGGCCCAGCCCTTCGATGCGGAAAGCGTCGAGCGCCTGCACCTGCAGGTCCGCCGCTTCATCGCGGGTTGCGCCCCAGGTGACCAGCTTGGCGATCATCGGGTCGTAGAACATCGACACTTCGCCGCCCTCGAACACGCCATCGTCGACGCGGATGCCAGCAACGCCGCGGCGGCCGTTCTCCGTCCCGTCATCGGCCCAGGGCTCGACCGGGGGCTGGTAACGCACCAGCCGGCCGGTGGAGGGCAGGAAGCCGCGATAGGGGTCTTCGGCGTAGACGCGGTTCTCGATCGCCCAGCCGTCGATCTTGACCTCGTCCTGCGTGATCGAGAGCTTCTCGCCCGCCGCGACGCGGATCATCTGTTCGACCAGATCGATACCGGTGATCGCTTCGGTCACCGGGTGTTCGACCTGCAGGCGGGTGTTCATTTCGAGGAAGTAAAAGCTCTCCCCGCTCGGGTCCGCGCCGCTGACGATCAATTCGACCGTGCCTGCACTGTAATAACCCACCGCGCGCGCCAGCGCGACGCACTGCTCGCCCATCGCCTTGCGCATCTTGGGCGTGACGAAGGGCGACGGCGCTTCCTCCACCACCTTCTGGTGGCGGCGCTGGATGCTGCATTCGCGCTCGTTGAGGTAGAGAATGTTGCCGTGCTGATCGCCGAGGATCTGGATCTCGATGTGGCGCGGATTGAGGATGAACTTCTCGATGAAGACGCGGTCGTCGCCGAAGCTGTTCAGCCCTTCGCGCTTCACGCTCTCGAAGCCTTCGCGCACATCGGTTTCAGTGTAGGCGAGACGCATGCCCTTGCCGCCGCCGCCGGCGCTGGCCTTCATCATCACCGGATAGCCGATCTCGTTCGAGATGCGCACCGCGTGCTCGGTATCCTCGATCTCGCCGACGAAACCGGGGACGACATTGACCCCGGCTTCCCTGGCCAGCTTCTTGGACTCGATCTTGTCGCCCATCGCGGCGATGGCGTTCACCGGCGGGCCGATGAAGGCGATGTTCTCCTTCGCCAGCGCCTCGGCAAAGCTGGTGCGTTCGGAAAGGAAGCCATAGCCCGGATGCACGGCCTCGGCCCCGGTCTGCTTGCAGGCGGCGATGATCTTGTCCGCGATCAGGTAGCTTTCGGCTGCAGGCGCCGGGCCGATATGCACCGCCTCATCCGCCATCCGCACAAACGGCGCGCGCGCATCGACGTCGGAGTAAACCGCAACAGTCGCGATACCCATCCGACGCGCGGTCTTGATGACCCGGCAAGCAATCTCGCCACGGTTGGCGATGAGGATTTTCTTGAACATTTCAGCTCCGTTCGTTGCCGGTGAGCCAGCGTAAGAAAAACACGCAAACAGCGACATAGAGGATCAGCGCAGCAGCAAACTCGAACGCGACACGACTGAGCCAAGGCCCATCATCGAGCATCATTGGGGCCACGACGTCCAAGATCGTTGCAACGATGAACCAGTAGATCCCAGAACCTGCTGAAAAAACGATGGCCCAAGCGGTCGACGAGCGCTTCACTCCGCTGCCTCCGCCACCTTGCAGGCCCGCATCGGTTCTTCCTGCTGGAGCGCGGTCAGCCCCAGCTTGGCGAACAGCGCGGAGTCGCTGTCGTCACCCGCGTTAGGCGCGGTGAGCAGTTTGTCGCCGGTGAAGATCGAGTTCGCCCCGGCGAGGAAGCACAGCGCCTGCGTTGCCTCACTCATGCTTTCGCGCCCGGCGGACAGGCGCACCATGCTCATCGGCATACAAATCCGCGCCACCGCGACGGTGCGGACGAACTCGATGTCGTCGATCTTGGCGAGCGGGGTGTCGGCGAGCATGTCGCCCAGCACCGTGCCCTTGACCGGGACCAGCGCGTTGACCGGCACACTTTCGGGGTGCTGCGGCAGGGTGGCGAGCGTGTGAACGAAGCCGACGCGATCCTCGCGCGTCTCGCCCATGCCGACGATCCCGCCCGAACAGACATTGATCCCCGCCGCACGGACATTGGCCAGCGTGTCGAGCCGGTCCTCCATCTTGCGGGTGGAAATGACGCGCTCGTAATATTCCGGGCTGCTGTCGATATTGTGGTTGTAATAGTCGAGCCCCGCCTCGGCGAGCATGTCGGCCTGCTTCGGCGTGAGCATGCCCAGCGTCATGCAGGTTTCCAGCCCCATCGCGCGCACGCCCTTCACGATCTCGACGATCGCGGGCATGTCGCGGTCCTTGGGGTTGCGCCAGGCGGCGCCCATGCAGAAGCGCTGGCTGCCCGCATCCTTGGCCTGCGCTGCCTTCTGGAGGATCGACTGGACCTCCATCAGTTTGGTAGCCTCGACCCCGCTATCGGCCTTAACCGACTGCGAGCAATAGCCGCAATCCTCCGGGCAGCCGCCGGTCTTGATGCTGAGCAGCGTACACAGCTGGACCTGCTCGGGCGGATGGAACTCACGATGCACGGTGGCCGCGCGAAACAGCAGTTCGGTAAAGGGAAGGTCGAACAGGCCCGCGATCTCTTCACGGGTCCAGTCGGTACGTACTTCAGTCACTCAGCAGCCTCATTAATTTCCTCGCCCGCAGGCGGCATATTGTGTCCCAGCAGGCGCAGCATGTCGGCGGCGCATTCGACCACGTTCGAACCCGGGCCATAGATGCCCTGCACCCCGGCGCGCTTGAGGAATTCGTAGTCTTGCGGCGGGATCACCCCACCCGCGACGACCTTGATGTCCGCCCGGCCTGCCTCGCGCAGCAGCTCGATCAGTTCGGGGATCAGCGTCTTGTGCCCTGCCGCCAGGCTCGAACAGCCGACCGCATCGACACCGTTTTCCAGCGCCATGGCGCAGGTTTCCTGCGGGGTCTGGAACAGCGGGCCGCTGAGCACGTCGAAGCCCATGTCGGCAAAGGCGCTGGCGATCACATTGGCGCCGCGATCGTGGCCGTCCTGGCCCATCTTGGCGACCATGATCTTGGGCTTGCGCCCGAGCCGCCGCGCGACCGCCTCGACCCCCTCGACTACCTGCGCATAGCGGCTGTCACCGGCATAGGCGGAGGCATAGATGCCCTTCACCGGCCGCGGCATTGTATCGTAGCGACCGAAGGCGGCCTCCATCGCGGCGGAAATCTCACCGAGCGTCGCGTCGTGGCGGGCACATTCGACGGCGCGGGCAAGCAGGTTGATGTCGCCCTTCGCCCGCATCTCCTCGATCACCGACGGAGGCAGCGGAACGCCCTTGTCGTCGCGCCCGTCGGCAAGCGCCGCGCGGGCAGCGCGCGGATCGGCAGCGGCCGCTTCGGTCAGCGCCTTCAATGCGGCCTGGCACGCGGCTTCGTCACGCCCCGCACGCACGGCTTTCAGCCGTGCGATCTGCGACTCGCGCACCGCGTGGTTGTCGATATCGAGCGTGTCGATCGGGTCTTCTTCCGCCTTGCGGTACTTGTTGACGCCGACGATCACCGTCTCGCCCCGGTCGATGCCGGTCTGCTTCTGCGCGGCTGCGGTTTCGATCGCGGCCTTGGGCTTGCCGGTGCCGACATAGGCGGTCATCCCGCCAGCAGCATCGACCTCCTCGATCAGCGCCCAGGCATCGTCCACCAGCTGCTTCGTCAGCGCCTCGACGTAGTAGCTGCCGCCGAGCGGGTCGACCACGTTGCAGATGCCGCTTTCCTCCTGGATCACCAGCTGCGTGTTGCGCGCGATGCGGGCGGAAAAATCGGTCGGCAGCGCGATCGCTTCGTCCAACGCATTGGTGTGAAGCGACTGGGTCCCGCCCAGCACGCTGGCCAGCGCCTCGATCGTGGTGCGGATGACGTTGTTGTAGGGGTCCTGCTCCTGCAGCGACACGCCCGAGGTCTGGCAATGGGTACGCAGCATCTTGCTGCGCTCGCTCTTGGCGCCCAGCCCGTCCATCACCCGCCACCACAGCGTACGCGCAGCGCGCAGCTTGGCGACCTCCATGAAGAAGTTCATCCCGATGCCGAAGAAGAACGACAGGCGACCGGCGAAGGCATCGATATCCAGCCCCGCGGCCATGGCGCGCTGGGCGTATTCCTTGCCGTCGGCGATGGTGAAGGCCAATTCCTGCACCGCCGTCGCCCCGGCTTCGTGCATGTGATAACCAGAAATCGAAATACTGTTGAATTTCGGCATGTTGGCCGATGTATATGCGATGATGTCCGAAACGATCCGCATGCTTGGTTCGGGCGGATAGATATAGGTGTTGCGGACCATGAACTCCTTGAGGATGTCGTTCTGGATGGTCCCGTCTAGCTTGTCCTGCGACACGCCCTGCCGCTCCGCCGCGACGATGAAGAAGGCCAGCACCGGGATCACCGCGCCGTTCATGGTCATGCTGACCGACATCTGGTCGAGCGGGATCTGGTCGAACAGGATCTGCATGTCGGCGACCGTGTCGATCGCCACACCCGCCTTGCCGACATCGCCCACCACGCGCGGGTGATCGCTGTCGTATCCACGGTGCGTCGCGAGGTCGAAGGCGACCGATAGGCCCTTCTGCCCCATGGCGAGATTGCGCCGATAGAAGGCGTTCGATTCCTCGGCGGTCGAGAAGCCGGCATATTGCCGGATCGTCCAGGGACGACCCGCATACATGCTGGCGCGCACCCCGCGCGTGAACGGCGCGAAACCCGGCAACCCCGGATCCTCAGCCACGTCCTCGCCCGTATAGAGCGGCTTGATCGTGAATCCTTCGGGCGTGTGCCAGTCGAGGTCCTTGCCGCGAACCTCCTTCTCGGCGAGCGCTTTCCAGTCTGCGGGGGTCGGTTTGTCGGTCATGTCGTCCTCAGGCGGCGGCGCTCGGGCGGGCGCTCACCTGTTCGTGCCAGCGGTTGAGCGCGCCGTTCTCGGGGGATGGACCACAGCCCACGAAGGTCGCGAAATCGACCGTGGTGAGCAGCAGGATATCGGCCATGGAATAGCTCTCGCCCGCGAGGAATTCGCGGTTCTCGAGACTGCGATCGAAGAACGCGAAGGCATCGGCGACGCGCGGCACATTGGCCTCGCCCCACTCGGCATTTCGGCCAGGCAGGGCCGCGGTGAAAGCATGGGTGTGGATCCACACCTGCCCGATCGGGATCATCGCGATCATCTCGACCCGGCGGCACCACATCTCGATCAGCCCGATTTCCTTGGCCGTGGTGCCGAACAGCGCGGGCTCCGGGTGAATCGCCTCAAGGTACCGGCAAATCGCGACGCTTTCGGCGATCACGGTGCCGTCATCGAGTTCGAGCGCGGGGGTTTGCCCGCGCGGATTGAGCGCAAGATATTCGGGCGACTTGTGTTCGCGCGCGGGGATCGAGAGCTCCTTTGACGGCAGCTCGATCCCCTTCTCGGCAGCGAAGATGCGCACCCGGCGCGGGTTGGGCGCGGGGTTCGGTGAGTCGTAGAACAGCATCAGCAGCCCTTGAACTCGGCCTTGCGCTTCTGGAGGAAGGCCATGCCGCCCTCCATCGCGTCCTGGCTGGCGCCGGCGATCCGCTGGCCTTCCGCCTCGGCAAGGAACACCTCGGTGATGTTGCCGTCCATCGCGGTGGCGATATTGCGCTTCATCGTGGCGTAAGCGAGCGTCGGGCCGTTCGCGAGCCGCATTGCCAGTTCCTTCGCTTCGGCCAGCAGCGCATCGTCGTCGCAGGCCTTGTAGATCAGGCCCCATTCCTCCGCCTGCTCGGCGCCGATCTTCTCACCCAGCATCATCATGCGGGTGGCGCGGGCGCGGCCGATGGCGCGGCTCAGCAGCCAGGTCGAACCGCCATCGGGCACCAGGCCGATATTGACGAATGCCTGGAGGAAATAGGCGCTCTTGCCCGCGAGCACGAAGTCGCCCGCCAGGGCAAGCGAACAGCCCACGCCGGCCGCGGGGCCGTTGACCGCGCAGACCACGGGAACCGGCGCGCGCAGCACCAAATTGACGGCGGGGTTGTAGTGGTTCTGCAGCGCACGGTGGCTACCGCCCTTGTTCTGCAGCGCGCTGCCCTCACCCCGGGCAGCAAGATCGGCGCCCGAACAGAAACCCTTGCCCGAACCGGTGATCAGCACCGCGCGCGCATCGCCCAGATCATAGAAAGCCGCGCCGATCTCGTCCGCCATCTGCGGCGGCATCGCGTTGAGCCGTTCGGGCCGGTTGAGCGTAATGGTGAGCAGCGGTCCTTCGCGCTCGACGATGATGGTTTCGTAGGACACGTGTTTCTCCCTCCATCCCTCCGCAGCGGGAGGGGTTTGCCTTAATTCGACCAGTGCGAGTCGCCCTTGGGCGTCTCCATGATTTCGGTAAGCTGGCCCATCATATCCTTCGGGTGAAGGAAGAAGATCGGCGTGCCGTGTGCACCGATGCGGGTGGGGCCAAGAATGCGCTTGCCCATCCCTTCGAACCAGCTGCGGGCTTCCTCGATATCCTCGACCTCGTAGCACAGGTGATGCTGCCCGCCCGACGGGTTGTTCTCGAGGAACTTGGCAATCGGGCTGTCCGGGCCGAGCGGTTCGATCAGTTCGATCTGCGTGCCATGCGTGTCGTTCTCGCCGGGCGTATCGACGAAGCAGACCTTCACTCCCTGCGCCTCCAGGTCGAAGGGCTTGTGGAATGAGGTCGCGCCCATGACATCACGGTAATAGCGGATCGATTCCTCGATCGAAGGCGTCGCGACGCCGACATGGTTGAGACGACCGAGTTTCATTGACGTTCATTCCCTTCTACTCGCGACACGATCATCGGCTGTGACCCTTCATCGGAAAAAGCAGCACAATCGAAGTGAACGTGCGCACCTTCGACGTAGGGCTTGGCTACTAGCCGAAGAATTTGCCCCGCAAACTCCCGCAAAGCTCCTTGATCTCCCGTGATCTCGATTGTGCCATCACGGTGGACGCTGTGCCTGAACTGAAAGGAGCGGTTATTCTCGAAAGCGCCCGCTTCCAGCCTTTCAGCAATGGAGATGAGTTCGTTGCTGTCCATCATAGCGGGATATTGTCGTGCTTCTTCCACGGGTTCTCAAGCTGCTTGCCGCGCAGCTTGCGCAGCCCCAGCGCGATGCGTCTCCGTGTGGAATGCGGGTAGATCACCTCGTCGATATAGCCGCGCTGCGCCGCGACGAAGGGGTTGGCGAATCGGTCTTCTTATTCCTTCGTCTTCTCGGCGATCTTGTCGGGATCGTCGCGGTCCTGGCGGAAGATGATCTCCACCGCGCCCTTGGCGCCCATCACCGCGATTTCGGCGGTCGGCCAGGCGTAGTTCAAATCGCCGCGCAGGTGCTTTGAGGCCATCACGTCGTAGGCGCCGCCATAGGCCTTGCGGGTAATCACGGTGATCTTGGGCACGGTCGCCTCGGCATAGGCGAACAGCAGCTTGGCGCCGTGCTTGATGATGCCGTTGTGCTCCTGCGCCGTGCCCGGCAGGAAGCCGGGCACGTCGACGAAAGTCAGGATCGGGATCTCGAAGGCATCGCAGAAGCGCACGAAGCGCGCGGCCTTCTTGGAGCTGTTGATGTCCAGCACGCCCGCCAACACCATCGGCTGGTTGGCGACCACGCCCACCGTGCGCCCTTCGACCCGGCCGAAACCGCAGAGGATATTGCCCGCATGGGCCGGCTGGACTTCGAAGAAATCGCCTTCATCCAGCACCTTGCGGATGACTTCGTGCATGTCATAGGGCTGGTTGGCGTTGTCGGGGATCAGCGTGTCGAGGCTCGGCTCCTCGCGGTCCCAGGCATCGGCTGTCGGACGCTCGGGCACGTCCTCGCGGTTCGACAGCGGCAGGTAATCGAAAAAGTCGCGGGTCGCGAGCAGCGTCTCGATGTCGTTCTCGAAGGCGACGTCTGCGACCGAGGTCTTGGTGGTGTGCGTGACCGCCCCGCCCAGTTCCTCCTGCGTCACGACTTCGTTGGTGACGGTCTTCACAACGTCAGGACCGGTGACGAACATGTAGCTCGAATCCTTCACCATGAAGATGAAGTCGGTCATCGCCGGCGAATAGACCGCGCCGCCCGCGCAGGGGCCCATGATCAGGCTGATCTGCGGCACGACGCCGCTGGCGAGCACGTTGCGCTGGAATACCTCGGCATAGCCACCCAGTGACGCGACGCCTTCCTGGATGCGCGCACCACCGCTGTCGTTGAGGCCGATGACCGGCGCGCCGACCTTCATCGCCATGTCCATGACCTTGCAGATCTTTTCCGCATGGCGCTTGGAAAGCGAGCCGCCGAAGACGGTGAAGTCCTGCGAGAACACGAACACGAGCCGGCCGTTGATCGTACCCGACCCGGTGACCACGCCATCGCCGGGGACCTTCTGATCCTCCATGCCGAAATCGGTGCAGTCATGCTCGACATAGGTGTCGAGCTCCTCAAAGCTTCCTTCGTCGAGCAGGACGTCCAGCCGCTCGCGCGCGGTGAGCTTGCCCTTGGCATGCTGAGCTGCGATGCGCTTCTCGCCCCCGCCCATCCGCGCGGCCTCGCGGCGTTTTTCCATTTCGGCGATATTGGCGCTCATTGTTGCTCCATCGGCAATTGCGGAAAGCCTGCCCTTGGCCACCAGCAGACGCCAAGTCCAATGCAAAGTTGCAAAGTTGCAAAGTCGGTATTTGCAAACTAACCTGACGTGACATGTCGACCCGTCGCCGCCTGTTTGCCGGAGAACGCCTGCGCCGCCTGCGTGAAACCCGCGGCGTGCGCCAGGCCGACTTCGCTGCAACACTGGGGGTCAGCGCGTCCTATCTTTCGCAGCTCGAGAACGACCAGCGACCGCTGACGACCGCACTCATAGAGCGGCTGGCGGAGCTATTTCCGCTCGACTGGGAAGACCTGGGCACCGACCGGGCCGAGCGCCTGACCGTCGCCTTGCGCGAAGCGGCGGCGGACCCGCTGTTCGCCGAACCAATGGCCCCAGACCAGCTCGCCCGCATTGTCGAGCAGCAACCGGCCCTGGCCGAGCGCTTCGTCGCATTGCACGAGGCTTACCGTCGCACCGGACAGCGGCTGGAAATGGTCGATGAAGCACTTTCTGCCGACAATGCAGGCGGGGCGCGCCTGCCCTGGGAGGAGGTGCGCGACTGGTTCCATGTGGCGAACAATTACGTCGACACGCTTGATCGCGCGGCAGAGCAGCTCGCCCAGCACCTGCGTGGGCGAGCACCCTCCCCCAGCGTCGAGGCAATCGAACACCACTTGCGCAGCGCGCTGTCGATCTCGCTGATCTATTCGGGCCAGTCGGGCCTGCGCAGCTACGACGCGGAGATGGCGCACCTCGTGATCGACCCGGGCCAGCCTGCCGAGAGCCGCCGGTTCCAACTGGCGCATCAGCTCGTGTCGCTCGCCCTGCGCGACGAGATCCTGGGGGTCGTCGAGGAAGCCAAGCTCCCCAATGCCGCTTCGCGCCAGCTGCTGTTCGTAGGTCTGAGCAACTACGCCGCCGGGGCGCTGCTGATGCCCTATGAGGATTTCCGCCGCACCGCGCGCGAACTGCGCCACGATATCGACCGGATCGCGCAGGTATTCGGCACGAGTTTCGAACAGACCTGCCACCGCCTCTCGACCCTGCAGCGCGACGGGGCACGCGGCGTGCCGTTCTTCTTCTGCCGGGTCGACATGGCGGGCAACATCACCAAGCGCCATTCGGCAACCCGATTGCAGTTCGCCCGCTTCGGTGGTGCCTGCCCGCTTTGGATCGTGCACGAGGCGGTGGCGGTTCCCGACCGAATCCTCGTCCAGCTTGCCGAAACGCCCGATGGGTTGCGCTACGTCTCGATGGCCAAGGGGCTGGTCAAGCCATCTGGGACCTTCGAACGCCCCCCTCGCCGCTATGCCGTGGCGCTCGGCTGCGAGGTGCGCCACGCTGCGGAGTTCATCTATGCCGACGGTCTCGACATCGCTTCAGGCCGCAACGTGACGCCGATCGGCCTCTCCTGCCGTATCTGTCCTCGCGCAGATTGCGACCAGCGCGCCTTCCCGCCCAGCGACCGCCCCATCGCGGTCGACCCCGACCAGCGCGGCGTAGTGCCTTATCGCTTCGGCTAGGCGCCCCGCAGCGCGCTGATCAGGAACTCGATATTGCCTTCAGGCCCGGTAATGGGGCTTTCGACAATCCCCTGCACTTCGAAGCCGAGGCTTTCGACCCAACTGCGTACCTCATCGCAGACGCGCGCGTGAAGCGCTGGGTCACTGACGACGCCTTTCTTGCCCACTTCCTCACGCCCAACCTCGAATTGCGGCTTGATCAGCGCGACAAGGCGACATTCGGGGGCGGCGAGTTCGAGCGGGCGCTCGAGCACCTTGGCAAGGCCGATGAAGCTGGCGTCGCAGACCACCCAATTGCACGGGCGGTCGATCAGTTGCGGCGTGAGGATGCGCGCACTGGTCTGTTCGAGCACGGTGACGCGCGGGTCCTGCCGCAGCTTCCAGGCTAGCTGGTTGGTCCCCGAATCAACCGCGAAGACATGCACCGCACCGCCTTGCAGCAAGACATCGGTGAACCCGCCGGTCGAACTGCCGATATCCATGGCGGTGACGCCCGTCGGATCGAGCCCGAACTGCTCGATCGCATGGGCAAGCTTGATCCCGCCCCGGCTGACCCAGGGGTGGTCGCGCCCGCGCACTTCCAGCGGGGTGTCTTCGGCGAGCTGCTGCCCCGGCTTGGCCAGCTTAGTCTCACCTGAGAAGACCAGGCCTGCCATGATCAGCGCCTGCGCCCGCGTGCGGCTCTCCACCAGCCCGCGGTCCACCAGCATCTGATCGAGGCGCATCTTCTTAGCCATTGGAAAGATTGCGCCTAGCGGGCATTGAAGCACTATGAAACCGATCTTCGCCCATCTTGCCGGCGCGATTGCGCTGACATTCGCCATCGCCGCTTGCGTGCCGGCCCCTCAGACCGCACCGGCACCGGCCCCCACGCCCACACCCGTCGCGCAGATACCGGCGCCTGCCCCGCCACCTGCGCCAATGCCGGCGGAAACCAACTGGATCGATGCCCCGCAATCGCGAGGGGCCTGGAGCTATGCCATCATCGACGGGGGCACCATCGCGCGCTTTGCCGAGGCAGGCGGCGATCCCCTCTTCACTATCGCCTGCACGGCAAACGACCGCCGCGTCACCCTGACCCGCCACTCTCAGGGCACTTCGGCAGGCACAGCCATGACGATTCGCACCGAAAAGGCGAGTCGGACGCTGGCAGCAGGGTCTACGAATAATCGGGATTCAGCGACCGCGGCGCTCGCGGCACGCGATCCGCTGCTCGATGCCATGGCCCTCACGAGCGGACGATTCGCGGTCGAAATGGCAGGTACGCCCGCCCTGTATCTGCCTAACTGGGCGGAGGTTACGCGGGTTATCGAAGATTGTAGGTGAAACGAAAAAGGCCCGCGCAAATCTGCCGGG
Organism: Erythrobacter mangrovi; assembly: GCF_013260645.1. Taxonomy (NCBI): domain Bacteria; kingdom Pseudomonadati; phylum Pseudomonadota; class Alphaproteobacteria; order Sphingomonadales; family Erythrobacteraceae; genus Erythrobacter; species Erythrobacter mangrovi. Next base: position 1,607,029 of record NZ_CP053921.1, on the reverse strand, counting down.
CCACATCTAACAATTCTGACGTGGGAAAACTTTTTTTCAAGCCTTGAATTAGGCTCTTTCGCGCAACAAATTGACACTCAAGATCAGCGGCGAAACGCGGTCTTGGGATCCGGTGAAACGGATTTCTGGCTCACAAGCGCGAAAGGAGGTGATCCGATGTCTCATGGTTCAGCAGAGAGGTCGGCAAGTTCCCGCGCGGAGCATTATCGGTAAGGATCGCAACCGATAAAGGCTTCGTGAGCGGCACTTCCCGCCGCTGACCATGCGAAGGGCAGCTCGACCAAGGTCGATGCTGCCCTTCTCATTTGCTGCGGTCTTGCTTGGGGGCAGCTCGACCAAGGTCGAGCTGCCCTTCCCATTTTGGTGAACATAGATTGCCTGCCTTGCGCTTGGCCGCGCTGCGCAGTACCCGCCGGGCCATGCAGTTCGAGCACATCCCGCACCCGTCGCCCCTGTCCGATGCCGAGCGCGAGGCGATCCTCGCCAATCCCGGATTCGGAACGAACTTTACCGACCATATGGTCACGATCGAATGGACCGACGAGGCCGGCTGGCACGATGCCAGGGTCGAACCACGCGCACCGATCCAGCTCGATCCCGCAGCCGCGGTGCTCCATTATGCGCAAGAGATCTTCGAAGGGCTCAAGGCCTATCGCCATGGCGACGGATCGATCGCGCTGTTCCGGCCCGATCAGAATGCGCGCCGCCTGAACGCATCGGCCGACAGGCTGGCGATGCCGCATGTGCCCGAAGATCTGTTCATCGAGGCGATCCGCCAGCTCATCGCGGTCGATGGAGCCTGGGTCCCGTCGGCAGAGGGTAGCTCGCTCTACCTGCGCCCCTTCATGATCGCGACCGAGGCTTTCCTCGGCGTTCGCCCGGCCAAGCGCTACAAGTTCATGGTCATTGCCGGACCCGCAGGGAATTATTTCAAGTCGGGTGCACCGGCGGTCAGCCTCTGGATTTCCGACTATACCCGCGCCGCGCCCGGTGGAACCGGTGCGGCGAAGTGCGGGGGCAATTACGCGGCAAGCCTGGTGCCGACGCGCGAAGCCTTCTCCCGCGGCCATGACCAGGTGCTGTTCCTCGACGCGGTGGAGCACAAGTGGGTGGAAGAGCTCGGCGGCATGAACGTGTTCTTCGCCTTCGATGACGGGCGCGTCATCACCCCGCCGCTGACCGGCACGATCCTGCCGGGCATCACCCGTGACAGCCTGATCCAGCTGTTGCGCGAGGAAGGCCTCGAAGTCAGCGAGGAAGCCTACAGCATCGATCAGTGGCGCGCCGATGCCGAGAGCGGCAAGCTCGTCGAAAGCTTCGCCTGCGGCACCGCCGCCGTGGTTACGCCGATCGGCAAGGTTGCCGGCCATGATGGCGAATTCACCATCGGGTCGGGTGGCCCGGGCCAGCTCACCAGCAAGGTCCGCGAACGGCTGGTCGCTATCCAGCGCGGCACCACCGCCGATACCCACGGCTGGGTGCTGACGGTCGGTTGATCAGAAGCGCGAACGCACCAGGAAGCGACGGGTAAAGGTCGCACTGGGCCGCAGCACGATGATCGCGACGCCGACCAGAGCGATCGCGCCCCCGATCAGCAGTCTCCCGCCGATGGAGTCGCCCGTCAGCCATGCGCCAAAGGCGATGGTCAGGATGGGGGTCATCAGCGTCAAGGGAACGATCTGATTGGCATCGTGCTGCTGGAGCAGCCGAAAATAGGCCGTGTGCGCACCGACGGAAACCACAATCCCTGCAAAGATCACGCACGCCAGGAGTTCCAGCGGCGCGTCATCGAACGCGCTCACTTGCCCGCTCTCCAGCACCGCAGACAGCGGCGCGAGCACAACGATCGAGGCGACCGCGGCCCAGGCTTGCAGGTTGATCGATGGCAGATCGAGCCGCTTCACGAAAACGGCACCAAGCGCGCCGACCACAGCCGCCAGGAAGACCAGCAGCAGGCCCGCGCTGGCATCCATGTGGCTGTCACCCGCAATGGCAAAGAACACTCCGCCAAAGGCCAGCGCGATGCCGAGGCCGCGGCGCCAGCGGACCCGCTCACCAAGGAATATGATCGCGAACAGCACTGTCATGGGCGCGCCGGTGAGGCTCACCACGCCGGTGGCCGAGGGACTCGCGGTCTGCAGCCCCATGAACAGCAAGGCGAAGGACCCGCCGCTGATCGCGAGACCGATCAGCAGGACCTTCCACAGATCCTTGGGAATCGGTCTCAACATGGGCAACAAGGCCAGCGCTACCAGCACCGAGCGGAGCAAGGCGTAGAACAGTGGCGGCGCGCCGAGATCATCGACTGCCAGCTTGCTGACCACAACGTTCAGCGCCCAGACCACGTTGCAGAACATCATGATCGCAAGGCTACGAAACGACACGATCAGCGCTCCAATGGCGGCAGTTCGGCGGCAAGTTCGGCGAGCCAGACATCAGCGACCGCGTCACTGGGCGCACGCCAGTCACCACGCGGGCTCAATGCCCCGCCTGCGCTGACCTTCGGGCCGTTGGGCAAGGCGCTGCGCTTGAACTGGCTGAAGCCGAAGAAGCGCTTGAGGAAGTTCTCCAGCCAATGGGCAATCGTAGGGAGGTCGTAGGCGTTCTTCGCGTTCTCCGGGAAGTCGATCGGCCACTGGCCCTCCTTCGCATCGCGCCAGGCATGCCAGGCAAGGAATGCAACGTGGCTCGGCTTCTGCCCCCAGCGGATGATGTGGTGCAGGAAGAAGTCATTGAGCTCGTAAGGACCGATGATCGACTGCGTGCTCTGGATCTGGCCGTCGGCACCTGCCGGGACCAGTTCGGGACTGATTTCGGTATCCAGGATATCAGCCAGAACGCCGTCGACGCCTTCATCGAATTGCCGCGTCTGGATGGTCCAGCGGATGAGGTACTGGATCAGCGTCTTGGGCACGCCCGAGTTCACGCCATAGTGGCTCATGTGGTCGCCCACACCGTAGGTGCACCAGCCGAGCGCGAGCTCGCTGAGATCACCGGTACCGATCACGAAACCGCGATGGTGGCCTGCAAGGCGGAACAGGTAGTCGGTTCGCAGGCCCGCCTGCACGTTCTCGAAGGTGACGTCGTAGACCGGCTCGCCATCGGCGAAGGGGTGGCCGATATTCTCCAGCATGGTGGTGGCGGTGGGCCGGATATCGATCTCTTCCGCGGTAATCCCGAATGCCTTCATCAGCCTCCAGGCATTCGACTTCGTCCCTTCCGAAGTCGCGAAGCCGGGCATGGTGTAGCCGCGAATATCGGTGCGCGGTCGACCCAGACGGTCGCAGGCCTTGGCGGCGACGATCAGGGCATGCGTGCTGTCGAGCCCGCCCGAGATCCCGATCACCAGCGACCTCGAACCGGTCGACTGGATCCGCCGCATCAGCGCATCGACCTGGATGTTGAAGGCCTCGTAGCAATCCTCGTCCAGCTTGTGTGCCCGGTTCGGCACGAAGGGGAAGCGCCGGACCGGGCGGACCAGCCCCTTGTCGCCAGGCGTCGCGGCATGGGTGAAGGCAATCCGGCGATACCAGTCCTCGGGACGACCAGCGGCTTCGGTTGCGTCATTGAACGTCCCCATGCGCAGCCGCTCGGCCAGGATGCGCTGGGTGTCGACATCGGTGACGCAGAGCTCGGGATGGAGATCGAAGCGCGTGCTTTCGACCAGCAGGTCGCCGAGCTCGTAGATCATCCCCTGTCCGTCCCAGGCAAGGTCGGTGGTACTTTCGCCATGCCCGCTGGCCGAATAGGCATAGGCGCAGACGGCGCGGCTCGAACTGGCGCGGGTCAGCAAGTGGCGTTCGTCCGCCTTGCCGATGGTGATGTTCGATGCCGAGGGATTGAGCAGGATCGTTGCACCAGCCAGGGCCGCAAGGGTCCCCGGCGGATTGGGCGCCCAGAAATCCTCGCAGATCTCGATCCCGAAGACGAAGCCCGGCAGGTTTGCCGCTGCAAAGATCAGGTCGGTGCCGAAGGGAACCGAACGTCCCGCCAACTCGATCTCCAGCCCGATGCAGTCGCGGCCGTGCGCAAACCAGCGCTTCTCGTAATATTCGCGGTAATTGGGCAGGAAGCTTTTGGGCACGATGCCCAGCACCTCGCCCCGGGCGATCGCGAGTGCGCAGTTGTAGATCCGGCCATTGCGGCGCAGGGGGGCGCCGATCACGAGGACCGGTGTCAACGCCCGCGTCTCTTCGCAGACACGCGCCAGTTCGCGTTCGACCGTATCGAGCAGCGCGGTCTGCAAATGCAAGTCGTCCAACGCGTAGGAAGACAGCGACAATTCGGGATAGAGCAGCAGGTCGACGTTCTGCCGTGCGGCCATTCGCGCCTGCTCGATTATCCCGTCGGCATTATAGACGACATCCGCTGTCCGTGTTCGCGGCGTTGCGGTGGCAACACGAACGAAGCCGTGCCGGTGCAAGTCGAAGAACGGGTGCCCGTCACGCGCCTCCGGGCCGCTTCCCTCGATATCGAGGCGCTTGTCATCCTCGGCTGGCTCGAGCCAGTCGGCGGGCTCGCAGATTCCGAGCGCGGCCATTCGGCGCTGGACTGCCGGGCGCGCCACCTTGCCCTTCGCTTCCCAATTGTAGACGGCCTGCGCCTTCCAGACCTGCGGGCGCCCGTAGATGCGTCCGAAATCCTCAGCAGAAAGCGGCGGTTCGTGGTGTTTTCGCCAGTTGCGGATCTTGGCGCCGGCCTTTGTCGTCATGAGAATCAATTATTCTTTTAGACAAAATTATGCAAGTCATATCAGGATAACCGAGATATCCGGTGTCTTGCTTTACCGTGTAGCCGCTTCGGCGTGTTAAACTTATCCTTCCAGACGAAGTAGCGAATACTGGCCAGCCGCGTAACCCGCCTGCCCTTGCTTGCGAAGACCCAGTCGCCCACCTACTCCGGCAACAGCACAAGGAGAGCAATCTTGGCCGATCCCACTTACACGCCGCCCGCAGTCTGGACCAACGACACCGAGAACGGCGGTCGCTTCGCATCGATCAACCGCCCGACCGCCGGTGCGCGCGAAGACAAGGATCTTCCGGTCGGCGAACATGACTTCCAGCTCTACTCGCTCGCCACCCCCAATGGCGTGAAGACTACCATCATGTTCGAGGAACTGCTGGAGGCCGGCCATAAGGATGCTGAATACGATGCCTGGACGGTCAACATCTCCGACGGCACCCAGTTCACTTCGGGCTTCGTCGGAATAAATCCGAACAGCAAGATCCCCGCCCTGCTCGATCGTAGTGGACCGCAGCCCGTGCGCCTGTTCGAAAGCGGCGCGATCCTGCTGCACCTTGCCGAGAAATTTGGTGCCTTCCTGCCCACCGACCATACGCGCGGCGAAGTGCTCAGCTGGTTGTTCTGGCAGGTCGGCAGCGCCCCCTTCATCGGCGGCGGCTTCGGCCACTTCTACGCCTATGCGCCAGAGAAGTACGAATACCCGATCAATCGCTATGCGATGGAAACCAAGCGCCTGTTCGACGTCGCCGACAAGCGACTGGGCGAGAGCGAATACCTTGGCGGCGCCGACTACACCATCGCCGACATGGCCACCTTCCCCTGGCTCGCACCCTTCGTGTTCGGCACGATCTACAACGAAGCGCGAACCTTCCTCTCGATCCACGAATACACCAACGTGGAACGCTGGGTGAAGCAGATCGCCCAGCGCCCGGGAGTGCGCCGTGGCCGCATCGTCAACAAGGCCTGGGGCGAAGAGAACGAGCAACTGCTCGAGCGTCACTCGGCAGCCGACTTCGCCGGCAAGAACGTCTGAGGAAAGGCCTGGCTGAGGTGGCAGGATTGCCCTTCGGTCCTCTCCGCGCTTACGCGCTGCGAGTCCTAACCTGCCGTTCGCTGTGCGAGCAGGTTCGATCCTGAGCTACGGTTGGTCCGGAAAGGCTGGCTGGGGTGGCAGGATTCGAACCTGCGCATGGCGGTACCAAAAACCGCTGCCTTACCGCTTGGCTACACCCCAGCAGGCGGACGCCCCTATAGCGGAGCGTGAGGCAATGTGAAGGGGCTGGATCAGGCTTTCGTGCCTAATCCGGCTCTTTTCGCATCGGCCATGATTGCAAGACAATGCAGTGCGATGGTCGCCGCCACCAATGAGGTCACATCGCCACTGTCGTAAGCCGGTGCAACTTCGACCACATCGGCGGACCGCACGTCGACACCGGCAAGCCCGCGCAGGATGGCCAGCGCCTTCGCGCTGCTAAGGCCGCCGGGCACCGGGGTACCCGTACCAGGCGCGAAGGCCGGGTCGAGCGCATCGATATCGAAGGTCAGGTAAGTGGGGTTGTCCCCAACGATTGCGCGAACCCTTGCCGCAATTTCGCCCGCCGGGAGCGCATCGACCTCACCAGCGTCCATCACGGTAAAGCCAAGCGTATCGGCGTTGTTGGTGCGAATGCCCAACTGCACCGATCGCACCGGGTCGACGATCCCTTCTTGTACCGCGCGCCAGAACATGGTGCCGTGATCGACCTGCCCATCGCGCGCGGGCCAGGTGTCGCTGTGCGCATCGAAATGGATCAGCGACAGCGGCTGCCCCAGTTGTTTCGCGAGCGAACGCAGCACCGGGTAGGTGCAGAAATGGTCGCCGCCTAGCATCAGCGTGGCCGTGTCCTGCGCGTGGATCGCGGCAAACTGGGCCTCGATATTGCCGACGACTTCGATCGGCGAGCCGTAGTCGACGGCGATATCGCCGAAATCGACCACGTCGAGCACCGCCAAGGGATCGAACGACCAGCCATAGACCGCGTCCCACGCAATCATCGATGACCCGAGCCTCACTCCGCGCGGACCATAGCGCGATCCGGGGCGACCCGTGGTTGCCAGGTCGAAGGGTATCCCGACCACCGCGACATCGGCCTGGGCAACATCCTTGCTGTAGCGACGCCGCATGAAGCTGAGCGCGCCCGAAAAGGTCGGCTCGGCGATCGTGCCGTCCGCGCCACCCTTGCGGGTGAACGCCAGGTCGATCGGCTGCTGGGGCTGTTCGCTGTCGCTCATTGCCGCACCTAGATTGTCAGGCTGACGTATTTCATCTCGACATAGTCGTCGATGCCATAGCGCGATCCTTCGCGGCCGAGGCCGCTCTGCTTGACGCCGCCGAAAGGCGCGACTTCGGTCGACAGGATGCCCGAGTTGACACAGACCATGCCGCTCTCGATCGCCTCCGCCACTCGCCAGACACGGCCGAGATCGCGCGAATAGAAATAAGCCGCGAGACCGAACTCAGTATCGTTGGCCATGGTAATCGCCTGATCTTCGGTCTCGAAACGGATCACCGGCGCCAGCGGACCGAAGGTCTCTTCGCCTGCGACCAGCATGTCCTGCGTCGCGTCGGCGATCACCGTGGGTTCGAAGAAGGTGCCTCCCAGCGCATGGCGACGGCCACCGGCAACCAGGCGACCTCCCTTGGCCAATGCATCGGCGATATGTTCTTCGATCTTGGTCACCGCATTGGCGTCGATCAACGGACCCTGCTCTGTCCCATCGTCGATACCCCTGCCCACCTTGAGCGAGCCTGCCGCTGCTGCCAGCTTCTCCACGAAGGCATCGTAAACCCCGGCTTGAGCATAGATGCGATTGGTGCAGACGCAGGTCTGGCCCGAATTGCGGTACTTCGAGGCCATCGCCCCAGCCACCGCCGCGTCGAGATCGGCATCGTCGAACACGATGAAAGGCGCATTGCCGCCAAGCTCCAGGCTGAGCTTCTTGATGGTCGGTGCGCACAGTTCCATCAGCTTGCGGCCTACCTCGGTAGAGCCGGTGAAGGTCAGTTTGCGGACCAGCGGGTTCGATGTCATCTCGCCGCCGATGGCCGCCGCGCTACCCGTGACGACGTTGAAGATGCCCGCAGGAATGCCTGCCTCTTCCGCCAGGACTGCCAGCGCCAGCGCCGAATAGGGGGTTTGCGCCGCCGGCTTGATCACGATCGGGCAGCCGGCTGCAAGCGCCGGTCCAGCCTTGCGCGTGATCATGGCGTTGGGGAAGTTCCACGGGGTGATCGCCGCCGCGACGCCAATTGGCTGCTTAAGCACAAGAATACGCTTGTCGGGCGCTTGCGCCGGTATGACGTCGCCGTAGAGCCGCTTTCCTTCCTCCGCGAACCATTCGATGAAGCTGGCGCCATAGGCGATCTCACCGCGCGATTCCGCCAGGCTCTTGCCCTGTTCGAGCGTCAGCAGCCGGGCCAGTTCCTCCTGGTTGTCGAGGATCAGGCGGAACCAGCGCTGGAGCACCTGCGCGCGATCCTTCGCCGTACGGGCGCTCCAGGCGGGAAAGGCCGCCTGTGCCGCCTCGATCGCACGCCGCGTCTCTGCCGCCCCGCATTTGGGCACCGTACCGAGTTGGTCGGCCGTGGCCGGATCGGAGACGGTCAGCGTTTCGCCGCTATCGGCGGCGATCCACTGTCCGTCGATATAGCACGCCTCGCGCAGCAGGTGGGATACAGGCATGGCTCACCTCACCCGATCGCCCTGAGACGCGGCAGGGCCTCATCGAGCGCCTTGCGGATGATCGCGACCAGGTCGTCGATCTGTTCGGTCGTGATCACCAGCGGCGGGCACATGACGATGCTGTCACGGATGCCACGCACCATCAGGCCATTGGCGATGCACAGGTCGCGTACCATCGGGCCAGCGGTACCTTCGGCCCCGCCGAAGCGTGCGCCGGTCGCCTTGTCGGCAACGATCTCGACCGCACCGAGCAGGCCGATCGAACGGGTCTGGCCGACCAGTTCGTGATCGTTGAGCGTCGCCAGTGCCTTCGCAAGATAAGGTCCGGTCTCGCTGCCCGTGCGTTCGGCAAGCCCTTCGCGTTCCATGATCTCGATGTTGCGCAGCGCCACCGCGGCCGAAACCGGATGGCCCGAATAGGTGAAGCCGTGGACGAAATCGCCGCCGGTCTTCATCACTTCGACGATCTCTGCCGAAACCGCCGTGGCGGAAATCGGCAGGTAGCCCGACGAAAGCCCCTTCGCCATCGGAATGATGTCAGGCGAGACGCCCACGGTTTCGTGGCCCCACATCTTGCCGGTGCGGCCAAAGCCGGTGATGACCTCATCACAAACCAGCAGGATGCCGTATTTGCGGCAGATCGCCTCGACCTGCGGCCAGTAATTCTTGGGCGGGATGATCACCCCGCCGGCACCCTGGATCGGCTCACCGATGAAGGCGGCAACGTTTTCCGGCCCGACTTCGAGGATACGATCCTCAATCGCCTGCGCGCAAAGCGTGCCGAACGCTTCCTCGTCCATGTCGCGGCCTTCGTTGAACCAGTAAGGCTGGCGGACATGCTCCACCCCGGGGATCGGCAGGCCCGGCGTCGCATGCATCGCCTTCATCCCGCCGAGCGAGACGCCGGCGACGGTCGAGCCGTGATAGGCGTTCCAGCGGCTGATGAAGATCTGGCGCTTGGGTTCGCCCTTGAGCTCCCAATAGCGGCGAACCAGGCGGAAAACGGTGTCGTTCGCCTCGCTGCCCGAAGAGTTGAAGAAGACGTGCGGCAGGCGGTTGTTGGTCAGGCTGGCGATCTTGTCGGCCAGCATCACGGTGGGCGGCGTCGCGGTCTTGAAGAAGGTGTTGTAGAACGGCAGCTCGCGCATCTGCTCGGCCGCGACCTCGACCAGCTCCTCGCGCCCGTAGCCGACGTTGACGCACCACAGGCCAGCCATGCCATCGAGGATGCGATTGCCGTCGCCATCGTGGATGTAGCAGCCTTCGGCATGGGTAATGATACGGCTGCCGCCAAGGTTCTCGATCTCCTGCCAGTCAGCCTGCGCGGGCAGGTGATGGGCGATGTCGAGGCGGCGAAGTTCGGCGATGTCGTAGTTGCGTGCCATGTGGGTATTCCTGACTACAGAATGCGGCCGCCAGTGGCGGCAGAAGGAGCTTGCGATGCGCGGCGGAGCGGCCCGCCGGGCGCTAGCGGTCAGGGCGTGAAGCAGAGCCGCGCAAGATAGCGGTCGTAGCGATGAACCTTGGTGTTCATAGCTCCCCTCTTAACGCCTTTCCGAGCAAGCCGAAATAGGCCTGGCTGTCCGGGTTGTCGGCGGTATCCCATTCGGGATGCCACTGAACCGCGACCAGCGGCGCACCGTTGGGGCGCGCGCTGAAGGCTTCGATCAATCCGTCGGGCGCGGTGGCTTCGACCGCGAGGCCGTCTGCGAGCTTGCCGACGCCCTGGTAGTGAACCGAATTGACCTTGGCCTGCCCCTTGCCGATCGCGCCGGCGAGCAAGCCGCCGTCGGCCAGGTCGACCTCGTGGAAATGGTCGAACATACGCGCCAAGTCGTTTTCTTCGGGCGAATGGTGGCGCAGCAAATCGTCGCTGCTCGAGGTGTCGCGCCGCAGCGTACCGCCCAGCGCAACGTTGATTTCCTGGAACCCGCGGCAGATGCCGAACACGGGCTTGCCGACATCGATCATCTTGCGGACCATCCCGAGAGAAACCTCGTCGCGCGCGGTGTCGAACGGGCCGAAGCCTTCGTCTTCGCCATAGCGCGACGGCTCGATGTTCGAGGGCGAACCGGTCAGCAGGATCCCGTCCAACCGGCCGATAACCTCCGAGATGTCCATCAGGTCGGGCAGCGAAGGGACCAGCAAGGCAGCGACGTCAGCATATTGCATCGCCGCGCGGGCATAGCGGTTCATCACCACCTGGCCGATCTCGCTGCCGACCGTGCGGTTACAGGCGGTTATGCCGAGGACTGGACGCATGAAAGGTTTGCCTCAATGCTTGATCATGACGTGGCGGGTGACGGTGTAATGCTCCAGGCAATAGACCGAAAGGTCCGAGCCATAGCCCGACATCTTCACCCCGCCATGCGGCATCTCGGTGGTATTGACCGAATGCGTGTTGATCCAGGTCACGCCATATTCGAGCCGCGAGGCGAACGCGGCGGCCTTGCCCACGTCGCGCGTCCACACGGAAGAAGCGAGTCCGTATTCGCAGTCATTGGCCCAATCGAGCACCTGCGCGTCCTCATCGAACCGGGTCACCGATACGACCGGCCCGAAGACTTCCTTCTGGACGATCTCGTCACAGTGGCGAGCACCGGCAATCAGTGTCGGCGCATAGTAGAACCCCGGGCGATCGGGCCGCGTCCCACCGGTCACGATCTCTGCCGGTGTATCCGCGACCGCGCGGGCGACGAAACCATCGACCCGGTCGCGCTGCCGCGCGGTGATCAGCGGGCCAAGCACTGTGCCCGGCTCCGCAGGATCGCCAATGGTGATGCGACCTATGGCTTCCTGCAGCTCGGCGACAAGGCGGTCATGAATGTTGGCATGGGCATAGACGCGACACGCGGCGGTGCAGTCCTGCCCGGCATTGTAGTACCCGCCTTCGGCAATGGCCTCGACCGCCGCGGCGATATCGGCATCCTCGAGCACGATCACCGGGGCCTTGCCACCCAGTTCGAAATGGGTGCGCTTGATCGTGGGAGCGACGGCTTCCATGATCTTGCGGCCGGTGGCGACGTCACCCGTCAGCGAAACCATCGAAACGTCGGGATGCGACACCAGCCGCGCACCCACATTGGGGCCGTTGCCGGTCACGACATTGACCACCCCTTCGGGCAGGAACTCGGCGCATACTTCGGCCAGCTTGAGCGCGGTAAGCGGCGTATGCTCCGACGGCTTGAGGACTACAGTGTTGCCCGCGGCGATGACCGGCGCGATTTTCCAGCTCGCCATCATCAGCGGGTAATTCCACGGGGCGATACCCACGCACACGCCCAGCGGATCGCGCCGCAGCATCGAGGTGAAGCCCGAGCGGTATTCGCCCGCAGGCAGGCCCTGGATGGTCCGCGCCGCGCCCGCGAAGAAGCGAAACACGTCGATCGTATTGCCCACGTCAACCGCGCGCGCGGTGCCGATCGGCTTGCCGCAATTGCGCATCTCGAGTTCGGCGAACTCGTCTGCCAGCTCTTCGATGCGGTCGGCGATGCGCAGCATCCGCAGCGACCGCTCCTTGGGCGACATGCGCGACCAGGATCGATAGGCCTGCTTGGCCGCGGCCACGGCCTTGTCAACCTGCTCGCGGCTAGCGCTGGCCAGGCAGCTGAGCTCTTCGCCCGTTGCCGGGTTGTAGGCGACCTCGGGGGCTTCCTCGCCCGTGAGCTCGCGTCCACCAATGAATTGTCCGGGCCTCTCCAGCATGGTCCTAGTTCCTGCTTGCGATCATGACAGCAACACCACCGGGCTGTCGGCGCGCCAATGCATCGACACCCTGTCATTCCATTCGAAATCTTCCTGGTCGTGGCGCGAGAGGTTCGGGCGCGAAACGCGGACAACAGCACCATCATCGAGCGTAACGTCGAACAGGGTGATGTCCCCAAGGTAGCTCATGCAGGTGATCCTGCCCCGGGCGAAATTATGCCCCTCCGGTGCGTCCTTCGCGGCTGCCTCCACCGCTTTCCCGTTGCCGGGCACGTGGAGATAGATCTTCTCCGGCCGAAGCGCCACGAAGACGTCCGAGCCATGCGATCCGGTGACTCCGTGATTGAGGTAAATGCGCCCCACCCCCGGGCAATCGACCGCTGCGCGGTCGGGTTCGTCAATGGTCAGCTTGCCTTCGAAGATGTTCACCGACCCCACAAAGTCCGCGACGAAGCGATTGGCGGGGAATTCGTAGAGGTCCGATGGGGTGGCAAGCTGTGAGATATCGCCCTTGTTCATCACTGCGATACGCGAAGCCATCGACAGCGCTTCGTCCTGGTCATGGGTCACCGTCACGAAGGTGATTCCGACCCGCTCCTGCAGATCTGCCAGTTCGAACTGCATCTGCGCCCGAAGCTTGGCGTCCAGCGCCGAAAGCGGCTCGTCGAGCAGCAGCACCTTGGGCCGCATGACCAGGCTGCGCGCCAGCGCGACGCGCTGGCGCTGGCCGCCCGACATCTGATCGGGCATGCGTTCTTCGAGCCCGCCGAGCTTGACCAGTTCGAGCGCCTTGCGGACGCGCTCGTCGCGCTCGGCCCGACCGACCCCGGTAATCTTGAGACCATAGCCGACGTTGTCCGCCACCGACATGTGCGGGAACACGGCGTAGCTCTGGAACACCATGTTCACCGGACGACGATTGGGCGGGACGTGCGCCATGTTCTGTCCGTCGATCAGGATCTGCCCTTCGGTCGGTTGTTCGAAGCCGGCGATCATGCGCAGCAGCGTGGTCTTGCCGCAGCCCGAAGGACCGAGCAGGACGAAGAACTCGCCCGCCTCGATATCGAGGGTGACATCGTCGACCGCAATGACCTTGCCGAAGCGTTTCGACACGTTCCGGACCTGGATGATGGGACTCTTGTCGGGCATCTCTTAGTGACTCACGGCTAGGTTCTTGGTGCCCTGCAGGCGCAGGGCGACGGCCGTCAGTACGACGGTCAGGATGATGAGCAGGGTCGAAGCGGCATTGACCTCGGGCGTGACCGAGAAGCGCACCATCGAATAGACCTTCACCGGGAAGGTGATCGTGTCCGGCCCGCTGGTGAAGAAGGTGATCACGAAGTCGTCGAGGCTGAGCGTGAAGGCCAGCAATGCGCCGGCCACCAGCGATGGGCGCATATGCGGCAGCAGCACATCGCGAAACGCCTGCCACTCGCTCGCTCCAAGATCCTTCGCCGCCTCTTCCTCTTCCTTGTTGAAGCTTGCCAGGCGCGAACGGACAACCATGGTCACGAAGGGGAAGCAGAAGGTGATATGGGCGATGGTGATGGCCCCCAGGTTGAGCGGCCAGATCAGGTCGTTGGGCCATTCGATCCAGGCGAAGAAGATCAGCATGGCCACGCCCAGGCAAATCTCCGGGACGATGATCGGGAGCGAGATCGTCCCGTCCACCGCACCCTTGAACGGGAAGCGGAAGCGCCACAGCATGATCGCGGCCATCGCGCCGATGACCAGGCTGGCCAGTGTCGCAAATGCGGCGATCGTCAGTGAGTTGATCAGCGCTTCGACAAGCGTGTCGTTGCTCAGCGCCTTCTCGTAATACTTGGTGGTGAAGCCGCGCCAGACGACGTTGCGCTTCGAATCGTTGAAGCTGAAGATCATCAGCACGACGAGCGGCGCATAGAGGAACACCAGCACACCGGTCACCCAGCTCCGCATCCACAGCGTGCGGGTGTATTCGAGCGGCGCGCGCGGAGTGCGATTGAAGAGAGCCATCAGGCAGCCTCCCCGCGCTTCTTGGGCTTGATGCTTTGCACGGCGATCAGGATGAACATGGCATAGATCAGCAGGAACGACAGCGCCGCGCCGAAAGGCCAGTCATTGGCGCGCTTGAACTGCCGTTCGATCACATTGGCGATCATCTGGCTCTCGGTCCCGCCCATCAGGTCGGGGGTCAGATAGGCGCCCAGCGCCGGGATCAGCGTAATCATGATCCCTGCGATGATGCCGGGCATCGCCAGCGGCACCACGATCCGCAGCAGCGTGCGGAGATGCCCCGCACCAAGATCGAGGCTCGCCTCGATCAGGCTCTTGTCCAGCCTGTCGAGCGCCGAATAGAGTGGCAGAACCATGAAGGGCAGGTGGACATAGACCAGGCCCAGCACGACCGCGGTGTTGTTATAGAGCAGCTGGATCGGCTCCCACGCCGGTAGCGGCTGCAGACCGACCAGCGACTTCATCCAGCTGGCGCTATCCCAGAACCAGCCCATCGTCCGGTTGGCATAGCCGTTGGAACCCAGCATGATCATCAGCGCGTAAGTGCGGATCAGCAGGTTCGTCCAGAACGGCAGCATGATCCCCAGCAGCAGCCAGGGACGCCATTTCTCGGTCGCGAAGGTCAGCGCCATGGCGACCGGGAAGCCGATGATCAGGCAGATCACCGTCACCAGCGCGGCAACACCGAAGCTCTTCACGAAGATCGACAGGTAAAGCCACTGGATGGCGCGCTTGTAATTGTCGAGCGTCCCGGAAAACTCGATGTCCGTCAGCCCGACATTGCTGCCGAAACTGTAGAGCCAAACGAAGCTCATCGGGACCAGGAAGAACAGCAGGGTCCACAACAGCGGAGTCGCGGACACCGCCCAGAACGCCTTCTTGTCCGCCTGCCAATCCTGCTCTGCCACGTGGATCTCCCGCACGACCCGGCGCCCCGCAAAGCGGGTGCCGGACGTGTCCCAACTTAACCTACTATTTGTCTACGATCGTCCGATCAGGACGCGCGCACCCGCGTGAAAGCCTCTTCGTAAAGCGGCTGCAGCTCGGGATTGAACTTGGCGTATTCGCACTTTGCCAACACGTCGGCGGGCGGGAAGATGACCGGATTGCTCTTGTAATCGTCGGGCATCAGCGCCTTCGCGGCGGCATTCGGCGTGGGATAGAGGATCGTCTCGGTGATCTTCTTATCGACCTCGGCGTCCATGATGTAGTTGATGAAGGCATGCGCATTCTTCGGATGCGGTGCGCCCTTGGGGATGCACAGCGTATCTGAATTGAGCTGGCTGCCTTCCTTCGGAATGACGAAGTCGATGTCATCGTCTTCGACCATCGCCTGCGCAATATCGCCGTTATACTCGAGAACCAGGTCGACATCGCCCTTGAGCAGCAGGTCCTGGCCGTCATCCTCGTGGAACTTCTGGATGTTCGGCTTCTGCTTGATCATCATCGCTTCGATGGTCTTGATGTCGGCAGGTGTCAGCTCATTGACCGACTTGCCCAGGTACTTGCCGTAGAGGCGGAACATGTCGCCCGCTTCCGAAAGCACCGCGATGCGGCCCTTGTATTCGTCGGAATCGAACAGGACCTTCCAGCTATCGGGAACCGACTTCACCTTCGACTTGCGATAGCCGATCCCCAGCGTCAGCCAGGTGTAGGGCATCGAGTACTTGCGGCCGGGGTCGTAGTCGACGTCGATAAAGGCGGGGTCGATGTTCTTCATGTTGGGGAGCAGCGAGTGATCGAGCTCCATCAGCATATCGGCCTGGACCATGCGCTCGACAAAGTCATTCGACGGGACGATCACGTCGTAGCCTGGGTTGCCCGCACGGAACTTGGCGAACAGCACGTCATTGCTGTCGAACAGGTCCATCTTCACCGCGATGCCGCTGGCTTCCTTGAAGTCGTCCAGCGTGGTTTCACCGATGTAGGTGTCCCAGTTGTAGAAATTGAGTGCGCCTTCTTCACCGGTCGAGGCGGTTTCGGCCGATTCCTTGGTGCAACCACCGAGTCCGGTGACGGTAATACCGATTGCGGCGACGCCCATGCCCTGCAACAGCGAACGGCGGCCAATGCGGTGTCCGTTCAGGTCGAATTTGGTCATAAAGATCCCCCAGGCTTCAAACTGCGAAGACAAAGCGGTGGCGATTCCACCGCTTCGAGTCCTCTTCTCTCATGAGGCTCATCAAGCACTAGCCTCGCCCGCTTAGCTAGCCTATAATTCATACCGGGAGCCATCGGAAAAATCGATGAACATAACTTTCCGCCAGATTCGTTACTTCATCGCCGTGGCCGAAGCCCGCTCCGTTTCCGCCGGGTCGACAGCGGTCGGGATCTCGCAATCTGCAGTAACCGACGCGATCCGAACGCTTGAAATGGAAACCGGGGTCAAGCTGTTCTACCGCCACCCCAAGGGGGTCACACTGACCCGCGAAGGGCACAAGTTCCTGCGCCATGCGCGCTCGATCATCAATGCGGTGGCCGACCTGGCCGATGGGGTCGGGCATGACCAGGTTACCGCCACCGGTACGGTCAAGATCGGCGTAACCCCGGTGGTGACGGGATATTTCCTCTCCGACATCCTCTCGCGCTTCCGCCGCATGTTCCCGCAGGTCACCGTGCAACTGGTGGAAGACAAGCGCGATTACATCGAACATCTCCTCGTCAATGGAGAACTCGATCTCGGCATCCTGATCGTCTCCAACCTGGTACAGAAGGCGGCGATCGATTTCGAAGTCCTGCTGCGGTCCGATTGCCGCGCATGGATGGCACCCTGGCATCCGCTATCCGAAGTCGATGCGCTCAGCCTGGCCGATCTCGAGAACGAGCCGGTCGTCACGCTCTCGCTCGACGAGATGGACGGGTTGGTGGAAAGCATCTGGTCGAAGTTCGACCACCCGCCCCACGTGTCCTACCGCACCAGCTCGATGGAGGGGGTGCGCAGCCTCGTCGGGACCGGGGCAGGCATCACGATCCTGCCGCAGCTGGTCTATCGCCCCTGGAGTCTCGATGGCGACCGCATCATCGCCAAGCGCCCACGCGAGGATCTGCCGACGGTCGACATCGGCATCGCCTGGCGCCGCCTGACCCACCACAGCGAACCCGCGATGCTGTTCATGGAAACGGTCCACGAACAGCGGCGGTGAGGGCTAAAACAGGCTAGCCGCCGCCAGCAGGAAGGTCGCTGTTGATGATGTCCGCGGCGGCTTTCCAGTCGCCATCGACCTTCCGCCAGACGACCACATATTTGCCGGTGTCGATCTGCTCCGTACCCTCCGGCGCGACCACCAAACGGTACGTCCCCCGATCGAGCGCCATGTCGCCCGAAGACGCAACGATGATCTGCTCCGGGGCGAAGGTGAGATCGAAGCCGGGGGCGCCCATCATCGCAGCCCAATTCTGCTCGATCGCCGCTCGTCCTTTGCCGATAGGTGCGTTGGGCGGCATGAAGGCGCCGTCTTCCGCATACATTTGCGCAATTGCGGCCGCATCCTTGGCTTTGATCAGGTCCAGCCATTGGGCGATCTTTACCCGGATGGCTGCTTCTTCGGCAGCGGGGTCAGCACTTGCAGCGACTTCGGGCGATGTCCCGTCAGCAGCCTCTTTCCCTGTATCGCATGATGAGATTAGCAACGCGGCCGCAACAAGCGGCATCAGGCGGATCGTCATGGCATCCCTCCCACAGGGCGTGATAGCCGCAAATTATCACGGACTCGCACGCATTGGTAGACTGCCAGTCGCTGCGTGGAACTCAGCCATTACTCGCTCACGCGTTGTGCATGTACCAGGCGTAGTCGAGCTCGGTCACCTCGGCCATGAATCGGGCCATCTCGACTTCCTTCACCGTGGTGTAATGCGTGACGAACCGGTCACCCAGGTAATCGCGCATCCGGGCCGAGTTCTTGAACGCCTCGATCGCCGCCGCCCAGTGGTTGGGGAGGCGATAGTCTTCGGGTGCCTGTTCGTAGCCGTTGCCGACGATCGCCGAGCCGGGATCGACTGTGTTGGTCATGCCGTAATGCATCCCCGCCAGCACCGTCGCCACCGCGAGATAGGGGTTGGCATCGGCGCCGCAGATACGGTGTTCGACATGGCGTGAGGCAGGCGAGCCGGCCGGCACGCGCAGACTTACGGTGCGGTTGTTCACCCCCCAGGTCGGCGCCACCGGGGCATAGGAATTGGCCTTGAACCGGCGGTACGAGTTTGCGTTGGGCGCGAAGATCGCCATCGATTCCCCCAGCCATTCCTTCATCCCGCCGATCGCATGGCGCAGCAGCGGAGAACCCTCGGGATCCTCGCTGGCGAAGGCGTTGTTGCCATCCCCATCGGCCATCGACACGTGCAGGTGCATGCCGCTGCCCGCCTGTTCGGCGAAGGGCTTGGCCATGAAGCTGGCGATCATGCCGTGCTGCGCGGCGACGCCCTTGACCAGGCGCTTGTACATCACAGCATCATCAGTCGCGCGCAGCGCGTCGGGCTTGTGCCGCAGGGTCAGTTCGAACTGGCCCGGCGCATATTCGCTGATGCCCGATTCCAGCGGAATATCCTGCGCATCGCAGGCGGCGTAGAGGTCGTCGAAGAAGGGCTTGAAGTCCTCCATCTCGCGCAGCGAATAGACCTCATTGGCCCAGGGTTGCTCGCCGCTATTGAGGCCGCGGGCGATCATCGGTCGGCCGCTACCGTCCTGTTCGAGCAAGAAGAACTCCAGCTCGACCGCCACCACTGGGGTCAACCCATCCGCGACCAGCCGGTCGACCACACGCCCCAGCACGTGACGCGGATCGAGATCGCTGGGCGTGTGGTCCAGTTCGTAGAAGCTGGTGGTGAACTGCCCTGCCCCGTCGCCCAGCCACGGCGCGCGCACCAGCGTACCGGGCACCGGCAGGCAATAGCGGTCGGCATCGCCATCTTCCCAGACCAGGCCGGTTTCCTCGGTATCGCGGCCTGTAATATCGATCACCAGCACCGATCCGGGGAGGAACCGCCCGCTCTCATACACCGCCAGCACTTCGTGTTGCCGCAAGCGCTTGCCGCGCGGCACGCCCGAAAGGTTGGTGAAGATGATGTCGACCGCGTCGATATCGGGATTGGCATCGAAGAAGGCCCGAGCTTCCTCGATAGTAGCGATTGCGCTCGAACTCTTGGGCATCTTTGTTTCCTGCGTCATGGGACGAGAACCCCCAGGCACTCGTCGAGCGTTTCCGCCAATCGCGCGACTTGTGCGTCGGTCGTGGCGGGGCTGACAAGCATCATGTTGTGAAAGGGCGCGATCAGCACGCCCCGGTTGATGAAAAACAGGTGGATCGCATGCTCGAGCGCGCCCTGCATCGAGGCGCGTGCCTCAGTGCCATTGCGCGGCGCCCGGTCGGCACAGATGAATTCCGCACGCGCACCGACATGGACCACCGGCCAGGGCAGTCCGTGACTGGCGATGACCCGTTCGAGCGTCGCAGCGAGCCGATCGGCCAGCGGCAGCATGTGGTCATAGGCGGCCGGCGTCATGACCTCGGTGAGGTTGGCACGCATCGCGGCGAGCGCCAGCGCATTGGCCGACAGCGTGGTGCCGATCCCCGAATGCCCCTTCTCGCCCTCTTCGCGCAGCTGCTCCATCCGCTGGGCCACCTCCGCGCTGAAGCCGAAGACCGCGCAGGGCACCCCGCCCGCAACCGGCTTGCCGACCACGAAGATGTCCGGCTTGGGCCCATAGGTCATCGAATGCCCGCCATAGCCGGACGAAATCGTGTGCGTCTCGTCGAAGACGAGCAGCGTTCCATGGCGGCTGGTCAGCTCACGCATCGCTTCGAGGTAACCGGGATCGGGCAGGACCATGCCGACATTGGTCAGCGCTGGTTCGGTCAACACCGCGGCGACATCTCCCGAAGCCAGCGCTTCCTCGAGCGCGGCAAGATCGTTGAACTCGATCACCCGCGTGTGTTCGCGCACGTCGTAGACTTGTCCAACCAGCGACTTGCGCAGTTCGGGCACGCCATCGCGCAGGTCGACGAAGACGTCGTCGACCGCGCCGTGATAGCAACCATTGAACACCAGGATCTTGTCACGCCCGGTAATGCCGCGGCACCAGCGGATCACGGCGCGATTGGCCTCGCTCGCGGTCGATGTCACCTGCCAGAATGGCAGGCCGAACCGCTTGGCCAATTCGTCCGCCACGATCGGGGCGTCTTCGGTTGCGAGCATGTAGGTAAGCCCGCGCGATGCCTGTTCGGCGATAGCCCGGGCGACCGGCGGCGGCGAATGGCCGAACATCGAGCCGGTATCGCCAAGGCAAAAGTCTTCGTAGCAATGGCCGTCGACGTCCCACAGCCGAGCCCCTTCGGCCCGCTCGGCGAACAGCGGAAACGGCGTGCCCCAATCGAGCATCCAGTGGAACGGCACGCCGCGATGCCAGTGGCGCGCGGCCTCGGCCCCCAAC
This sequence comes from Erythrobacter mangrovi, assembly GCF_013260645.1. Taxonomy (NCBI): domain Bacteria; kingdom Pseudomonadati; phylum Pseudomonadota; class Alphaproteobacteria; order Sphingomonadales; family Erythrobacteraceae; genus Erythrobacter; species Erythrobacter mangrovi. Next base: position 1,586,437 of record NZ_CP053921.1, on the reverse strand, counting down.
GCGCGCGATTTCGGGTTGGCCGCTTCGAACCGCGCCTTCTCGCGCTCCAGCATGGCGGCAATGGCACTGTCCGCGATCATAGCCTGTCCCTCAGCGCATACCACAGCATGCCCAGCACATAGAGCGGGTGGCGCAGCAGCGGCCCGCCGGGGAATCCCGGCTTGGGCAGGCTGGCCATCAGGTCGAAGCGTTCGGCGGTACCGCGCAATGCCTCGACCACCAGCTCGCCCGCCAACGTGGTCAGCAGCACGCCGTGTCCCGAATACCCCTGCGCATAGAAGCTGTTCCCGATCCGCCCGAACTGCGGCAGGCGGTTCAGCGTGACGCCTATCGCCCCGCCCCAGCCATAGTCGATCTCGATCCCGCGCAGTTGCGGGAAGACCTGTTCGATATGTGGGCGAACGAAGTCCGCGATGCTCGCGGGCGGGCGCGGTGAATACTTCTCGCCACCGCCGAACAGCAGGCGGTTGTCGGCGGTCAGGCGGTAGTAATTGAGCACAAAGCGGCTCTCCGCGATCGAGGCATTGGAGGGGATCAGTGCCCTCGCCTCTTCTTCCCCGAGCACGCGCGTGGCGACGTTGTAGTTGACCACCGGCATCATCATCCGCCGCATCGATGCCTCGACCGAACCGACTTCGGTGTCGCAAGCCAGGATGCCGTGACGCGCGGTGACTACCCCATCGGGGGTGGTCACACGGACCGGAGAACCATGCTCCATTGCGAGTGCCGGGGTTTCCTCGAAGATCCTCACCCCGGCCGCCTCTGCCGCTTCCGCCAGCCCAAGCGCGTAGTTGAGCGGGTGCAGGTGCCCTCCCAGCGCATCGAACATGCCGCCGTGATAGGCCTTGCTGGCAACGAACTGCGGCACATCCGCCTTCTCGACCACACGCGCGGCTTCGTAGCCGACGAGGCGATGCAGCAGGTCGACTTCCTTCCGCACATCGTCGAGGTGCCCCGGCTTTGACGCCGCATGAAAGTGACCGTCACGCAGGTCGCAGGCGATGGCGTGTTTCGCGATCCGGTTCCGCACGCTCGCCGTGGCCTGCAGGCCAAGTTCGACCAGCCGCCGCCCTTCCCCCTCGCCGAACTTCTCGACCAGGTCGGTTGCGGCCCAGCGCATGCCCGGGATCATCTGCCCACCATTGCGCCCCGACGCGGCCCAGGCGATGCGCTTCGCTTCGACCAGCACTACCGAGAACCCGGCTTCCGCGGCCGACAAGGCCGCCGAGAGGCCGGTGAAGCCGCCGCCCACCACCACGACATCCGCATTGACGGCGCCGCGCAAGGCGGCGTGCCGACCGAAGGGGTTCGCGGTCGCCGCGTAGTAAGAGGCCGGATAGTCCGTCACGTCAGACGCGCAGGAGCAGGTGCTCACGCTCCCACGAGCTGATCACGGACTGGTAGGCGTAGAGTTCGGTTTCCTTGATCGCGTAGAAGACCTCGAAGAAGTCCTCTCCCAGGTACTGCCGCACCTGCTTGCACTTGCTGAACCGGTCCAGCCCGCCTTCGAGCGTGCGCGGCAGGGTCCGTGCCCGATTATAGGCATTGCCGCTGACGCTCTTGGGTGGCTGCATCCTTTCGACCATCCCGACGTAGCCGCAGATGAGCGAAGCCGCGATCGCGAGATATGGATTCGAATCCGCACCGGGCAGACGGTTCTCGATCCGTCGGTTTCTCGGGTCCGAGATCGGGATACGCAGGCCGCACGAACGGTTGTCACTGCCCCACTGGACGTTGATCGGCGCGGCATTGTCGGGGCGCATGCGCCGGAACGAATTGACGTTCGGCGCGAACATCGGGGTGATCTGCGGCAAGAGCCGTACAAGCCCCGCGATGTGGCTGCGAAACAAGGCACTGTCGCGGCCGTTCTGGGTCGTGAAGACGTTACGCCCGGTCTCCATGTCGAGAATGGACTGGTGGATGTGCATGGCACTGCCCGGCTGGTCGGACATCGGCTTCGCGAGAAAGGTGCCGTAGACGCCGTGTTCCAACGCCACCTGGCGCACGATGCGCTTGAACAGCAATACCTGGTCGGCCAACGCCAGCGGATCGCCATGCACGAAATTGACCTCGAGCTGGGCCGCGCCCGCTTCGTGGATCATCGTGTCGATATTGAGCTCGGCCTTCTCGCAGAAATCATAGATATGTTCGATGATGTCTTCGAACTCGCCCAGCGCTTCGAGGCCGAATGGCTGGCTGGCCGTCTCGGGGCGACCCGAACGCCCCGCGGGCGGGACCAGCGGAAAGTCGGAATCGAGATTCTTCGAGACGAGGTAGAATTCGACCTCGGGCGCGATAACCGGCTGCCACCCGCGCTTCTCATAGAGCCCCAGCACCTTCTTCAGGATCGCACGCGGGGCGATTTCAACCAGGTCGTTCTTGCCGGTGTAGGCATCGGCGATGACATAGGCCGTCGGCGTCTGGAATCCCGGCGCTTCGCGCAGGGTTGCAGGGTCCGGCACCAGGGTCATGTCCGGGTCGTAAGGCAGGACGATATGATCGATATCGTCGGGATACTCGCCCGTCACGGTGACGGAGAAAATGCTGATCGGGATTCGCAGTGTACGGTCCGTCAGCGATTTGAGAAACTTGTTGGCGGGCAAGACCTTGCCACGCTGAATCCCGTTCATGTCGGGAACAATGCATTCGACTTCGCTGATTCCGCGTTCGCTGATCCAGCTTGCGATATCGGTACTCATAAAGGTCCTGTCTGGACCGGCCCGGACACCCCGCGGGGTTCGTCCGGGCCGGCTCCGGGTTAGAAGGCGAAGGCCAGGCTCGCGACCACCGTGGCATCGCCAAGCGACGTATAGGCACGCGCCGTATCGACGTAATCGAGCGTCGCGGTCAGCCCGCCGCCAAGGTCGTAGCTCGCCCCCAGCAGCCAGTCGCGCTTGGAATCGGCGAAAGCACCGTCTTCGAGGCCGAACTGACCGTGCAGCGATAGCGGGGTATCGCCGATCGGCAGGTCGCCGTTGATGTAGACGTAGGTATTGTCCTGGTTACCGATGTTGTCCTGGCTGGGTGCGTAAGCGACCCCGACAGTCACAGTAGCGGGACCAACCGTCGTACCCGCCGAAGCGAGAAACTCGATATAATTGAACTCGCTATTGCTCGGGTAAAGGTAATAGACAGCGCCGAAATCGAACGAAACAGCCCCTACTTCAGGTGCGAAGCCTGCATAGAGATCCAGTTCGACGTCGTCCGCGCCATCGTTGATCGCGACGTTGGATGCCCAGACCCCGGCGTAGAAGCCCGATTCGTGCGCAACGGAAACTTCAGCGGTGACTTCCGGGTCCTTGCTGGACAGCGAAATGCCGCGGAAACGATAATCGGAAAGGACACCGATCTCGGCGTCGATTTCCCAGGCTCCAGTGCTTTCCTCTCCCTCATCGTCCTGCGCCCAGGCAGCGGTCGACGCGAACATCAGCGGCAGTGCCAGTACGGACACAATCCTGCGCATATGTTTTCCTCCTCATGCAGGGAATGTCATTTGGGCAGGTCGGTCTTCGTAGCCGAATTGGCGACCCCCGCTTCCCCTGACCATGCAATAGGCCAAATTTCCGAGAAAGCGACAATGCGATAAATCGGAGTGATTGCTATCGGTTTTTCCGATGCAGAGTTGCAACAGAATCCTTCTGGCTCGCGATTCCGCGTCCCGGTATCGCAATCCTTACAGTTGAATCACGAGCCGAGCCATGCGCGAACCCAACGATCTTTCAGCCTTCTGGATGCCCTTTACCGACAATCGCGGGTTCAAGGCGCATCCGCGCATGTTCGTTGCTGCCAAGGACATGCACTATACCTCGGCAAGTGGCCACCAGGTGCTCGATGCGACTGGCGGGCTATGGTGCGTCAACGCCGGTCACTCGCGCGACAGCATCGTCAAGGCGGTCCAGGCCAGCGCGGCGACGCTCGATTTCGCTCCGACCTTCCAGCTGGCCCACCCGCTGGCCTTCGAAGCGGCGTCCAAGCTGTCGATGATCATGCCCGAAGGCCTCGACCGGATCTTCTTCGCGAATTCGGGCTCCGAAGCGGTCGACAGCGCACTCAAGATCGCCCTCGCCTACCAGCGCGCACGCGGACAGGGCAGCCGCACCCGGCTGATCGGGCGCGAACGCGGCTATCACGGCGTCGGCTTCGGCGGCATCTCGGTCGGCGGCATTGTCGGCAACCGTCGCCAGTTCGGCACGCTGCTGGCGGGCGTCGACCATCTTCGCCATACTCACGACCTCACGCGCAACGCCTTTTCACGCGGAATGCCCGCCCATGGCGCCGAACTGGCCGACGATCTCGAGCGGATCGTTGCGCTTCATGGGGCGGACACCATCGCCGCGGTGATCGTTGAGCCTGTTGCGGGTTCGACCGGCGTGCTCGTGCCGCCCGTCGGCTATCTCCGGCGCCTGCGCGAGATCTGCGACCGCCACGATATCCTGCTGATCTTTGACGAGGTCATCACCGCTTTCGGCCGCGTCGGCAAGGCGACTGCTGCCGAACGTTTCGGCGTTACCCCGGATATCATCACCATGGCCAAGGGACTGACCAACGCCGCCGTTCCGATGGGCGCGGTCGCGGTGCGACGCGAGGTGCACGACACGGTGATCGACAATGCCGCGCCGGGGATCGAACTGTTCCACGGCTATACCTACAGCGCGCATCCGCTCGCCGCGACTGCGGCCATCGCGACGCTCGATCTCTACCGAGAAGAGGGACTGTTCGAACGCGCCATCGAGCTAGAGGATTACTGGGCCGACGCGGTGCATTCGCTCAGGGGCACGAAACACGTGATCGATTGCCGCAATGTCGGCCTGATCGGCGGGATCGAGCTAGAACCGCGTCCGGGCGCCCCCACGAAGCGCGCGATGGAAATCTTCCACCGCGCCTTCGATGAAGGCCTGCTCATCCGCGTGACTGGCGACATCATCGCTCTGTCGCCGCCACTGATCCTGACCAAGGCGCACATCGACGAAATCTTTGGCATACTGGCCAAGCTGATCGCGTCGGTCGACTAGGTCAGCGCGCTGGCCCCATTCTCGAGCCAGGCGGCATAGTCCGCCGGTAGCTTGGCCATCGCCTCGTCATACAGCGCGAGATCTTCACCATCGAGAACGCCGACCCAGCGCTTGTTGGTGCCCTTGTTGATGAAAGTATCGCCGCCGCCCTTGAAGGCGAAAGCGATGCCTTCACCGACCACTTTCGATGGGTCCTTTTTCACCTCCTCGAAGGTGCAGCGCCGGACGACATCTGGCCACAGTTCTTCGGGAATCTCGATACCAAGATAGTCCGCGATGCCGCGCATCTCGCTATCGAGGTCCGCGCGTAAATCGTTGTAATGGACCAGGCGGATATTCGGCAGATCGCGGTGATCCCAGAAAGTCTGCGCATAGCTGAGGTGCGACCAGTAGGGGTAACCGTCGCTTTCCCAGTCGAACCAGCCCCGCGTGATCCAATCCCGCCAGATCGCCTTGATATCGCCGGAGAAGTGCGGGAATTCGTCACCCACGCGACCGGGCACGCCATTCATGCCCATATAGAGCTCTGGTGTGTGATTGCCCCAGTGGTTGAGCAGCGACATGAACACGTCGCGCGGATCGCGCGAAACGCAGAGATATTTCGCCTCCGTATAGTAGGGTAGTCCATCGAGCGGCGTATGCGTCTTGATGTAGCGGCGATGCTGCTGCGCCTCGAGCTGCCCCAGGACGAGTTCCAGAGGGAACATGCGGAAATCGAGCCAGGGCGAGAGCTCGGTAATCGCTCCGGGCACATTGCCATCGGGGAACAGCATGTTGCCGACGATCGTCTGCATCAGTGTCGTCCCCGCCTTGTAGGACGTGGCAATGATGATGTCGTCCGGGCGTGGCGTGAACCAATTCCAGCGCGTCGAATCGAGATGGTGATTTTGGTATACCCGCGTACGCCGCGGCAGGTTGCTCATCGGTATTTCCCTCCTTGTGCAACCCGGATGGTCAGTGGGCCGATCTTCCGCCGACCTTTCGCTCAGCGCAGGTTTGGCGGGGTTTTGCCAAAAGGCAAGCACGGCGGAGCGTGCGTCGCCTTGGTCAATCGAGCATTTCCCGCAATACTGCCAAAAAGCCGCGTCAGCGGTTTTGGCGCCCCTCGATCAGTGTTTCGACCACACTTGGGTCGGCAAGCGTCGAGGTATCGCCAAGAGAGCCGAAGTCATTCTCAGCAATCTTGCGGAGGATACGGCGCATGATCTTGCCCGATCGCGTCTTGGGCAGTGCGGGCGTGAAATGCAGGTGATCGGGCGTAGCAATGGGGCCGATCTCCTTGCGCACCCATTGACGCAGTTCGCCGGCCAGCTCCTCTGAAGGCTCCTCGCCAACCTTGAGGGTGACATAGCAATAGATGCCTTGCCCCTTGATATCGTGTGGGTAGCCGACCACCGCCGCTTCGCTGACATAGGCGTGGAGCACCAGCGCGCTTTCCACCTCCGCCGTGCCCATACGGTGGCCCGAGACGTTGATGACGTCGTCCACGCGGCCTGTAATCCAGTAATAACCGTCGGCATCGCGACGACATCCATCGCCCGTGAAATACTTGCCGGCATAGGTGCTGAAATAGGTCTGGATGAACCGATCGTGGTCGCCATAGACCGTACGCGCCTGGCCCGGCCAGCTGCGGGTGATGCACAGATTGCCTGCTGCCGCACCTTCAAGGACATCGCCGTCATTGTCGACCAGCTGCGGGCAGATGCCGAAGAACGGCAGCCCGGCGCTGCCCGGCTTCATGTCGTGCGCGCCGGGCAGTGTCGTGATCATCACCCCGCCCGTCTCGGTCTGCCACCAGGTATCGATAACGGGAACGGCACCCGCCCCGACATGCTCGTGATACCAACGCCAGGCCTCGGGATTGATCGGTTCTCCGACCGATCCGATCAGGCGCAGCGAAGACAGGTCATGCTTGGCCACGTGCGCCTCACCCTCGCGCATCAGCGCGCGGATCGCGGTCGGCGCCGTATAGAAGATGTTGACCTTGTGCTTTTCGCAAGCGGCCCAGAAGCGATCGTGATCCGGGTAATTCGGGACGCCTTCGAACATCAATGCGGTCGCGCCATTCTGCAGCGGGCCATAAACGATGTAGCTGTGTCCCGTGACCCACCCGATATCGGCGGTGCACCAGAAGACTTCCCCCGGGCGATAATCGAAGACATAGCGGAAGGTCGTCTCGGTCCACACCGCATAGCCGCCGGTGGTATGCAGCACGCCCTTTGGGCTCCCTGTCGAACCCGAGGTATAAAGGATGAAGAGCGGGTCTTCGGCGTCCATCGGTTCGCACGGGCACTCGTCATCAACGCCTTGCGACACTTCGTGATACCAGTGGTCGCGCCCTTCCCGCATGGCGATCTCGCCACCCGTATGCCGAACGACCAGCACTGCCTTGACCGAAACCTTCTCCAGAGCTTCGTCGACATTGGCCTTGAGCGGGACGATCTTCGATCCCCGCAACCCCTGATCGGCGGTGACGATCCAGTCGCTCTCGCAATCCTCGACGCGTCCAGCGATTGCGTCGGGCGAGAAGCCGCCAAAGATTACCGAATGGATCGCCCCGATCCGCGCGCAGGCGAGCATGGCGAAGACCCCCTCGGGAATCATCGGCATGTAGATCGTGACCCGGTCACCCTTCTTCGCCCCGAGCTTCTTCAGCGTGTTCGCCATGCGGATCACTTCGGTCTGAAGCTGGGCATAGGTGATGTGACGGCCTTCGGCATCGGGACTGTCCGGCTCGAAGATCAGGGCGACGCGATCGCCGTGCCCGGCGGCTACGTGACGATCGACGGCGTTATGGCAGATGTTGAGTTTCCCGTCTTCGAACCACCTGATGTCGACCGGGTCATAGTTCCAACCGGCAATCTTGGTCGGTCGCTTGATCCAGTCGAGACGGTCCGCCTGGGCGGCCCAGAACCGATCGGGATCGGCAAGGCTTTCCGCATACATGCTGTCGTACTGCGCAGCCGTGCAGTTCGTACCTACGGAGGCGCTGGCCGGTTTGCGAACCCACTCGTCATCATGCGCAGTATTGCTCATCCCGGGTACTCCTGCCTCTCCGCTATCTACTCTAGCCGGGCGCAACTCTGTCACCCGCCCTTGGGACTTTATTCCGGAGGTCTGACCGCGCTGCAACCGTGCATTCGATACAATTTTTCAGCGCTTACATACCGCCTCTATGGCGATACTGCCCATGACAGCACTATGTCACCCGATAGTCGGGGCGGACGCATCCATCCGCGCAATCAATCGAGAGCCACTTCAGTCCCTTGCCTCGACGCGGACGCCGCCAGCCAGTTGGCCACCCGGATTGAGAATGACGTCCTCCCCCTCGCGAAGCCCCTTCAGGACTTCGGCATATTCGTCGTTGATGTGACCCAGTCTCACCGATCTCTCGGCAGTTCGGCCTCGCTCGATCACGAACACGCGCCAGCCACCGTCGCCACCCCGGAACAATGCCCCGATAGGGACCCGCAGGGCCTTGTCGTCGCTCCACAGGATGAATGTCGCGTCGACCTGATAGCCGTGTCCGAGGCGCGCAAGCGCATCTGCCTGCTTCGGCTCAAAGCCGACGATCACGTTGACGCGTTGCTCCTCGATACCGAGTGCCGAAATCTTCAAGCGGCCAAACGGCTCGACCTGCTTCACCCGCCCGGCAATTGTCGCATCGCCGCCCCATTGCGTGATTGACACTCGGTCACCGACGCTCACACGGGCGGCTTCGCGTGAGATCAGGTCAACCACGACTTCGATCTCCTGCGGGTCGCCAATGGTCACCAGCGGCGTTCCCTGTGCGATCACGCCCTCGCTCTCGGTAATCACCGACATGACGGACCCGCTAGCCGGGGCACGAACGGCGATCGGGCTGCCGATCCCGGCGCCTTTGGGCTGCGCCAACAGCGCTTCGAGGCGTCGCACTTCCCCGCGCGCCTGATCCGCCTGCGCCCGGCCATTGGCGACGCGGGTGCGAGCAGCTTCCAACTGGGCGCGGGACAGGAACTCCTGCTTGGCCAGCTCTTCTGCACGGGCAAGATCTCGCTGTGCCTGCTCCAACGATGCCTGCGCCCCGCCCAAGGTCGCGCGCGCGGATGTCAGCGCGGCGCGCAGTTCGCGTTCGCTGCGCTGGTCGAGCGGAGTCGACGGTACCCCGGTCATGCGTGTGATCAACGCGCCACGGGCAACCGGGTCGCCCGCCTCAAGTTCGATCCTGGCGAGATACCCCGACACGGGAGCGGACACGATGTAGTACTCCTCCGCGCGCGTCACACCATCATCAGTTATGCCAACGGTCATTGGGCCGCGTGACACTGTTCCGGAGTCGACTGGCACTTTCTCGGGCCAAAAGGCGAAGGCCAGGCCCGCCGCCAGCAGCAGCACAATGAGCAGGGCCCAGCGCCAGCGTGTGATCAAGGAGCCAATCATTCCTGAGCCTTCAATACCCGTACCATGTCCAGCGCAAACACGCGCCTCGCAACCACCAGCGCCGTGTGTGAGGCCGCCGCCATGACCACCAGACTGGCAAAGCCGTAGGTGGCGCGCGATGGCGCGAATGGCAGGCGAAACAGGTCAGAACTGAACATAGCGGTCATGAATTGTGCCAACCAATAACCAAGGATGCACCCTACGGGAACCGCGGCGACCACCAGCAAGGCAAGCTCACCCAGCATCACGATACCCACTTCCGAGCGGAAGTAGCCCAGGACACGCAAGGTCGCGAGTTCGTGGGCGCGTTCGGAAAACAGGATGCGGGCGCTGTTGTAGACGACGCCAACCGCGATCGCCGACGCAAAGACGATGTAGAAGGCCAGCATCGTATTGATGTTCTCGTCGATCAGTTCCTCGAACCGCTGCATCGAAGCATCGCGTTCGTTCACCCCAAGGACCAGCGGCATGTTCTTGAGTTCGGTCAGGATCCTTTCGCGTGACGCGGGATCGACCCGCAACAATGCCGCGCCCACCGGTGATGCATCGCGCGTCAGCCGATCGAGAACGCCCTGCGTCGCGTAGGCCCGTTCACCGACGAACTCATCGACTATGCCCGCGACAGGCATTTCCAGCTGGGTCTGTCGCCCCCCCAGCAGCTCGACATGTACTCGATCCCCCGCCTCGACTTGCAGCTTGTCGGCCAGGCGACGGCTGAGCATCAGGCCCGCCGGAGGCAAGCCCAACTCGTTCCCGCTGCTGTCGATCCGGGCAGACAACACGGCGGTATCGCCAGTGCTTTCAATCGCCGCGCGTTCCATCCGATTGGCATAGCTAAGCTTGACCGGGACGCCGCGCATGGGCTCGACCCGGAGTACGCCGGGCAACTGCTCCAGCTCGTAAAGCACATCCTCGTTGCGCGGCTCCGTGAAGGTCACCGTCATATCCTGTCGCTGGGCCCGAAAGAAAAACGAATCCAGCATCGCGCGACTTGAATCGAGGAACTGCAAGGTCGCAAAGAGCAAGGCGAGCGAGAGAGAGACCCCGAGCACCGTGATCGCGGAGCGCCATGGCCATCGGGCGATATGGCGGGCGATCATGTGTCCAATCGTCGTGAAGCCGGCCCAGGCACCAAACCGTTCAAGCATACCCGAGCGGTAGACGGGCGGCGGTGGTGGCGACATCGCCACGGCCGGGTTCAACCGGGCGGCAGTGCGCATGCCGGCCATGGCCCCGAGACTAGCGGCCCCGAAAGAGAGCGCTGCGGCACCAAGGAACACGCTTCCAGAGATACGGTATTCGAGGAACGGGAAGCGGAAGAACTGGAGATAGATCTCGGTCATCGCCCGGCCCATCCAGATGCCTCCCAGAGCGCCGCCAAGTGTCGCCAAGCCTGCAACCGCCAGCGAGAACTTCAGGTAATGCGAGGCTATGGCCCAATCCGAATATCCGAAGGCCTTGATCAACCCGATCTGGGTTCTCTCTGTTCGGATCAACCGCCCCAGCACGATGTAAACGAGGAAGGTGGAGACAACCAGGAAGACAGGCGGAATAACGCGGGTCATCGCATCAAGCTGCATCAGCTCGTTGTCGACGAAGGCATTGGAAACATGGTCCTTGCGGCCATAGGCACCCGCGCCACCATAGGGAGCAACTACGTCGTCGACCTTGCGGATCACTTCGGCTTCGGATGACCCGTGTTGCAAGGTCAGGGAAAGCGCGTTGATCGCCTCTTTCCGATCCGTTGCCGCCTCCAGCGCCTTCTCCCCCATCCAGAATATGCCGAAGCGGGTCTCGTCCGGCACGATATCGCCCGGTGCCAACGCGTAGATGAAGTCCGGCGCAAGGCCGATGCCAACGATCCGCAGGGGTTGCCGGCTACCATAGATCAGGGCCGATACCTCGTCGCCGATGGTCAGCGCATTCGCCTTTGCGAAGGCCTCGTCGACGACGGCTTCCTGCGGCGCTCCCGCTCGCGGCAGGCGTCCCTCGCGCAGGGTGATCAGGTTGAGACGATTGTAGCCATGTTCGTCGATCGAGTTGATCAGCGCACGCACCGGAATGACGCGTCCCGGCATGTCGAGCGAGGCATATTGCTGGATCCGGCCCTCAACCCGCTGGACGCCATCGATGGCGGCAACCCGGTCGATGATGGTGCGCGGAGCGCGCGTCATCTCGACGAAAACATCGGCAAACTGGTTGCGTGCGTAATAGGCATCGCGGGTTTCCGCCAGCGACCGGCTGACCCCCATGGAGAGCACGAAAGTCGACGTCGCGGCGGCCAGTACTAGCGCGATGGCCAGTGCCTGCCCTCGCATGCGCCACAGGTCGCGTATCAACTTGAGGTCCAGCGCCCTCACCAGTTGATCGCCGTGGCCGCAATCGGGTTTTCATTCACTTCGACCCGGGCGATGCGCCCGTCGAGGAAATGCAGCACGCGGTCGGCCATGGCCGCGATCCCCACATTGTGGGTGATGATAACCACGGTAGTGCCAAGCTCGCGATTGGCCACCGCCAGCGTCTCCAGCACGCGCACGCCGGTCTTGCTGTCCAAGGCGCCGGTAGGCTCGTCGCACAGCAAGACGCCTGGCTGCTTGGCAACGGCCCGCGCAACGGCGACGCGTTGCTGTTCCCCGCCCGAAAGCTGCGCCGGATAATGGTCCGCACGGTCGGTCAATCCCACCAAGCCGAGCGCCTCCATGGCATCCATGGGATTGTCGGCAATGTCGGTAACCAGCTCTATGTTCTCTTTGGCGGTCAGGCTGGGGATCAGGTTGTAGAACTGAAAAATGAACCCGATGTTCGACCGGCGGAAGCGGGTCAGCTGACGATCGTCGAGTGCAACCAGGTCCGTGTCGCCATAATAGAGTTCGCCGGCTGTCGGCCGATCAAGGCCACCCACGATGTTGAGCAAGGTCGACTTGCCGCTGCCTGATGGGCCAAGCAGAACCAGCAGCTCCCCCGCCGGGATCTCGAGGTCCGCTCCGCGAAGGGCGTGAACCTCGGTTTCTCCCGTCTGGTAGATCTTGCTCAGGCCGGTTCCATGAAAGGCCAGCTCCACCGACTATCGCCCTCCCTGCTTGTCCATCCTGCGATGTACACAACAATGATGGCATGGCCTTTGACCTGGGACAAAGCTCTTTTGGAAATGAGCAACTTGGGGGCGGTCAAGCGAGCCCGGATTCACCCCATTGAGCCGATCTCACCCCGTCGCTTGCATGGCACAGCCCGCACTCGCGAGACGTTGCTCATCGCTATAGTCGGCGGACAGGGTCCTGACGCGGCCGTCCCTCCGGTAAATGTCGTCAAGAATATCGATCCCGCCCTGACCGTTCTCCACTGCGGTGAAATAGGTGATGTAGAGCGGCAGGGGTTTTGCGAGATTGAGTTGCGTCGTCTCGCCCGCGGCTACGATCTGATCGATTTCCTCTCGCGTCCGGACCCCTTCCAGCAAGGTTGCGGCATAGCCGATGGCATCCCCGGTACGGATGCAACCATGGCTGAAGGCGCGGACTTCCTTTTCAAACAGGTCTTTGTTGGGCGTATCATGCATGAACACCGAATAGGGATTCGGCATGACCAGCTTCATTTGTCCCAAGGCATTGTTCGGACCGGGCTTCTGGCGATAGCGCCCGTCGCTCCAGACATAACCACGCTGCTTCGCCAATGCCGGATTGCGCCTTACCAGCGCCCCGACGCTTTCCCTGACGATGCTTGCCGGAATCTCCCACCAGGGGTTGAGAATTACGCCGGTAATGGTGGCATCAAAGACTGGCGTGGGTGTCGAGGTCTTGCCCACGATGATTCGCCAGGTACCGGCTTGTTCACCTGCCCGCCACAGCCTGGCCTCGAAGCGGGCGGTGTTTACGAGAACATAGTCCTGCCCAAGCGATCTCGGCAGCCAGCGCCAACGTTCCATATTGCGCGCGATGACCGTCCGACGCTGTCCATCCGTCTCCGTGGCATAGGCTGCCCGCAGGGCGGAATACTCAGGATGCACGGGTCGCTGGATGGCGAAAAACGTATCGAGCGAGCCATTGGACAGGGCATTGTCGAGCATCGGCCCAAGGGCGATTTCGTCATCGGTATCGCGAATGCCCCAACCGCGACGCTCCCCATCGCCGGCCCTGCCCTTGAGGTGCATTTTGGCTAGCCGCAGGGCAATTTGCCGCGCCTGCTGCGAAATTTCATCGGCATCACCGCGCACCAAGGCCCGGTCTAGCGCGTTCGTGTCAGGCTCCGGCAGGGCGTCCAAGCGTGCCGCGGCAACCCACTGTTTCAACTTCGAAACGTCGGCTGAGGACCATGCCTGCTGGGTATCCTGTGCCGCCACGGGCGACCATGCCGCCGCAATGGCTGCCACTGCAATTGCCGCTCTTCGGATACTGCGCATCTTGTTCCTGACCTTGCCTCTTGCGTTTTCGAACCCACATTTCGCACTGTTACCAAGGGATCGCATCATGACAATCACTAGACGCCTGTTCATCGGCGGGGGGATATGCATAGGCGCCGGTTTCGCGGCACCCAGCGCCGCCATCACCAACCCTCCGGTCATTCCACCAATCCCGCAACCTCCAGTTGCCGCGACGAAACTGCCCCTGCCGGTTTCGCAAGCATTGGAAGCGCTCTCCAAGCACAATGCTCGCATAATCCATCGCGATCGCATTGCGGTTGCAGACTACGCGTTGCACTCGGCCGAAGCCCGCTTCTACCTCGTGAATGTCGAAGCTGGTCAGATCGAGGCCGACTATCTCGTTTCGCATGGCAGGGGCTCGGACCCGGCCAATACCGGCTATGTCGAGCGCTTCTCCAACCGGCCCGGATCGTACGCTTCCTCATCGGGGAGCTTCCTCACTGCGGACACTTATTACGGCAAGCACGGCCGCTCCCGGCGCCTGCACGGCCTTGATCCCGAGAACAACCGAGCCTGGGATCGCGCAATCGTGATCCATGGTGCCGACTATGTCGACCGCTCCATGGCGGAGCTGCAGGGACGCGTCGGACGGAGTCTCGGCTGCTTCGCGTTCGAGCAGGACAAGATCAGCGAAATTCTCGAACGACTGGGGCCAGGTCGTCTGTTGTTCTCCACCAAGTAAGCGAGAGCGCAGGCCAGTTTACTGCTTGCGCATACCTCAGCGCTGACTCCATAGCATGCCCGCGAAGGAGTGCAGTTTGCTCGACGGGTGAGGAATGGCTTGCCGCCCAGCCCGCTGGCTCTGCTGCGAGTGAGCGGAAATGCCAATGGTCTGGATCCAGATCCGGTGACTGCGGCTGCTCAGGATCACCTCCGGCTTCCCGCGTGCGGCATCAACGACTTTTGTCCTAGCGCAAAGACATCCCTCGCGATTGGTGTATGTTAGATTAGGTTATTCCGGCCGCGTTTGAGGCGGGTCCAAGCATGGCGCTTTCTTGTGCTGATCGCTTACCTCGCTGGCGACCATCGCTGGAGGCAAGCCAATGTCACTGCACCAACCTTTGGCGAAGATCCTCGCGGACCTGCCCGCGACGCTGCGAGCGCATGCAGAAGTGTTGCCAAGCCCCGACGGACCGCATTTCGCTGAGAGCTTTGATCGTTTTGCCGATGCCCGCATCGTGCTGCTTGGTGAAGCGACCCACGGCACGCATGAATTCTATCAGGCGCGCGCGCAAATAACCAAGCGGCTCATAAAGCAGCACGGTTTCAACATCATCGCCGTCGAGGGCGATTGGCCTGATTTGGCTCGCATCGACGACTACGTGCGTCACGGCGCGCCCCGCCCTCGTAGCGGAGAACCCTTCACGCGTTTCCCGACCTGGATGTGGCGCAATGAGGAAGTTCTCGCCTTCGCCGACTGGCTACGTGGCCACAATGCCGGTCTTCCAGAAGCGGAACGCACGAGCATCCGGGGCCTGGACGTCTACAGCCTTCGAGAATCGATACACGCCGTCCTTGCCTACCTGGACGCAAACTGCCCCGAAGAAGCGAAGGACGCCCGTCGCCGTTATGGCTGCCTCACCCCATGGCAGGACGAGCCCCAGCACTATGGCAGTGCTGTTGTGCACGGAGGACTGGCCAAGTGCGAAGAGCCCGCGGTGGCGCAGTTGGGCGAGCTGCTATCGCGGCGGATGCAACTCATCAGTCACAGTGCTGGCTGCGATGGCGAAGCATTCTTCGACGCGGAACAGAACGCGCGGATCGTGCGGGCGGCTGAGCGCTACTATCGTTCGATGTATCGCGGAGCAGTGGAGAGCTGGAACCTGCGCGATCGGCACATGTTCGATACGCTCCAGCGACTGATGGCACATACGCGTGAGGCGCGCGCCGTCGTCTGGGCACACAATTCTCACGTCGGCAATGCGTCCGCCACGGCAATGGGATGGCGTGGCGAATTCAACATCGGTGAGCTCGTCCAACATGCTTATGGCGACGACGCTGTGCTCATCGGCTTCGGCACCGACAGGGGGACCGTTGCTGCAGCCGCCAATTGGGGCGACGCCATGGAAGTGATGCAGGTTCGCCCGGCACGTGATGACAGCTGGGAAGGCATGTTTCGCAAGACCGGTCTTGCCCGCTCGCTGACCGACTGGCGAGGCGGCAAGAGCAAGGACCTCACAGACGCCCTGTCACATGCATTGTTGGAACGCGCAATCGGCGTCGTCTATCGGCCCCAAACCGAGCTCACGAGCCACTATTTTGAATCGGTGCTCGCCGATCAGTTCGATGCATGGGTCTGGTTCGAGGAGAGTCGCGCAGTCACTCCGCTCGGACCTGAGCGACCGCATGGCGCGCCCGAAACTTGGCCGTTCGGACTGTGAGCATGCCCCGGCCTCCTCTAGGTTGCCGCGAAGCGATCCTCGCCGGGAGAGGCTTGATGCTGCGTGCGTTTCTCGGCCTGCCGGCGCGCGCGGAAGGAATCGTTATCTTCGCCCACGGTAGCGGCAGCGGACGGATGAGTCCTCGCAACAACCATGTTGCCGACCGCCTTCGACAAGCCGGCCTGGCAACACTGTTGCTTGATCTCCTGACTCCTGCCGAAGAGCAGGACCGCCGAAATGTCTTCGACATAGAACTGCTCGCCGCTCGCCTGCGGTTTGCGGTCGATTGGGCTGCAGCTGACGGCGAGACCGCACACTTGCGGCCTGCCTACTTTGGAGCAAGCACCGGCGGAGGCGCAGCTATTCGCGCGGCCGTTGGGGATGCACGCATTTTTGCAGTCGTCTCGCGCGGCGGGCGGCCCGATCTTGCAGGCCGCGATGCCCTGGCTCGGCTCGCGGCGCCGACCCTCCTGATTGTGGGAAGCCGGGATGGTCCAGTTATCGAACTGAACAGGGCGGCGGCAGCAGAAATGTCATGTCCTCATGAACTCGCGATCGTACCCGGGGCCGGCCACCTGTTCGAGGAAGCCGGCACTCTGGATCAGGTTGTCGACCTCGCCGGTTCCTGGTTTCTGGCGCACTTACGGGACAACACTCGATGACGGACGCGGCCAATCGTTTCGCCAATCGCCGAAGCGCCGGTCACACTCTGGCTGAGGCCGTGGCAAAGCTGGATGTCGAAGATCCGCTAATCCTGGCACTTCCCCGTGGCGGTGTCCCCGTAGCATTCGAGGTTGCGCGTCGTCTTGACGCCCCGCTCGATATCCTGCTGGTGCGCAAGATCGGTGCACCGGGACACGAAGAATATGGGATCGGCGCCTTGGTCGATGGTTCCAACCCGCAAGTCGTGATCGATGAAGCAGTTGCGCGGATGGTGGGCGCCGACGCGGACTACATCAATCGTGAAGTCGAACGCCAACTCAAGGAGCTCGAGCGTCGACGTGCGGCGTACAGGACTGTTCCACCGATTTCCCCGACCGGTCGCAATGTCATCCTGGTCGATGACGGGATCGCCACTGGCGGGACCGTCAAGGTTGCGTTGCAGGCGTTGAGAAAGTCCGCAGCGGCCAGGATCATCCTGGCCGTTCCCGTCGCGCCCCGATCTGCGCTTCAGGCGTTACGAAGCATGTGTGACGAGATTGTCTGCTTGCTCGCGCCCGAGCCATTCTATGCCGTTGGGGCGCATTACCTGGATTTCGACCAGACCAGCGACTCAGAAGTGGTGCAACTGCTGGCAACCGCCAACCGGGCGAGAAAAGGTCAATGACGTCGACAGGCGCCTCCCTCACGCGGGAGGAAAGCGAAGGAGGGACCCGCCGCCGCCCCAGCACGCGGTTTATGATATGATCTTCGCGTCACCGCGAAAGGAGAGACAGCCCTTTGCCGATTGCAAACAACGACGCCTGCTGGGCGATGGTCAGCGACCGACCTGGAGCTCGCCTTCGTCGCGAGGAGCGTAGCATTCCGCGGCCCGGCCCCGGCGAAGTGCTTGTGAAGGTGCGCGTGTGTGGCGTTTGCCGGACTGACCTGCACGTTGTCGATGGCGACATTTCTGCCAATTACCCAATCGTGCCAGGTCACGAAATCGTCGGCGATGTTATTGCGCTGGGCGAAGGTGTTGCCAGAATCTCCGTTGGCACAAGGGTCGGCGTTCCTTGGCTCGGTCGCACATGCGGGAAGTGCGTCTATTGCAGCACGGGGAAGGAAAACCTGTGCGACAATCCACTCTTTACCGGCGCAACCCGTGATGGCGGATATGCCACCCACGCGATTGCTGACGCCCAATTCTGTTTTCCTCTGCCGGACAGCATTGGGGACTGCGAAGCCGCACCGCTGCTGTGTGCCGGACTGATCGGCTGGCGCGCCTATCGCATGGCAGGAGATGGCAAGCGGCTTGGACTCTACGGCTTCGGCGCCGCGGCACACATCCTTGCCCAGGTAGCTCTGACAGATGGCCGCCAGGTTTTCGCCTTCACGCGGGAAGGCGATAGCGCCTCGCAGGAGTTTGCCCGAATGCTTGGCTGCAACTGGGCCGGCTCAAGCATGGAAAACCCCGGGGTTGAACTCGATGCAGCGATCATCTTTGCCCCTGCAGGCGCACTCCTTCCCGTAGCGCTCAAGGCAGTCCGCAAGGGTGGACGGGTTATCTGTGCTGGAATCCACATGACTGACATTCCGTCCTTCCCATACGCCGACCTATGGGGCGAACGCCGCATAGAGTCCGTGGCGAACCTCACTCGCGAAGATGGAACGCAATTCCTGACGGCAGACCGCTTGGCAGCCATACGCACCCAAACTACGCAATATTCTCTGGTGGATGCGGACCGCGCATTGTCGGATTTGCGCCAGGGCCTGCTGCAAGGCGCCGCGGTTCTCGTGCCGTAATAATGGTAGCGGAGGAGGGACTCGACGCGGATCTAGCGCGCTATTCCTGGTGCGCTTCCTGATAGTGGAGCCTAAGCCAGTCGGCACCGTAGTCATTCGACGGATCACGCATGATTGAATGGACGTGATTGTATGCTCCGTCGCCAGACCCCTCGCGGACAAAATCAATCAGAACTGACGGGCCCTGCACTCTAAACATATAGCGGCCCCTTGGTTCGTTGGTGGTTCCCCACCACGCAAATCTCAAAGCTTCTGGACCGTCTGCTTCGATTGAGGCGCGTTGCCGTGCGGCTGCCTCGTTCGACGCATCACTGAGATATTCGTCCAGGAGCCCGTCCAGCAGGCGGCGCTGAAGCGGGTTCAGTTCCGAGGCTTTTATCCCAAAGGCCTGCTTGTGGCTTTGCTGATTGCCCGGCCCGGCAAAAATATCGCCATCGACTTCTGCCGAAACGACGGCCTGCGCAAGCTGGCTGTTATCGAGCGACCTAAGCAAATCCAACGCCCTGTCCGATTCATGCTGCAGCAATCGCCAGCCAGCGTAACGCCCCTCCTGGACGACCTGCGGATTGGCTCCCACAAACATCGGTGTGAACGCGATTTTGCCGCCAGAGACGGTGAAATTGGCAGCAAAATGATGCCCCGTAACCAGCCATCCCCAATCGTCACTTTCGGGATCCCCGAATACCGTGACAAAAAACTTCTCGCTGTCGTAATTGTCAGCAAAAGCGAGCGCTTGGGCTTTGCGCGCATCGTTGTCCGGCATTGCTTCGACCATCGCGTCGAACATCCCGCGCAGCACATCCTCGTGCCACATGATCGTCGCTGACTTGAGGTAGCCCTGGCTCGAAAGGGCCGACGCCATCATCGCATGCAGCGCGCGACGCTGCGCGGATGACATTTCAGCTACGACCAGTCCTGATCTCGGCGCCATGCTAACCGGCAGGTTGGACCAGCTTGTCCTGGTGGCGTTGTCGTCCAGCGTGCTGGTGACCGTTTCACGTTGTCTATCGGTCAGCGTGCCAAGGAAGGCCAATGCGGCTTGCTGCATACTTGCAACACGCATTGCCCCCAGTTCGTGGACAACGGGATGATGGGCCTGCGCCTGCATCGCAGGCAGGGCCAAAGCGGGAACCGTAACTGCAACGATTAAGGATCGCGCGAAAGCACTCATAACCAATCTCCCCCGGACCCGTTGGAAGACTATGGCAGACGAGCGCCAATCACAAATCTTGTTGGGATTTGGTAGCGGAGGAGGGAAATATAGGGAGCGTATAACATGCTGATTTACCTAATCAACTTTTTGAATCACCTTGCAAATACCCCCATCAATACCCCCAGAATCGGACAGATGAGATAAAGCGCCTTTGGCAAACGATGACATGTTATTCGTAGTGACAGGTGAAAGGAGCGTCGGCCGTTTTCGGGCCGATCAGAAGGCGAAACGCCAGGTCATGAACCATCCGCCCGATCGTACAGCGAGGACATGTCATGGTCTGGCATGGACGGCATATTGTGGCCCGCATGCGGATCGGGTGTGTCGCTAGGCTTCGCATTCATCGGCGGGGGAGTGGCCGCAGGTGACGGCGCTACTACCGGAGTGCTCGCCGGTCGGTCTGGTTGCCTACCGGCAGTCACAGCTTCATCCGACCGGTTCGTGTTGGCCTCTCCAGCGGGAGAGGCAGCGTTGTCTCTTTCGCCTTCGCCAGGACCTGTGCTCTCGGTCGGCGGGGCCGTATACAGTGGCAAGGCTTCAGCTTCTGATGAAGTGTCCTGCGTCTGATCACATGCAGCGAGCCCTAGCCCCAGTGCCGCCGCAGCAAGGGGGGCAACAAACCCGTTCCGATTCGATCTGCGCATCATTCTATCCTTCAAAGCCAGGAGATACCAAGATGATTGGCACCGTGCGCAAGCTCGCCGCCCAGAAATCCCTGCACCAGCACTAGAGCGGCCATGGCAAAGATTGCGGCGCGAAGCGCGGTCCGGCTCGCGGAAGCACGGCTCGCCAGATAGGCCATCGCCAGACCGAGGACCGCGATCAGCATCCCGTTCCATCGATGGACCTGCATGACGGCATCGCCGCCGAACCAAAGGCCGGTGTGGATCCATCCGAACAGGACTGCGACGACTGCGCCGATTGCTCCGCCGTGGACGAGTACGCGCACCGCGCTCTCAAGCCCTGCATCTTTCCGGCGCATGACGAACAACTCGGTGGCAGCAGCCATGAGAAACAGGGCGATCGGGAAGTGGATGGTCGCCGGATGCAGTTTTTTCAGGACGGCGATGACGCCGGAATCGCCCTCATCAGCATGGCCACCAGCCTCGTCATGGCCTCCACTTGCTTCGTCGTGCGCGGCTGAGGGCTCGCCGACCGCTCCGCCGTCGCCCATCTGCGCCATGGCCGCCTGGTCATGCGCATCGCCATTCGCGGCGGCAGGCGCGGCGCTCGTCTCTTCGCCATGCTTTTCGTCGCCATGAGCCTGAACTGGTCCGACGATGAGCAAGCTGGCAGCTACAATAGCCATGAATTGTATTCTTTTCATTCTCTAAGGGTTCCGGTCTTGGCGATGGTCGTGCGACCTATTGTGTCTGTATTGCTCTGCGAACCCTCATCTCTTGCGGTGATGGAGCGTGATGATCCTCGGCGCGTGAGGGTCCAAATTTAACTCATGAGGGGGTCGGGTCTCTTGCCAATATCACAGCCTTGTTAAGAGGGCGGCCGGCCTTAGGCACGAGCGAGAGTCCGGCCACCATCTCCTAATCGTCTTGCGCCATGTTCTGGTGAGCCGCCATCTGCTCCATCATATCGTGCATCATCATCATGCGCTGGTGACAGGCCGCCATCATATCGGAATTGCCGCCCTGCATCATGCCCGCCATGTGCTCTTGCATTTTTGCACGATGTTCGGCCATAAGCCTTTGGCGTTCGGCAGGATCGCTCGCCGCGTGGGCCTGCTGCATCAGCGCGCGCATTTCAGCCATCTTCTCGCGATGCGCCGCCATGGCCTCCGAATCCTGCATCATGTGGCCAGCGTGATCCTGCTGCTGTGCCGCAGCCTGAGCTCCGTGGTCATGCTGTTCCTGGGCCATCGCCGGAGTGGCTGTCAGGCCAGTGGCGAGAATGAGAGCTAGAGCTGTCCGTTTTATAATCGATTTCCTTACGTCGGTCATGCGATGGGTGCTGTGCGCATTCATTCTCTTTACGCAGCCAACATCTCTTCCCCTCAAACAATTTCCGCGCCCACCGGAGACGGCTGAGCCGATGGCACAGCCGGTTGCAGGAATGGTGTTTTTCGGTCACCCTTTTTAACCGAAGCCGGTAGAGATGAATGGAACAGATCATGGTGACAACAGAGCTGTCGGAGAAGCAGTCGTGAGCACGGTCAATGAGGACGGCAGCTGGGATATCCCGGAGCCCGATCATGCCGAGCTGGTGCAAATGCGCATGCGCCTCATAACTCTCGAGAACATAGTTCTCGGGCTTTTGTCCGGGGCGAGCGATGAACAAATCGAACGGATCAGGAAACGTGCGGACATGATCGAACCGCGCCCTGAGGCGAGCCGGCATCCGTTTACCGAACTGGCAGCAGGTGACATGCGGAAATTTCTCGAACGCGCTGCTCGCATGGCCAAGACCGAGAGGCGCGAAGACGGTGACTGATCCAGGCTTTGGGGCAGCAAAGACGTTACGCAGGACGTGGAACTCCGGCCAGCCGCTATTTCCTTGCGCACATCATTCCGGCGTATCCGCAGCATGACCAGAACCCATTGGCTCATCTTCATTTGTGGAAGCCTGATCGCGTTCGTCTGGGAGATTTTCCAGATGCCGTTTTTCAAGCCGGGCAATCTCGAGACTTATGAGCAGACCATTCGCTGCGGCATCGCAAGCCTGGGCGATGGCGTGATCCTGCTCACAGCTTATAGCCTTGCTGCACTGCGCGGCGGGCACGCGTGGCCCTGGCAGTCAGACAAGCTACCCTATGCGATCTATTTCGGCTTCGGGCTTGTCGTCGCCATCGCCGTCGAAATGATCGCTACGTCGCTTCCTGCAAACAGCTTCCTGAGCTGGCGCTACAGCGATTTAATGCCACACGAGCCAGTGACGGGACTGGCGCTGATCC
The DNA here is from genome assembly GCF_013260645.1 of Erythrobacter mangrovi. Taxonomy (NCBI): domain Bacteria; kingdom Pseudomonadati; phylum Pseudomonadota; class Alphaproteobacteria; order Sphingomonadales; family Erythrobacteraceae; genus Erythrobacter; species Erythrobacter mangrovi. The sequence continues at coordinate 1,563,648 of NZ_CP053921.1, read as the reverse complement.
CGATCGCAATGTGGACGATCGTACCCGCACTAACGATCCTGCTGATCCGCTTTGCCCGCGTCGAACCTGATTGAACAAGGAGCGGCTTCAGGGAGCATTTGGCACAGGTTTTGCCCGCCGCCTGATCTTGGGAAACCGGTTGGCAAGCAGCACGAAGCCCGAAACCGCGATGATTGTCCCGCCGATCCCGAACAGTAGCAGCCACCAGCTGTTGATCCGGTCGCGCTGCGTCCAGTCCATGATATGCAGCCCCCAGACAAAGTCGAACAAGCGCCAGGTGTCGCTGCGGGCAGCGAGCACCGAGCCGCTCGATGCATCGATGTAGACGCGGGTATTATCCTCATCGCCGTAAGTGATTTGCCACGCCGGGAACGGACCGCGGAATTCGGTCCCGACTGCGTCTTCCACGAAAAGTGTTTTCGCTATGGTGGTTCGCGGCCCGGTCCAGGCACGTCGGGCGATGGCCTGTGCGCTCGCAGCGGGAAGAGGCGAGAGGAGCATGCCGCTTTCCGGATCGCGGAGCGTGACGCTTCCATCTTCCCGACGGACCTCGGTCACGGCCCTGCCGCCGACCGCGCGCGTCGCAAGGGAAACCACCCCCTCGCTGCTATCGAGCCATTGGGGCATGACAGCATCAGCGGGCAGGACCTCCGGCGCGCGCGAAACGACATGTTCGGACCGAACCTCTTCGATGTCGAGGAACGACATCAGCGCCCCGGTGGCCATCCATAGTAGCACCTGGACGCCGACAAAGATCGCCAGCCATTTGTGAAGCTTGCTGCCCAGCACATGCAGACGCAGCTTGAAAGAGCGAGTCGCCAATCGGTGTTCCCCCGATCAAATCAGTTGTTACGCGGCGCTCGTGACGATGAATGGTACTGAACGATCTTCCAGCCATCCGCATCATGGGCGAGCACCGAGGTCGCAACGCCTTCGCGGTCGATCACGCGGCCGTCGGCCAGTTCGATCCGATAGGTGTACGTTTCGCGGCCATAGGCCATATGTCCCATCCGGGTGACTGCGAGCGTCGGTTCGCCGAAGGTGAAGCTGGTTATTGCATCGAGTTCCGGTCCCAGATGATGCTCCATGTAATGCGTGAAGCTGCCTTCCGCCTTGCCGTTTTCGTAAACGAAGGATTCCTCGGCAAACAGCGCGGCCATGGCCTCTGCATCGCGCGACGTCAGGGCATCGCGATATAATGTCAGAACCGCTTCTGCCCCAGCGACGTCGTCGTTCATCGCAGACATATGCTCGGCATGGTTCATGCCCTGCTCCGTATGGTCCATCGGCGTTGATACCGAATGTTCCGAATGCGCCGAATGGTCCATGGATTGTGCCAGGGCGGGAGCGCCCCCTGCAGCCAAGGCCAGGGCGACCGCGCTTAGAGATAGTCTTGTTCTCATTGTATATTTCCTTCTCTTAAAACCAGAATCGTAAGCCTACGACGTAATTCGTCACGCTGGGGTCTTCCCCTACGGCGCGGGCATAATCGGCGCTGTCACCGATCCGCCATTCCTGGGAAACGCCAACATAGGGCGCGAATTCGCGTCCGAACTCGTAGCGAAGACGCAGACCTGCCTCGATCCGGTCGAGACCTGCGCTGATACCGAGTTCGGGAATGTCCTGTGCCGATAGCGCGAGTTCCGCCCTTGGCTGGAGGATAAGGCGCTGGGTGATCCGCTGGTCGAGCTCGCCCTCGATACGCGCGGTCACATCGCCCTTGGTGGAGACGAAGGCCGCGGCATCGATCTCGAAGCGGTACGGCATGAGACCCTGGATACCGATCACCGCATGGGTGCGCTCCGGAGCGGTGAGGTCCTGGCGAACACCCGCCTGGAAATCGAAGAAGGGCGCAATGGCGCGGCTCCAGAGCGCCTGGACCTCGGCGCCTTCTATGGGTTCGCCAAAGCTGCCCTCACCTTCGGACTTGAACCAGAATTTGTCGATGTCACCGCCATAATATCCTTGGATGTCCCACAGATATCCATCCTTCCCATCGCGGGCGCGGTATTCGAGCCTGTCGCCCTGAAACCAGAAGCGAATCCCGCCGTCGGTCTCGCGGACAAGTTCGCGCCGCGCTTCGTTCATGGCTTCCTCGCCCCAGATCGCAACCGCCGCGCGCGCTGGGCCGCTCCCTGCTTCTGGAGGAGGCGGCAACAGCGGGATATCGGCATCCGAGCCCATCTGCATCGCCGAATGGTCCATGCCCTGCATGTCCTGCGAAGGCGTCTGCCCATGGTTCATCTGGCTGTGATCCATCTGCCCATGGTCCATCGACGAACTGGCTTCCGCCTGTCCCATCTCGCCGTGATTCATCTGCGAACGATCCATCGCGCCTTCGGCAGGCTTGCCCTGCGGCATCGAGCCGTGATCCATTCCTTCATGACTTTCGGGCGATGCCTGTGGACGGGCAGCGTCAATCGGCATTGTCATGCTCGAATGACCGTCCCGAGCGGTCATCGAACCATGATCCATGGTTGAATGATCCATCTCGGAGTGGTCCATGGCGGCTTCAGACTGAGCAGCCGGTTCGCATGCTCCATCTGCTACCGGATGCCCCATCGCGCGATGGCGCTCGGCTTCCTCCTCGCACTTTGTCTTCGCGTCAGCCTGCGCCTCGGCGCCTTGCTGCGGCTCCGCCGGCGAATGACCGGCATGCTGCGCCGCCGCGGGGGAGGCGAGAACTGAGCCGGCTGCGACCGATGCGAGCAGGCTGGCAATACGAATTTTCATGCTTCGCTCCCGTCGGGATTGGCGACCGTGACGATCTGAAACATCCCGGCATGCATGTGATAGAGAAGGTGACAGTGGAAAGCCCAGTCGCCCGGCTCGTCCGCCGTCAGATCTAACTGCGCGCTGCCACCCGGCTGCAGGATTACCGTGTGCTTGAGCGGTTGACGATCGGCCGATGCGCCATTGACCAGCTCGAAGAAATGACCGTGCAGGTGAATGGGGTGCGCCATCATCGTATCGTTGACGAGCTTCACGCGCACGCGCTCGTTATAGGCGAAACGGATCGGCTCGTCGGAGACGGCGGAGAACTTCTTGCCGTCGAACGACCACATGTAGCGCTCCATATTTCCGGTCAGATGAATTTCCATTCGCCGTGACGGCGTGCGGCCCTCGCGGTGCGGCGTCAGAGCGCGCAGCTTGCGATAGTCGAGCGTGCGATGCGGGACATCGGCGAGACCGATGCCGGGATCGCCCATACGGTCGACCGGGTTCATCGAGACCATGTCGAGACCGGGACCGACCTTGACATCGGGTGGCAGGAGCGAGGTATCCCGCATCTGCATACCCGACATTCCGGCCATGCCTGCCATCTCGGATTGGCCGGAAGAACCATGGTCCATCCCTGCCATGTCGCCGCCACTTCCATGGTCCATACCCGACATGCCGGCGTCGCCAGACGAGCCGTGGTCCATGCCGCTCATGCCCATGTCAGCCATGGTCAGGAGCGGTGGATCGCGCAGCGGCGGAATGGCGGCGCGCGCGCCGGGTGCGCTCGCCAGCGTGGCAATACCCATGCCCGAGCGGTCCATCGACTCAGCGACCAGCGTGTATGCCTGTTGCGCGCCCGGCGTCACGACGACGTCATAGGTCTCGGCCACGCCGATCTGAAACTCGTCGACCTCAACCGGCTCGACGTTCTGCCCGTCCGCCTGAACGATGGTCATCGGCAGGCCGGGAATACGAATATTGAAAAAGGTCATGGCGCCGGCATTGATGAAGCGCAGCCGCACGCGTTCACCCGGGCGGAAGAGATATTCCAGGTTGTCGAGCGGTCCGTGACCATTGAGGAGGTAAGTGTAGGCAGCGCTCGACACATCGAGGATGTCGGTAGGCATCATGCGCATTCTGGCCCACATACGGCGATCCTCGCCCGAAAGCGGATAGTCGTCGGTCCAGGTATTCTGGTTGTAGTTGAAGTAGCCTTCGCCCTTTTTGAGCTTGTCGAATATCGTGTGGGGCGACATTTCGCTGAATTCGCTCAGCACCACGATATATTCACGGTCGGCCTGAACCGGATCGGGCCCCGCCGGATCCACCACGATAGCGCCGTAGTGCCCAGCCTGTTCCTGCAGGCCGCTATGCGAGTGCCACCAGTAGGTGCCGGACTGGCGCACCGGAAATTCCGCAGTGAAGGTTTCGCCCGGTTTGACGCCCGGAAAACTCACACCCGGCACGCCATCGAGCTCGAATGGCACGAGCAGCCCATGCCAGTGGATCGAGGTGTCTTCCTCGAGCTGGTTATGGACGTTGAGCCGGACGGTTGTACCTTCCTTCAAGCGCAACAAGGGGCCGGGAATCGAGCCGTTGACGGCGATGGCTCCACCGCTTCTGTTGCCGGTCGCGAAGGCTGATCGCGCGACAGTGAGGTCGATATTCGGTCCAGCTACCTCGTCCAGCCCCTTGCGGGCGTTTCCCGCCAAGATGTTCGCACCGCGTGCCCATGCCGGCATTGCACCGGCGAGGCCGAGCAGGCCTATTCCCCCCGCTCCTGTTCCAAGAAATTTTCGGCGATTAACGGCTGGCATAGGGGGCTCCTGAAAATGCGTATACCGTCACTTACGCGGCCACCTGCGCTACCCCTCAAAGTTTTCGAACCGCTCCTTCAGCCGGTTGCGCGCGCGATAGATGCGCGTCTCGACGGCCTTCTCCGTGGTGCCGAGCAGCTCGGCAGCCTCGGCCTGGCTGTACCCCTCGACAGTGACCAGCACGAGCGCCTCTTGCAGCCGCACCGGCAAGCGCCCGATTTCGACCTGGACCAGCCGCAGCTGTTCGCGGGCTCCGGCAACATTTTCGGGATTAGGGGCATCGTCGGCAACGGCGTCGGCTTCCCGGCCGCTCGGCAAGCCAAGGAAGCCCGCAACTTTCCTCCGGCGAAGCTTGTCGCGGCACTTGTTGAGAACGATTGTCGTCAAATAGGGACCGATGGGCTTGCTCGGGTCGAGGCGATGCCGTGTCAGCCAGACCGAAGCGAGACCGTCCTGGACGACATCTTCGGCCTGCGATGGTGAACCCAGCATACGCGTGGCAAGCGCGATCAACCGGGCGATCTCATGTTCGACGAGAGTTGTGAACGCCCGCTTGTCACCGGCTATTGCCCGCCCGATCAGCGCTGCGTTCGAAGTGTCATCCACCGCTGCCAAGGCTGATCAGTCACGCGGATCGCGCGTGAGGGCCGCGGACACTTTCCGGTCGAACTGGAGCTGCTGATCGGGATCGAGAATTTCCCGCATATCGAAGACGTGCCGCACGGTCGCTTTCTGCAATTCGCCCATGCGCGCATGCACCTCGTCGATCGCGGCACTGACTTCGGGCCCGTATTCGTGCTCGGTTTCCATTGCCTGGGCGAGCTGTGCGTTGGCTGCGCGCGCAGAGGCTTCGAGCCTTGCCTGTTCTACCGCGAAACGCGCTTCGAGCGCATCGAGCCGCTCCTCCTGGTCAGCCGTGAGCGAGAGTTCATCGTGCACGAACTGGTGCAGGCTGTCCTCCGCATCGTCGTTGGACCAGCGATCGGCGGCAAGCGCTCCGAGGCATCCGGCGAGCGCCGCCAGCAGAACCGCGAGGACAAGGTGAAACTTCTTCAACGCCTATGATCCCACATGAAGCAAAGCAGCGGGTGACAGGGATTCTCCGCCAACGAGGCTCTCGCCAACAATTTCTGTAGGAGCGCCATATTCGGAAGGCCATCCGCTGGTCCCTGCGCCAGCTGCCAGCCCGACGACAAACAGACCGGCGAACAAGGCCATTCTGCGTCGCTGATCGACAATTTCGCCAAGCTGTCCCGCGCGCTGCCAGACGCCGTTCATGAAGTCGGGCGGCACGTCGCCAGCCTTCTGCGAGGCCATGGTGCCGAGCATCGCATCGAGTGTCTGATTTTCACGCATCCCTTGCTCCTGTCGGTTGCACGGTTCCTATACGCGACACTTCGCGCAAACCCTCAAGTTTCTTTTTTGAGGGCTGCGGGTTGGCGACGCGTAAGAGGAGATATCTGTAGCAACAGCGGTATGTACCAGCGTCGAATGGGAGCCATGGCATGAAAAGCGCGGCAGTTCCGTCAAAAGAACGCGAGTTCACTCCGCCGCTGGGCAAAAGCTGGCTCACGCCGTTCTATGACCGCGCGATCGCAATCTTTACGCGCGAGAGCCGGTGGCGCCGCGCGATCGTCGAAGAGGCCGTATTGGTGCCGGGCGACAAGGTCATCGATGTCGGGTGCGGCACCGGGACCTTGCTCAGAGCGCTGATGGCCAGCTGTCCCGAAGCCGGCTTCATCGGCGTTGAGCCAGACCCCGCCGCGCTGGCGATCGCGCAGCGCAAATTCGGTGCCGGAGTCGATATGGTCCGGTGGCACAACGGCTTTCTTGACAGTCTCGAGCTTTCCGACGGCTGGCAACCAGATAAGATCGTCAGCAGTCTCGTCCTTCACCAGGTGCCCGTTTCGCAAAAACGCGCGATCCTCGAGCAGATCGAGAACCTGCTGGCCCCCGGGGGCATGGCGCTGATTGCCGACTATATGGGGCAGGATGCTCCAGTCATGCGCGCGCTGTTCCGTTCGAGCGTTCAGCTTCTCGACGGCGTGAAGGACACCCAGCCGAGCGCCGACGGAGCCGTCGAGAAATTGCTCGCCGAGATTTTCGCAGACGCCGAATTGCTCGATCGTATCCATACCGCGACCGGAACCATTTCTCTCTGGCGCGGCATCAAGAAAGGCAATGTCCAATGAACCTCACGAAAGATTCGAGACCGCTACGCCGTTCGCTGGCGGCCTCGCTCCTCCTCGCCCTTGCAGCCTGCTCGAATGCAGCGCAGGCCGCGACCTACACGATGTTCCGCGACGCAGGATGCGGCTGCTGTCTCAGCTGGGCCGGTCACGTCGAACATGGGCTCGAAGCAGAGGTCGCCTCGGTCGACACCGACGACATGGCTGCGCTCAAGACAGCCAAGGGTGTGCCACAGGATCTGTGGTCGTGTCACACGATGGAAGTCGATGGCTATATCATCGAAGGCCACGTGCCGGCCGATGCCGTCGCGAAGCTATTGCGCGAACGCCCCGAAGGCGTTGCTGGCCTGGCTGTGCCCGGAATGCCGCTTGGCTCGCCCGGAATGGAAGTCGGAGAGCAGGTGCAGCCCTATGATGTCATCGCCTTCGGCCCAGGCGGGCGGAGCGTGTTCGCATCCTACCCGTGACTATGGACAAGCCATTTTCGCGCCAACTCTAACGGAGGACCATCATGTCGGACTATTCGGTCAAAACCTCAATTCTCATATGGGGCTGGACACTCAGCCTCTTCCTGCTTTTCAGCTACCTGATCTGCATCGGTTTCGGCCTGCTCGCGCCCGAACAGGTGCACATGCACGAAGCGTGGGCGCCGCTGCTTCCCGGTTTCGAATGGCTAACCCTCTCGGGCTTTTTGGCAGGCGCTCTCGGCAGCTTTCTGTACGGTTGGTACATCGCGGTCATTGGGGTGCCACTGCTGCGATTTTTCCGTAACCGGTTCAGGACGTAGTAAATCGGCGGCGATGGACGCGTGCCTTGATACTCGCCGAGCATTTTCAGCTGCGCAAGCAGTCCGCTTTGGGCCGCAATTTGCTCGAGCGCCCCGAGCAAAACGCAACCCTCCGGATTTGTCCTGAAATATTTTTGAGGGATGAGCCCCGGCTGAACGTACTGTCCGGCATGATCTTTCTTGAACGGGAGACCATCGACAGGGGAAAGTCTTGCAAGACCATGAGCACGAGAATCAAAGCGAGACAGCTGGCTCGATAACCCTGCTGGGCGGCGTGGCGATGGGAACCGGCGTCATGATCGGTGCCGGCATATTCGCGCTGACCGGGCAGATCGCCGAGCTTGCCGGTCCGCTCTTCCCCTTATCCTTCATCGCTGGCGCGCTGGTAACCTCGCTGGCGGCCTACAGCTATATCAAGATGTCGAACAAATGGCCGTCTTCGGGCGGCATCGCGATGATCTTGCAAAAAGCATACGGACCCGGCGTGATCGCCGCCTCTGCCTCGCTCCTGATGGCGCTCTCGATGGTCATCAATGAAAGCCTCGTGGCCCGCACCTTCGCGACTTATGCGCTGCGCCCGTTCGGCCTCGAAAGCAGCGGGTGGCTCGTTTCTCTCGCAGCGCTTGCCCTCATCATCTTCGCCTATCTCGTCAATGCAGCGGGCAACAAGTCGGTAAGCGGCTTCTCGCTCATCATGTCCGCCATCAAGATCGGCGGCATCGCGCTGTTCGCAGTCGCGGCGATCTGGGCCAGCGGTTTTTCATCAGGCGCGTTTTCGCAGCCCGTTTCGCTGACGAATGCAGAAGCCATGCTCGCCTCTGTTGCTTTCTCGATCCTCGCCTTCAAGGGCTTCACCACGATTACCAATAGCGGCGGCGAAATCATCGACCCGCACAAGAATGTCGGTCGGACCATCATGATCTCGATCGCGGTCTGCATCGTGATCTATCTGCTCGTCGCATTGGCGGTGGGTTCGAGCCTGAGCATATCCGAGATCGTCGAGGCGCGCGATTATTCGCTCGCGGCAGCGGCGCGTCCGGCGCTGGGTGAGCTGGGCTTCTATTTCACCGTCGCGATCGCGATCGCCGCCACGACTTCGGGCGTGATCGCGAGCGTATTTGCTGTGTCGCGCATGCTTGCGATGCTGACCGACATGAAGATGATCCCGCACAGCCATTTCGGCATGAGCGGCGGAATTCGCAGCCACATGCTGGTCTATACGGTGGTCATTGCCGGGACGCTTGCCGTCCTGTTCGATCTGTCGCGGATCGCCTCGCTGGGCGCCTTCTTCTACCTCGTCATGGATATGCTGGTGCATTGGGGCGTCCTGCGTCACCTGCGCAAGGAAGTCGGCGCGCGCGCAACAATACTTCTTACAGCACTCGCGGCAGATGGCGTGGTCCTTGCAGCTTTTACCGCGGCCAAATTGCGCAGCGATCCTGCCGTTGTCGCCTATGCGGCGATCGGCATCGTCGCAGTCTTCATGGGAGAATGGATTTACCTTTCGGACAATTCCGAAGCGCCCGCTTCTCACAAAGATGATCGGTCAGAAGAGAAGAGTTGATGGCAACTTTTCGCTGGGCCTTGAGGCTCTTGCAGCGGGGTTTTTCGAAACCGTTCACCGAAAACCGGCGTTGAGCACGAGACACGTCAGGCAAAACAGATGGAGCGATTCATGACGACCCGAACAGCGGCGGTCTACCGCATGGTAATGGAGGACCATGTCTGTCCCTATGGCATCAAGACGGTCGATCTTCTCAAGCGGCAAGGTTTCGAGGTCGACGATCATCACCTGACCAGCAGGGAGGAAACCGACGCATTCAAGGACAAGCACAACGTCGAGACCACCCCGCAGACCTTTATCGAAGACAAGCGCATTGGCGGCTATGACGATGTCCGCGAGTTCTTCGGCAAGAGCCGTTCGCAGCCAGAGGAAGGCGAGACCAGCTATCAGCCGGTCATTGCGATTTTCGCGGTCGCGCTTCTGCTCGCGCTCGGACTGAGCTGGGCTTTTTTTGATAACCTCTTCACTGTCCGGGCCGCCGAATGGTTCGTGAGCCTATCGATGACCCTGCTCGCCGTTCAGAAGCTTCAGGACGTGCGCAGTTTCTCGACGATGTTCCTCAACTACGACCTACTCGCACGGCGCTGGGTGCCCTATGGCTTCGTCTACCCGTTCGGCGAAGCCGCTGCCGGCATTCTCATGACCGCGGGCGCGCTGACTTGGCTTTCTGCTCCGTTGGCATTGTTCATCGGCACCGTCGGCGCTGTCAGCGTCTTCAAAGCTGTCTACATCGACAAGCGTGAGCTCAAATGCGCCTGCGTGGGCGGCAGCAGCAATGTGCCGCTCGGCTTCGTCTCGCTGACCGAAAATCTGTTCATGATCGGAATGGGTCTGTGGATGGGCGCGAAGCTTCTCGCATGATCACCGCGCTCCTTCTCGCCGTCCTTCTGTTCCTCTCGGCTGTCGCTTCGCACCTTGCCATTCTGGGTGTCGGTCACCGGCTTCTCGACCGGCGCCGCGATACGCTGGCAAAGCTTGCCGTTTCGCTGCTCGTGCTCGCGTCGCATTTTCTGGTCGCGATCCTTTTTGCAGCAGGTTTCTGGCTGGGCGCGCAATGGGGCCTGGGAGGTTTCGACAAGGCGCCTTCCATGGACTGGATGGACTACTTCTATTTCTCGCTCATCAACGTGACCACACTGGGCCTGGGCGACATTTATCCGACCGAGCACCTGAGAGTTCTGGCCGGCGTCGAGGCCCTCACCGGCTTCGCTCTCATCAGCTGCTCGGCGCAGCTATTCTGGACCATGATGCAAAAAGGAGAAAAAGCATGACTGAAAAGACGACCCACTCGGACAAGGGAGGGGGCGGCAGCTACTGGCGATTCATGGCCATGGTGTCGACCTCGACCGTGATCATGTTCTTCCTGATGTATGCCAACACCTTTACCGTCGATGATCTTTTCTGGAGCGAAACGCGCTTCTGGATGATGTTTGTCATGGGCGCGATGATGATGGTTGTCATGCTGCTCTTCATGTGGGGCATGTACAAGGACCGGACCAAGAACTTCATTATTCTGGGCGTCGGCGCCTTCGTGTTCGCCCTCGCGCTGTGGCTGGTGCGCAGCCAGACCACCGTCGACGATACCGAATATATGGCAGCGATGATCCCGCACCACTCGATCGCGATCATGACCAGCGAACGCGCGAGCCTGAAGGATCCTCGCGTGCGCGAACTCGCTCAGGCCATCATCGTCGCCCAGCGCCGCGAAATCGCCGAGATGAAATATCTCATCGACGATATCGAACAGAACGGTCCTCGGACCGAAGAACGCCTGCCCGAGGAGATGCAGCCATGAACAAGATAGCTTTCACGGCGCTCATCGCGCTACCGCTTGCCGCCTGCAATTCGAACACCGCTCCGGGCAACGACCGCGAAGCCCAGCTCGACCCGCCTGCCACTGCCGCGCCGATCGAGGATGCGGCCAGTGCACTGGCAAATGTTGACCCGGGCCTCATGCTTCCCGGGACCATGAATGACGCGGACCTTGCTGCTCTGGGCGCAGGACAGGCCTGCCAGTTCCGCCTGACCGAAGTGGCCTTTCCCTCATTTGTCTATGACGGTGACGGGAGCGGAGCGATCAAGATCAATGGCAAATTGATCCCCGTCGCTTCTGATGGTCCCGGTAGCTATTCGAATGGCGAGCTTCGGATCAAAACCCGTATGTTGGATGGTGAAGGCGATGCGGGCTTGCAAATGCAGGAGATGATCGTCGCAGCGCCAAGAGCCAAGGATGAATTCGGCTTTTGGGGCTATACCACCTGTCCGGCTGAAGGAGCCTGAAACTGGCAGGGCGCACGGGCGGGCCACCGGCTACCCCATGCGCCCGCGCCTCCTCCGTTCGTCGCCCCCGCCAGTTTTAACAGGAACAAGCAGATGACTGATACGAGGCCCATCGCTGTCTTCGGGGCGGGCGGGAAGACCGGCACCGAGCTATTGAGGCGTGCCCTTGCCTCGGACATACCGATCCGCGCCTTCGAACACACAGTGCCTGGATCAGACGAGCGGGTGGGCGACTTCGAATATATCGAATGCGATGTGCTGTCGGACGATTTCGCGGGCGATCTCGATGGCTGCCGCGCGGTTATCTCGACGCTCGGTGTCGCTTTCGGTCCGGGCAATGCGATGGATCCACCGCCGCTCTATACCGATGGCACGCGCAACCTGCTCGAGGCGATGGCACAGACGAAGATCGACCGCATTGCCGTGATCTCCGCTGCCTTCGTCGAACATCAGTCGAGCGTCCCGGCGTGGTTTGAACTCACCGCCAAGCCTGCATTGTTCAATATACTCGAGCAGATGCGCGCCATGGAAGCGATGCTCAGCGACGCCCAAGGCATCAAATGGACGGCCGCACGACCGGGCTGGCTGCTGGATGAGCCTTACACCGGCGATGCCGTCATTACGGACGAACGCTTGGCAGAAGGCTGTTTCCGCTGCCGTCATGCTGATCTCGCGGCGAGCCTGCTCGATTTCGTGTGCGAAGATACCTGGATCAACGCAAAGCCTGCCATCGGCAGGCCCGAAGCCGAACATTTCGAAAGTCCCGCCGCCATCAAGGCCGAACTCGGGATCGATTGAGCGCCGTATAATTTTGCGATTTGTGACAGGCCCGCACGTTGCAAGTTGTGAGCAACAGACAAGGAAATCGTATGTTTCTGGAGAAAATCAAAACCCCTGGCCTCTCGCACCTTTCCTATATCATCGGCTCGGGCGGACAGGCAGCGGTCATCGATCCGCGCCGGGACTGCGAGATCTATGTCGAAAAGGCGCGGGCCGAAGGACTGGAGATAACGCACATCTTCGAAACCCATCGCAATGAGGATCTGATCAGCGGCTCGCCGATCTTGGCCGATTTGACAGGAGCCAAGGTCTATCACGGGCCCAACGCGGCAGGCGAGATCGTTTTTGCCAATACCGCACGCGAGGGCGATTGTTTCGAGCTGGGTCAATTGCGGATCGAGGTGCTGGAAACACCTGGACACACCGACGATCATCTCGCTTTCATCATCCATGACGGCGAATATTCCGAGGGACCGGTCGGCGTCTTTACCGGCGATGCCCTGTTTGTCGGCGATGTCGGGCGCACCGATTTCTATCCCGAGCGCAAGGAAGAGGTCGCAGGCCTTCTGTTCGACTCACTGCAGAAACTTTGCGGCCTCGGCGATCAGGCGATTATCTACCCGGCGCATGGTGCGGGCTCGGTCTGCGGGTCGGGAATGGCGGATCGGGAATTCTCGACAATCGGCCACGAGCGACGCAACAACCCTCGCCTGCGCATCTCCGACCGCGACGAGTTCATCAAGGCGAAGGTGGCAGAACACCACCACCAACCTCCCTATTTCCGGCTGATGGAACGGCTTAACCTCGAAGGGGCCGATGCCGCGCCGCGGGTCATACGACCAAGGCGCTTAGGGCTGGGAGAGCTTGACGAGATCGAAGCCGATCACTTGGTCGATGTGCGCGAGCCGCTCGCCTACGCTGCCGGCCATCTGCCGGGTGCCATGTGCCTTCCGGTGGGAATGATACCGGCCTTTGCCGGATGGTTTCTCAGTGAAGGCGACAGGATCGCCCTCATCGCTTCCGAGGAAGACCAGCTAGCCCAGGCCATGGCCCATCTGGTGCGTATCGGTCTCGATAATGTTGTCGGCGGCTATGTCGGCGTGGTTCCAGCTGCCGCACAGGGCAAAGCGATGCGCAGCATTCCCATGATCGGCACAAAAGAAATCGCGCGCAGGCTCGATCAAGACAGCGGCGAGTGGACCTTGCTCGACGTGCGCGACGCGGACGAACGGCAAGTAGCAAGGATCGACGGGTCAGCACATATCTATGTCGGTGAGCTCAACACGCGGTGGGAAGATCTCGACCGCGACCGCCATTACACGCTGATGTGCGCGAGCGGTATGCGGGCGAGCGTTGCTGCGGGCTGGCTGGCAAGCCAGGGCTTCAAGCGCCTCGACATCTATCTCGGCTCCATGGGCGCTTGGAAAAAACGCGTATAGCTGAAGTTTGGCCTCTCAGACTTCGAGGCGCAGACCCCGCAGCCGCAGCGCATTGCCTATCACCGATACGGAAGAGAGGCTCATGGCTGCGGCCGCAATCATCGGGCTGAGCAGCACTCCGAAGAAGGGATACAGCACGCCTGCCGCGACCGGGATGCCGAGTGTGTTGTAAGCGAAGGCGAAAAACAGGTTCTGCCGGATGTTGCGCATCGTCCCACGCGACAGCACGATGGCCTGCACCACTCCTGTCAGGTCGCCGCGAACCAGCGTCACGCCGGCGCTTTCGATTGCGACATCGGTGCCGGTGCCCATGGCAATGCCGACATCGGCGGCGGCCAGTGCAGGCGCATCGTTGATCCCGTCCCCTGCCATGCCGACGCGGCGACCTTGCGCTTTCAGCTCTTCGATCTTGCGGTGCTTGTCTTCGGGCGAGACATTCGCATGCACTTCATCGATTTTCATTTCGCGCGCGACCGCTTCGGCAGTGCTGCGGCTGTCGCCCGTCAGCATAACGACCCGGATGTCGCGCTTGTGCAGCGCCGCAATAGCCGCTGCGCTGGTAGGCTTGATCGGATCGGCCACCGCGATAAGGCCTGCCGGCCGGCCATCGAACGCAACGAACATCACCGTCTGACCCTGCTTGCGACCATTTTCGGCCGAGCCCAGCCAGGCCTCGTCATTGATCCCGACGCGCCGCATCATCTTCTCATTTCCGATCGCAACACGGCGGTCCTGGACGTTGGCTTCAACGCCTTCCCCAGTCGTCGAAGCGAGATCCGTGGCATTGGCAGGAGAAACGCCGCGCGTCCGCGCGCCCTCGACAATGGCATAGGCCAGCGGATGTTCGCTCCCCATTTCGACACCTGCCACCGCAGCCAGGAAATCGCTTTCCTTGATGTCATCTGCCGGCGTCACCGCCACCAAATCGGGTTTGCCCATCGTCAGCGTGCCGGTCTTGTCGACCACCAGCGTATCGATTTTCTCGAGTGTCTCCAGCGCCTCGGCATTGCGGATCAGAATCCCGTGCTGGGCACCCTTGCCTGTGCCCGTCATGATCGACATCGGCGTAGCGAGACCGAGCGCACAGGGACAGGCGATGATCAGGACTGCAATGGCATTGACCAGCGCATAGGCAAGCGCTGGTGCGGGCCCCCAGATTCCCCATACCACGAAGGTGGCGATGGCTATCACCACCACCGCAGGCACGAACCAGCCCGCCACCTGATCTGCCAGTCGCTGGATCGGTGCGCGGCTGCGCTGCGCCTCGGCCACCATCTGGACGATCTTGGACAGCATCGTGTCTTTGCCCACACCGGTCGCGCGCATGACGAACCCGCCAGTCTGGTTGACCGTGCCGCCAATGACTGTGTCGCCAGCCTGTTTGGCGACCGGCAGCGGTTCGCCGCTGATCATGGATTCGTCGATGGCGCTCGATCCCTCTTCGATCTCGCCATCGACCGGAACCTTATCGCCCGGTCGAACGCGCAGACGATCGCCTGTGGCCAGCTGGTCGAGCGGCACCTCGCGCTCATCGCCGGAGCCGAAGATCTTGACCGCGCTGGGCGGCGCCAATTCGAGCAATGCGCGCAAAGCGCTCGAGGTCGAGCCTCTTGCCTTGAGCTCGAGGACCTGTCCGAGCAAAACGAGTGTGGTTATGACCGCTGCCGCCTCGAAATAGATCCCGACCCGTCCCGAATGGTCGCGGAACGCCGCAGGGAACAGATCGGGCGCGACCGTCGCCACCACGCTGAACAGATAGGCGATGGCAACGCCAAACCCGATCAGCGTGAACATGTTGAGATTGCGCGTCTTGAGCGACTGGACGGCCCGAACGAAGAACGGCCAGGCTCCCCAAAGAACAACCGGTGTGGCAAGGGCAAACTGCGCCCATTGCGCCCAGGCAGGTTCGATCAGCCGGTCGAAACTGAGCCCCGGTGCCATGTCGCTCATCGCGTAGACGAACAAAGGCAGCGTGAGCAGCGCGCTCCACCCGAACCTACGCCGCATGTCGACCAGTTCGGGATCGGGGCCATCGTCTAGCGAAACCGTTTCCGGTTCGAGCGCCATGCCGCAAATCGGGCATGAACCCGGCCCGGGCTGGCGGATTTCAGGGTGCATCGGGCAGGTGTAGATCGTGCCTTCGGGCACATCCTCGACCGCGTCGAGATGCGCGCCCGAGAGATAGAGCTCGGGATCGGTGACGAACTTGTCGTGACATCGCGGCGAACAAAAATAGTGCTCGGCCCCCGCATGCTTCGCGATATGCTCTGCTCCGTCGATCGCTACGCTCATGCCGCAGACGGGATCGATGGCGGTGCCTTCGAGCAAGCTTGCGTCCGTGCTCATCGCTCTTCCTTTCTCACTCTACAGCAGACCTCTTACAGCCTTGTGCCGAATACCTTCGAATTGCCGTCACGATACCAGATTCCGGTCGCCCCGCATCTCATTGGGCGGCACCAGGTTTGCCAGGCACCACCCAACCGACTCACTGCTTCGTGATCGACGTGATCACATTGCCTTCAGAACCAGTACGAAATTCAAAGGCAATTCCCTCACCGACGCTTACTTCGCTGCGCAGTTGTTCATCGGCTCCAAAAGCCATGGTCATCGCAGGCCATTCGATCGCCGGGACCGGACCGTGGTCGACGGTTATCGTGCCCGCTTCGGCATCGATTGCAGTGACCGTGCCTTCTGCGTTGGCGGTTTGCATTCCGCTGCCAGGTTCCATCATCGGCATATCTTCGCCGTCCATCATTTCATTCTCTGCCATCGGCATGTCGTTCATCTGGGCAGTGTCCTGGCCAGAATCGCAGGCCGCCATCGCCAGCGGAAGGGCCAGTAGGCTCATGAGGGTTGTGGTACGCATTCTTCTTCTCCTTGGGGTTGGGTTGGCCGTTCGGGCCGGGGGCGCCGCATCAACAAATATGCGGCGGGGATAACGAACATCGAAAGCAGCGGTGCGGTGATCATGCCGCCCACCATCGGCGCGGCGATGCGGCTCATGACCTCCGAACCTGCGCCGGTTCCAATGAGGATAGGGAAGAGACCGGCAAGAATGACGGCCACGGTCATCGCCTTGGGACGCACGCGCAGAAGAGCACCCTCCCTGATGGCTTCGCCCACGCCGTCCGCATCGAGGGCACCGCTGCGCCGGGCCAGCGCAGACTTGAGGTAGATCAGCATGATGACGCCGAACTCGGCAGACACACCGGCAAGCGCAATAAAACCCACCGATGTCGCAACAGACTGGTTGTAGCCCATCAGATAGAGCAGCCAGAAGCCGCCGGTGAGGGCAAAGGGCAGTGTGCCCATAACAAGTAGCGCTTCGTCGAAGCGGCGGAAGATCAGGTACAGCAAAACGAAGATGATGCCGAGCGTCGCGGGAACGACGACCTGCAACCGCTCATTGGCGCGGGTGAGATATTCAAACTGGCCCGCGTAAGAGATGCTCACACCGGCAGGCAGATCGACGCCCTCTGACACCGCCTCCTGAAGATCGCTTACGACCGAAGTAAGATCGCGCCCGCGCGTGTCGACATAGACCACGCTGATAAGACGGCCCTGCTCATTCTTGAGCATGGGGGGGCCATCGCTGACGCTCACCTGCGCTACGGTGCCGAGCGTAATTTGCTGGCCAGAGGGGGTTAGCAAAGGCAGCGCGCGCAGTTCTCCGAGACTGTCGCGGATCTCGCGCGGATAGCGGACATTGATAGGATATCGCGCCAATCCTTCGACTGTCCGTCCGATATTCGCGCCGCCGATCGCGCCTGACACAATTTGCTGAACATCGGCGATATTCAGCCCGAAACGCGCCGCAGCGACCCGGTCGATGTCCACATCGACATAGCGGCCTCCCGAAAGACGCTCTGCCAATGCGGAGCTGACGCCAGGAACCTGTTTTGCGACATTCTCGACCTGCAAAGCTACGCGCTCGATTTCGGCAAGGTCCTCGCCGGACACTTTCACGCCGATCGGGCTTTTGATACCGGTCGCGAGCATATCGATGCGGTTGCGGATCGGGGGCACCCAGACATTGGCGAGTCCCGGCACCTGCACAGCACGATCGAGCTCGTCGACGAGCTTCTCTGGCGTCATGCCCGGCCGCCAGTCTTCGCGCGGCTTGAACCGGATGGTTGTCTCGAACATCGTGAGCGGCGCGGGGTCGGTCGCTGTATCGGCCCGCCCCGCTTTTCCGAAAACGGTGTCGACTTCCGGTACGGATTTGATCAGTCGGTCCGTCCGCTGAAGCAATGCGGACGCTTCACCAGGAGACAGGCCAGGCAGAGCGCTCGGCATGTAGAGGAGATCGCCTTCATCGAGCGGGGGAAGAAATTCTCCTCCAAGACGGGTGAACGGGATCAGCGCTGTAAGGAATACCAGTCCGGCCACAACCAAAGTGGTTTTCGGTCGGCGCATTACCCAATCAAGACCGGGCCGGTAGGCGTTGGTCAGCAAGCGATTGAGGACGTTGGTGTCCTCCTTGGGTATCTTCCCGCGGATCAGCCAGCCCATCAGAACGGGAACCAGCGTCACCGACAGAATGGCGGCCGCCGCCATGGCATAGGTCTTGGTAAAGGCCAGTGGGGAGAAGAGCCGCCCTTCCTGCGCCTGCAGAGTAAACACCGGCAGGAACGATAGGGTTATGATCAGGAGGCTGAAAAACAGCGCTGGCCCCACCTCTTTCGATGCGTCCGCAATCAGTTTCCAGCGCTCATCGTTGGACATCTTCTCGTCGGGATGGTCCTCTTCCCAATGCTCGATATGCTTGTGCGCGTTCTCGATCATGACGATGGCAGCGTCGACCATCGCGCCGATTGCGATGGCGATGCCGCCCAAGGACATGATGTTCGCATCGACCCCCTGGAACCGCATCACGATAAAGGCCGCCAGCACCCCCAATGGAAGCGTGACGATCGCCACCAATGCTGATCGCACATACCACAGGAACAGCGCGCAAACGATCGCGACGATGATAAATTCGGCGATGAGTTTTCCGGTCAGGTTTTCGATCGAGGCGTCGATCAGCTTCGAACGATCATAGGTCGTGACAATCTCGACCCCTTCAGGAAGACTGGCCTGGAGCACGTCGAGCTTCTCTTCGACAGCCGCGATCGTTGCCCGCGCATCCTCGCCTTGTCTAAGCACAACAATACCGCCTGCGACTTCGCCTTCGCCATTGAGTTCGGCGATTCCTCGCCGCATTTCGGGGCCAAGCTGGATCGTGGCGATATCGGATAGAGTAACCGGTATACCGTTCCCGACTGATTTGAGAGGGATCTGCCGGAAGTCGTCGAGAGACGTGAGATAGCCTGAAGCGCGGACCATAAACTCGGCCTCGCCCATTTCGACCACCGATCCGCCAGCCTCTTGATTGGAAGCTTGTATGGCGCGCACGACATCGCTGTAAGTGACGCCAAGCGAAGCCATGCGATAAGGCTCCAGGACGACCTGGTATTGCTTGACCATGCCGCCGACGCTGGCGACCTCTGCGATGCCCGGAATGGTCTGCAGCTCATAGCGCAAGAACCAGTCCTGAAGGCTCCGAAGGCCAGCAAGGTCGCTGTTCCCCGTTCGGTCAACCAGCGCATATTCGTAAATCCAGCCTACGCCCGTCGCGTCCGGCCCGAGCGAGCTGGTCACTCCGTCGGGCAATTCGTTTTGCACCTGGTTGAGATATTCGAGCACGCGCGAACGCGCCCAGTAGAGGTCCGTCCCATCCTCGAAGATCACGTAGACGAAGCTGTCGCCGAACATCGAATAGCCGCGCACTGTTTCCGCGCCCGGCACCGAGAGCATCGTCGTTGCGAGCGGATAGGTGACCTGGTCCTCGACGATGCGCGGAGCTTGCCCCGGATAATTCGACCGCACCACGACCTGCACATCAGACAGATCTGGGATCGCATCGACAGACGTTGCGCGCACCGCCCAGAAGCCGGCGAGCGCGACCGCGAAGGCCGCCAGAACGATGAAAAACCGATTGGCGATCGAGGCATCGATTATGCGCGCGATCATCGGTCGGTCTTCCGAATGGATTCGATGCGCGGACCGGTGTCGTGCTGCGAGAAGGTAAACTCGACCTTGTCGCCCGGTTCAATACCGTCAACTAGAGCGGCGTCGGCGAGGGCGAAGGGCATGACCATGCTTGGCCATTCGAGGGCGGGAACCGGCGCGTGGTTGAGAGTGATCGAAGCACCAGCGATTTTCGTCACTCTTCCCGTAGCGGTGTATGCCCTCATCTTTGGCGAGCCGTCCGACGCCATGCTCATGGTCCCATCGATCGACCTGACGTCGATCCCGCCAAGACTTGCTTCGGAGTCGATCAGGAACTGACCTGAAGTGACGACCTGCTCGCCCTCCGCAAGGCCTGCGAGTATCTCTGTCCTGCCATTCGCTTCGCGCCCGATTTCGACCTCGGCAGGCAGGAACGCGCCTTCATCCTGCTTGAGCATCACGAGATTTCGGCGTCCGGTTCGAATGACCGCCTCCGACGGTACCAGCAAGGCTCGCCGTGTGTCGGGTGAAAGCGACACCTGCGCGAACATCCCTGGTTTCAACCTGCTGCGCGGATTGGGTAGCTCAGCCCGGACGGTGATGGTTCGGCTCGCGGCATCGGCGCTTGGAAGGATGGCAACAATCCGTCCCGCAAATCGCTGATCCGGATACGCTGCCAGGGTCGCACTGATGGGCTGGCCCTGCCGGATATTTGCGGCCTGGGCTTCAGGAACCGAAGCTTCAAGCCATATCGGCGAAAAGCCCGTAATCTCGGCCAAAGTCTGACCTTCCATTACAGTCATGCCGGAGCGCACCCCAAGCATTGTTACGGCACCGCCCACCGGAGCCGTGACGGTGATCGTGTTTTGGGCTCTGCGTGTGCGTTCGACCGATGCGATCATTGCGTCGTTCATTCCAAGCAATCGCATGCGCTGCCGCATCGCATCTGCCAGCGCCCGATCGCCAGTATTGAGCACAGCAATGTACTCGCGCTGCGCGCCGCCCCAATCAGGGACCAAAATATCGACGATCGGAGCGCCGCGACTGACGACATCGTCCTGCGTAAGGCCATAGGTGCGTTGGACGTAGCCCCCCGCGCGCGGCTGGACGATAGCTATATCCCTGCTGTTGTATGCGAGGACACCCGTAACGGTGATCTCCGGTTCGAGAACGCCGAACTCGGCTGCTGCGGTGCGAATTCCGAAATTCTGCACAAGGCCGGGATCAATCCGGACGCCCGCTTCCGCAGCTTCTCCGGCGCACTTGGGAACCAGCATCATGTCCATGAAGGGCGACTTACCGGGCTCGTCAAAACGTTGTCCGGGCACCATCGGATCGTACCAATAAAGCACATCCTCACAGTCAGTATCCGTCGGCGAGCCAGCTCCGCTGCTCTCGCCGCCGAGCATGTGAAGACCGTAGCCAGCAGCCAGGCTGACAAGGGCAATACCTAGCCCAGCCGCAAACATGCGTCGGCGCTGCGTAAATCGTTCGAGCACGGAGTTCATGGCCTGCCCTCCCCGTATGTGAGTTGTAGCTCGACCGCCGCCTGCACGGCCGCCTGTTCGCGTTCGAGAATTTCCAGCTCGAGCAAGGCAAGTGCGGATTTCGCCGCAATCACATCGACGAGATCGGCACGCCCGGCCGCAAAGCTGGCTGTCTCGAGGTCAACGCGGTCACGCGCGAGCGGAAGAAGTTCATCACGCGCGCGGCGCCATTGGCGCATAGTGCTGCGCCAAGTGGCGAGATCGGCTTCGAAATCCGCGACCAGCGCGCGTCTGCGATCCTCGCGTTCGGCCAAAGCGGCAGCGGCATCGGCTTCGGCGGCGGCGATGCGCGGATTCTGCCGCCGGTCGGTGAAGATCGGAAGAGTAATCGACCCCATGACCGACACCGCATCGCCAAACGCCTGGTCGCGACGACCATAGTTGACGCTCACCCCAAAATCCGGCCTCTTTTCAGCGCGAGCGAGCGCGACACCGGCTTCGGCCCGGTCTCGTTCCGCATCGGCCAGAATGAGTTCGGGATTCCCTTCCAGTTCGAAGCGAAGCTGGTTTTCATCCAGAGCCGCCGTGGGAGCCTCACCCAAGGCAACCGGGTCAGGGAACGGTATGTATCGGGAAAGCTGCGCTTGCGCCGTCTCGCGCTCGGCCTCGATCGACGTCGCTGCATCCTCGATCCCAAGCAATTCGCGCCGTATCACGAGGCTTTCGGCCGGGCGGGCCGAGCCCGACGCAACTGCGCTATTGGCAACAGGGATGAAGGCTCGCAGCTCATCGAGCGCTGTGCTGGCGAGATCGAGGCGTTCTTGCGCGTAGAACAAGCTGACCCAAGCGGTTCCAGCGCTTGCGAGAAGATTGCGCTCCGCCATACCGAGCCGTGCTTCCGCCACCCGAACTTCGGAACTGGCAACGCCATACCTCGCCCGTCGCCGCGCAAGATTGGGTATCTCCTGCTCGATACCGATGGCGACTTGCGTAGGAAGTTGCCGGTCAAGCTCGAACGCCGCGGGTCCGCTTACCGGAAGGTTCATAACCCCTGCGCGTAAACGCGGGTCGGGAAGCTCGTCCGCCGCTTCCGCAGCCTCGCGCCGTGATTGTACACGCAGCGCGCCAGCTTCCAAAACGGGTTGCTCGCCCCGCACCGCTGCAAGTGCTTCCTCGTATCCGACAGACTGCGCTTGCGCAGCTTGCGCGGCGAGCAGTGCCGAAAACGGCACCCAGCCAATTCGCCAATCCATAATTCTCACTCTTTCAAAGCGAACTGGCCGGGAACGACTTCGGCGTACGCGTCAATCGACACGGCGCAAGTCAAGTAATCCGTCAAGCTCGCAAACGGCGCAGAGCACCGCCCGGGAAATGCTAGATGGTGAGTTCGGTTTGTGGAGGCGGAGATTCCGGCGGTCGAGGCTGGCTGTCGAGCCTGTTGGCGCTAGCGGCCAGATACGTAGGCGCAACAGGAAACGGTCCTGCATGCGCCAGTCCCGGACCCGCAAGCGCCAGCGGTGGCAGGCAATTCATGGCTACGAGACAATCGAGGCTCATCTCGCAGCATGAGCCATGCTGTTCGGCCGGGTCCGTTTCGGAAACCATCTGTTCGGGCATCGCGTGTTCAGACATGCCGTGCTCGGCCATGCCTTGCGCCATTTCAGCACAATCAGCCGACCCAGCCATTTCGCTCTGCGGAACGGCCGCCTGCGCAGCAACCTGCACAAGCAGTCCAAAGCTGAAGCAAATCAGGGTCAAGGCGCGAACAAATTTCACGAAGCTGCGATAGTCTGAATAAGGAGCCGAGGCAATCCAGCGGCCAAAATGCAAAATTCGAGCATCATCTTCGGAATTCGTCGCCTTTGATATGTTGGGTGCCCGCTTCCTCATGCTTATCCCTGTGCGCATCGCGAAGGATATCGATCCCGCCATACAGGGCGATGCCAGCAACCGCGATCCCAACCACGAGATCCGGCCAATTTGCGCCTGTAAGCATAACGATGATCCCGGCGACGATGATACCGCCGTTCGATATGAAATCGTTAAAGCTAAACGTGGTCGCTGCGCGCAGATTGACATCCTTTTGCTGAAGCTTCTGGAGCATGCGCAGGCATATGAGGTTCACCACCGCCGCGATGCCCGCCATGGCGATCATCATCAGGCCGCCCGGCTCGGAGCCTTCGATGAAACGCCTGACGGCATCGGCGATAACGCCTCCGGCGAAGACTAGGAGCATAATGCCTGAGAAACGCGCGGCCCCTCGTTTCCAGGATTGCGAACGGGTGAGAGCCAGAAGACTGAGCGCGTAGACAAATGCATCGGATGAATTGTCGAGCCCGTTGGCCAAGAGCGCGTTCGAGTCCGCAAAATAGGCAACGACAAAGAAACCAACCGCGATTGCGACGTTGAGCCACAATACGATCCACAATGTGCGTCGCTTGTCCGCCGAATCCAGATCGAAGTCATCGTTGCAGCTCATACTGGCTTCCCCGTTCTCTCTTTTGTGCCGCCCTTCTCCTTATACGCCAGCAGCCGGAGCGCGTTGGCGACCACGATCAGTGTCGATCCTTCGTGAACCGCGACAGCGGGGCCTATCCCGAGACCGAAAATGGTTGCCGGGATGAGCACGACGACAATTCCGAGACTGACGATCATATTCTGCCGGATGATCGACCGGGTCTGTCGGCTCAGATCGACGGCGAAAGGCAGTCGGGCGAGATCATCGGCCATCAGCGCGACATCGGCTGTCTCCAATGCAACGTCCGATCCGGCAGCCCCCATTGCTATTCCGACCGTTGCGTTCGCCATGGCCGGAGCGTCATTGACCCCGTCTCCGACCATCGCAACCTTGTCCTGGCCGGCAAGCTTGCGGATGGCCTTGACCTTGTCGTCGGGCATGAGATTGCCCCAGGCCTCGTCGAGGCCGACTTCCTTTCCAACCGCATCGGCCACTCTTTGGTCGTCGCCCGAGATCATGATCATTCGGGTGATCCCGAGGCCGCGCAACGCTTCGAGCGTCGCCTTTGCCGCCGCACGCGGCGTGTCGAGCAAGCCGATCGCTCCGAGATCGCGCGTTTCCGAGCGAACGCCCATCGTCGTCCGCCCGCGCTCGCGCATGGACTCTATAGCATCCGACAGTTCGGCACTGAGCGGAGGGACCCCATCTTGCCCGAACATTTCGAGCTTTCCGATCCACACCCGCTCACCGCCGACAAGCGCGGTGATGCCCTTGCCTGTGAAGCTTTCGAGATCGGTTGCTTCGGGCAGAGTCTCATCGCCAAGCCGCTGCTTGCCGTCCCTGACAATCGCCTGTGCCAGGGGATGATCGCTCAGATTTTCAGCCGCCGAAGCAATCGCAAGCAGTTCGTTTTCAGATACACCCTGCGCGGGTTCGACATCGGTAATGCGGGGTTCGCCTTCGGTAAGAGTACCGGTCTTGTCGAACGCGATGGCCTTGAGCGCACCGAGATCCTCGAGCGGCGCGCCGCCCTTTACCAGAATGCCGCTGCGCGCTGCTCTGGCCACTCCGGACAAGACCGCGCTCGGGGTCGCGATCGCCAAAGCGCAGGGGCTGGCAGCCACAAGCACCGCCATCGCCCGGTAGAAACTGTCGCGGAAGGGTTCGTCGATGACGACCCATGCGAAAAGGAGCAGGCCGGCCAGAGCGAGCACGGCAGGCACGAAAATTCGCTCGAAGCGCTGCGTGAAGCGCTGGGTAGGAGATTGCTGAGCCTCGGCTTCGCTCACCATTTGGACGACCTTGGCTAGGGTCGTATCGCTCGATCGCCGGGTCACTTCCACTTCGAGTGCGCCCGATCCGTTGATCGTCCCCGCGAAGACGCGATTGTCATCCGCAAGATTGTCAGGATTGGCGCGCGCAGAAGCGACATCCGAAACCGCGCTCTTGTCGACCGGCACGCTTTCGCCGGTCACCGGAGCCTGATTGATGGCACTGACGCCGTCCAGGATGAAGCCATCAGCCGGAAGGCGTTCGTTCGGACGCACGATTACCACGTCGCCTAGCGCAAGCTCCTCGACCGGGATCTCAACTACGTCAGTTCCGCGCTTTACCCGTGCGGTGTCCGGGGCAAGCCCGGCGAGCGCTTCGATAGCTTTCTTCGCGCGCCCCATCGCGTAGTGTTCGAGCGCGTGGCCGAAACTGAACAGGAACAGCAGTAGCGCGCCTTCGGCCCATTCCCCGAGAAAGGCGGCGCCCGCAGCGGCGACAAGCATGAGGCTGTCGATTTCGAACCGGCGGAGGCGCAAATTGTCCCACGCCTCTCGGAGAGTGAAGAAGCCTCCGAAGAAATATGCCACTATATAACAAGCGAACGGCAGCCAGACCGGATGCCCGTCCCATAGCTTCTCGATCCCGAAGCCGATGGCGAGAAATGCGCCCGAAGCGAGCGAGAAAAAGAGTTCAGTATTAGCGCCGAAGATGCCGCCGTGACTGTGCCCGGAATGATCTTTATCGTCATGGCGGTGTTCTTCAGCATCTCTGGCATTTGCGGCGATTTTGTCGGCCTTGATTGAAACCCCCAGTTCTTGCAGCGCATTGGCAATCGCGGTCTCATCGGTACGCCGGCGGTCGAACTCGGCGACCAGCTTTCCGCTCGCATCGGCATTTGCTTCAAGTACGCCGGATTCGCGGGCTACCAGATCTGCGACCGTCTGCGCCCGGCGCACCGAATTAATGCCCTCGGTTTGCCACACAACATGCCCGTAGCGCCCGGAAATTTCCGCTCCTGCTACGTGCGCAAGTTCTCTGATCCGCGCGATCGTGAGACGATCGGGATCGTAAGATATTGCAAGCTGGGCAGGTGCACTGTTCGATCCTTCAACGACCTCGACCCCATGCACACCTGCCCGCGAACTGAGCAACGACTGCAGCCGAGCGATACATCTGTCGGTGTCGCTCGGAATGTCCGGGAGAAGCGACGATAGTTCGAGTTCGATATTCCGTGTCACTAGCTGTCGCTCCTCGCTGCTGCTGATGTCTCAACCTGGGTCGCGCGCGGTTTTCTCGCGAAGATCAGGCTTACAATGGCAGGCAATACGAACAGGGTGAGCGCGGTGGCGGTGATCAACCCACCAATGACAACCGTAGCCAATGGACGTTGCACTTCGGCCCCGGTTCCCGTCGCAAGCGCCATCGGAACAAAGCCGAGCGATGCAACTAGCGCTGTCATCAACACCGGCCGCAGCCGCGCGATCGCGCCCTCGATGATCGCGTCGCCCAGTTCCAAGCCTTGCTCGAGACGCTGCTTGATCGCTGTGATCATGACGAGGCCGTTCAGCGTCGCAACTCCGGAGAGAGCAATGAACCCCACCGCTGCCGAGATGGAAAAAGGCATGCCGCGCAGAGCCAGGAAAAAGACCCCGCCAGCCAGTGCCATAGGGATTGCGCTGAACACCGCCAGCGCAGGGACCCAACCGCCGACCGCCAAATACAGGAGCAACAAGATGACGCCGAAGGCGAGCGGAACCACGATCAGCAGACGCTGCTGAGCCTGTTGCAGGTTCTGGTACTGACCGCCCCATTCGATGAACGATGCGGACGGCAAATCAACATTCGCGGCAACCTCGGACTGTGCCTGCTCGACGAATGACCCAAGATCACGTTCACGAACGTTGGCGGACACAATCACCAGCCGGCGACCCTGCTCGCGCCGGACCTCGGCCAAGCCATCGATCACCTGAAACTTTGCCACTGCGCGCAACGGCACGGTTCCTCCATTGGGAAGCACGATCGGCAATGATCCGAGCTGGTCGAAGTCATTGCGATTTGCATCCGATAGCCTGACCACGACATCGAAACGTCGATCGCCTTCGAACACCAGCCCTGCGTTTCGACCTCCAAGCGCTATGGCAACGGACTGCGCCACGTCTTCGACCGTGAGGCCGTAGCGCGCAATCGTTGGCCTATCGAAGGCTATATCGAGCGTCGGAAAACCCGAAACCTGCTGGACCTTCACATCGGCCGCGCCCTCGACACCGCGGAGCACGACCGCGACCTGGTTTGCAGCCGCAGTCATGGCCGTGAGATCATCGCCGTAGAGTTTGATCGCGACATCGCCGCGAACGCCTGCGATAAGCTCGTTAAAGCGCAGCTCGATGGGCTGGCTGAATTCATAGAGATTGCCAACGAGATTGCCGAGCGCCTCTTCCATCTCGCTTACAAGTTGATCCTTAGACAGCGAGGGGTCAGGCCATTCTTCGCGCGGTTTGAGGATAACATAGGCATCCGAGATGTTCGGCGGCATGGGGTCGGTCGCGACCTCTGCCGTGCCGGTGCGCGAAAATACCAGCTCAACCTGCGGGAATTGCTTCAATCGCGCTTCAACCTGGCGCTGCATTGTAAGCGACTGCTCCAGTGGGGTGGAAGGAATACGCAATGACTGGACAGCCAGATCACGCTCGTCGAGCTGCGGTGTAAATTCGCTGCCGATGAAGCTGAAGACAAGCGCCGCGAGCGCGAACACGCCGACTCCGGTACCGATGACAGGCCATGGACGGGCAAGCGCTCTGCGCAGCAGCGGACCATAGCGCTCCTTTGTCATTCGGATGGGCTTTGCTTCCTGTTCGTTGATTTTCTTGTTCAGCAAGAGAGCGATCATCGCGGGGACGAACGTGAGCGAGAGGATGAATGCCGAGGCAAGTGCCAGCATCACCGTGATGGCCATGGGCGAAAATGTCTTGCCCTCAACCCCGGTGAAGGTGAGGAGTGGCGCAAAAACCAGAAAGATGATCGCCTGGCCATACACCGTTGGCTTGATCATCTCATGCGCCGCTGCCCGCGTCTCGGCAAGGCGTTCGCGCAGTGTGAGCAAACGTCCCTCGTGCTCCTGCCTTGCGGCGAGGCGCGCGATGCTGTTTTCGACGATGATTACAGCGCCATCGACAATCAGGCCGAAATCAAGCGCACCAAGACTCATCAGATTGCCAGATACGCCAAGCCGGTTCATGCCAATAGCTGCCATCAGCATCGACAAAGGGATGACCAGAGCTGCAATGATCGCGGCGCGGATGTTTCCAAGCAGCAAGAACAAAATAACGATGACGAGAAGCGCGCCCTCGACAAGGTTGTTGCGTACCGTCACGATGGTCGCATCGACGAGTGTCGAACGGTTGTAGACGATCTCCGCCTCAACTCCTGCTGGAAGCGACGACCGTACCTCGTCGAGCCTGTCGGCAGCACCCGCAGCTACGGTGCGGCTGTTTTCGCCTGCGCGCATCAGCACAGTACCCACGACGGCTTCCTCGCCATTCAGCGAGGCTGCACCAGTGCGGAGATCGCCGCCAATCTCGACCGTTGCCACGTCGCCGACGCGGATCGGCACACCTTCGCGCGTTGCCACCACTGCCTGCGCAATGTCTTCTACGGAATTCAGCCGGGAATCGACCCGTGCAAGAAGAGCTTCGCCAGCCCTTTCGACAAAGTTGGCGCCTTCGGCTTGGTTCGCCGCTTCGAGCGCGGTAATCAGCTGGTCGAGCGAAACGCCGTAGCCGTTGAGGCGGTCGGGGTCTGGCTGCACCAGGTACTGCTTCTCAAAGCCACCGATCGAGTCCACGCCCGCCACGCCGTCGGCCGTACGCATCAGCGGCGCGACAACCCAATCCTGTACCGTGCGCAGATAGGCGGCTCTTGCCACCGCCGTGTCCAATCGCTCGCCCCGGTCCGTGAGAAAGCTGCCGTCCTTCTGCCAGCCAACAGCACCACCCTTGGGCGCATCGGTTCCACCCGGATGCTCGAATTCGATGGTATACATCAACACCTCGCCGAGACCGGTTGCAATCGGACCCATTGACGGCTCCGCACCTGCAGGAAGCGAAGAGGCCAGGTTGGCGATCCTCTCTTCGACCTGCGACCGGGCAAAGTAGATGTCGGTGCCTTCTTCGAAGATCGCGGTGACCTGGCTGAAGCCGTTACGCGAGATCGAGCGGGTCATCTCAAGTCCCTCGATACCGGCTAGTCCGGTTTCGACAGGGAAGGTTACCTGCGTTTCGATCTGCGAGGGCGAGAGGGCCGGTGCCTCGGTGTTTATCTGCACCTGAACATTGGTGATGTCCGGCACCGCATCAATCGGCAGTTTTGCTAGATTGAACGCGCCCCAAATGGCAACACCTAGGGCAAGGGCTACGACCGCCCAGCGATTGCGCACCGACCAGTCAAGGACGCCGCCAATCAGGCCATCATGGCTGCTGCGCTCCTCCTCGAAACCGCTTTCAGACCGATCAATGTCCATGTTCGGCCTCCTCTTTTCCGAGTTCGGCTTTGAGTAGGAAGGCGTTTTCGGTCGCGATCCGCTGGCCATTCTGCAATCCGGACTCGATCACGATGCGCCCTCCCGAGCGCGATCCCGTCACGACAGGCATCGCCCGAAACCCGGTACGCGTGCGAACGAACACGACTTCACGGCCTTCGACCATCTGAACTGCGGATTCAGGCACCGAGATCGAGGTCGCATCGGTTTCACCTGAGGGTCGGATGCGCGCCTGCAAGAATGCGCCTGGCTGCAATCCAGGGACCGCTCCGGCGAGTGAGATTATCGCTGTCGCGCTACGGCTTTCCGGATCGAGTGCCGGGGTCACCGAGCGCACACGTCCGCCGATCTCCCGGTCCTGCCCGAGCTCCAACGTAGCTTCATCGCCCGGCCGAATTCTCGCAGCATCGCTGGCAGGCAAGGCGACCTGCACCTGCAAGCCGCTCGCGTTCACGATCTGGAACATCTCTTCACCGGCGGAGACGTAGGAGCCAAGCACGATCGGCGCGCTGGTGATCTGCCCTGAAATCGGACTCGTCACGGCCAGCGAACGCCCATCCCCGCTGACACCAGCAGCAGCGGATGCGGCTTGTGCGCGTGACAGCTCCGATCTTGCCACTTGCAGATTGGCCTGCGCCGCTTCGAGATCCTGCCGGGCCGTCACATTGGCCTCGAACAGCCGCTTTTCGCGGTCGTAGAGCGCAGACAGTTCATTGACCCGCGCACGCGCGGCAGCGACCTGCGCAGCCAGTCCGGCAGCATCAGCGCTCTCGATCCGCGCGATCACCTCCCCCTGCCTGACATAATCGCCAAGCATCTTGTTCACGCTCTTCACCACACCGGATGCACGCGCATCGATCCGTGCGCTGGCATTCGGCGCCGCGGCGACGGTCGCTGGGAATACAAGCTCCGTTGCTGCGCCGAATTGGACAGCTTCGATTTCTATCGACGAAGCTGCGATCTGCTTCTCGTCGATCAGCAGAACGCCTTCGGGGACTTCGCTCTTTTCAACTTGTTCCGCTTGCTGGTCGGGTCCGTTTGAGTCAGCGGGCCAGAAGACCGAGGCCAAGGCGGCCAGCAAGATCAGGACGCCGCTTACGGCGATCAAATGGCTACGTTCCATGGAAATGGGCCTCACTGTGCGTTGAGCCAGATGAGCCGCGCCGCGAGCAGGCCGCGGGTCTCTTCTGCCTGAATCAGATTTTCACGAATGGCGTCGCGCGCTTCGGCAGCCGCCAGAACTTCGATCAGCGGAAATCTGCCATTGCGGTAGCCGATTTCGACGAGCCTGAGCGCTTCCTCAGCCTGCGGCAGGGATGCGCTGGAGAGGGTCTCCACACGCGTTTCGGCGGCCAGATAAAGCGTTCGCGTCCGCTCGAACTCCACGCGGTAGTCCGCCTCGGCTATCGCCTCGCTCGCGCTTGCCGCGCGGTATTGCGCCTCGGCGGCTGCGATGTTGCCCTGGTTGCGGTTGCGAAAGGGAAGCGGAATGGAAATCCCGACGATGAACGCTTGATCGTTGCTTTCCTCAAAACGGCGCACGCCTGCCGACAGCGTTGGGTCGGGAACGCCAAGCGAGCGCTCACGCGCAATTTCGGCTTCAGCAAAGCTGGTTCGAGCGCCCGCAATGCGCAGTTGCAACGGATTTTCGGAAACCGGCGGTGCAAGGGGCGGCGATAAGTCAGGAAAGACGTTCGATACTGCGGGATTGGGCTGTCCGGATACCCAGAGAGCCGCGAGCGCCTGACGTGCTGCTAAATCGTCTGCTTGTGCAGCCTGCAATTCGGCCTCCGCCTCGGCAAGCGTAGCTTGTGCACGCATAGCTCGAAGAGGCGGCTCCCGCCCGACCTCTACAAGCACGTTGGCGATCCGCGTCAGTTCACGGTTTCGCTCGACGATTTCCCGCGCGAGAACGAGGCGTTGGCCTGCGGCGACAGCCTGCACATAACGCTCGCGCACCCCCAAAGCGAGTTGCGACAAGGCAAATTCGCTCTGCAAGCCGGCGAAATCGGACGATGCGCGTGCGCTCGCGATGCGTGCGCTTCGCTTGCCGCCGAGTTCGAGCGGCTGACCGATCGCTAGGGTATATTCGGTCGACCGCAGCCCGGAGAAAGCGCCGGAGCCCGCGATGTTCTCGGCCTCGAGCGATAGCTCGGGATTGGGTCGGAGGCGTGCTTGGTCGATAGCCGCACGCGCGGCTTCGGCCTCCGCCTGAGGGCCGTAAACCCGGGGATTGCTGGAAGGGTCATCTTCCCCTTCAATGCCGACGCCCGCTCGAGCGAGCGCTTCCTCGAGTGTAACTGTTTCCTGTGCCAATACTGGCGAACCCGTGGACACGGCAATCAAGGCCGCGGCCAGTGCAAAGCACCGCATTATTGTATCTCCTGACTGAAACCAATCGAGCGCACGCGCAGGCGCACTCGCACATGATTTGCTGTCAGGCTTTGGGAGGTTGGATCAGAACCGGCGGCGCGCGCGAGGTGAGCATCGAAGTCGCCAGCGGACCCTTCAGGCTATTCGTGCGCGCAAAGGGCGACCCCAGGAACACTCCACTATCGGCGAGGCTGAAGCTGCAATTGTGATGATGCGTTGCCGAATGGTCCTGACCATCATGGTCCGGCTCGGGATCATTGCTATCGAAGTGGTCCGCCCCATGCGCATAAACGTGATCGGCCGCATGAACGAAGCTTTCGCCTTCTGAAGCATGCGCGTCAGGTAACGATAGGACACTACCGAAAAGAATGGCGATGATCGCAAGGAAGGGGAACACAAGACGCGGCATGTTACTCAACCCTTTAGGAGCCTTGCAAAGCTTGCGCAACCACGGCTGTCTGAGCGCTTGTCTTTTCATGATCACGATTTGGCACCGACGAATTCATACGCACAACCGGCCAGAAACTCGCGGAAATGAACTTCGCGCAAAACTTTGCGTGCTGGAAGCCAAGGGCGGAACTCTTCATATTCCCGCGCCACACCAAATGGTTTGGTCAGCACTATGCCGATTTCAATCAGCCATCGCGGCCAGCGCTCGGGGTGCTTCAGGCCAAGCAGGGCCATCCGGCCACCCGTCGGGAGAGCAGCTGAGGCGCGCTCGATGATCGCGGCGTAGTCAGGTGGCATTTCCAGTCCAAAGGTGCTGATGACTGCGCTGGTCTCGCTCGGAAAGCGGAAGGCGGCTACGTCTGACTGCACAAATTCGACATTGCTAGCTCGCAGGCGCTTCGCTCGTCGACGGGCTTGGTCGAGCATGCCTTGCGAAAGGTCGACCAGCGTCACCTTGCCGCTTGGTCCTACTCTCTCAAGCAGAAACGCGAGGTTTGCGCCGGTGCCAGCACATAGATCGATCACATGGTCACCGGCGTTGAGTTCAAGCCGGTTAACCAGATCGCGTCGCCAGCGACCAAGACCGGCCCACCGAAACCCCGACACCAATCGGTCATAGATTCCCGCGGTCTTGTCGTAGAGACGTTCAACCTGTTCGTTGGATAGAATTGCCATGGCGCGTGCTAGCGAACCTCGTCCGAAGAGATGGTGAAAACCTCCGCGAGGTCGTCCGGGTATGGCATTGGCGCGAATGCGCTCACGTTTGCGCGTCCGGTATTGCCCCAGGGGAGCCGTCCGGTGAGATTGCCAAGGGGAGCGAGCGCAAGACGTATGACCTGCCCCAGAACTTCGCGGCCATCGCGGGTTTCAACTGCATAGCCCAGCATCGTCATATGTGAACGAAGGTGCGGCCCGAAGAAGCCCTGGCCCAGAATATGTTCCCGCTCGAGCGCGGTCCAAGCCAAAGCCCGGTCACCAGACTGCCTGGCGGCACGGAAAACGCACCGCTCAGCTTCGATAAGTTCAATAATGTCCTTCTTTGCCACAGGATTTTACCGTTCTGCTTGCATCTTCGAATCGTCTTATGCACCTTGTAGTGGCTACAAGGTCAAGCATTGCGAGAAACCCATGAAGATTGGTGCCCTGGCGCGGAAGACCGGCACGACCGCCGAAACGATCCGCTACTACGAACGGACCGGATTGCTGGAGGAACCACCACGCACCGCCGGAAACTACCGGGACTATGGTTCGACCGAATTGGCCAGATTGCGGTTTATCCGCCGCGCACGCGACCTTGGCTTCACCATGGCGGAGGTGCGCCAATTGCTTTCTTTGTCGGATGATCCATCGCAATCGTGCGAAGCCGTGGACTCTATTGCCAGCCTCCACCTACGCGAAGTGGATCGGAAGCTTGGTGACTTGCGAAAACTGCGAACCGAACTGCGCCATATGGTCGACGACTGCCAGCACGGAGCGGTTGGCGAATGCCGGATAATCGAAGTGCTTTCCGGCTAGCGGGACAGCGCGCGTTTATTCGAGCGGTGACGGGACGCAAACCATGATCATCTCGAAATTCGGGGCGTGTTCTGACATATCTCGTCGGTGCGTTCGACAACAGAACCAATCCAGTCATCGATCTCGGCTTCGACCCAAACCGTGCAACGGGGACCGAGCGAACGCGACTTTGGAAAACGGCCTTCGCGCATCCGCTGATAGATTGCCGTTCGGCGCAGGCCCACGCGCGCCATGACCTCGGGAAGACGAATGAGCCGGTCTGGCGTTGGCTCGACAGGAACGGCTTCCGCGTCCGTTTCGATACCAGTCGTCATTTCAGAGAGCGAAGCTTTGTTCATCCTGCCGCTCCAGTTGCGCGAGGTGATCCGACAGGAGACCGGCGGTGCGGTGCGCGGTCCCCTTTGCCCAGCGCGGTCTCACATCGAGCAGCCTCTGGCCCAGCGCTTGATCCAAAGCAGACGGCAACTCGCTTATGAAGGTTTCAAGAAATTCCAGCACGCCGCTATTCTGCCAATCCTTGCTACGCTGCGAGTACCCCGCGAGTGCCAGCATCAGGGAGGTGCGCGGCGCGTGTCCGCTCGCGTCAAGGATGGCCAGCGCCTCTGGCAGTGTGGCTGACCTTGTCCCGGCGAGGATGCGTCGGAGCGCGTCCTTGTTGATATTCGTCTGTGCGGCAATCGTCCGCCGGGACTTGCCACTTTCGTCCACGGCATGGTCGAGGAAAGCGGCGACTCCTCGCGATAGTTCTTCCCATTTGTCGTTTGTGTTTCGCGCCATTGTTCCTGCTTCCGGTGATCTTCAGCGAATCACCAACAGGCTAGGCGACGCGTCAAACTGTAGGAAAGGAAAAAGAACAAATAAGGAACACGTAGGAAACTGGCTCATCGTCACACGATTTGATTCGCGCAGATCCCGGTCCCTCGATCTCAGACTTCGGTATGGGTGGCGCAATGATCGGTATTCTTGGCCGCAATGTCTGCACCGGTCGCGCAAAGCCTGGTCAGATTGCCCAGAATCGACGATTTCTCTTGGTCGGAATGCCGCGTGCGTCAGTTTCCGTTTTCCTACACCCTGCCTTCCAATCGAGGAAAGAACATACAGCGAACGCATCGCTGCCAATGTTCGAAACGGAGTTCCTCGATGAACAATGCAATCACCCTTCCCCGCCCATCCGTTAAAGGCATTCGTGCCCGCGACTATATTCTTCCGGCCGCGATTGCGCTCGCCTGCGCCGGTGCCGCCTATGCCGGTGCCGACACGACCTTTGATCCGGCGCTGCAGAAGTTCACTGACTTCCTCGAAG
Source organism: Erythrobacter mangrovi (assembly GCF_013260645.1). Lineage (NCBI taxonomy): Bacteria > Pseudomonadati > Pseudomonadota > Alphaproteobacteria > Sphingomonadales > Erythrobacteraceae > Erythrobacter > Erythrobacter mangrovi. The sequence continues at coordinate 1,528,688 of NZ_CP053921.1, read as the reverse complement.
GTTCGGGCGGCAAGATCATCACCGTCCTCAGCCTTGCCGGCGGTTTGATCGCGCTCGCCTCGGGCCGCTTCGCCCTTGGGCAGGTCGCGGTCCCGGTCGGTGTCGGAATTGGCGTCGGCACAGGCGTGCCGATCGTCACCTCGGTCGTGACCGCAACCATTTGATCGCGGTCTAACGACGGGAGGGCGGCATGGCCGACAGATACCTCGTTCCACGGCGGCTCGACGACCCGGAGCTCATCGGCTTCTGGACCATCGACGAGTTTGCGGGACTGCTCGTCCCCTTCGCGTGGGGCATCCTTTCGCAGCACATCCTCATCGGCACAGCCCTGTCCGGGCTCACCTGGTTCGCCCTTCGAAAGGCGAAGGCGTCAGGTGCCGGGTCGAAACTGGTCCATGCTGCCTACTGGTATCTGCCGGGGAGCTTCCTCGGTCTTAAAGCCACGCCGCCCTCCCACTGCCGCCTGCTTGCAGGCTGAGGGAGGAACCCATGAGACACGAATTCGCCTATGAGGAAGCGCAGCGTCACCTCAAACAGCGCAACCGCTTCGCCGCGCTGTCAGCCGTGCTGGGCCTTACCAGCCTGCTGGCGGTCGGCGCGGCGGCGACGCGCGAGGAAAGCGTCATTTTGGTGCCTGTCACGACCGAGCGCCTGACGCTCGGGAGCGGCGGTACCGATGCGCACTACCTCGAACTCGTAACCCGCGACACCGCGCTCATGCTGCTCAATCGCGCACCCGAGAGCCTCGACTACTGGATGGAACAGGTCCTCAAGGTGGCAGATCCGTCAGCGCACGGGAGCCTCAAGGCCGAGCTCGTCAAGATCGTCGACGAGCAGCGCGGTTCGGACATCAGCCAGGCCTTCGTAATCTCGCGGATGGAGGTCGACGCGCAGGCGCTCACCGCTGTCGTCACCGGCACGCTCAAGACCTTCGTCGGTGCGCAGGTGATCGCAAGCCAAGAGCGCAGCTTCGAATTCAGCTGGAACCGCCGCGGCCTCAGTCTCGGCCTTACCGGCTTCCGCCAGCTCCCAACCGAAAACGAGGAGGAGAACCCATGACACTCCTATCCCGCCCCTTCCCCGCCGCGCTGACCGGCGTTGCGCTGGCAATCGCCACGGCCGCCTACGCTTCACCGGCACATGCCGACCAGTTCGTCGAGGCCGCTGATGGCGCCGCGATCGACTGCGTGCTCGCACGCGGCGCGCTGACCCGTATCGCCCTCATCGAGGACGGTTTCGGCAATGTCTCGAAGATGGCGAGCGGCTATCCCTACAACGATTTCGAGGTGACCCACGAGCCGGTGCGCGGCGACATCTATGTCTCGGTGCCGCTGCAATATGCGAGCGCAAGGGTCAGCTTCTTCGCGACGAGCAGCGCGGGCTATGTCTACAAGTTCACCTGCCGCGTCGAAGGCGAGGAAGCGAGCCAGCTCTTCGTCACCAATCCCGCGCTCGCCAAATCCCAGGCGAGCGAGTGGGAAGGCCAAGCCCCGACCCGCGACGAGGCCGCGATCCGGCTGATCGAGGCGATGGCGAGCGACGGGGTTCTGCCGGGCTTCCGGGCCCGCACCGAACTCTCTCGACCACGCCGAACCGACAGTCTCGAAGTGCAGCAGGTCGCCGAATACGAAGGTGCCGAGCTGATCGGTCAGGCCTTTACTCTACGCAATCTCGGCCCGATGCCCGTCGACCTTGCCGGTGAACGCGAGGCGCCCGCCGGGGCGCTGGCCTTTGCCTATGGCCGAGACAGCCTCCAGCCCGGCGAGAGCACGCAGGCCTTCCTCGTCTTTACAAAGGGAGGGCTCGAATAATGGCCGATCCCGACACACGCGATACGCCCGCGGCAGCGCCCAAGGACGAGACGCGCGGCGAAGCCCGGCGCAATCTCAACCGCACGGTGGCGCAGAAGCAGAAGCTGCTGCTCGCCGGGATCGGCGGGGTGGCACTCATCGCCGGTTCGATGTTCATCTTCGGTGGTGAGGATGAAGCGAGCGCCGACGGCGCGGGCGCGACCACGATCGAGACCGGCGCGCTGGTCAATCGCAATCTCTCGCAGCGCGAATTCGTCGCCACTTACGGCAACCGCCTCGATGCGCAGGGCAAGGCGATCAAGGACCTGCAGGAGAGCCAGCTTCCCAAGGCTTCTATCGAGCAGGAGCTCGAAGCGCTGCGCGGCGAAAACGCGCGGATGCTGAGCGACGGCCAGGCGGCGATCGATGCGATCTCGGCGGAGAACGCCGCCTTGCGCTCAGAACTCGAAACCGTCCGCGCCAATCCCCCGATCGCGCCGGCGGCCGCAGTCGATCCGCAGGCTCCGGGCTTTGCTCCCGGACCGCTCGAGCCGCCGAGCGAACCCAAGGCAAGCCTGCTGAGCTTCTCATCCGAAAAGCCGGGCGCAGCCAAAGTCAAGGCAACCGAGAACGCGCCGCCGCTGCTGCTCGAGGCAAGCCGCGATTACCTGCCGCCCAACAGCTATGCACCTGCTACCGTGATCGTCGGGGTCGACGCCTCGACGGGCGTGACCAGCCAGAGCGATCCGCTGCCCGTTGTGCTGCGCATCACCGGCCCGGCGCGCTCGGTGCTGCAGGGCAACAAGCTCCTCACCACCGATCTCACCGGCTGCCTCGTGAACGGCGCGGCGCGCGGCGATCTCTCGGCCGAGAAGGTTTACGTGAAGCTCGTGCGCATGACCTGCGCGCAACCAGGTGGACGCTTCGCGGTCAGCGAGGTCAAGGGGTTCATCGCCTTCGCCGGCAAGTCGGGCGTGCGCGGCAATGTCGTCAGCCGCGAAGGCAGCCTCGTCAGCCAGGCGCTGCTCGCCGGAATCGTCGGCGGCTTCGGCCGCGGCTTCTCGGCCAATGCCAACGGCATCTTTGCGCAGCCTGTCGGCAGCGACGGCAAGCGCGACGCGCTCTCGCCGACCGACATCCTCGCAGGCGGCCTGGGCCAGGGCGCGGGCGAAGCCGCCGACACCGTCAGCAAATACCTCATCGAACGCGCAGAACAGTACCAACCCGTCGTCGAGATGCCGACCGGCATCGCAGTCGAGATCGTCTTTCTTGACGGCGTCCATGTCAGGAGCACACCCCAATGAACTACTCGAACCAGCGGCCCGGCCTCAAGGCGCGCGCCGCGCACATATCGCTCGCCGCCGCCAGCGCAGCAGCCCTCCTTACAAGCGGCGTCGCGATCGTAACCGCCATGCCCGCGCAGGCCGCGATCACGCGAGATGTGGTTGAAGCGCTCAAGCTTCGTCTGCCCAGAACGCCGATCGACGCGCTCGATTGCACGACATTCGCGCCATGGTGCGAGGTCGTCTCGGGAGAGACGCTGTTCTACATCGACGAAGCGGCACGCTACCTCTTCGTCGGGCGGCTCTACGACATGGAGGAGCGGCGCGACGTGACTGCCGCGCGCCTGCTCGAACTCAACCCCGACCTGCTCGCCGCCGGCGCAGCCCGCCACGCCGGCGAGGACACTGGAGGGCGCCATGACGTTGCCGAAACCCGCGACAGGCAGGTCGCGACGCATGTCGATCTCAAAGCCCTTCCCAAGGAAGGCGCGATCCTGTGGGGCAATCCCAAGGGGCTGAAGCTGGTTGTCTTCTCGGATTTCCAGTGCGGCTACTGTAAGCGGCTCACCGGCGAACTCGAAAAGGCAGGCGTTCTTGTCGAGGAACGGCCGATCTCGATCTTCGGCGCGTCGAGCCGCCGCTTGTCCGAGGCGGTGCTGTGCGCCGCCGACCCGGTCGAGGCGCTCCATGCCGCATACACCGGCAAGCACCTCGAACCGCGCGCAACCTGCAAAAAGTCAGCTGCGCTCGATGCCAACGAAGCCTTTGCACAGGCCAACGGCTTTGCCGGAACCCCGGTAATCGTCCGGGCGCGCGACGGTGCGGTGCTGCACGGCTACCGTGATGCAAAGACACTGCGCGCCTTTGCCAATGCCAAGACCGGATCGAAGCAATGAGCGGCGGTGCGACCCGTGTCGGAGCGACGGCAATTCTCGCGTTGATGATCGCCGGCTGTGCGACGCTTGGCGGCAACGTCAAGGGCGACTTTTCCTGCCGGGCACCGGAGGGAAGCTGCGCGCCGACCTCGATGATCGACGATACCGCGACCCGCGTTTCACAGGCAGAACGGTCCGGTCATGCCTCTGCGGGAGCGCACAGGGCCGGTGATCGCGGATTGCGGATCGTTGTTGCGGGCTACCGCGACGGGGCGGGCCGCATCCACGAGGCCCGGGTTGTTCATGTCGTGCTGCCCGATCGCGCTGCCGAGCGCTGGCGCGCGCCGCGTTCGACCGGCGACGTGCTTCGCGCACTGGCGCGTCCGGCTGAAGCAGAAGTCGCCCCGCCCGCCGCCGCAGAAGCAATTCCTTTTCAGCTTTCCAATCCGTCCCCCCAGCAGCCTCCCGATGTCCTGGTCATCCCCTCGCAGGATCTGACGGAGCTGCCCGGCGCCAAAGCGCCGGACCCCGGGGCACCTGGTCGTCCCCCCTCCCCCGGCCAGGTGCCCCACCCCGTTCTGCCCGAAGGAGAGCCCAAGTGAACCTCTCGCTATCCTCTGCGCGCGACGCGCTTCTCGCTGGCCTGTTCGGCGATGCGAAAAGGGGCGACCATGCGCAGCCGCGTTTCGCGCTCGACATGCTGTCGGACTGGCTTCCGTACCGCGTCTATGACGAGGGCCCGGGGCTCTACCGCAACGCGCACTCGAAGGGCTTCATTCTCGAAGTCACCCCGCTCATCGGCGCCGACGAGCGGACAGGTGAGATCCTCGGCCAGTTCTTCTCCGAGAGCCTGCCGCAAGGCGCCTGCCTGCAGGTGCTGAACTTCGCGTCCCCGCGCATCGGCGCCATCGTCGGCCCTTGGTTCGCGCCGCGCTACGAGCAGGGCGGGATCTACGAAGCGATTGCGAAAGCCCGCACCAACCGGCTCTACGATCTCGTCTGGAACTCGGGCTCGGCACACGCGCCGTTTCATGCACGCCAAGTGCGTCTGGTGCTCTCGCTCGGCGTTCCGGTGCCCGGAAGCGTCACCGATGCAGAACTCACCGAATGCCGCGACGGGATGGCAGGCATGCTGAACTCGCTCGGCCTTGCATCGAACAGGCTCGAGCCCGCAGGCCTGCTCGCACTGGTCGACGAACTCACCTCGCCGACGACAGCGCGCGAACCCGATCTCACCCACTGGAACCGCGAGGACACGCTCGACGCGCAGGCCATCCGCCGCGATATCGAACTCGAGGTCGAGGACGACCGGCTGATCTTGCGCACCGAGCGCTTCCGCGAAACCGGACGCGGCCGCGACGGCGTGCCGCAAATGGGTGAGTGCTATCCCGATCGCTTCGATGTGCGCCACTACGGCGTGCGCTCTACCCCTGAGCGCTGGGCACCGTGGGAATGCGCGCGGCTCATCGGCGACATGTTCACCGACAAGCTGCGCTTTCCCTGCCCGGCTGCGACCATGCTGTGCCTGCATTATCCCGACCAGGAAGCCGCCTCGGCGCGCGCAGGCTACAAGTTCATGCGCACCACCAGCCTGTCGGAAACGAAGAGCGCACGTTTCCTGCCTAAACTGTCCGAGCAGTCGGCAGAATGGAGACATGTCCAGGCCGAGCTCCAGGCGGGCAAGAAGCTGGTCAAGCTGTTCTACGGTCTCACCACGATCTCGCCGCTCGGCGAAGGCGATGCGCATGAGCGCACGGTCAAGGCTATCTACAAGGCAGCCGGCTGGGACCTCGCCGACGAGCGCTTTCTCCAGCTCCAGGGTCTCGTCGCGGCCTTCCCGCTGAGCCTCGCCGACGGGCTTGTCCACGACCTTGCTCGGCTCAAGCGCTTCCGGACCATGCTCTCGACCACCGCGGCCCATATCGCCCCGCTGCAGGGCGAGTATCTCGGCGGCACTATCCCGCACCTGCTGCTTCTCGGCCGGCGCGGCCAGCCCTTCTTCTGGTCACCCTTCGAGAACGCGGCGGGCAACCACAACATCGCGATCTGCGGGAAGTCGGGCTCGGGCAAGTCTGTGCTCCTGCAGGAACTGTGCGCAGCGCTACGCGGCGCGGGCGCGAAGGTCGTGGTGATCGATGACGGACGCAGTTTTGAGCATTCGGTCAAGCTGCAAGGCGGCCGCTTTGTCGAGTTTACGCTCGCCTCGGGCTTCTCCTTGAATCCATTCTCAATGGTCGATGATGCCCGCGCGCATGAAGACGAGGATTACCAGCTCGACTGCTTTGCGATGATCAAAGCGATCGTCGGCCAGATGGCGCGGCCAAGCGCCGCCCCCTCGGACACCGAGCGCGGGCTGATCGATCTTGCAGTGACCCAGGTCTGGAATACGCTCGGCAGCGGCGGCGCGATCGACGACGTCGCGCATGCACTCCATCAGAGCGACAACGAGGCGGGCAAGGACCTCGCTACCGCGATCGCGCCCTTCTGCCGCGGTGGCAGCTACGCCGGCTTCTTCTCCGGGAAAGCGAGCTTCGCGCTCGAAGACGATTTCACCGTCTTCGAGATGAGCGACCTCGCGTCCCGCGAGGAGCTTCGAAGCGTTGTCCTCTCGGCAATCATGTTCATGACCGGTCAGGCGATGACGCGCTCGTCGCGCTCGACCAAGAAGCTGCTGCTGATCGACGAGGCCTGGGCGATGCTCAAGGGCGGTTCGATGGGCGAGTTCGTCGAGACCTATGCCCGCACCGCGCGCAAATATGGCGGCGCGCTTGCGACCGCGACTCAGTCCTTGAACGACTACTACAAGTCCGATGGTGCGCGCGCCGCGCTCGAAAACAGCGACTGGATGCTGGTGCTCCAACAGAAGCCCGAGACCATCGCCGATTTCCGCAAGGAGGCCCGGCTCGACATGGACGACCGGACCGAGACGCTGATCCGCAGCCTCAAGCGCTCGGGCACCGAGTACAGCGAGATCTACCTCAAAGGTCCCGAGATGGAAGCCGTTGGACGCCTGGTGCTCGACCCACTCTCCGCGACGATCTTCTCCTCCGATCCTGACACCTATGCCGCAATCCACCGCCATGTCGAAAACGGCATGCCGCTGGAGCGCGCAGTCGCGCTGGTCGCAGGTGTGGAAGGAGGCATGTGATGGTGCTCGAGACCACCACGCTCGTCGATCGCGTGCCGCTTCCGTCAGTCAGACAAGCCCGCGACAAGCACCGTGTGATCGACTGGCTGGCGCTGTTCCAGGGCACCTGCCTGGTGCTGATCGAAACGGCAAGCTTCGCGGCGAGCACGCTGCTGCTGGTCCTCGGCCTGCCGCTGTTCGTGTTCCTGGCTGTAGCAGGCTGGGATCTCACGGCGCTGTTCGCGCAGCTCGGCAATCTTGCCGACCATTACCGCACCGCTGAACCGGTCGCGCGCCGCTTCTTTGCCCAGGACCTCCAGATCGCATTCCTCATCGCATCTGGCGGCCTCGCCCTGCTGCGATTGCCGGCTTTCTTGCACCGCCTCGATCGCCGCCTCTCCGAAGGATCTCCTCGCCATGGATAGACTGAACCTCCCGCTGCGCCAGCTGGGCCCGAAACTCCTCGCTTTAGCGGTGCTCGTTGCCGCGCTCCTGTGGGGTGCGTGGATTACGCAGCAAGTCACTGCCGCGCCCAAGCAGCGGATCGTCACGGTCCGGCTTGCCGAGACCATCGGGACATTCGTCGAGGAGGCCGCGCGCGCCGATGCCGATCCGGCGGTCGTCCAGGCGGCTAGCCTTGCCTACCTCAAGGCCGCCGAAAGCGCCGTTGCCGACATGGGCCATGACGGCCGCGTGGTGCTGGTTGCCGAGGCCGTGCTCGCGGGCGCTGCCGAAGACGCAACCCCCGAACTCGAGCAGCGCATTGCGGACCAGCTCGCCGGGGAGAAGCAGCCATGAGCCTGACCCGCTCGATCCTCCGTACGCTGCTGCTCTCGGGGCTGGTCCTGCTACCGCTCGCCTGGGCGCCGCTCGATGCCTTCAGCAAGGACCACGCGTTCCTCATCAATGCGAGCCCGAGCCTGCCCAACTGGGCGTTCTGGCTCGACAAGCACGCGCCGATCAAACGCGGCAGCCTGATCTTCTTCGAGCCGCCGCAAAGCGAGCTGGTCGAAAGGCATTTCGGAAAAGGACCGCAGATGTTCGGCAAGCGCGTGCTTGGCATGCCGGGCGATGTCGTGCGCCACGAGGGCGATGCGGTCTTCATCAACGGGAAGCAGGTCGCGAGCCTGCTCGAGGTCACCCGCCTTGGCGTGCCGCTCGCGCGCGGTCCCGAAGGCGCAATACCGGAAGGTTGCTACTACACCGGCACCAGCCATCCCCGCGGGCTCGACAGCCGCTACGGTGCCATCGGCTTCGTGTGCCGCGGACAAATCCTTGGCAGCGGGAGGGCGATCCTGTGATGCGCTCCCTCTTTCCGCTTGGCGCGCTTCTCCTCGCTGCGCTCCCTGCCAGCCTGCAGGCACGAGACTACGGCCAGCGCGGCGCGGTCTTCCCCGTGATCGAGCGCGATCTCTTGGAACAGATCCATACGCGCCTCGCCCAGATGGAAAAGTCGGGCGAGACCGCGCGGCTCAACGAGGAACTCAAGCGTCGCACGATCGCCCGCGTCAACCGGCCTGATCCGGTTGCCGGCGTGATCCGCGCAAGCGCAAGCCGCAGCTGGGCGTTCGACCCGACGATCACGCTTGCTGCCGATATCCGCGGGGCCAAAGGCGAGCTCATCCATGCTGCCGGAACGAGGGTCAACCCGCTCGACAGCGTCAAGCTGCGCGGCGACCTCCTGTTTCTCGACGGCGACGATCCGGCGCAGGTCGCCTGGTCGCTGAGGCAAGAGGTCAATGCCAAGCTGATCCTCGTCAAGGGTGCGCCGCTCGAGCTGATGAAGGCCCGCCAGCGAAGGTTCTATTTCGACCAGGGCGGCAAGCTGACGCAAAAATTCGGCATCAAGGCCGTTCCCGCGCGGGTGCGCCAGAACGGGCGCGTCCTCGAAGTCAGCGAGATTGCGCTGTCGCGCCGGAAGGCACAGCCATGACCGGAATCCGCGCCTTCCTCGTACTCTTCACGGCGATGCTGTCGCTGGTCTTCGCATCACCAGCTTCGGCCGATGCCGGTCCGGGCAAGTGCACCGGGCAATTCGTCAACCCCATCACCGACATCTGCTGGTCGTGCCTGTTCCCGATATCGGTCGGCGGGCTCGAAATCTGGCCGAGCAATCGCCCCGATCCCGACAATCCCGATCTGCCCGTTTGCCTGTGCGGGCTTCGCCCTGGCATCGCGATGGGGTTCTGGGAGCCGGTGCGGCTCGCCGATGTCAGCATGAAGCCGTGGTGCTTCGTCAATTTGGGCGGCATGAAGCTCGATCCCGGCTTTGATATCGGCTTTCGCTCGATCTCGGGTCCTTCGGCGGTGGGCGGCGCGAGCCAGTATTATTCGAGCTGGCACGTCCACTGGTATGCCTATCCACTGATCTACTGGATGGAGATCGTCGCCGATTTTCTGTGCCTTGAGCCGGGCTCGATCGACATCCTCTACATCTCCGAGATCGATCCGCTGTGGCAGGACAGCGAGCTCACCGCGATCATCAACCCTGAAGCGGTGCTCTTCGCCAACCCGCTGGCGCTCGCCGCCTGCGCTGCGGATTGCGCTGCATCGACCGCGAACCTGCCGCTCGACGAGATGTTCTGGTGCGCAGGCTGCCAGGGCTCGATGTACCCGATGAATGGCAATGTCTCGGCCTCGATCGGACATGTGCAGGCCTCGCGGCTCGTGCTCTCGCGCTTCGCTTACAAGCTCCACCGCGAGCTGGTCTCGTGGGGGACGATGGGTTCGAAGGGTCTGTGCGGCAAGTACCTCATGCCGGTGATGCGCAAGCAGCAATACCGCTTCCAGGCCACCAATCCCAATCCGGCGACGAAGGGCCGCTACGCCTGCCCGCCCGTCGGTGCCTCCACCACCTTCCAGTCCCCCGGACAGGTCATCCCCGCCATCGGCGAAGACATGGGATACCTCGTCTGGCGCAAGAGGAATTGCTGCGCGCTATGAGAAACGCCTTCCCCCTACTCGTTGGGCTGAGCCTCGTGATCGCTGCCGGATTTGCCGCAGCTTCTGCGCAGGATGCCGGGCCCGACCTTGACCTGGCTGAGATCCGCGCGCGCGCGGCCGAACATGCCGCCGACGCCGAGGCTCTCGCCACATCGGTCAGGACAAAAGCGAATGCCCTCGCAGACGACGCGCGCGCCGCTCAGCAAACGGCTTTCGACAATCGCGCAGCCTATGCCGAGACTGCGCAGGCGACCGCGAATGCCGGGCCGCTCGATATCGATGGCATGATCCGCGCCCAGGCCGATGCGGAAGTCGCAGCGATGGGCGACACGCCCCGGTTCATCGCTTTTGCCTCATTAGCAATGCCCGAGCCCTCATTGAAGGCGCTGGTTCGCGATGTCTCGAGGGCCGGCGGCGTCACCGTGCTGCGCGGATTCCCCCAAGGCGACAGCGCGCGCTTCAAGAAGCGCATCGCCGCTATCTGGAGCGATAGCGATGATGCCGACGCGCTCGGGATCGACCCGCGCCTGTTCCGCGCCTTCGATATCAAGGTTGCCCCGAGCTTCGTGATGATCGCGAGCGATTTTGCCCCGTGCGACGGGTTCGACTGCAATGACGTCCTGCCGCCGCACGACCGCCTTGCGGGCAATATCAGCGTGGCCGAAGTGCTCGACACCTTTGCTTCGGGAGGCGGTCCGGGAGCACAACTCGCTCGCCTCCACCTTCGTCGCCTCGAAGGAGAACGGCCATGAGGCTCACACAATCGCTTCGCATAGGACTGCTCGCCCTTCTTGCCATAGCCGCGCCCCTTTCCGCGCAGCAGCAGGACGCGCGGGCCGATGGCAAGGCATTCGGCGAAAGCCTGCGCGGCGAAGCGCAAGAAGCTGCCAGGTCGCAGCCCGACGCATCCACCCTCCCCAACTACGATCGCAATGCCGTGCGTGACCTCGAAACGCTCGCCGACGATCCCGACCGGATCGAAAGTAGCGCGGCAGCCGCTGCCACCGGACACCAGGGCTATCGGGCGGTGCGCGACAGCGTGGCCAATCGCGCGCGCTTCGATCCAAGTGAGATCGAGGACGTTATCGCGCGCAGCCTCGCCATCAACGAGACCCCGCTCGACTATACCAGTGGCATGGATATCTCCGGCGGTCAGGGCAATTGCGTGCCGCTGCCGCCCGGGTCCGGATCGGCAGGGACCTACACCGCGACCTGCAACACCGGCACGCGGATCGACCAGTCGGTGGGTCAGTGCGCGGTGCCGCTCGTTGCCAGCGTGACCCGGCGCCAGCAATGGCACTATCTCTGCAATGAGACCAGCACAGTCTATGGATATCCCTGGTGCTCGGCATTCGATGGAGGCTCGTGCCGGATCACCGGGTATCGGCCCGGCCCCTGCCTCCAGTGGCGGCAGGACCAGTTCTATAGATACTGCACCGAACCTGGCGACCCCATCGCCGAAATCACATGCGACACTCCAGATGCGCGCTACACGCCCTATGCGGTGACCACGGACAACTCGATCGATACCTTTTCCGACGAGAGCCAGTGCACCGGATTTGCCGATAATGGCGATTGCACGCTCGACAATGAGATCTGCACCGATGCCGATCCGCAGACCCGCGTGATCGACGGTGTCTCGGTTACGCGGCCCTGCTGGGAATGGCAGCGCAGCTACACCTGCACATCGCGCGAGGCGGCGAGCGACTGTTCCGACATCGAAAGCCATGGCACCTGCCGGTTCATCGGCGAGGATTGCTTAACCGACGAAGACCCGTGCGAGACCTGGGAGCGCATCTACGAATGCCCCCTCCCCGGAACTGACAGTTCCACCCAATATGTCTGCGACGGCGATGTCTATTGCATCGATGGCAGCTGCGAGACGATCGAGCGCACCGCCAACGATGAGTTCAAGGATGCCGCGGTCGCATTGCACGCCATGGACGAGGCGCGCGGCCAGTTCGATCCGAACACGCTGACGCTGTTCCGCGGCACGCGCAACACCTGCTCGTCCAAGGTCTTCGGCGTCTTCAACTGCTGCAAGGGCAAGGGTTTCCCGCTCATTCCGGGGATCAGCCTGCTGGTTGCGCTCGGCTGCGATCGCGAGGAAGTGCTACTCCACCAGCGCGATGCGCAGGGGCTGTGCGCCTATGTGGGGACCTATTGTTCGGACAAGTTCCTCGGCGTCTGCCTCACCAAGAAGAAGGTCTACTGCTGCTTTGAGTCCAAGCTCTCGCGGATCCTGCAGGAACAGGGACGTCGCCAGCTCCCCAAGCCATGGGACAAGCCCAAAGAAGAGCAATGTGAGGGGTTCACTCTCGACGAGTTTGCCCGGCTCGACCTCAGCCGGATGGATTTCAGCGAAGTCTATGCCGAGTTCACCGACGCGGCCCGACTTCCCGACGAACTCGAGACCAGCATCCTCATCCAGCAGAGGATCGAAGATTATTACGCAAGGGGCGGCCAATGACCCATCTGCATCACCTAACGGCGCTCGCGCTCGGCATAGCTGCCCTGCCCACCACTTCGGCCCAGGCGCAGGAGCGGCAGGACACAAGATCGACCACCGCTGCCGACGCGCTCTACTGCCAAGAGCGTAGGCTCGGCTACTGGTTCTACTGCGTGAAGCCCGCTCCCATTGAAGAGCCACAACAGCCTGAAGCCGAGCAGATCGCGGCCAGCCAAGAACTCGACGCGATCACCTCCGAGCTTCGCGAACTCAAGGCGCGCGCGATCCTCTATCCGACCGAGGCCAATGTAGCGGCCTATATCCGCTTCCAGCGCGCGCAGCTCGACCGCGCCTCGCTGTTCTCCGATGTCTGGCAGCGGGCGATCTGGCAGGACCCGGACCTCGACTACACGCTTGAACGCCCCGTCGGAGCGGTCGCCAAGAAGCAGTGGCAGGATGCCCGCAGCGCGGAGCGCGATCACGTCATGGCAACGCTCTCGCAGCGCTACGGCCTTTTCTATTTCTTCAGTTCGACCTGCGGACCGTGCGAAGTGATGAGCCCGATCGTGAAGGGCGTCGCCGACCGCTGGCGGATCACCGTGCGCGCGATCTCCACCGATGGCGGTCCATCCCGGCATTTTCCCGACTATCGGGTCGAGACGAACCAGCGCGGCAAGCTTGGTCTCGAAGGCAAAGCCACCCCCGCTCTGGTGCTGTGGGACAGCGTGACCAAACGCCCGATTCCGATCGGCTACGGCGTGCTCTCGGCCGACGAGCTGCAGTACCGCATCTACCTTCTCACCTCCAAGGAAGCCGGACATGATTACTAGCATCCGCAATGCGGCATTGACCCTTGCCGCCGCCAGCATGGTTGCCTCACCGGTCGCCGCGAATGTTGGCGACAGCATGGACCGCTTCATGGACGACATGGGGGCGGCGGCGAATGTCACCGGCCCGACCGCCTTCGAAGGCCAGTCGGCAGGCTATTACAGCCTCGGCAATGTCTGGACGCGCTTCCCTCAGAAGACGACCAACATCGCCAATCTCCAGCTGCCGCGCGCAAGGGCGGGCTGCGGCGGCATCGATATCTTTGCCGGCTCCTTTTCGTTCATCAACGCGAGCGAGATGGTCGCGCTCCTGAAGGCCGTTGCCAACAACGCGGTCGGCTTCGCGTTCAGCCTGGCGATCGATACCGTGTGCCCAGAGTGCAACAAGATCATGCAGGAGTTTAGCCAGAAGGCTCAGCTCATGAACAATCTCTCGATCAACTCCTGCGAGATGGCGCAGGGACTGGTCGGCGGACTGTGGCCCAAGGGCGATCTCGCCGACAAGGCGATCTGCGAAGCGATCGGGAACTCCGAAGGGATCTTTACCGATTATGCGGCCGCCAAGCACGGCTGCGGCACGCGCGGCCAGCGCGCGTCGACCAACGAGGGCGCCGGTACCGACTATGCCGACGTCAATCCCGGCGTGCCGCGCAACTACACCTGGCACGTCCTGAAAAAGAGCGCCTTCTTCAATCCGGGTGGTACCTTTGACCGCGAACTAGCCGAATACGCCATGACGCTGATTGGCACGGTCATCTACGTGCCGCCCAAGGATGATGAACCCGGCAAGTTCGTGCCGTTCGCGGGCGACGCGTCCTCGACGCTCGTAAGCGCGCTCCTAGACGGGACGCAGGGCCAGACCGTGCGCGTTTTCCGCTGCGACGAGACCGATCTCTGCCTCAATCCCACCTTCGAGCAGATGAGCCTATCGAATGCAAAGGCCATCCGCCCGCGGGTCGCGCTCCTCATCGGGAACATGGTCGATGCGATCCGGGCCGACACCGCGATCGGCAATGCCGAAAAGGAACTGCTGCAGGTCGCCGCTGTCCCCTTGTACAAGATCCTTACCGTCCAGGCCGCCTATGGACGCGGCATGCCGACCGACGACCGCGAAACGCTCGCCGAGATCGCCAGCATCGATCTGCTCTATGCCATCCTCGACCGGATCGTCTCGGAAGCCGGTCGCTCGATGGCGAGCTTCATCGCCGCCGATGAAGCCAAGCTTGCGATCTGGCGCGGCCAGGTCGCCGAAGTGCGCTCTGGCCTGGTCCAGAGGCAGGCTACTGGACAGGCCAAGGTCTCGGCGATCATGCAGATCATCGAGAAGACCGCGATGATCGAGAACGCGCTCGCCGCTTCGATGTCGCCCTCGATGTCCGCAGCGCTCGACTGGTCACGCGGCCTCCAGTCGCGCTCGATTATTCCCTGAGTCGAGCGCCATGGTCGAAATCTTCACAACCGGCGGCGGTGAGTACATCGTCAATGTCTTGAACGCCGTCGCCGCGTGGACCGGGGCCGGTGGCTACAAGAGCCTGATCCAGGTGGCGCTGGTCTTGGGCATGGCGCTTGCGGTCATTGTCGTCGCGTTCAACCAGGACTGGCGCGCCTGGCTCAACTGGTTCCTCGGCGCGACTCTCATCTACATGTGCCTGATGGTTCCGCGCATGGATGTGCAGGTCACCGACCGCGTCAATCCGAGCCTTGCACCGGCCACGGTCGCCAATGTCCCGCTGGGCCTAGCGCTCATGGCAAGCTTTACCAGCCAAGCGGGCGACTACCTAACCCGTTCCGCCGAGCTCGTCTTCGGCCTTCCCGACGATCTCAACTATTCGAAGAACGGCATGATTTACGGCGCGCGCCTGCTCGAAGCGACGCGGTCCCTGCGCATTGCCGACCCCGAATTTGCCGCCAATTTCGACGAACATGTCCGTCAATGCGTATTCTACGACCTGCTGCTCGGTCGCTACTCGATGAAGGAATTGTCGGAGAGCAACGATATCTGGGCGACCATTGCGCCCGGCAGTGCCGCGCGTGCGCAGCGCTTCCTCACCCGGCAGGCGGACGATAGCGTCACGGCCACGATCATCACCTGCCGCGAAGCATACACTGCGCTCTCCAACCAGTGGGCCGGGCTTATCGATGAGATGACACAGGTCGCCGGGCGCCAGCTCTACCCCCGGCAGACCGAAGCGCTCGCGAAGGCCAAGCTCATCGCCGACCTGCCGATTGCCTATCAATACCTCACCGGCGTCTCGAAGGATGCAAGCAGCATCTTCCGCCAAGTTCTGACCATCAACGCCATGAACCAGGCGATGCATGGATTTGCCGGAGCTAGCGGCGCATCGAGCGTCGATGTGTTCGCGCTGACCCGCGCCGATATCCAGACCGAACGGACCTATTCTTCGATCGCGCATAACGCGATGAAGTGGGTCCCGATCCTCAATGTCGTCCTGACGGTCGTATTCTACGCGCTTTTTCCGGTGCTCTTCCCACTGTTCCTGATGCCCAAGACCGGACCGATCGCGCTCAAAGGATACGTCACGGGCTTCTTCTATCTGGCAGCTTGGGGGCCGCTGTTCGTCATCCTGCACATGATCCTGATGCTCAAGGGCGCGAGCGATGTGGCGGCAGCGGGCGGCGCAAGCGGGCTCAGCCTCGCGACCTTCTCCGGCATGACCGACGTCAACAACGATATCGGGATCCTGGCCGGCTACCTCGTCGCATCGATACCGTTCCTTGCAGGCGGCGTCGCCAGGGGCGCGCTCGCAATATCGGGCCAGGCAACGAGCTACCTCAATCCGAGCCAGAACGCGGCAGAAGAGGCGGCGCGCGAAGCGAGCACCGGCAATGTTTCGCTCGGGAATACCAGCCTTGAGAACTCGAACGTGTTTTCGCGGCAGTTTGCGCAAGCCAGCCTCGCTCCCAACATTGGCTACGGCGCCGCGCAGACGCGAGCCACAAGCGAAAACGGCACCCAGACCACCGGCTTCCCTCAAGCCGAATTCGCCACCGTGCCGACCTCGAGCTATCCGTTCACCCCGACACTCGGGCAGGACTTCTCGAGCCGGCTTGCGACCATGGCGAGCCAGAGCCGCGGCCAGAGCGAGACCTTCTCGAACCTTGCCCAGCAGTCGACGAGTTCGGCTGTCACCCGCTTCAGCGAGCTACGCGATGCGTACACCCGCTCGCGCTCGAACGAGAGCGTCAGTGGCACGTCAACGAGCGACAGCATCGGCAGCGCCTTCAGCGAGGTCGACAACGCCTCGAAGACACTTCAGCAGCAATTCGGGCTGTCGCGCCGCGCGGCCGATGACATCACCGTATCTTGGTTCTTGAACGGGGATGGCGCTCTAGGACTGAAGGGAGAAAAAGGCGCTGGCTCGGCGAGCATAGGTGTTAAGGGAGGACGCAACCAGAGTTGGACCGACAGTGATATCGGGATCGCCTCCGAGGATCGCTCGCGCATCATGGGCGCGCTGAGCCAGATCTCGGACAGTCGCAGCTGGTCGAGCACGCGCGAAGGCTTCCTGCGCGAAACGAGTTCGAGTTCGGAGGCGCTGGTGTCAAGCAGCTCGGCCGGGATTACCACGTCGATCACCGAAGCGCAGAGCTATACCCGCGAAGCGCGCCGAGCCGAGGAGATCGCCAGCCGCCTCGAGAACCAGGCGAGTTGGTACGAGAGTGCCAATGCCGCAGGCACTCTCAACCTCAGCCAGGCCTATCGCGAATGGGGCATGGCGGAGATCGAGGCTAACCGGGATTACTACGGTCCGGTGCGCTTTGACGACATCGACTTCCAGATGAGCGTGCGGGGCCAGCAGCTTCAGGCGCGGTTCGTCGAAGGCTATGCGGACCAGCTCAATGCCGAGATCTCGGGCGACCTGGTCTTGCCGGCCTCTGCGTCCATCGCTCGGCCCTCGGCGAGCAGCGCCGAGAGCGTCCGGGGATCAGTGCGGCTTGACGGTGTGCCGGGAAGCCTGAGCGCCCCGTCCAGCGAACGTGAAGACATCGCCCGTGATGTCGATCGGGTGCAGCAACAGGGAGATCGACGGATCGGGACCGTGAAAGGCTACCTCGATGGCAAGACCCGCGATGCGAAGGGAGCCTCGGCCGAAGCGGCAGACGATGTTAAGGAATGGTAGGCTGCTAAAGGATGACGTCGTGCACAATTACGAACACGACAAAAGCTGCCAATGCAGCAAAAATCGCAATCAACTTGAGCCGTCCCCAAGGGTCAGCCCAAGTCTTTTTCCAGGTGTAGGAAGTGAGACGGTTCTCGGCGATGGCCCGGTCGACTTCACGAAGACCTTCCCAGTCCTGCTTGCCACCAGTGGGATTGTTGTCTGGATCGCTCATCGCTCATTCTCCTTCAGTGGTAAATCGGCGCTCTCACCTCTAAATCGTCCCAACAGATCGCTGATAAAATAGACAAGAAGCATCACGAAAGCGAGAACGCTATCTTGGCCTGCAGACTCGAAAATTTATTGCGTCGAAGATCGATCAGCTATGCGAGGACGGCGAGCAGAACGGGGCAAGACTCTGGCAGGTTGTGGTCCGTCGCTATGAGCAACTTGCCGCGCGCAAGTCCCATTCCTGATGGAACTGTTGGGATCTCCAGCCTCGACTGACTGCAGATAGGCTTCCAGCCGCTCTAGCGTTCGTCGACGCGGCCTTCGTCCTTGCCGGAGGTCGAGTACGAATCGAGGATCACCGACTGCGCGCCTGCCGAAGCGTGTAGCCGAAATATGATGATCTTTCAGATGCTTTTCGATCCGTTCCAGCAAGGTCATGACCCTTTCGCTCCGACTCGCAAATCCCTTGTGTTCCTGTTATGTTCTTAGTAAGATCATATCCGCGAGTCTAGGAAAATTCCTACGATTGAGATTCGAAGGACAGACAGATGGAACATGTCAGGGAAGAGCTCGACCGGCTGATTCTCAAGGGCGGATATGGCTACGCCTCGATATCGCGGCTGCTCGGCCGCAATCCCGCTTATGTACAACAGTTCATCAGGCGCGGCTCTCCAAGAAAGCTCGATGACGAGGATCGAAAGACGCTTGCCTGCTTCTTCGGTGTCGACGAGCAAGTGCTCGGTGGTCCGGCTAATCCGGTCACCGATGGCATGGTCGAGATCCCCGTACTCGATGTGGAGGCATCCGCCGGCTTTGGCGCGGTAGCTGCTAGTGAGACTGCACACACCCGGTTCGGGTTCGATGAGCGGTGGCTGCGGCACCTGACTTCGGCCAAGAGCGCCAGCCTGTCGATCGTCGGCGTCAAGGGTGACTCGATGGAGCCCACTCTCAGTGATGGTGACGAGGTTCTGGTCGATGCTTCAGATCACGGCTCGCGACTGCGAGACGGGATCTACGTCCTTCGTTCTGATGATACCCTCGTCGTGAAGCGGATCGCTATCAAGCCAAATGGTAGGCAGATCACCATTGCCAGCGACAATCCGGCTTACCCTACCTGGCACGACATGGATCGGTCGGAAGTTCACGTGGTGGGCCGGGTTATCTGGTTTGGCCGAGCCTTGTAGCGGCAGGACTTGGGCCGTTAGTTGACGGTCGGCTTTCGGCGCTGGTTTCGCAAAAAGCGGACCTTCCGCCTCCGACCCAATTGCGGATATAGATGGGTAATTGGAATTACCGCCATTCTTCGGCGTTGGCGTCGACTACAGCTGGTAAAGTTACCTTCTCTCGCGGCGACCGCTGGGCCCTTTAGGCATCGCCCAAATTGCGCTGCATTGCGGCCAAAGTAGACTTGAATGCCTCCAAGTCCTCGTCCTTTATTCCTGTGAGCAGGCGCGCATAGACCTGATCCGCTTCGACTCGCATTTTCGGAAGCAAGTCGATTGCAGCGGATCGCAGGTGCACCTGCCACACACGGCGGTCGTTTTTGGCGCTGCGCCGTTCGACCAAGCCCAATTCTTCTAGCCGGTCGATCGCTTGCCCGATGCTTGCCCGCTCCAGCTCCAATTGACCGGCCAATTCGGTCTGGGTCATGCCGGGTGTCCGGTAGAGATAGGCTAACGCACGCCACTGGGTGCGGGTGAGTCCAAACTGCTCGAGTGAGGAATCGAAGGTACGGCGCAATCGTCGCGTGAGCTCTTCCAACAGAAAAACCAACCGGTCTTGATCGGTCAGGAATGGCGCCGCTTTTTCATCGGGATCGTGGTCGAGCTTTGTTGCCATGCAAGGCACCTTAACACAGCATCGACTTAGATAAAGTCATTTACTGTAAATCAATTTACAATATAGTGGCTTGCGATATGGAGATTTTGACCACCAAAATTCATGGAGCGGGAGGACTCTCCCTTGCCGCAGAAGTGATTGGTGGCGACAACGCCATGCCCGTCCTGCTCGCACATGGCGGCGGGCAGACGCGCCGTGCGTGGAAGCGCGTAACAGGTGATTTGGCCGAAGCTGGCTACCGCACAATTGCGATTGATATGCGCGGTCATGGCGAGAGCGATTGGGCTGCGAGCGGAGCATACGATATTCGCGACTTCGCTTCCGATCTTGTAGCGATTGCATCAGGCATGGAGTGCAAACCAGCACTCGTTGGTGCTTCGCTGGGGGGACTGGCCGGGATCATCGCCGAGGGTTATCTCGCGCCAGACACTTTCGCTTCCCTGACCCTTGTAGACATTGCCCCGCGCATGGAGCCGGGCGGCGTGATGCGTGTGGTCGGTTTCATGGAACAGCATGTCGATACCGGCTTTTCTTCACCTGAAGAAGCGGCGGGAATCATCGCGAGGTACATGCCGCATCGCCGCAAGCGCGGGGCTGGAGAGGGACTGCGGCGCTACCTGCGCAAAAAGGATGATGGCCGCTACTACTGGCACTGGGACCCGGCCTTTATCCGTAACATCATGACCACGAAGCGAAGCGATCCGGCTCATCAGGATCGGCAATTCGATGCGCTGAGCGATGCGGCCAGTCGGCTTTCGTTACCAGTGCATCTCATTCGCGGCGGATCGAGCGATCTGGTTTCCGAAGAGGCGGTGGCGCATTTGCGCGACCTGGTCCCGAACACCGAATATTCCGACATCGCAGATGCCACGCATATGGTGGTGGGAGACGCCAACGACGCCTTTTCGGAAGCGATCCTCGATTTTCTGACCCGCCATCACTCTCCCCAAGGAACTACAGCATGAGCAAGGAGCACGGTCCAATCGATTGCGAACGTCTTGATGAGCTGTTGCGGATTGCTCCGTTTCATCAATGGCTCGGTCTGACGGTAAAATCGTATTCTAGCGAGCAGATTGAGCTCGAAATGCCGTGGCGCGAAGAGATTATCTCGAACCCGATGATCGGTTCAGCTCATGGCGGCGTGCTGGCATCGCTGATTGACCTCACAGGGCTCTACACATTGCTGTCGCAAGGTGTGACAGCGAAGGTGACAGCCGACCTGCGCGTTGATTATCATCGCCCGGCGACTTCTGGGCCCCTCATTGTGACGGGTCAGGTGGTCAAGGTCGGAAGGCAAATCTCGGTTGCCGAAAGCCGGATAGTTGGACCGGACGGCAAACTGATCGCCAGCGGCAGGGGTGCCTACATATGTTAGCGCGCGCCACCCTAACGGCTTTCTGTTTGGCTCTTGCTGCATGCTCAGGTGGCGTGGACGGAAGCGAGGCGGGGCAAGACGCGCAGTCAGGTCCGCGCAAAGTTCAGACAATGGTCGTCGAACCCGAATTGCTCGCAGAACCAGTAAAAGCATTCGGCACCATTGCAGCCAAGCAAAGCAGTTCGATCGGAGCGCTCGCAGAGGGGCCGGTTGAGCGCATTTTCGTAAAGGTCGGCGACAGGGTATCGCGGGGCCAACCACTCTTTCGTATCCGTCAGGCTGATTACCAGCGGCGCGTCGCCGAAGCGCAGGCCGCCGTCGATCTAGCTAGCGCCCGAGCGATCGAGGCAGAACGGCGCTACGAGCGCGTTATTGCGCTTGCACCTAAGGGTTTTGTATCAAACGCGCAGGTCGATGCGGTCGAAACGGAACTTGCCGTTGCACGAGCGCAAAAAACGCAGGCTCAGGCAGTGTTCGGCACCGCGCAGCAAGCGTTATCTGATACCATCACGCGAGCGCCTTACGATGGCGTTGTTACCGCTCGGTTGGTCGATGAAGGGGTCTACCTCAACAACCGCTTTTCGATGGGCGGTCAATCAGCAGCGCTCCAATTGCAGGAGCTCGGAACGGTCGCCGCCATCGTGAACGCGCCACAGGAATATGTTGACGCCTTTCGGCGAAATATGCCCGCTCGCGTCTACATCGAAGGGTTCGACGAGCCGATTGATAGCATAGTCTATATTATCAACGACCGGGTCGACCCTGAGAGCCGGATGGTCGAATTGCGGCTGCCGATTGCCAATCCAAATTATCGCATCAGCTCAGGTTTGGGGGCTCGCGCTGAAATCAACGTCCCACCCGTTTCGGCGATAATCCTCCCTCGAACCGCAATCCGTGGCGATAGTGCTGCCGCGCACGTTTTCATTGTTGAAAACGGGAAGGCACATGGGCGCGAAGTTACTTTCGAGAGCATCGATCTTGATCGGGTGCGCATTCTTTCAGGCTTGGCCGCAGGGGATGAATTGGTCCTCGATCCGCCTTCGACTTTGCGTGACGGTGAAACAGTAGAGTCCCGCCAAATGAGCGATGCAGACTGATATGTGGCTCGCTGACGTATCGATCCGGCGCCCCGTCTTCGCTACGATGCTGATCGCCTCGCTCGTGGTGCTGGGACTTGTTTCGTTCAATCGGCTCGGCGTCGACCTTTTCCCAAAGGTGGAGTTTCCATACGTTTCAGTAACGACGGCGCTTCCTGGCGCCTCGCCCGCATCCGTGGAGACCGAAGTTACCGACATTGTCGAGGAACAGCTCAATACCATTGCGGGATTGCGTCAGATGCGGTCGACCAGTGCGGAGGGTGTGAGCATCGTCAATCTCGAATTCGAACTCGAGGAAGATGCCGATGTGAAAGCGCAGGAGGTGCGCGACAAAATGTCGCGGCTTGGAGCCGATCTGCCTGCCGATTCCGAATCACCGGTCATCGAAAAGGTCGATCCCGATGCCGCGCCTATTCTCTCGGTTCTCATGTCGGGGGACATGCCCGCTCGTGACTTGACCGCTTTCGCAGACGAGGAGGTCAAGGAGCGTTTACAGCGCGTCCCCGGCGTCGGTTCAGTCGAGCTGGTCGGCGGACGCAAGCGGGAAATGCGTATCTGGCTCGATGCAGCCGCGATGCGCGCTCGCGGAGTGACTGCGGACGACGTACTCGGCGCAATTCAGCGCGAGAACTCCGAACTGCCGGGTGGTCGGTTGGTCACCGAGGGGCGCGCGCGCCAATTCGGTGTCCGCATACTCGCCGAAGCGGATAGCGCGGCAGAATTCGCGGCCATACCCATCGCCTATCGACCCAATGGCCAAACCGTTCGGATCGGCGACGTCGGGCGGGTAGAAGACTCGATTGAAGACGAGGCCAGTTATGCTCAGCTCGACGGTGAACCAGGCGTTGTTCTTGAAGTCCGCAAGCAAAGCGGTGAGAACACAGTCGCCGTCGCCGAACACATCCGCGCCGACATTGAGGAGCTGCGAGCTTCGGCACCAGAAGGCGTCACCTTCGTCATCGCGCGCGACACTTCTCGCTTCATCGAACAGGCCATCGGAGACGTGCTGTTCGACCTGTTAATTGCCGTGGTTCTGGTGGTCGCGGTGACATTCCTTTTCCTTCTCAGTTGGCGCGCTACGATCATAGTATTGCTGGCGATCCCCACTTCGATAGTCGCAAGCTTCATTGCCTTTGCGGCGTTCGATTTCACGATCAACATGGTCACTTTGTTAGCGCTGACGGTCGCTATCGGCCTGCTGGTCGATGACGCGATCGTCGTCGTCGAAGCAGTTCAAAATGATGTCGATGAAGGTGCTGACGCAACTGGAGCGGCTCACGCAGCCACTAAGCGGGTTGCGTTGGCTGTTCTGGCTGGAACTTTTGCGACTTTGGCAGTGTTCGTGCCAATCGCGTTTATGGAAGGAATAGTTGGCCGCTTTTTCTTTCAATACGGTCTTGCAATCGTCTTCTCCGTCAGCGTCTCGATGCTGGTTGCCTTCACGCTCACACCCGCGCTTTCGGCCCGGTTGCTGCGTCCCGAAGAAAAGGAGAGCGGCTGGTTCGCACGCATAGAGCGATTCCATGTCGGGATGCGACAACGCTACGAAAGGCTCGTATCTTGGGCGATCCGCCGCCGCTACGTCGTACTAGGCGGCGCCCTTGCCAGCGTATTCGTGGGGGGGGTTTTTGCGGCGCTCGTGCCCAGCACATTCATGTCCACTACGGACCGCTCGGAATTTCTCGTCACGATCAAGCTACCGCTCGGCACAGGGATAGCCGGGGCAAAGGATGCAGCGCAGCAGGTGGATGCCGCTCTGCGCGAAAATCCCGAAGTCGAACTCGTTTTTGTCAGTGCGGGCAGCGGGACCAATCCAAAGATCAACGAGCTCGATATCTATGTCGGCCTTTCGCACAAACGGTCACGCGACGTGACGCAAGACGATATAATGACCTTCGCACGCCAGGCAGCACTCGACGGAGTCCCGAAGGCACGCCAAGTCGCGGTGGAGGAAGTCCCGTGGGTTTCCGGTGCCGGGGTCGGACAGACCGCGATAGAGCTGATCATCACAGGGCCGGATACCGCCACAATCAATCGCTACGCGCAATGGCTCGAAAGCGAGCTGTCCGCGCGATCTGATTTCGTAGACGTGCGCTCCACATATGAGGGTGGCAGACCTGAGTTGCAGATCGCGCTCGACCGTGATCGGGCGGCGGATCTCGGTATTTCTGCGCGCGACCTTGCGGCAGCTTCGCGGACACTCGTAGGCGGGAGCGATGCCGGGACGTTCGAGACGGGTGGACGCCGCTACGACGTTCGGGTCCGGTTGGAGGAAAGCGAGCGACAGCGATTGAGCGACATAGAGGCGCTGCCCCTCAGGACAGCGCAGGGCAGTCTGGTCGATTTGGCAGCAATTGCCGACATTGATGTCACGCTGAACGCCGCAGAAATCGAACGCATTGATCGATCGCGCCAGATTTCGGTGCTCGCCAATACCGCGCCGGGTGTTCCGTTGAGCGTGGCCGTCTCGGATTTAGAGGGCTTGCTTGCCGCCAACCCACCGCCAGCTGGACTGTCTACCCAAATGGAAGGCACAGCGCGCCGCCTCGCTGAAACGAGCGAGGCCATTATCTTTGCCTTCATCTTAGCGATTGTCGCACTCTACATTGTCCTCGCAAGCCAGTTTAACAGCTTCGGGCAACCGATCATCATCATGCTCACCGCGCCGCTGTCCTTCTCGGGCGCGTATTTTCTCATGTGGGCAGCAGGTCAGGAAATGAGCTTGTTTGCGCAAATCGGCATGATTGCGCTTATGGGTATCGTGATGAAAAACGGCATCCTGCTTGTCGATCGCGCCAACCAGTTCCGCGATGCTGGCAAAGATGCTGCTGCGGCCATGCGCGATGCCGCGCCGGAACGGCTGCGACCAGTCCTCATGACCGCGCTGGCTGCCGTTTTCGGAATGATGCCCGTCGCATTGGCACAGTCAGACGCTGCGGAATGGAGAAACCCCATGGGATTCATCATTATCGGCGGTCTCACGACATCTACCTTCCTGACATTGTTGGTGATACCCGCAGCTTATGCGGCAGCCTCGGATTTGCGGAAGCTCGTGAGCAACTTTCGATCCTCGCTCTTGCATGGACCGTCCTAGGTCGAAGCGTTGGCTCAACCGTTACCGGTTTTGTGATCGGCGCAGGGTAGAACAAGCATTGTCCGCATTCACCTCCAGAAGCGGACGCTGGGCCATTTGAGATCAGCGCCCAACTCCAGTCAGATCTCAGTTTTCTCAGCGAGAGTAAGAGCATCTTCAATGTCGACACCAAGATACCGCACGGTGTTCTCGATCTTGGAATGACCGAGCAGTATCTGGATTGCACGTATGTTGCCTGTGGCTTTGTAGATGATTGAAGCTTTGGTCCGGCGCAGTGAGTGGGTGCCGTATTCCTCAGGACGCAAGCCAATAGCCGTCACCCACTCATCAACAAGCCGCGCGTACTGTCGCGTGCTCAAGTGGCGTGTTTGATCAACTCTGCTCGGGAAGACGAAGTCCTCCACGTCACCACATCTGAGCTCGAGTCACGCAAACAGGCTTGCACGCGCATCTGATGCGATCTCAAACTGAACAGGTCGACCTGTTTTGCGCTGCGTGATTGTTGCTCGCGTCCGGATTTCCGGGCCGCTGACTAGGTCGCCGATTTTGAGCTCGACGAGATCACAGCCTCGCAGTTTGCTATCGATCGCCAAGTCAAACAGAGCGCGGTCTCTTATGCGCTCCTCGCGATCAAGAAAGAAACGGATCGCCCAAATCTGCTTTTGATTGAATGGACGCTTGGGACCGATCTTAGCACCGAAGTTCCAAGGCACTCGGTTTTGAGAAGCAGGATCAAATTGTGAATAGGTCATTGTCATTCTCCTTGGCCGGAATGGCCGCAGAGAATGTCCGCTTTCGGGAGCTAAGATCTCGGATGGCTACGTCCGACATTGGGGCGCATTGCCGCCGTTCGCGCTCCTGACTAATCGGCAGGCCTCTGGGCGAAAGCTCTGTCATCGAAGGATCGGGAGAAAAAATCCGAAAATGGTTCTGCGAAGTGACGACTGCTCGCGCTTTATGCCCGTCAATCTCCGTCCATGATATGCAATGACATATGATTAGTCAGCCATATATGTCGCTACAGATTTCTCTTGCTTTTTGAGAAACCTTTGTATATGCTAAAACATATACACGTCGATCAACATATGCAGAACTATATTTATGAGCACGGCAATCGAAGACATCGCCGCAAGCATCAAAGCGGCTCGGATAGCAAAGGGCTTTACCCAGAAACAGCTGGGTGAACGGGTAGGTTTGCCCCAAAGCCATATCTCCAAGATCGAAGGCGGGAGTGTAGACCTACAGATTTCCAGCCTTGTCGAAATAGCGCGCGCGCTCGACCTCGAGCTGAAGCTTGTGCCTCGAAGGACCATACCGGCGATCGAAGGCGTTGTGCGCTCACAGCGCGAAAGAAGCGAGGCAAGTCGAGCGCTCGCAACGATTGCTGAAACCAACCGGTTCGCCGAGCGAGTACGGCAGACCTATCCGAGCATCACCGAGGTGAATGAGCTGCAAAGCGCACTTAAAAATATCCCGACCGTTAATCTCAATCCCGAAACGCTCAAGGCCATCCAGCAGGCCTTGCAGCCCGTCGCCCATCTGAAAAAACATTTTCAGGACTTCGGCTGGGCGCTTGAACAGCAAGAGGGAACGAAGAAGTTCGCCCAACAGATCGCGGCATCCACACGTGCCCTCCAGCGCGTCAGAAACCTGCAGGTCCACGCAATCGATCGAGATAGTGCCCCGAGACGGCCTGCTTACCGGCTTGAGGACGACGCCACATGATCGACGCAGCGGCTCTCGATATCTTTCTGGGTAAGACGCGCGTTGGAACGATTGCGCGCCTCGATGGAGATGCGAGCATCTTCACATTCGACGAGGTCTACCTTGCCGACCAAAATCGGCCAACGCTGTCGCTCGCCTACAAGGATGCGAATGGCGAAATCATTGCGGACACACGCAGCTATCGAACGAAAATCGAGCCGTTCTTCTCCAACCTCCTTCCCGAAGGCACGCTTCGCGACTACCTCGCCCGCCGCGCGGGCGTAAAAGCCGTGCGCGAGTACCACCTTCTCGCACAGCTCGGGCACGATCTTCCAGGCGCAGTGCGCGCCATCGCCGTCGACGCCGAGGAAACGGAGGCCGACGAGCCCGATGCAGAAGTGGTGGAGAAGCAGGCAGAGCGCGCGCTGCGCTTCTCGCTTGCCGGCGTGCAACTCAAATTCTCGGCGATCAAAGCCCAGGGCAAGAATGGCGGACTGACGATCCCGGTCACAGGCAGCGGCGGCGACTGGATCGTCAAGCTGCCCTCTGCAAGACATCCGGACGTGCCCGAGGCAGAATTCGCGGCGATGAAACTGGCCGCAAAGATCGGGATCGACGTACCTGAAATCGACCTTGTGCCCCTCGATCAGATCGATGGCATACCCGAAGGTATCACCCGTTACGGAGAGTCCGCTTTTGCCATCCGGCGCTTTGACCGGGGTGAAGAAGGACCAGTGCACACCGAAGACTTCGCCCAGGTGTTCGGTGTCTTTGCAGACGATAAATACGAGAATGCGAGCTACCGCCAGATCCTCAGTGTGCTGGCGATCGAAACCGACGAGCAAAGCGTGGTCGAATTCGTCCGCCGGCTCACCTACTCGGTGCTGATCGGGAATGGCGACATGCACCTCAAGAACTGGTCGTTGATCTATCCGGATAGGCGCAACGCGCTGCTTGCACCTGCCTATGACTTGCTTTCGACGCTCGCCTATATCCCGGGCGACGATGCTGCACTCAAGTTTCATAGCTCGCGCGAGTGGGCGTCCTACACCTATGATGAACTCGAGGCGATCGCCGATAGAGCTCGGCTGCCTGCCAGGCTGATCACCGCGACAGCAAAGGATGTCGTTGCACGGTTTGATGACGCCTGGAGCAGCGAAAGCGGACACCTCCCCTTCCCCGATCATGTGCGAAGCGCGATCGAAAGGCATCGCAAGACTCTTGCGATCTGAGAGCGGTTCCGAAATCCGATCGTTCGCGCGTAAGCACCACCTGGACCAACTGCCGGGCCCAATTCGTCAGAAAATCTTGCACATAGCGGCCCTTCAAATCCCGAAGTCCAGTGTCTTGCTCTTGCTTCGGGCGAGTTCCTTTTCGGCCTTGTTGGCCTCTTCCGGTTTCAGCTGATCAAGTTCGCCGTTTTTCTTTTCTGTCGGCGTCAACTGTGCGGTGACCTCGAGGGCCGAGGCCTTCTCGCCTTTGTTGCGTGCCACGGCTGCTCCGAGCCTGTCCGAACTGTCGACGACGAGTGTCAGGTGATCGCGAAGCCTCGTGATCGTCACCAGGAACGTTTTCTGGTTCGACAGGTTGCGCTCGCGGCTGTCCATGACTGCGATGCCGCGATCGGATGTCAGACCCTGCGCCATGTGGGCGTTGAGCGCATAGGCAAGATCGATCCGCTTCAGCATCGGATCGTCCTTTTTGAGCTCAACCTGGTCTCCCTTGGAAGTTTCGAAAGTGACCTTCCCGCCGACAACGGCAACCACCTTGGCCTGGTCGGCATTGAAGAGGCCGCGGCGATGATCGTTGCGGGTCCATCGGATCCGGTCGCCTTCATGGATTTCCAGCTTCCTCGGCTCATGCAAGGTCAGATTCTGGTCGCCCTTCCCTGCCCTGATCCGTGCCGGGTCGAACCGGAACCGCTTGCCGCGCTTGTCCGCGACTTCGACCTGCCTGCCCTTCCCGTCCTGTCCCAGGACACGATACTCGCCCGCTGACAGTCCCAGGGCCTGTTGCTTTCTCGAGACCTCGAGCACCCGGCCAGGCTGGTAGGCCGGGAGATGTCGCAGCTCCTCGCGGGTCGTGTTGACGCGGTCCAGCACTCCGAGATCGGCCTTGCCCGGGCCAATCTCGCCATTGGCAAGAAGGCCCTGCTGGACAGCAGCATTGACCGCAGAGCGGATGGCGCGGCCTGAGGCGTAGATCGATGTCCGCGCACGGGTGTCCTTGTCGAGCGCCAACCAGCTGTCAGCAGCGACCAGCGCGCCATCGCCCTCGGCCTCGAGTGTGTGCGGCTGCAGGTGACGCAGCGCCGTGCGTACATCACCCGCCTGCGCTGCCGCCTGCGCCTCGCGGATGACAGGGTCGCGGGCGCGCAGGTTGGTCGCCATTTCAGCGCTCGCCATACCCGTCCGCTGCAGGAGCGCGAAAGGTTTGCCCGCATCGACTGCGCCGAGCTGCTTTCGGTCCCCCATCAGGACCAGGCGGTGCACGCCAGTAAGATTGGCAAGGCGGACGAGCTTTTCCTTGTCCTCGTTCGAGACCATCGAAGCCTCGTCGAGCACCAGCACATGGTCTTTCAGCGCCGCCTTTGCCTCCAAACGCAGCGCCGCGTTGCCAGGATCGTTGAGCAGCTTGTTCCAGCCACCAAGAAAGCGGGCCAGCGTCTGCGAGCCGATGCCGGTGTCGCGTTCGAGCATCTGGACGAGCGTGTTCTGGATCGCGAGACCAACGACCGCATGGCCCTCGGCGCGTAGCACCTCGGCGACGGGCTTCAGAACACTGCTCTTGCCGGCACCGGCAATTCCCTGGACCGCGATCGTTCGATCCTCGGACGTCAGGATCAACTTCGCCGCTCCGAGCTGACCTGCGTTCAGCAGGAACCCCTGCCCTGCCATTGCAGCGGCCTGGACACGAGCGGTCGCGCTTCCCGGCTCGATTGCAGTCGAACTCGCGCCCCTGCCAGCGGCAACCTCGGACACGATCCGCTGCTCGGTTATCACCGCGTCTCGAGAGGCGAGCCACCCCTTGTGGGCTCCCTTACCCACTAAGAGGTCGCCGGAGCGCACCAAGGCGCGGGTCCGCTTCTCGATATCGGCAATCGTTGTGGGGAGCCCGAAATCGAGCGCGGCCTTGTAGAGCGCGGTGCGCTCGAAGGCCGCCTCGCGCTGCGAAAGATGACGCACCGCCGAAGCGACGGCCTGTGCCGCTGCGATCGTCTCACGGTCCTGCCTGAGGACCGACTTGGGCACAAGCGGATCGGCCGGATCGCCTCTGACATGCGCGGCGAAGCGACCCAGCCATGCGCGCCCGCGCTCGACAAGCGAACCGAACCTGCCAGGGTCAATCGACTGTTTCAGTGAGCGGGTCTGCGCCCGCTCGACCAAGGGCGCGAGGTCCAGCCCTATCGATTTCGCGGTGTCGCTCCATTGCATGCCGAGGGCCTCGCGGTCCTCGATCCCGTCCTTGCTCGCGCGCGTATCGAGCGCGGCAATGCGGCCCGCTTCAAGACCAGGACCGCGCCGTGCATCGAGCACTTGCTGGCGGCGGCTCGAGAACGCCATGACCTGTTCGCGGGTGATACCGCGCGCCTCGAAATTGCCGTGCTTGAGGGTCGGTCCCAGCTCATAACCAAGATTCTCGACAGCGATGCGAAAGCGCGCCATCGCAATCGAGTTAAGCGTGGTGTTGAGCTGCCAGAGCCGGTCGTTCTTGAGCGTGCGCCACTTGCCGTCCTTGCCTTGCGTAACATTGGCGATGACCGCATGGAAATGGAGGTTCGGCTCCTGGTTACGGTTGGTGTCGTGCTGGAACAGGCCGATCGCGAGGTTCCCGGTGGCCTGCGTCACCACCTTGCCTTTCTCGACCATCCGGGTCTCGGCCGCATTCTTCTCAGCCCAGTGCAGCGCTTCGAGGACGGCTTCGCGGTAGGCGGCGATGATCCGCTCGTCCTTCCCCACAAGTGCCAGCAGCGACCAGCTCTTGGGGACGGAGAAGGTGAGGTCTGTACCCGGGCGGTGTGCCTGTCCGGGATTGCCGACACTGCTGCCGTCGGGCAGCTCGCCTCGGAGAAGCGCGTCGAACGCCTTGGCCTCGACCTTGCCGTCGAGACCAAGGCGCCTTGCACCCTCGCCGACCCACTGGCCCGAGCGGTCGGCATCGGCGCTCGCGTAGTAATTGTCCGAAGCGAAGTAGCTTGCCGCCGCCGATGGCGAGCGGACATTGGCGACGGAAAGCATGGGGTGGGATCACTTTCTCTTGGCCCTCGTCCCCTCCCCGGTCGAGCGTCACATATCCGGGTCGAAGTCCCCGTAATCGTGACCATGGTCCTGCCCCTGATCGGCATCGCGACCCTGCTTCGCTGCACCGCCAAGAAGCGACTTCTGCTGCTCTTCCTGGAGCCTCTGGTCGGCCTTGCCGCGCGCGACTTGTGCCCGCTGATGCGCTGCGGGATCGGGAATATCGGACCTGGCGGAAGGCACAGCCCGTTGCTCCATGCCGCGGTGCTCCTCAGCTTTCGAAGACAGAGGAAGTTCGGATTCAGCCGGCCGCTGAGGGTCCGATGTCGCCCTTTTCCCTCTTGCATTCGGATCGCGACGCTTCCTTGTCTGATCCGGTCGAGCCTGATCGCCCTTGTTGCTGCGATGGGTCCGGCGCAGTTCCTTTTTGTCTTCCTTGTCGGCTTTCTTTTCAGCGCTGTCGGAGCGATCGTGCGCGTCCCTCATCCGGCGAGGATCACCATCATTGTCGCCTGTTTCAGAGGCTGCTCCGGCACCACCACCTGCTCCTTCATGATCATCACCGTGCCGCGTCTGCGGTGGTGGATTCGGCATATCCCGGGGAATGAAGCCTTCGGCCACCCGAGGCCAGTTGCGCGGTTCGAGGACCACAGGTGCCGCCGGAAATCCTTCGGGAAACTTGATGAAGCCATGCAGGTTCTTGAGCTTCATCAGCTCGTCGGGAAGCAGCAGCGGGACGACCTGGCGCCGGGGCGTCAGGCTGACCGCGTCGCGGGCATTGTTGTAGCCGTAGCTGTATCCTTCCTCCATCTCGCGAACCTCGCGGTGGCCGATGATATCGGAACACCAGGTGGCGGTCTCGCGATCTGCTGTGCCAAGGATCAGCTTGGTGCGGGCAAGCGAGGACAGGGTCATTGCCATGTTCTCGCCGTAGACATCCTTGAGCTTGGCAAAGGCATGGATGCCGGTGACGATCGCTCCCCCGAAATTGCGCGCGGTCTGGAGGCCCTTTTCGAGTGAAGGGAGACGATGCAGGGCGCCCAGTTCGTCGATCAGGAACCAGAGCCTGATGTCCCGCGAGCGCTGGCCCGCCATCAGCGTATTGATCGCGGTATCGAGCCACAGCGTGAGCAACTGCGAGAGCACGCTCATGTCGATGTAGCGGGCAGACAGGAACAGGATCGAGCCCGGTCCTCCTGCCCCATTGATCCACTCGCGGACCGAAAAGGGCGTCCCGTCTTCGGGCAGCATCTGGAGCGCCTTGGCGTTGACATTGAACACTGCACGCACCGATTCCGCCATGCGCGCCGCGCTCGGCGTGCTGATGGGACCGGCCATGGTATCTTCGACGAGACGGTGCAGATCGGAGAGATCGGCGTTCATGAGTTCGTGCGCCAGCGCGGCGTTTGTGCGCCGCCCTGCTTCGGCGAGCTTGAGACAGGTCTCGACGAACAGCGTGCGCGCGGCGAGCACCCAAAACTGTTCGGCGCCGCCCCCATCATGCGGGACGAGCGACTCCGCTGCGGCATGGAATTCGGCACGCGTGGAGCAATCGTTGAACACGCTCCAGGCGGGGCAACGCGCGTCGAGCGGGTTTAGAATGATGTCGCGTTTGGGATCGTAGAAGGTTTCGACAAAGGCCCCGGTAAGATCGAAAATGACCGCACGTTCGCCCCGTTCGCGGATCTCCCTGGTAAGCTCGGTTAGGACAACGGTCTTGCCTGTCCCGGTTGTGCCAACAAGCATCGCGTGACTCTGCTCGAGGCGCCAGGGCCAGCTGACCCCTGCCAGATGCGCGGGAGAATAGAAGCCCGCATGCCGCAGCGAAGTCGACCCGGCCAGACGCCAGCGCCAGCCCAACGCATCGCCATACTCGCGGGCACGGGCATTGCGGTTGTGCGCGGCGATCTCCCGGTCAAGTTCACGCAAGGTAGCAAGCTCCGCCCCGCGCACATGCTTCTTCTGTTTCGACTTCTCGCCGAAGCGTTCGGCAACCCACCAGAAGAGCGCGAAGAGCGGCACAAGAATGAACCCTGCAAGCCACAAGGCGCTGATGACCGCGCTCCGGAAAAGCGCGACCGCTTCGCGCATCGGCGGGTAATCGGTCACCACGGAAATGGGAAATGCGACGAGGCTCCCATCGGCCAGCTTGAGGTTCACAAGCTTGTCCGGGTCGAACTCCATGAAGGCATAACCAGAGGCATAGGCATGCATCCACAGGAGGTAGACCTGGTAGTCGTCTAGCGCCCCGCTTACGTCCCAATAGACCAGCCCGAGAACGACCAAGAGTGTCACGATCAGGGGCCCCTTGAGGCCCGCCGCAAACATGAAGCCGAAATGCCCGAGGAGCTGGCTGCCGCGGGTGAAGTTGACGAGATTATGCTTCATCGTCGCCTCCCATGGGTCGGGGTGCAACGATACCGAGGCGCTCCAGCCGGCGCTGGTAGGCAGCCACGGTTTTATCACGCAAGGTAGTGTCGGGATGATGCGTAAGCAGCGCATCCAATGCGACCGTGATGAAGATGTTCTGGCGGACCGGATCGGTCGCCGGAGTCCTCAGGTCAGCTTCGGTCGCGCGCTGCCAGGCATCGAAGATGCAATCGCAAACAACGATACTCGCGCTGACCCTGCGCTCGTCTGCTTGTTTCCTGATCCATTCGGCGATCAGGGGCGTGACATAAGTCACGAACCGGTGGTGTCTTTGCATTTTTCCAAGTTCCTTGTGTTCAAAGAACCTGGCTCACCCTTCGAAAGGCAAGTGCCACTCTAGGCCGCAGCATGGGGTGTAGGAAAACGGAAAATTCACATCGCTTTTCAGCAGATTAAACGGATCTGTGCCGACTCGGCACGGACGAGAACGCAAGTGGACCGGATCCGGCACAGAAGATGGTATCGGCGAAATTTCGTGAATTCGCGAAACAATTCCGCGCCTTCCATCGCAGCACCCGCTGCGTACGGTGTGCTGGGTCAAGCCCATTCTCAATTGCGGATCAGTGACCAGTTGCTTACCGGGCCAGATTATTGGAGAAAATGCTTTCGTTTCAAAACGGAAGCGTAGCGCAGCGTCGCCTTTAGCGGCGGAACTTTTTGTTCAGAACCGAGATATTCGGACGAGAATTTTCCTCAAATGTTCCGAAATGGGGACCAAATAGCCAACATCAGTGGCCAATGTTCTGGCCTGCTTGGATATGACGGCAAAGGAGCAAGATGTATTGTCCGGCGCAATGGACCGACATGCCAGAATGTTTGATCTTTATCGAATCCAGGGGCGACCGATTATGCGTCCAACTTTCGCACTGCGCCATCGCCATCCTTCACCCCTGTGAACATGAGAATAGGACAGGAACCGTTGCCGGTCCCTGCCCTGCTCATGCGGTCAGAACTCGTCTGACATCGCCCCGTGGATGGTGTGCACCACGCGCGCTGCAAGGTGCGCCGGAAGTACATTGTAATCGCCCTCATCCAGGGCAAAATATCCAAGGCGCTTGTCCTCGATAATGTGCTGATCGAAGAAGCTGTGCAGCGCCCGCCCCTCTGCCACAGCCAGTGCGGCAAAGTAGCGATCCGAAGTCGAAGTGCGTTGAAATTGCGTAGCCATAATTTCCTCCTGATGTCTGCCGTTGACGGCAGGAGCAGGACGGATGGGCGTGCGGCCGGCGGGTCAGGGATCGTCCTGAAGGGCGACCGCGAAGCGGCGGTAGGGGTTACGATTTTGTCGGACCGCAGCGGAGCGAAGGGGAGGCAAAATGGTGGGACCCTGCCGTCCTTGATGCGCCGGTTGCACGCCCATCATAATGGGACAACCGTGAGCCAGGCCCCTCCCCTTTAGGTCTGATAGAGCAACAGAAGAGGGGCGCTGTCCGGTCTGGACAGCGCCCCTCTGATGGGCATCGATGATGGAATATGTCAGTCGATCTCGGGAGCGTCGGTATTGTCGTTGTCGTCGCTCGAACCACTGCCGCGGGAGAGAAAGTCGATCTTGTCGGCGAGGATCTCGGTACCGTAGCGCGTGACCCCGTCCTTATCCTCCCACTGGGTGTAGTGGATGCGGCCCTGGACGCTGACCAGCTGGCCCTTGGAGCAGTACTGGCCGACGGTCTTAGCGAGGCCGTTGAAGCAGGTCACCCGGTGGAACTCGCTTTCCTTGGCGGTGTAGCCGTTCTTGTCCTTGTAGGTCTGACCGTCCTTGTCGCGCAGCGGGCGATCGGTGACGACGGTGATCCCGGTAACACTGGTGCCGCCCTGGGTCGTACGGGCTTCCGGATCGCGGGCGAGGCGGCCGGTGATGATGGCGATATTGGTCATGAGCTGTATCCTTCAGTTCCTCAAACCGGAGACCATCTCCGGCTTGCGAACATCCAGAAGAAGCAGGGCATGGGAGGACTGCACCGCAGGCCCACAGACCTGTCTGGTGGCCAAGGGAAACCTGTTCCTGACGGGTGGTGCGGGCAGGCGTGCGAAGCGCGACCACACGGCCGTCAAAGGAACGGGTTGCTGTCCTCAGCTGACCTGCTTTATGGAATGTTCGCGACAAATGCCGGATGGGTATCGGGTGTGGGTCTGAAGGTGCCAAGACCCCGCTGAAATCAGCTTACCCCATCGCCTGCCGATGCCGCCAGGAGATCCATCGAGTTGCAGGCTGCTTCCCGGTTTTCCTCGTTCTCGAACGCCACGTCGAGGTCGGGGGCGTACCCGAACATGTGCTGGAGCGACCACAGGGCAAAGCGCTTGCCCCGGTCCAATTCTGGCTCGGCTAGCGTCGACTTTGCGCCCCAATATTGGACATTTGATCGGTCTCGTCGCGATCCTGAAACCTGCCACTGGACTAGGTAGTAGCTGAGGGCGGCTTCGTGCCCTCAATTCGGAAATCGGAGATACAAATGCCGATCTCGAAAGCCGACATTCTCCAAGTGCAAGGCAGACTGTTCGCGTAAGGCTTTTGACAACACCAGATCAATGATCTAGCAGTTTGACTTCGGGCACTTATTCCGGCGCCCGGTAAGGCAATGCGCCCAAGTCCGGCTCGATGAGCTGTGTGCGAAGGACGCGTTGATGAATTCTCCCGCTAATTCAGGTTCCGTAGAACAAACTCCGATCCCGTTTTCCGAAGGGGTGCGTGTCTGGGCGCGCGTGGCCGCGTTGAGCTTTGGTGGACCAGCGGGCCAGATCGCGGTGATGCACCGCATTCTAGTCGATGAAAAGCGCTGGATCGGGGAGAACCGGTTCCTGCATGCGCTCAATTACTGCATGCTCCTGCCCGGACCGGAAGCCATGCAGCTTGCCACCTATATTGGCTGGTTGCTCCACGGCGTTCGCGGTGGCCTCGTCGCAGGATGCCTGTTCGTCCTTCCCGGCTTCCTCAGCATTATGGCGCTTAGCGTGCTCTATGCCAGTTTTCAGGAGGCCAGCTTCGTCCAGGCGATTTTCTTCGGCATTAAGGCGGCGGTGCTCGCCATAGTCATCGAGGCCCTGCTGCGCATCGGGAAAAGGGCATTGAAAACTTGGCCCATGTATCTGATTGCCGCCGCAGCCTTCGTGGCGATATTCGCATTCGATGCACCTTTCCCGCTGATTATCGCGGCCGCCGCGCTGGTCGGTTTTCTTGGAGGGCATTTCGATCCTGCACGGTTTCTGGTCATTCGCGCCCGTGAAACGACCGAGGACGGGGAGAGCGAGCCGGAAGCCGTGCTTCATACAGGCGGTATGGCGAAAGCGCAGCCTACATGGCGCGGAGCAGTCCGCACGGCCTTGATCTGGGGCAGCATCTGGGCAGCTCCCATAATTGCGCTGATCCTTCTTGTTGGCCCAAATCACGTGTTCACGGAACTGGCGGTTTTCTTCTCCAAGCTCGCGGTCGTGACATTCGGGGGCGCGTATGCCGTGCTGGCCTATATGGCGCAGGAAGCCGTGCAGACGCATGGCTGGCTTGCCCCCGGTGAAATGCTCGATGGGTTGGGCATGGCGGAGACCACGCCGGGTCCACTGATCCAGGTCGTCCAATTCGTGGGGTTCATGGGGGGATATCGCGAAGCAGACATGTTAGGCCCGGTGGCTTCGGGCATCGCGGCTTCGGTCATCGTCACGTGGGTCACGTTCGTGCCGTGCTTCCTATGGATTTTCCTTGGTGCGCCATTTATCGAAAAACTGCGCGGCGTGAAGCTTCTGACAGCGGCGCTTTCGGCGGTGACGGCAGCAGTCGTCGGTGTGATCCTAAACCTTGCCATCTGGTTTGCGCTGCACGTTGCCTTCGCACGGCTTGACGAGGTTCGAGGTTACGGCGCACGCCTGCTCGTGCCGGACTTCGCCACGATCGACGTCGCCTCCGTCGTCATTGCCGCTGCGGCCCTGATCGCCATGCTGCGCTTCAAGATCGGGATGTTGCTCGTTCTCTTCGTGAGCGCACTCATTGGGTCGCTGTATTACCTCGCAATGATGGCTGGCACCTGAAATCACATCCAAGGAGAACTAAGATGAAGCAATTACGCAGAACATTGTTCGTCGGCGGCTTGGCTCTATCGCTATCAGCGATGTCGGCGGCTCTTCACGCGCAGGATAATCTCGGCAATCTCGAGGCACTGATTTTCGAGGCATCGCACTCGGAGGTCACCATGACCGACGATGGGGTCGCACGCATCGGTTGGACGCGCGCCGACGTGCCGGTGATGGTCGACGGCATGCGCCTCGATCCCCCGGCAGGTCTCGGCTCATGGGCTGCCTTCAAACCCGTCGATGGCGGAGTGATGGTCATGGGCGACACGGTCGTATTCGAGGATGAGATAACAGCCGCGATGGACGCTGCCCTCGCCAACGGGTTGACCGTCACCGCGCTGCACAATCATTTCATATTCGACGATCCGCCGGTCTATTTTATGCATATCGGCGGGCATGGGGAAACCGCCAAGATGGCAGCGGGTGTAAAAGCCGTCTGGGATGCCATCAAGGAAGTGCGCGCCGCCTCGCCGACGCCGCAGCGCAGTTTCGGTGGCATGACGCCGGATGCAAACGGCACGATCGAAGCCCTGGCGCTGAGCGAAATCTTGGGCACCGAGCCAAGCATCGCCGATGGTGTCGTGAAATACACCTTCGCTCGCCAAGGCCGCATGCACGGCGTTGAGATCGGTGGTTCGATGGGGCTTACGACCTGGGCGGCGTTCTCGGGCACCAACGACCTTGCCGCCGTGGATGGTGACTTCATCATGACCGAGGACGAAGTCCAGCCCGTGCTCCGCGCACTGCGCGAGCGGGATATCCATATCGTAGCATTGCATAACCACATGATCGGCGGTGAACCGATGTTTTACTTCCTCCACTACTGGGGAGTGGGTCCAGCAAAAGAGCTTGCAGCGGCGATTGCTGCTGCCCGTAACGCACAGGCCGAAACCGGATAGGCGCAACCATTCCGATAAAAATCAGTAAGGCAGCGATCGCTTGCACCTCATTGCGACAGGCATTGTCTTCGAAATGGCAGGGAACGTGAGTTATGTCGCTAGCTGGTGGGCTTGTCTTTGAATGCGATGTGGATGGGACACGGCGCCGCGATTTGAATCGCGACCGGATTGTCCGTTTTCTTAGGAAAGCTCCCGAAACCAGACTGTCTCGAAGCGGCCCAGAACTCGCCACGATATGGCAGCTAAACTACCGGCGCCCGAAACCAAGCCGGTCAGACGATTCATACGTCGGATTGGTTCACGGGAATTCTGGTCACTTTCACTGGCCGGGAAATGGGATGACATTGGCGCTATCAAGAAAGGTCGCCATACCTTCATCAGCGACTACCTGCTCGAACGCCCTGAATGCCGCGTCATCATCTGCGAACTGGTCATCCCAAACGATCGAGGTACCCTTCTCATTGACGACTTCGAGGGTCCATTGACCTTCGTCCTCCAGACGAAAAATGTTCACCTCGACAGAAACCCCATCTTTCGATTGGCTACCCGATAGGCCGGAAGTGACAAGGTTAGGGTCGCGTTTGCTCATATACTGCTGGATATTGCAGAAGGGCATCCGTGTAAATCGCATCGACGCCGCACAAATGACCGGCGAATTTTGCCGGCAATGTGGCGGGGCATGTCTGGTGTAAAATAAGAGAGGCTACTGGCCGAGGCAGAAACCCAACGGACCGTCAGCTTTGCCCTGTCCGGAGCTTCACAGCCGACATTCCGGAAACGGCCCAGAAGCTGCCCATTGAGGTCTTTCGAATTATACGACTGGAATTGGGCCGGTTCCGGACTTGCCGGTTTGAACAAGAGCCACCGGGAAAGCGGCCTAAATGATATCAGCCCGCTCGACGTCGAGTAGAGATAGATGGCCCGCGAGTTGTCTCAAAGCGGCCTCAAGGGTTGTTCGTGGGGCCGTGCCGCCAAGCGAGACCCTCAGCGCTTGCGCGGCGACCTTGCCTACCGCGAACCTGTCGGATGGAATCGCTCCGACACCCGCGGCAGTAAGCTGCTGAGAGAGCATGGAAGCCGACGCTCCAGCTGGAAGCGAAAGCCAGAGATGGTAACCCTGAGGCTGGAGGCAGATTGAATGATCCTTCAGGATCTTGGCAGCAAGATCCGAACGCCATTCGGCTTCGCCCCGCACTGCCGACACCAAGCTGTCAAAGGCCCCCTCGCGCAACCACATTGCGACCATTGCCGCATTGAGCGGAGGTGGCATCACAGCGGTGTCATGCACCTCCGCCGTTAGCCGCAGTGCATCTGCCACGGTGGGCGCGCTGATGAAGGCAATCCGCAGAGCAGGTGAGATGATTTTGGACGTACTGAGGATGTGCCACGATTGCTGCGGAACAAGGCTGGAAATCGCCTGCAGCGGACTCTTTGGCAGAAGGCCATAGGCATCGTCCTCGATGATCTGCAGCTTGTATCGCTGAGCGACCTCAGCAATTCTCCGACGTTCCGAAAGCGGGATGGTGGTTGCCGTGGGATTGTCGTTGGTAGGAACGACATAGAGCGCCGCAATATCATTCTGCCGACAGGCAAGCTCCAGTGTATCGGCATTCATGGCCTGCAAGGGAACCAGTTCGACCCCCAGACGCAAAGCAATTGCGCGAAAGCCGGGGTAGACGAACTCTCCGCAGGCGACCCTGGCACCAGGAGCAAGTACCGCCCGCGATACGGCGAGCAGCGCATTCTGGCCGCCAGCCGCCGTGACTACCTGATCCATAGCCGGTTTCAGCCCGACCCGCGCCGCAAGGTCGGTTCCAGCCCGGATGATTGCCTGATCATTGCCAGCGGATTGATATTGGAGCAATGAGCCCGCGTTCTGGCCAAGAGCCAAATCG
This sequence comes from Erythrobacter mangrovi, assembly GCF_013260645.1. Taxonomy (NCBI): domain Bacteria; kingdom Pseudomonadati; phylum Pseudomonadota; class Alphaproteobacteria; order Sphingomonadales; family Erythrobacteraceae; genus Erythrobacter; species Erythrobacter mangrovi. The sequence goes on along the minus strand of NZ_CP053921.1, from coordinate 1,488,412 downwards.
AAAGCTCTTTTCATCTCTTTCTGGAGAATCCCGTCCGATGGGACAGGCGGCGTATTCAATCCGGTATCCACTTGCGCGGCTGCGTAGATCGAATGCGTGGCCGTCTCCCGCACGAAGCTCCCGGCTTTCCCCCGACCATCGATCAACCCACGCTGACGAGCGATGTTGTAGGCACGGGTAACGGTGGTCAGATCAAAGCCTAGAGTTTGCGCCAGTTCGCGCTGTGGAGGCAATCGCGCGCCAGGCTTCAGCTCGCCAGTCCCGATAGAATTCGTCAGTGATTCCGCGAGCGCAAGATACTTGGGGCCAGCTTTTCCGCTCAGATCAGGAACCCAGTTTGTCATTTCTGGAATCATCCTCCCGCTCGTGCATTTCCGCCCACAGTTTCTCTGTGCCGGCTTCGACAGCCTTGTTGACGAACTGCGAGGCCACAAGCCACCCCTTGATTGGACGCAACGGCAAAACGCAGCCAATCCCTAACAAGGGGAGGCCGATCACGAAAAGCACCAGAGTCGGGAGTTCGAGCGAGACCTGTAGCCAAACGATCACGGCAAGCAATGGGGGGGCGACGAAGCAGAGGGAAAAAAAGGCTGGCCCGTCGTCAGGAGATGCGAACCGATAGTCGAGACCACATTGCTCGCATTTGTCGGTGACCTTGAGCCACGAGCGAAACATGTCGCCTTTCCCGCAGCGAGGACACAACCCTTTCCAACCCGCTTCGAAAATCCACGCTCGTTTGGTTCGCTCGGAAATCTTCACCACCATATTCCCTACATAAAATGTATTGATCCATACATACATAGCAACAAGATAGGCGAAAAGCTAATTTTTTGAGCTTTATGATTTCCCGTGAACCATACAAAATCTCCAAGGGGAGCGCGAGCTAGCCGTGACCGTTACCCTATGGGTCGCTCGGATCAATTTCCGGCATAAGATCGTGCCAGAAATTACCCAAATGGGTCGCCACAACGGTGACTGGCAATCGGCAGTCGTATCCAGCTATGTGGATCCCGGACAGCTGAGACCGGGGCGCGAAACTCCCTTCGCACTGAGCCGTGCGAATAACCGCTTTTGGGATCTCCCGGATAGTTTCGGAACGACGAGATTTGGGGCGCGAAGCAGACTTTCCCCCTTATGTCCGTCTTTGCGTTGCATTCCCGATCGAATCGTCAGGCACCTCTCGGGATGCTGCTGGCCGATTGACGAAGGAGCACGACATCTAAAAGGAAGGCACTCGGCTAAAGCCGGGATCTTTTCAGGTCTGTTCCGCTTGCTCAATTTAGCATGCACTCGAGCAAATCGCCGATTTGCTGCGCCGCTTCAAGCAAATGACCGTCATCGAAATGAGCATAGCGCGCGGTCGTCTGCACATTAGCATGACCGAGCAACCGTCCGATCATCGGCAAGGTTTCCTTGTTCATCGCTGCATGGCTAGCAAAGGTATGGCGCAAGTCGTGGATGCGAACGTCGGGTAGCCCTGCTTCGTCTCTGAGCCTGCGCCAGAAGCCATTCACGCATCGAAGCGGTTTGCGGTAGCGGTAGTTCCAGAATGGATATGGGATCCTCTCGAAGCGCGGAAGCGCGGCGATCACCTCGCGCGCTGCCGAGCCAAGCCAAACCGTTCGCGGCCCGGTTTTGCTATCGCGCAAGTGCAGCCGGTTGCCCTTGATGTCGGTCCATTCGAGCGTGAGGATTTCGCTCTTGCGACAACCAGTCAGCAACAGGAGCGTGATCGCTGCACCCGAACATTGCTTGGTGCGATCCTCTGATGCGCGCAGATTTGTCAGCTCGGCACCCAGACGGGCCAGTTCATCATTGGTAAGGAAGCGCTCGCACTGGCGCTTGCGGTTGGGCCGGACGGAGCGGCACGGATTGGTGTTCTCGAGCCGGTAGCCCCAGTCCTCTGCCTTGTTCAGCATATGCTTGAGGATTTCGAACGTACGGTTCGATGCTCCCGGTCCAGTCAGATTGTTGAGGTCCGCGAACCAGCTCGTGACATGGCCCTCGTTGAGTTCGTCGATGTAGACGCCGACAAAGGCATCATCGAGATAGCGGCGGCGGTAGCCGGTGTGCGTTTCCAGGGTCGATGCTTTCCAACGTGGCGCCCAGCGATCCCAATATTCGGTCACGAAATCGGCGAAGCTCGGCGCGGACCGGATGCGCTGGCGTTCGGTCGCCGGATCGCGACCGACCTGTGCATATGCGATGACGCGGCGCGCGACCATTTGGGCCTGATAGCGAGTTAGGACCGATGTAGGCCCGATTGTGACCGTGCGCATTCGGCCTGCCATGCGCGTCTGGACGATGTAGACGTTGCGGCCACTCGGATAGTGGCGAATGCCAAAACCGTGCTCGACACCAAGCCAGGTCGTGGTGCGCGCCTTGCCTTTGGGAACGAGCTTGAAGTTGACCGTTGCCCCGACCTCGGCAAGCGCCTCTTCGACGATCTTCTTGAGACTGGCGGCGGTCATGGCCTGAGGCCAATAGCTTGCGCCAGCGAGCCGGAAATCCGCTCGGCGGCTTCGCCGATCACATCATCGGACAGATGCGCATATTTGGCGGTCGTCTCAACCAGCTTGTGGCCCAGCAGCTTGCCGATGGTCGATAGCGGCACGTTTTCCATAATCGCTGTTGAAGCAAAGCTGTGGCGCAAATCATGGATACGAACGTCGGGCAATGCGCAGCGCCGCCGGAAAACGAACCACCACTGATCGAAGTTCACCGGACGCTTGCCGGTCTTGTTCGGGAATACCAGCTCGCTATCTTCGCGCCGCTCGATCACCGCAAGTACGTCCTGCGCCTGCGAATTGAGCCAGATCACCTTGGGACCGGTCTTGCTGTCTGGCAGCAGCAGTCGCGGTGGCTTCACCCACTCCCAGCGCAGATTCTTGATCTCGCCCACGCGCGCGCCGGTGAACAAGAGCAGGCGAGCGATTGCGACCTCTGCCGGTCGGTCTGCCTCAGCCTCTCGCAATGCCGCTCCGATCCGGCGATACTCGGCTGGCGTCAAATAGCGTTCGACGCTTTGCCGCTTGTAGCGCGGCATTCCTCGACAGGGGTTCGAACCTGGCCGACGCATCTTGAGCGCCTCGGCATATTTGAGCAGCGCGGACAGCACGGGCACGGCGCGGTTGAACTTCACCTCGCTCTCTCCCGCGCATCCATCGCGCCAGCGGTGGATGTCTGCTGGAAGGATGTCCGCCACGCGCGTGTCGCCAAACGTAGGCTTGATATCGAGCCGCCACGCATCCCAATTTCGTTTGGTGGTCGAGGGCTTCCAGACGCGGGATAGATCATCCCAATAAGCCTCGACGAAATCGGTCATCGTTGGGGTGGCCTTCACCACTGCGCGCTTGGGCAATCCGTCGAGCGCGGTTTCTGCAAGAATGCGGCGAGCCTGCGCCCTTGCCAGTCCCGCCTCAAGCTCGTCGGTCCGGCCAAGGGTGATGCGCCGATGCTTGCCGCGATGCCGCAAGCGAACGAACCAGAAGTAGTTCCCGCTCGGCCTTACGCGAAGACCGAAGCCTGCCAGCTCGGTGTCCCAGATGCAGTATTCGCGTTCGCGCTGCGGCAGTTTGCGGCGGGCAAAATTGCCATCGAGAAGCGCTCTACGGGCAGACCTTCGACGTTTGGGGACCATATGGCATTCGCCCTCATGCAAACTGCCCCCAGAACCCTTGGAATTACTGTCATTTGCGGGGACCGGGCGGCATTCAACAGCACCCTCTCTGCCGAGCACTTTGAGCGTTTCGCGCACTGATTTTATTGCACTTTTTCCCAAAACATAGCAGTGCTACTGCGTACGGTGTGCCAATTCTGTTCCCCATTGCGCGGCGAAATCCGGTGACCCTAGTCGTTCCGTTCTCGAAGGCATTTTCCAGCAATGCCCTTGGCGGCGCGAGCAACCAGTTCGGGGCGGTAAACGAGCCTGATCTGCAACTGAACGAATAATACGCACAAGGACCGCACCCACCGCAAAGGCGGCGGCAAAGGAGCGCGTGCGGTGTCCGGGACCGGGGCCTGTCGGTTCCCGCGGCACCGCGCCGGTCCGACCCGCTGTCGTTCGGGAGTGCGTGCGGGGCCCAGAACAAGAAGGCCGCGCCCGCAGGAGCACCGCCGAAGGCGGGGCGGGACCGAGCGCGACCCCAGCCCCGCTCCGCTTTTCGTCCCGCTCCAGTGCCAGCGAACACGAAAAAAGGGCAGGAACCGTGACCGGCTCCTGCCCTCGTATGGTCGTCAGTATTCGTCCAGCATGGCCCCATGGACCGTGTGCACCACGCGGCTGGCGAGATGCGTGGGCAGCGCGTTGTAGTCACCCTCGTCCAGGGCGAAGTAGCCCAGGTCTTCATCTTCCATCACGTGCTGGTCGAAGAAACTGTGCTGGGCGCGCCTTTCGGCAACTGCAAGCGCTTCGAAATAGCTGTGCGCGTTCATGTCCAAGGTGCTGAGTGTAGTCATGATATCCTCCTGAAACCTGTCGCTGAGACGACAGGAAACAGGCGGAGGGGCATGGGGCCGGCGGGTCAGGGATCGCCCCGAGGGCGACCGCGAAGCGGCGGTGGGGGCAACGATTTTGTCGGACCGGAGCAAAGCGCAGGGGAGGCAAAATGGTGGGGCCCCGCCGTCCTTGACGCGCTGGCCCCATGCCCATCACCCTTGGAATTCGGTGAGCCGGCCCCCTCCCCCGCTCCGTTACTTAGTGCAAGGGACGACCCGCGCGATTGGACTTTCCTACAGGCTGTGCCCGGGTGCATGTTGATCGACGGGAGGATCCACCGAGGGGTGCAGGAAAGGAACCCCGATGCCAACAAAACGAAGCGCTGTCGCAGCACTCCGGAAACTCGAAGCTGACCGGCTGGCACTCACCGAGCGCCAGAAGCAACTTGAGGAGCAAGCCGCACTTGAACTGGGCCGCATCATCCTAGGAACAGGACTTGAGACCTTCTCGAAGAAGGCGCTCGCAAAAGTTGCCCGAGAGCTCGGAAAGCTCGGCGAAGAAGCATCTCTGCTGAGCCTGCTTCCACCGGCTCGCTCGTCTTCTCGCACCGAACAGTCAACCGGTGAGTAGCAACAGTAAGAAGGGGCCCTGTCCGGTAGGACAGGACCCCTTCGGGAAGGAGACCGACGGGAGAGTTCAGTCGATCTCGGGAGCGTCGGTGTTGTCGTTGTCGTCACCCGAGCCGTTACCGCGCGAGAGGAAGTCGACTTTGTCGGCGAGGATCTCGGTGCCGTAGCGCGTAACCCCGTCCTTGTCCTCCCACTGGGTGTAGTGGATGCGGCCCTGGACCGATACCAGCTGGCCCTTGGAGCAGTACTGACCGACGGTCTTTGCGAGGCCGTTAAAGCAGGTCACCCGGTGGAACTCGCTTTCCTTGGCGGTGTAGCCGTTCTCGTCCTTGTAGGTCTTGCCGTCCTTGTCGCGTGCGGGGCGATCGGTGACGACGGTGATCCCGGTGACGTTGGTGCCGCCCTTGGTCTCGCGGGTTTCCGGATCGCGGGCGATGCGGCCGGTGAGGATTGCGATATTGGTCATGGTGATATTCCTTCGGTTCCTCAAACCGGAGACCATCTCCGGCTTGCGAACATCCAGAAGAAGCAGGGCATGAGAGGACTGCACCGAAGGCCTGAAGGGCCGAAGGGAAACCTGTTACTGACGGGTGGTGCGGGCAGGCGCGCGAAGCGCGACCACACGGCCGGAAAGGAACGGGTTGCTGTCCTCAGCTGACCTGCTTTATGGAATGTTCGCGACAAATGCCGGATGGGTATCGGGTGCGGGCCTGAAGGTGCCAAGACCCAGCTGCAATCAGCCTGCCCCATCGCCTTCCGATGCCGCCAGGAGATCCATGAAGTTGCGCGCGGCCTCCCGGTCCTCCTCGTTCTCGAAGGCCACGTCGAGGTCGGGGGCAGACCCGAGCATGTGCAGGAACGACCACAGCGCAAAGCGCTTGCCCCGGTCTTCCTCAAGGCCAAGATCGACCCGGCAGTGCTCGATGCCAGCTGACAACGTATCGGGGGCAACCCCGGAGAGGTCAGTGGTGGCAAAGTAGCGCTGCAGCAGATCGTCAAGTTGCATGACCGGTCTATAATCGGGTCGGCGCCCAATGCACATCCAGACAATGCAAATGCAGATGATGATGGGCCCGTCAGGACCCGGGAGAGGTGCCCAAGAGGCCGCGACGATCGACCACGGTGATCCGGCGCGTCTTAGCATCGATCACCAGTCGTTCGGTGACGCCATTGCCCGCAAAGGCGACGACATAACGCGGATTGAGCGAAAGCATTTGCTCGTTGCGCTTGAACCCGGCGCGGGCACCAAGCCGACGATCAAGTGAGTAGGTCAGTTGCTGCACTTCGCGGCGTTCAGCCCAACTCGCTGCCAGGCGATCGGCTCCCTTGCCGTCGCCGCCATGGACCAGGAAGAGATCGGGAACCACATCGCGAACCTTGTCGAGCGTCGCCCAGATATTGTCGGCATAAACGCGCGCATCCTCGGAATTCTCGAAGGTCTGACGACCGCCGGCAAAGACGATTGGAGTTCCTTCCGGAATAAGGGCGTGACGCCGGTTCTCAGCACGTGCGCGGAGGAAGTCGCGGGCATCAACTACGGCTGACGTGAGGTGGCGCGAATGGCTTGTCCGCGAGCCGGAAGCGGGCTTCCAAGAGGAACCGGTCTCGTCGCGATAAAGTGCTGCCGCAGCCTCACGCATTTGCTCAAACGCCAGCATGCTGGCTTCGGCGGCCTGTGCACGTTCGACCTGCTCTTCCAGATTGCTGGAATGCACCTCGGAGCCATCGGCTGATGCGAGGAGGACCCGGATCTCGTCACTGGCCCGGTCGAGCTGAGCGGACTTCCGGCTGGCGGCATGGTGAAAGAGATTGACCACGCCCCAGGCAATGTCCTCGGCATCGGCTTCGAGGGCCGTGTCGGAAAAGATCGCGAAGAGGTCGGACCATATGGCGACAAGCGTCTGTTCGATCGCATCCTCGCAGGGGAAATCGGTCTCGTTGAAGGGGGCGGGCCTGATGCTGAGGCCTGAAAGGTCAAGGCCGCTCAACTGGTCGATGAAGCTGTCGTACATGGGGTGTCTCCTGATCGCGGGGACAAGGAGAGGAGGCACCATTGCCTCGCCCCTGTCCGCCGGAGCCCGATCAGGGCCGGGAGAAGGGGCGAGACGCACCGCGCAGCGGGAAACCTGCGGCCCTAGGCTGGCGCGGGCAACACGGGCCGACGGGCCGCAGGTTGCGGCGCGCCCCGACCGGCCCAAGGGCCTCTCCTGGCGGGCAGGGATGAGGCAGGATCAGGACCCGGTGTCGCAGTTGGATCGGGAGCGCTCGAAGATCGCTTCGCCATTCGAGAACCGCCCGACCAGGCGCAACTCAGCGAACAGGTCGATGAACCTTCCCGACACTTGAGCGAGCCAGCGCCGTGCCCTTGCCGTTCGCGGGATGTCAGAATCCGCCTCCCAGTACCGGGGATCGTCTCGTTCGGCGAGCCAGATCGCGGCGATCCCGCAATAGGTCGATATGCCGCAATCGGCGAAGGCATTGCGCAGGAGGATGCGATCCTCGCGGCCGCGCCATCCATCGAAGCGCTGAAAGGAAGGTAAGGCCGCCTTCGTGGTATCGATGATCTCTTCGACGAGGCAGTCGTAGGCCCAGTCGACATCTTCGTCGTCGCCGTCATCAAGCAGGCGAAAGGCCACCACGGAGCCGGTCGGGTAGGTGACGGAACGTCCCATCTCACTGCTCCTCAGGCTGCATCAGCGAGATCGATGTCGGTCTCGCCTTCGCTAGATTGCTGGCCACCCAGTTCGAGCAACAGGCTGGCCGCTTCCTCGGCTTTTGCTGCAGCCGTCAGGATCGCACGCTCGTCCGATTTGAGGATTTTGAGCCAGGACGCGATGTAGCTGGCGTGATGGTCGAGGTGGGTGACCGGAAGACCCAGTTCTGCCCCGAGAATGGCTGAGGACAGTTCTGCGATCAGTTCTTCGGCAGCATAGGCGTCGCTGCCGAAGCGGTTCTTGAGATCGCGGTCGAGCCGCGAAGAATGACCCGTCCAGTGCGACAACTCGTGTGCGAGCGTCGCATAGTAGTGGTCGTAGGCTTCGAACAACTCGGCTGGCGGCATGGTGACCCGGTCGCGCAGCGGCTCGTAATAAGCCTGGGCACCATGATGGCGCAGGTCTGCGCCGATATGGGCAAAGAAGGCATCAAGCCGGTCTTCGCGTCCCTCGGGCTCAAGCGCGGCAATGAGTGGCTTAGGATGATAGCACTCGGGGAGGCCGTCGCACTGATCCGCGTTGAACACCGCATAGGCCTTGAGTACGCGTCGGTTCTCGGTGTCGGCTTCGCCTTCGGCGTTCTCGACCTCCTTGGTGTAGCTCTTGTAGAAGATCGCAATGGTCGATTTCTCACCCTTGCGGACCTGTCCGCCAAGTTTCTGGCACTGACGATAGGTCATCCAGTAAGGCGAGGCGTAGCCGCAGCCATCGGCCACCATCCACAACCAGAATGTGTTCATGCCGCGATAGGGTGTCCCGCAGCTCCGCAAGGGCCGCGAGACCGGCACACCGCGCCACGGCTTAACCCAGGGCTTTGTCCCTTGCTCGAGTTTCTCGATGATGGCGGCGGTGATGCGCTGGGCTGGCGAATCTGAAACAGCGCGGCGGGACTTGGTCATGGGAGGTCTCCTGATCGCCGGGACGGAGATGCCCCGGCTCAGGAAGAGCAAAGCTCCCTCTCCTCTCTCCTTGCTGCGTGCTACCTTGCACGCGCCGGATCTTCCGTCGGACACGGGATCGTACGGCAAGCAATCGCTCAAAAACCGGTCCCTGCGGCTTGCCCATTTGCTTGCGATCAGCTAACCGCCCGCCGATGCGCCAGCTCCATTTCCTGTTTTTGTTGGCATTGCTCCTGGTCTCGCATGGCGGGCTTCCGGGATCGATTCCGCATCTGGAAGCGGCGCATGCACATGAGGCGGCAAGCGCGCATCATGCGCATGAGCACAATTCCGCCGATGTCATCGAGGTCGAGACAGACGCCGATTCGCTCGCGTCCGAAGACATCGTGCCTCACCCTGCTTCGCATTCGCACAGCTCGATTGCGATGCCGGACCAGACCGAGTTCGCGGGCAACGCCCCTGCGCCTCGAACACTTCTGCGGCCGGGCGAGACACCGCCTCTCATCGGCTTTTCGCCAGCTCCGTTAACACAGCCCCCATCAGCCTGATTTTCTGAATCCGGCCCGCATTCCGGGCCACTTTCCGTTCAGACAATCAGGAGCAATCTATCATGCACGTGTCCACGCGTGCCGCCCTTTTGGCGGCCACGTTGGTGTGGGCGACCTCGGCATCCGCCCAGACGTACACACTCGAGGAGGCCGTTCGAACTGCGGTCGCCAATTCACCGCAGGGCGAGGCGACCGCCGCGCGCCTCGACGGCCTCAACGCAGCGCGAAACGCTGCCGATACCAACCCCGCGCCCACGATCGATGGGACCGTCGAGAACATCGGCACCCCGGGCTTCTCGCAATGGCAGATCGACGGGACCTACAACCAGCGACTGGAGCGCGGCGGCAAGCGCGCGGCGCGCGTGGGCCTCGCGCAAGGCGATATCGCCGTTGCCGAGGCCGAGGCACTCGTGCGGCGTCTCGATCTCGCGAGCGAAGTCCAGGCGTTGTACGTCGAAGCGCAAGCCGCCGCCTTGTCGCTCGAACTTGCCAGGAGCAGGGTCGAGATCGCCGAGACCCTCGCCAATGAGGTGCAGCGCAGGGTCGATGAGGCGCGCGACCCTCTCTTCGCCGGAACGCGGGCCCGCACGCAATTGGCCGAAGCCCGGGTGGATCTTGGGCTGGCTGAACACGCCTTCGAAGCCGCTCTGGCGCGCCTGGCGCTCCTTACCGGCGGGGATCCAGGCAGCATCGGGGTCGTGACCTCGGGCTTCCTCGAAGCCGAAGAGATTGCCTCCATCAGTGCCGACCTTACGCCAGTCGATCTTGCCGTCTTCCAGGCCCGGCGCGAGAGGGCGGACGCGAACTATCGCCTCCAGGAAGCCAATTCGCGGACCGATCCCACTGTCTTCGCGGGTCCCAGATTGTTCGGCAATGGCGATGTCGCCGTCATTGCAGGCTTCTCGCTGCCCTTGCCCAACCGCGCGCTCAATCGGGCCAACATCGACCGCGCCGCGGCCGAGCAGCGGCAGGTCGAGGCGGACCTCGCGGTCGAACGTTTCCAGCGTCGCCGGCAGATCGCTCTGGCGGCCGAACGCGTCGAAGAGGCGCGCCACGAGGCCGAGGCGATCCAGGAGCAGGTCGTGCCCGGTGCTGAACAGACCCTTCGGGAGGTCCGTGCCGGCTATAATCGCGGAGGATTCACCTTTCTCGATGTCTCCATTGCCCAGACCGCATTGCACGAGGCCAGAGTCCGCTTCGTCGATGCGCTCGCCGAATATCATCAGGCCAAGGTCGATTACGACCGACTGACTGGCCGCTTCATCGAACTTGTTGGGGGTTATTGATCATGCGCAAGACGCATTTATTCCTCGCTGCGTTTTTTGCAGCGACACTCACCGCCTGCGGCCAGTCGGCGGATTCGCCGGAAACTTCGGAAGAACAGGCAGCCGCAGAGGGCGAATACGAGCGCGGTCCACACAACGGTCGCATGCTTCGTGACGGCGACTTCGCTATCGAGGTTACCGTCTTCGAAGACGGTGTTCCGCCCGAATACCGTCTCTACGCCTACCGTGACAACGAGCCCGTCGATCCCGAAACGGTCCGTGCCCGGGTCATGATCACGCGTCTGGACGGCGAAAAGACCACGTTCGAATTCGAACCGGAGCAGGATTACCTGCGAGGCCAGGGCGTTCTCGTCGAACCGCACAGTTTCGACGTGGTGGTAGTGGCAAACGAAGGCGACAACACCCATCGATGGGCGTTCGAATCCTACGAGGGTCGGGTCACGATCTCGGACGAGGCGGCACGTGCGGCCGGCATTCGGACAGAAACGGTCGGACCGCAGCAGGTCGGTGAAACCGTGGAAATCATCGGACGGGTTGAGCTCGATCCCTCTGGCAGCGCCGAGGTGGGAGCCAAATTCCCGGGCACCGTCATGTCGCTGCATGCCAATCTCGGCGATCGTGTAGCCCGGGGGGCGTTGCTGGCGCGGGTGGAAAGCAGCTCATCGTTGCAGACCTATCCGATCTACGCGCCGATTTCCGGAGTGATCACGCAGCGCAATACGAATATCGGCGACATCGCGGACAGCGATCCGATGTTCGTCATCTCCGATCCTTCGCGCACGGTTGCGACCTTCCCCATCTTCCCGCGCGACATCGAGCGGGTTCGTCCCGGACAATCGGTGCTCATCCGGGGCCTCGAAGGCCAGCGTGCGCAGGGCTCCCGCATCCGGGACTTCCTGCCTCTGGCGGAAGTCAGCAGCCAGGCGGTGACCGCGCGTGCGCCGCTTCCCAATCGCGACGGCTTCTGGCGACCGGGAATGGCGGTCCGGGGTCTGGTCTCGGTCGACCAGCGACGGGTGCCTCTCGCCGTCAGGACGGACGCCATCCAGCAATTCCGCGATTTTCGCGTCGTCTTCGCCAAGATCGGTGAGACCTACGAGGTGCGGATGCTCGAGCTTGGTCAGGAAGGTCCCGAGTGGACCGAAGTGCTGAGCGGGATCGATGCAGGCACCGTCTACGCATCCGAGAACAGCTACGTGATCAAGGCCGATATCGAGAAGTCGGGCGCGAGCCACGATCACTGAGGAGCGCGATTTCATGTTGGAAAGAATTGTCGAGCTGTCGATCAGACAGCGTTTCGCAGTGCTGGCAGCGGTGTTCATTTTCGCCGCCGTGGGCATTTACAGTTTCGGCCGGCTCAAGATCGATGCCGTGCCGGACATCACCAATGTGCAGGTGCAGATCAACACTTCGGCACCGGGCTTTTCACCGCTCGAAGCGGAGCAGCGCATTACCTATCCGGTCGAAACCGCCATCGCGGGGTTGCCGGGGCTGTCCTATACGCGCTCGGTTTCGCGCTACGGTCTGAGTCAGGTCACCGTGGTCTTCGAGGACGGCACCGACATCTACTTCGCCAGGCAACTCGTCAACGAGCGCCTGCAGGCGGTACGTTCGAACCTGCCGGAGACGGTCGAACCCGAACTCGGGCCTATCGCCACGGGCCTGGGTGAGATCTTCATGTACACGGTCGAGGCCGAGCAGGGCGCGGTCAAGCCCGATGGGTCGCGCTATACCGCGCAGGATCTGCGGACGTTGCATGACTGGGTGGTTCGGCCGCAGCTTCGCACGGTTCCCGGGGTCACAGAGGTCAACTCGATCGGCGGCTACCGCAAGGAGTATGTCGTAGCCCCGCTGCCCGAACGTCTTGCCGGTTTCGGTTTGACGGTCGAGGACGTGATCGAAGCGCTCGAGAACAACAACGCCAATGTCGGCGCCGGCTATGTCGAGAGATCAGGGTCGCAATATCTTATCCGCGTCCCCGGACAGGCCGAGGACGAACGCGACCTGTCCGGGATTATCGTCGATTACCGCGATGGCATTCCCATTCGCATCGCCGACGTGGCGGATGTCGAGATAGGTTCCGAGATCCGCAATGGCGCCGCAACCAAGGATGGCCGGGAAGTCGTGCTCGGCACGATCTACATGCTCGTTGGCGAGAATGCCCGCGATGTCAGTGTCGCGGTGGCCGAAAGACTGGAGGAAGTGAATCGCTCGCTGCCCGGCGGCGTCGTCGCCAATACGGTCTACGATCGCTCCGAACTGGTCGAGGCAACGGTCTCCACGGTCGAGAAGAACCTCGCCGAAGGGGCGCTGCTGGTGATCGTCGTCCTGTTTGTCCTCCTCGGCAATTTCAGGGCTGCGCTCATCACCGCTGCCGTGATCCCGCTCTCTTTCCTCCTGATGATCACGGGGATGGTCGAGAACAACGTGTCGGGCAATCTGATGAGCCTGGGGGCATTGGACTTCGGCCTGATCGTCGACGGTGCCGTCATCATCGTCGAAAACTGTCTCCGCCGGTTCGGGGAGGCGCAGCATGCGCTCGGAAGACTGCTGAATCGCGAGGAACGCTTCAAGCTGGCGGCCCGCGCATCTGCCGAGGTGATCAAGCCGAGCCTTTTCGGCATCCTGATCATCACCATCGTCTATGTGCCGATCTTCGCTCTCGAAGGCGTGGAGGGCAAGACGTTCCACCCCATGGCGATCACGGTCGTCATGGCGCTAACCGCCGCCATGGTGCTCTCCCTCACCTTCGTTCCCGCAGCGGTCGCGACATTCGTGACGGGCAAGGTCGAGGAGAAGGAGACGCGCGTCATGCGCGCCGCCAAATCGGGTTATCGTCCGATGCTCGATTTCGCCTTGCGTTCGCGCAAAGCTGTCCTTGCCGGAGCCGTGGCTCTGGTGGTCCTGAGTGGATGGGGTGCAAGCCGGATGGGATCGGAATTCATTCCCAATCTGGATGAAGGCGATATCGCGCTCCACGCCCTGAGAATTCCGGGTACCAGCCTCAGCCAGGCGGTCGCCATGCAGACTGCCCTGGAAGACAAAATTCGCACCTTCCCCGAGGTGGACCAGGTGTTCGCGAAGATCGGTACCGCCGATGTGGCCACTGACCCAGTGCCGCCATCGGTCGCCGACACCTTCGTGATCATGAAGCCGAGAGAGGATTGGCCGGATCCCCGCAAACCGAAGGAGCAACTCGTCGCCGAGATGAACGAGGCCGTCCAGCAGGTGCCGGGTTCGCGCTACGAGTTCCTTCAACCGATCCAGATGCGTTTCAACGAACTCATCGCGGGCGTGCGTTCAGACGTCGCGATCAAGATCTTCGGGGACGATCTCGACCAGCTCGCTTCCGTTGCAGCCGAGGTCGAGGGCGTTGTCTCTTCGATCGAGGGATCGCAGGACGCGCAGACCGAACAGGTGACCGGCTTGCCGTTCATTCAGGTCATCCCTGATCGCATCCGCCTGACCCAGCTCGGGTTGAACGTGGACGATGTTCAGACGGTGGTGTCGACGGCAATCGGCGGGACCGAGGCCGGCCAGATCTTCGAGGGTGATCGACGCTTCGATATCGTTGTCCGGCTGCCCGAAGAGATGCGCGAGGATCGCCAGGTGCTCGAGCGTCTTCCTATCGCACTGCCAGGTGGAGGGTCTGTCCCGCTGTCGGAGGTTGCGACGATCGAGAACGTTCAGGGGCCGAACCAGATCAGCCGCGAGGACGGCAAGCGGCGTGCGGTGGTCACCAGCAATGTGCGCGGACGGGACCTGGGTTCCTTCATATCCGAGGCGCAAGAGAGGATCGCCACGGAGATCGAGCTGCCCGAGGGCTACTGGGTCGACTATGGCGGCACATTCGAGCAACTCGAATCCGCGAGTGCGCGGCTTCAGATCGTCGTTCCGCTCGCCTTGCTGCTGATCTTCGGCCTGCTGGTGGCGCTGTTTCGCTCGGTGAAGGACGCGCTGGTCGTGTTTTCCGGGGTGCCATTGGCGCTTACCGGAGGGGTGGCCGCGCTCATGCTGCGCGGCATCCCCTTCTCGATCTCGGCGGGGGTCGGCTTCATCGCCCTGTCGGGGATCGCCGTGCTGAACGGCGTCGTCATGCTGACGTTCATCCGGCAGCTGATGGATGACGGCAAGCCGCTCGAGGACGCCATCAAGGAAGGAGCCATGGCTCGTCTGCGGCCCGTACTCATGACCGCACTCGTCGCAAGCCTCGGCTTCGTTCCGATGGCTCTGAATGTCGGGCTCGGTTCGGAGGTGCAGCGTCCGCTCGCGACGGTCGTCATCGGCGGGATCGTCTCGGCTACCGCGCTGACACTGCTGGTTCTGCCAGCACTCTACAGGGTGGTTCGCGGCGAACGCACGGAAGTCCCGGAGACAGGGACATCCGACGAAAACCCCAACCCTCAACTCGCAAGCTGAAGCCGGAGCAGTCGTCCGCAGGGTGCAATCCTGCGGGCGGCCGACATCCGGGACCGGAGAACGAAATGATATCGATAACGCAATCTCGATCCAATACAGCAGTCATGCGCATTCTCGCGCTCGCTACAGTTCTGCTAATCTTCCTCGCCTCGGGTGCCGAAGCGTGGGCGCACAATGTCGCCGAGGGGGACAAGGGCTACATCCAGGAGAGCAGCGGAACGCTGATCCTGCCCTTCATCTATCTCGGCGCAAAACACATGGTGACCGGATACGATCACCTGCTCTTTCTTTTCGGCGTCATCTTCTTTCTCTACCGGTTGAAGGACGTCGGAATCTACGTGACGCTGTTCGCGATCGGCCATTCGACCACGCTGCTGTTCGGTGTCCTGACCGGTATCACCGCCAACGCCTATCTCATCGATGCGATCATCGGTCTGTCGGTCGTCTACAAGGCGTTGGACAATCTCGGTGCCTTCCAGCGGTGGTTCGGATTCCAGCCAAGTACCAAGGCAGCAACCCTCATTTTCGGCTTCTTTCACGGCTTCGGCCTTGCCACGAAGATCATCGAATTCGAGATCGCCGAAGACGGCCTCATCCCAAATCTTCTCGCCTTCAATGTCGGTGTGGAAATCGGGCAATTGCTCGCCCTTGGCGCAATCCTGATCGTGATGGGCTTTTGGCGCAGGACCGAGAGCTTCATGCGTCACGCCTTCGCCGCCAACACTCTTCTCATGACCGCGGGCTTCATGCTCGTCGGCTACCAACTCGTCGGCTTCGCCGTAGCCTGATCACATTTTTCCAGGAGCAATAGACATGTTCAATTCACAGCGCCCGTCCACCAGCGACCTTCCCACCAACCGCCAGCTTGTCAAGGCGACCGCGTTCGCCTTGGTGACCGCGACCGTCCTCCTGGTCACCGTGGTTCTACCCGCGGAATACGCGATCGATCCGACCGGAGCGGGCCGTCTTCTTGGATATTCCGAGATGGGCGAGATCAAACAGCAACTTGCTGCGGAAGCAGCTGCCGACGAGCAGAACACAGCCATCGAGGAGGTTCGTACGCTCGCCGGTAACAGCGGCAGCGGCTCCGAAGCGGCAACGCGCCGCGATGTCACCGAATTGACGCTCGCGCCTGGTGAGGGTGCGGAAGTCAAGGCGGTCATGGCCGATGGGGCCAGTCTTCAATACGAATGGTCGGTGCAAGGTGGCCACGTCAATTTCGATACGCATGCCGATGCCCCGGGCATTTCTTACCACGGATACGACAAAGGCCGCGAATCCACGGGTGAGTCCGGCACACTCGTCGCCGCCTTCGATGGGAGCCATGGCTGGTTCTGGCGCAATCGTTCTGGCGCAACCGTAACCGTGACCCTCAAGACCGACGGCAGCTACTCCGAAATCAAGCGTGTAGTCTAGATCACTCTCTGCCCAAAGGAAGACATCGCCATGCTCTCCGTTCTGACCAATCGCACATATCGTCACCTGTTTTTTGCGCAGGTCATCGCGCTTGTCGGAACGGGGCTCTCGACGGTCGCTCTCGGCTTGCTGGCCTATGATCTCGCCGGTGCCGACGCCGGCGCGGTCTTGGGTACGGCACTTGCCATCAAGATGGTCGCCTATATCGGTATCGCTCCCCTTGCCGGGGCCTATGCCGACAAATTTCCCCGCAAACGCCTGCTTGTGGGAATGGACATCATCCGCGCCGGCGTTGCGCTACTGCTCCCATTCGTCGATGCGGTCTGGCAAATCTATCTGCTCATTTTCGTGCTGCAGTCGGCATCGGCCGTCTTCACGCCGACCTTCCAAGCAACCATTCCCGACATCCTGCCGGACGAAGAAGAGTACACGAAAGCTCTTTCCCTGTCCCGAATGGCCTACGATCTTGAAAGCCTGGTCAGTCCGGTCCTGGCTGCCGCGCTACTGGTGACCATAAGCTTCCACTGGCTGTTCGCGGGAACCGCCATCGGCTTCGTCGTCTCGGCGATGCTTGTGGTGAGCGCCGCTCTACCTCACAGGAAATCGCTGGCAAAGCGGGTGGAGGGTGTATGGCGCAAAACCACACGCGGCATGCGGGTCTATCTCAAGACACCCAGGCTTGTCGGCTTGCTGGCCGTCACCCTTGCTGCGGCGGCTGGCAGCGCGATGGTCATCGTCAACACGGTTGTCATCGTGAAAAACATGGGACGCAGCGAAGGCGACGTCGCGCTGGCTTTGGCGGCTTACGGAGCGGGCTCGATGCTGGCTGCGCTTGCTCTGCCCCGCATCCTGACCGGGGTGAAAGACCGTACGGTCATGATTTTCGGCGCGGCTCTCTTGGTCGCCACACTGGCAGCGATAGGGCTAGTGTTCGGACAGCTGGGCACCCAACCGCTCTGGCCGTTTCTGCTGGTCGGCTGGCTCGCGATGGGTATCGGGTATTCGCTTTGCGTCACGCCGAGCGGAAGATTACTCAAACGCTCGTCGGCGGATGAGGACCGCCCGGCGCTGTTCGCTGCCCAGTTCGCGCTGAGCCATGTGTGCTGGCTCGTCGCGTATCCCATGGCAGGTCAAATCGGCGCTCGCTTTGGCATGACGCCGACTTTTCTGGTGCTAGCGGCCTTGGGCATTCTGGGCGTCGGGCTTACCCTGTGGCTCTGGCCCCGCAAAGACCCCTCCATGCTTTACCATACGCATCCCGAACTGCCGTCTGATCATCCGCATTTGCAAGAGCATGGAAGCGACGGCCATCGGCACCATTTCGTTATTGACGACTTGCATGTGGGCTGGCCAGGCAAGGTTTGAAATGAACCCGGACGGACCGTCAGGAGGGCTCAGGCGGCCCGACTGGCCACCTGCTCAACCGCCGCATCCTCCGGCACAGTTTCGGCGTAAGCCTCGAAGGGATCTCGCTTTTGACGCCGGCAAAAGTGTCCGCGGCCTAAGCCTGCCTTAAGCTGGCGGGCTAGTTACCGTTGGTTGACGGTTCAAGTCGAGACAGGCGATGCGTCGACGATGGGACCGACTAAAGGAGAGAGCCAATGAGGTCCTACGTCATTCTGGCCGCTGGGGTGATTGCGACAATCGGCTCTCCCGTCAGCGAGACGCAAGCCGCTCCCCAAGAGATGGAGAGGCGTGTCGGAAGCAAAAACGGAGAATTCACGGTTCAACGCATCCTCGATATTCCCAGTCCGATCCGCTACGGTGACTGGTATTGGGATGAGGAGGGCGTGCCGGACGGTGAGCTAACGGTGACGGTCGATCTACAGGCACGAGTCATGTCGGTCTGGCGGGGCGGTTATGAAATTGGGGCCACAGCCGTGCTTCTCGGAACCGAGGATCATCCAACCCCAACCGGGGTGTTTCCAATTCTGACCAAAGAGCGGCACAATACGTCGAGCATTTACGATGACGCTCCGATGCCGTGGACCCTTCGCCTGACTTGGGACGGCATTGCCATCCACGGCGGTTCCGAGATCGAAAACGGCTACGCGAGCCATGGCTGCGTTGCGGCACCCGACCCCTTCATGGATAAACTCTTCGCAACGGCCGGAAAGGGCGACAAAGTCATCATCACGGACGGAAGATTCATCGGACTTGGTGAAAGCGTACGCTAGCTTTGCCAAGATGATCGTAGCCGCAATTGGCACGGTAGTGGCAAAAACTTCAGGAGGGCAGCTCTCGGCCAGCGAGCGAGAGTGCTCAATTCATAACATGACGGGAAAAAGCGGCCCGTCCCGATAGGGACGGACCGCCCGCCGAGTGACCTAGACCTGTCAGGAGGGGTCAGGCAGCCTGCTCGGCAATCTCGTCGGTCACATCGCCGCTGACCGTTTCGCCGGCTTCATCTTCAATCGACGCATCTTCCTCGAGATCGGTGGGAACGTCAGTATCGGTGAACCGCATGATCGTCGGAACCCAGGCTTGTGCCCGCTCCTTGACCTCGGCATCGCCGATGAAGTTGCCCGAGAAGATGCGCTCGGCAGCGCTCGCCAGCTCGGCCTTCTTGGAGGCGGCATAGCGACTAACCAGTTCGGGACCGCCGGCGGCATCGAGCGCCTCAAGCGTGCGGGCCTTGGCCACGCGGTCGAAGTAGTTCGCCGCCGTGGGACGCCACCAATGCGCGGTTTCGATTTCGAGCAGCGAGCCGAGCGCCTCATGCAACAGTACAGAGCGTTCGCCCTCGCAGGCAAGGCTGGCAATAAGAGTGCGCGAGACGACATGACCAAGCCAGGCCGAGCGCGCCTCGTCGGATAGTGCCCGGAACCTCGCAAACCGCTCCACGTCGCTTGTCCCAGCACGCCAGCTTTCATCGAGCGACCCGGCAAACTCGGCCAAAGCAGCACTCGCGGGCGCATCCTTGGCCTCGAAGCCGGTAACCGGGCCGGAAGCAACCGAGCCGACCAGCGTCGACGCTTTCTTCGCACGCCAGTCATGCCCATCGGCATCGGCGAGCGTGAAGACCATGAAGTCGAGCGCCAGTGCCGGATCGTTGGCGAGATGGATCGCCAGGATGTCGCGGCGCTGCATTGCGAGCTCATCGAGCAGGCGCTGCGACAGCGAGCTTCCCTTGGGCTTCGCCGCACCGCTCTCTTCAATGGCCTCGACCACGCCTTCGTCAGGGATGACTTCGGTCTCGGTGTAGAACTGCGGGACCAGTGTCGGCTCGCCATTGCGAGAGAGGACGAGGAAGGCACCGGCCGCAGCTTTCAGTTCGTCGGGGAGCACCGGCGGACGATCATTAAGAGCGCGCATCGCGCGGTCGATCACCATGAGTTCCTGTTCGGCCTTGGCGACCTCGTCCTCGTCGCTGTCCTCGTCTTCGAGCACGGCGGCGACAAGGTCGTAGTCAGCCTCGAGCTCGCCGAGTTCCTTTACTTCCTGTTCGGTCATCGGCGCAGGCTCGCAGGGCAGACGGCTCATACCTTCAACAAGGTCATGGCTGACATAGGTGCCAAGCGTCGGGCGCACCCAGGCAAGGCCATATTCAAGCGCGGTCTTTTCTGCGGCTTCTTCCATGGCCTTGTGCGCGAGGTCCTCGAGCAGAGCGACATCGATCCAGCTCTCGCTGGCATCATCGTCGAACAGTTCGCGCTCGATCCGGCCGCCTGCGGCGAGGTAGGCGTCGCGACCGACGAGAACAGTGCGCGGGTCGGAACCGCGCACCGTGGCATCGAGCACCATGCGGCGGATCGTGTCGGGCGTGATCTGATACCAGGCGTCCTGCAGTTCGGCATAGACTTGCGCCTGGCGCTCGACATCGGAAATCGCACCGTAGGCCTTCGCCATGTCGAGCGTGATCGTGCCCTCGGCGAGCGCTTCGAAGACGCAGGGTGCCAGACTTGCCAGGCGCAGACGCCCTTCGACAAACCGAACGGTGAGGCCAAAGCGGCGCGCCACGTCTTCGGGTGTGGCCCCCGCCTCGATGATGGAAGCGAAGGCCTGGGCCTCATCGGCAGGGTTCATCGCGAGACGCTGGAAGTTCTCGGCAAGGCTGGCTTCACGCACTTCGCTTTCTTCGCCTTCGATGACGAGGCAGGTGACTTCGTGCGTGTCAGGCAAGGTGCCTTCTTCGGCCAGCGCCAGCAGCGCGGCGAGACGGCGACCGCCGGCCTCGACCTCGAACTTTCCGCGCTTTCCTTTGCGCACCACGAGGTTCTGCAGCAGGCCCCGCGCGGCGATGTCTGCCCGCAGCTGGAGGTCGGCTAGCGCATCGCTCGACTTGCGAACGTTGCGCGGGCTCGGAACAAGCTTATTCAAGGGGATCGACTGGATCATGGGTGTTCTCCTGATGGAATGAAGGCGCAGGTGAGGATCACGAGGCCCACAAGCCCAAAGGGCTCCCTCCACTCTCTTCGATGGCTGTGGCGACCATCTATACGACCGGGCTGGGGCGATCAGGGATCGGTTGAGTTCAGTCCATGAGAGCAGTTGTTTTCGATGCGCGAACCCATCGGCAGGCCCGTCATCACTGGGCACAGGCAGAATATTCGCCCGGATTTAAGGAAGGACGTGATCAGGCTCCGGCGCTACGCGACACGGGAGCTTATCGATTCATTCAGTCACACGGAGGGGAGGAGATAAGGGGGAAACTTGAGCGCATTCGGAGGCAGCGCTCGGGTTCATCCGGACCCTGACCTCTTCAGCGGAACCTATGCCTATCCGCTGCTGAGCAAGCGCTCTTCGAGAAGCGTCCGAAAATCCCGGCGCGCATCAGCAATTACGAACACGGTCACCTGACCGGGTGCTGGATCGGGCCGATACCCGTAGATGATGCGGAATGGAGAGCGCGACAATTGCCGAAAGTCGGTGATCCCGAGAGCCTCAAGTTCCGGTGGAATCGGTCCTTTCTGAGGATTGTTCACAAGGGATTCGATAGACGCGACAAGGTCATCCAGCAGTGCGTCCGCACCATCATCGCCATCCGGCCCGCGCTGCTTCAGGCGGCGCTGCCAGATACCCACAAGATCGCGCTCCGCACCGGAGGTGATCTCGATCGCTACGGCGACCGCCATCATTCAGTTTGACTTACCTCGTACGCGATCCGCAAGGCCTGCCACCGGGCGGGTCCGACCGGCGACAACATCGGCCTGTCCGAGCGCCAGAAGTTTTAGCAGAGCGAGCGTTTCCTGTGCGCGCTCGTAGCTGGCGACATCCTGCAGAACTGCCTTGGCTTCGCCATTCTGCGTGATGACCATTGGCCCGGCGCCATCTCCGATCTCCCGGATAATTTCGGCGCTGTGGGCCTTCAGATAGCTGATCGGTTTGATGCGCTGGTCCAGCTTCATAGAACACCTTCGGACTGAATTTGGTCTCTATATAGACCAGTTTAGGGCAAATGAGAAGTTCAAGGCTCGATTGCGATGCTTTGAAGGATCTCGCTTGCTCTCGAGACCGGGGCAAATAGCCGCGTGCGGTAGCGGATGATCTCGGTGAAGCAGCCCTTGTTCTTGTACCAGTCGAGGCGATCCGGCGAGAACCCGGTCAGTTCGAGGCGCTGTTCGCCGCCGACCAGCGAGCGCTTCACGGTGAGTGGATCGTGGCTTGCGAGGCCCAGCGGCTTGCCGTTTGCGAGGACGAGGTCGCCGATCTGCTCTGCCGATGGTCCGGTAACACCGGACAGGCCAAAGGTTTCGGCGATCGCAGCGAGATCGATATCGAGCACTTCGCGGCCGATGATCGACTGGCCGTCCTCGGCAACGAGCCGGGTGACGCGGACATGATCGCCGGGCAGGCGCTTCCAGACCGGCAGCAGCAGCCCGGTGGCGAGATGGACGCGCTCGGTCATCGGTGAAGCGGCGGCCTCCTCTTCCTCGGCCCGCCAGGCGCTGGTGAACGCGGTGACGCCAATTTCTTCCCAGTGGCTTTCACCGAGCGCCTCAAGCGTCCAGTTCGCGGACTTGAGCGGTCGAAGCAAGCGTCGGCGTTCGATCACGGCCCCGTCGTCAGCGATGAGGCGCCGGGCAGGAACCGAGAGCGCGACCTTGCCCGAGCGCGCATTGCGCATCGGGATCGCGTGCGGGCCGCCGATCTCGTGCATCCGCACCAGGCGCTGCAAGCGTAGAGGCCGAAGGTGCCTTGTCACTTCGAGCGAGACGAGGCGGGTCTCCGCTCCGGTCACGGGATCGGTGCGGAGAAGTTCGTCGGCAAGGACCGTGAAGCGATCAACCCTCACGGTTTCCAGTCCCTGGTCGAGCGTTCCGGCCTCGCGCGCGGCTTCGATCCGCGCTTCGACGAGGCCGAGATATTCATCGAAGATTGCGTTCTGGAGCGCGATCGGCAGCGCAAGAATGCGATTGAGCCAGCGCTGGATCGTGGGGAGATTGTCGGTCAGCCCGCCATCGGGGTTTTCAAGCCGGAGGCCGGTACGTTCGACGAATTGGCCGAAGCTCGTGGCTTCGAGCTTGCCGTCATAGAGCAGCTGGAACCAGCGGCTGAGCGCATCGCGCGCATAGTCGCTTTCGAGATTGTCTGCCGGGTCAAAGAGGTTCTGTCCGCCGGTCTGGCGCTGGCCGCGCGTCAGCGCGCCCAAGGCATCGAGCCTTCGCGCAATGGTCGAGATGAAGCGGCGTTCGCCCTTCACGTCGGTGGTTACCGGCCGGAACAGCGGGGCCGAGGCCTGGTTGGTGCGGTTCGTGCGACCGAGACCCTGGATGGCGTTGTCGGCGCGCCATCCCGGTTCAAGCAGGAAGTGAACCCGGCGTTGCTGATTCCGACAGCCGAGGTCGGCATGATAGGAACGCCCCGTGCCGCCCGCATCCGAGAAGACGAGGATGCGCTTGGTCCCTTCCATGAAGCTTTGCGCTTCGGCGACATTTGCGCTCGGGCTTCGCCGTTCGAGCCGCTGCTGGCCGTCACGGCCCAGGATCAGCCTGCGGGTGCGGCCCGTCACCTCGGCCACCGCCTCGGTCCCGAAGCGCTCGATGATCGCGTCGAGCGCGGTAGCGATGGGCGGCAGTGCGCAGAGCTGTTCGATCAGCGCATCGCGCGCGGCAAGGGCACGCGAGCAGAAAACGGGATTGCCCTCTCCGTCGCTCATTGCCTCGGAGCGAAGATTGCCGTCCTCGTCGGCGAAGACCTGCATCAATCGTACCGGGAAGCCCTTCGTAAGGTAGTCGATGACGTATTCACGCGGTGAGAGATCGATATCGAGCGCTTCGCGTTCTTCCACGGTAAGGTCGGCAAGGCGCCGGTCGAGCATGGCCTCGGAAGTCGAGACCAGCTGCACGACAACCGAATGGTCTTCGCCAAGCGCCGCTTCCATCGCGGGGATCAGGTTGGGCAGTTTCATCGAAAGCAGAAGCTGGGCAAAGAAGCGCTGCTTGGTGCCTTCGAAGATCGACAGCGCCGCAGCCCTGGCGTTGCGATTGAGCGTATCGCCGCTGTCCTCGTCGACCACGCGGGTTGCTTCGAGCGCAGCTTCCAAGTTGCGGTGAATGATCGCCCAGGCATCGGCGTAGGCGTCATAGATTTTGACCTGCGCTTCGGTCAGGCTGTGTTCGAGGATCTCATACTCAACCCCGGCGAAGGACAACGCACGAGCAAGATAGAGGCCCTGGGCCTTGAGGTCGCGGGCGACGATCTCCATCGCCGCGACGCCGCCAGCGCGGATCTCGGTCATGAACGCCTCGTGGGTCGGGAAAGCGGTCTCGGGTCCCCAGAGGCCAAGCCGGGAAGTATATCCCAGATTGGCGATATCCGAAGCGCCAGTGGCAGACGCGTAGAGCACCCGGGCGCGCGGGAGATGGTTCTGCAACCTGAGCCCCGCCATGCCCTGTTCGGAGCCCTTGACCTTGCCGCGGGTTGAAGAGCCCCCGAGCGCATTGGCCATCGCGTGGGCTTCGTCAAAGGCGATCACGCCGTCGAAATCCTCGCCCGCCCAGGCAAGGATCTGATCAAGCCGCGTATCCTCGGCGCGGCCCGAGCGCAGCGTCGGATAGGTGACAAAGAGGATGCCTTCGGACATCGTTACAGGGTGGCCGAGCTTCCAGCGCGAGAGCGGCTGGAGATCGAGCGGCAGCCCTCCAAGCGCTTCCCAGTCGCGGCGTGCATCTTCGAGCAGCGCTTCGTTCTTGGTGATCCAGATATGACGCCGCTCACCTGAGAGCCAGCGGTCCATGATGACCGCTGCGATCTGCCTTCCCTTGCCCGCTCCGGTCCCGTCGCCAAGGAAGAAACCCTGGCGGTAGGCGTGCCCGTCTTCGGACAATTCCAGCGAGGTGCCTTCCTGGCTCACCTTGAACTGACCCGGAAGATCGCGCGCAAATGCCTGGGCAGCGTAGACCAGTGACTCGCATTGCGCTTCGGACAGCAGGCCATCGGCCTGCCAACATGCGGGAAGGCGCGGGCAAACATCGGGCTGCGGTGCCGCGACCGAACCCATGGCGACCGATTCCACGAGCGGGGTGGGATGGACCGGAGCATCTTTGAAGGCGATGCGGCTGGGCCGGTAAGGGAGATATATGCCTGTCTGTTCGGGCACAGGCGCGGGGTCGGCCATAACAGAATAGGCAAGATTGACCGCATTCGCTGTGGCTGCTGGCGTCGCAGCGAACGGCGCCACCGGTCGGACCGGCGTGCGTTGGGTCGAAGTCTTGGCAAGGAGGCGCACCCGATTGCCGGTTGGCAAGCGATGGAGGCTGGCGGGTGTTTGAGCGCGTGGCGGCAACTCGGTGACAAGTTCGCCGAGCGCAATCAGGTCGCCGGTATCTCCGATGATCGTTGACGAGGATGCAGTCGGCACCTTGTCGAACACGACCAAACGCACGGCGATCCCCGTACCTGTTCGGCGAAACATCTGCTGCAAGCGAACATCGAGGAGCAGCGATGCTTCGTCCTGTTCCTTGGCGAAGGTGGAGGCGTCGAAGCCTTCAGGCATAATGGCGACGATCCTCGCCCGATTAGCAGCGGCCCGGATTGCACCGCGTAGGTGACGCATAGCGGTCTCGCCGTCCTTGCCGCGTTCCAGGCTGTGAGCGAACGGCGGGTTCATCAGCACGGCAGACGGAACAGGGGCGTGAAGCAAGTCGGCGATCAGTTCCCCGTCATGCGCAGTGATGGTGGCCGTGGGGAAGACGTGGGCCAGACCGTCTCGTCTTGCTGGATCGATCTCGTTGAGGAGCAGCGAAGCGTTCTGGAGGCAACCCCAAAGAGCAAGGGCTCCATTGCCTGCGGACGGTTCGAGGAGCGTGTCTTGCGCGCAGACAGTTGCGGCCTTCGCCATCAGCCAGGCCAGCATCGGCGGGGTCGAGAACTGCTGGAGCTCGACCTGTGCTTCGCTGCGAACGTGCCGCGGCGGCAATGCAGCTTCGAGCCAGTCAAAACGTGCTTCTGCTTCGTGCATGCTTGTCGCCAGATCGATGCGCGAAGACTCTCGCAGCCAGAGCAGTGCGCCGATCTCGACCGCGTTGTTGTAGTCGTCGATCGTCCATGCACCTCCCCAGTCCAGAACACCGGTCTCTTCGGCGAACAGCCCGGAAATGTCGGTACGGGTAAGATGACGTCCCGAAGCAAGAAGCGCGGCAACTCGGGTGCCGATGGCATAGGCCAGGGGCATTGACGGCAACTGCTCGCTGGCGGGAAACAGGTCTGATTGAAACATGGCAATTCGTCCTCCTGATGGGGGCATCGGGACACGCCCTCTGCCGGATCAGGAATTCGAGAAGCTCTCTCTCTCCTCTACCGCGCCGCTTTGCGGCGCAGCCATTCTGTAAGTTCATCGTTCCAGTCGGTGTCGCGTGAGGATGGTTTGCGAACGTGGATCGTCCGCCAATCGCGGGCATAAGCGGCCAGGCCACGCGACGCAGCCAGCTCGCCGCCAGCATCGTGATCGACGAAGAGGTGAAGCTCGGTCACGCTCTCAGGCACACTGACGAGACCGAAGCGCTCATTGCCCAGGGTCGCCCAGACGGGAATGCCGGTGAGAGCATAGGCCGACATCGCGCTCTCGACCCCCTCGGCAAGGCCAAGCTTGCCGGAAACTGGAGCGAAAAGACGAACAGCAGCTTCACCGAGCGCGCCGAGCGCGCGTTTTGGCTTGTCGAAGCCAGCCTTGCCTGAAGCCTCGGTAGACAGGAACGTGCGGTGGATGGCGATCGGGCCCTCGTCGAGACTCACTGCCGCGATCATGGAGGGCAGAAAGCGGGCCCGTCCTTTCGGGCCAAGCGGCGTTCGTGGATGGAAGCGGAGCGCCGGAGATGCGGCGAGGATGCCGCGGCTTTCAAGATATGCCTTTGCCGGACTGGCACGCAGTGGCTGTGCATCGCGCCAGATCCTCAGCGCTACCGCCGAGGGTTTGCGGGTGCTGGTCGATTCGGGTTCGTTGGTGGTCGCAGAACCTGCAAAAAGCGCCGGTGTCTCGAAACCTTCACGCGCCAGAGCAGCCAGCACGCTCTGCTGATCGCATCCCGCGAAACAGTGGAAGAGGATGGCCTGTCGGCCGAGCGACACACCGAGTGACGGCGTGCGGTCATCATGCGCGGGGCAGCGGGAAATCCCCTTGTTGCCGGACCACTTGCCGCCTCGGCTTTCACAGATCTTGCGGGCGGTGTCCTCAAGCGAGGTCCGTGACACGGTAGAATTCGAAACAGGCATACTGGCTCCATCGCCGCATAATTGCCCCCTCCGAACGAGTCCCTCTCCTCTCGGATGATCCTTTAGAAAGCGCTTTCCTACACCCGCTCGTTCTATCTATGTTCTCTTGCAGATCGAGACAAGGTGAAAGGTAGTGCGATGAGAATGTCCTTGGTAACATGTGGTTGCTTTGCCTTTGCGATTGCTATCTCTGGACCCGCCCGCGCGCAGGAATTTCAGGTTTTCGCTCACGACCTTGGCAAGGCTGAGATTTCAATCGATCAGGAGGCCGGTTTTTACCCAACTCCGATCCACCTCGGCAAGCCAGACGGCGGCACGGCTTATATCGATAGAAGCTTCAAGGAAGCCTTGTACGAACCACTCATCCGGCAAGCTGAAGCGCGATACCAATTGCCACCTCGACTGCTTCAGGCCCTGATTTGGCAGGAATCGCGGTTCAACCCGATGGCAATCAGTCCGGCTGGCGCCGCTGGGCTCGCTCAACTCATGCCGGGAACGGCAAGAGAACTTGGTGTCAGCAATCGCCACGATCCGGCTGAGAACATCGATGGCGGCGCGCGGTATCTGAAGCAGATGCTAGAGCGCTTCGGTGGGATCCATCTCGCGCTGGCCGCATACAATGCTGGACCCGGCGCTGTGTCGCGAGCCGGCGGGATACCGAAAAATCGGGAAACACCTGGATATGTGAAGAGCGTTATCGACCGATGGATGGCATACAGTTCGATATGACTACGAATCGGAAAAGGATCAGCGGACGGCTCGAGCACCTTCCTCGGGGAGCTGTAATTGTAACCGATGCCGGAGATCATTGGGTTCTCGAAGACTACGAACCCTCGAACGAAGACTTTGGATTTGAGGTTACCGCAGAGGGTATCGTTGTCGGGTTCGACCGCCTTCGCGTCGAATGGCTGGGGCAGGTGCCCGCCTAGGAGCAGGTCACGCGGCTCTCAAAACTGCAATATTTTGCGCTTTGCCGCCGATGGAATCGAGGAAGTCTGCCCAATCCTGCAGCATTGCACGACGAGGAGCGAGATATTCGGCAGCATTGTATGCCCCACGAACCTCGTTCTCTTCGCTGTGTGCCAATTGCAGTTCAACCCAGTCTTCATGATATCTGCGGATCCACATCGGTGGTTCGCCGACCTCGACCAGCTGCTCATTCGCCCAGGTGCTCGCCAGACCCCTGAAGCCGTGAACAGTTTGTCGCCCGTGGTAACCGAGCCGATAGAGGCCATAGATCATCGTATTCTCGGAAAGCGGCATCTTGGGTTTCTGGCCTGGAAAGACGTATTCGGCTTCGGACTTGCTGATCATATCTTGAGCAAGAGAAGCGGCTTGTCGCGACAATGGCACGATATGCTCGCGGCCCATTTTCATCCGATTAGCGCCAATGCGCCAAACTGGTGAGTTTCCAGCTAGATCCTCAAACTCTTGCTTCTTGGCAAACCGGAGTTCCTTTGTCCGGACCCATGTAAGAAGCGCAAAGGTCAATGCCGCCCGCGTAATTTCGGATCGTCTCTCACCCTCTTCCTGGTATCGCTCCATCTTGATGATGAGTTCGGGTAGCTGTGCCAGAGGCAGCTTCGCCATATGCTTGACCCGAGGACGTGGCTTCAAAGCCCCCCGAAGATGCGCCGTTGGATCGGAATCGCAAAGTCCGCTGGCAATCGCGAACTGGAATACCTGACCAATACACTGCTTGGCCCGTCGACTGATGTCGAGCGCGCCGCGCTCCTCGATCTTCCGAATGACCTTCAAGACTTCTGGTGGAGTTATCTCATGCATCATGAGCTCGCCCAAGACAGGAAGCACGTCCTGCTCCATCCGCGACCACACACGCTTCGCATGGGCGGGATTGAGACTACTTGCTCTGTTCTCATGCCACATGGTGGCAATCGCCCTGAAGGTCTTAGCCTCTTCGAAGTCCCGACCCGGTTTGTGAACCATCGGGTCCCTGCCTTCGGCCAGCACACCCTTGGCAGCTCTCTTGAGTTCTCTTGCGGCCGCTATTCCGACTTCGGGGTAGGCACCGAAAGAAAGCAGCTTCTCTTTCCCGTGGTACCGGTATTTCAGCCGCCAGAGCTTCGAGCCGTTCTTTTGCACGAGGAGGAATAATCCCTCCCCATCCGCAAGCTTGTATGGACGCTCAGCCGCCTTCGCTTTTTTGATCTGAATCTCACTCAAGGCCATTGGGGGTATCGCTCCTTTTCGCTACCCCCGGAAAATACCCCCAAAATACCCCCACACCAAATCCGGCTTCAAGCGAATGCATGCGCACGCAAGCGGACGCGAATCACTCACATCATTCTGTTTTAATTGAGTTTTACGGATATATGCGGAAGCAAGCGAACCCATGCGGATTCGAGATTGGTAGCGGAGGAGGGACTCGAACCCCCGACACGCGGATTATGATTCCGCTGCTCTAACCACCTGAGCTACTCCGCCCCGTAAAGGCCCTGCCGGGGCGTCAGCCCGCTCGGCAGGCGGCGCATTTAGGGCGCATGCAAGGGGCGGTCAACCGCCCAATTCGCCCACACAGCAATTATTGGCGCGAACGCGTGGCGGCTTCGTTCATTCGTTCGACCTTGGCGGCCAGGCCACGGTTCATCGCATTGGTGAAGGCCGTGCCAACTTCGGGCACCGCACGGGCATACTGGGCGAGCGCATCACGGTCGAAACGGGCAATTCGCGCAGCTTCCACGACGACCACGGTTGCAGATGCCGTATGGCCCGATACCAGGCTCATTTCGCCAAGAAAGTCGCCTTCACCACAGACGCCGACCTCGACGCCGCTCGCTTCGACCGAGACCTGACCCGAGGCCACATAGACCAGGGGCGGATTTGCATCTCCCTCACGCATCAGTACCTCGCCCGCCGGGACCTCCCGCCATTGCATCAGGTCGCGCAGGCGCCCTTCATGGCGCGCTGCGGCCGCACCGAGAAGATGGTCGAACAGCGCACGCTCTTCCGCCAGCATGGCGCCACTTCGGGACCGTCGCCACATGGCCAGGAGCTGCGCGAGATTGACCAGTACGAACACCAGCGCAAGACCAATGGCACCGACTGGGGCTTGATTGATCCAGAGATGCGCCAGGGCAAGCAGGCCTGCCCCCGCCGCAAGCAACCGCATCCGCCGAACCGTCGTCATGGCAACCGCGCCGACCAGCAGCAGGGCAGCACCGTATGCCAGGCTGTTTCCGATCACGTCCAGGGCCTCCACTCCTTCCCCAAAGGCTGGAATTCCGTACCCTTATGCCTCCGCGCGCCCGCGAAAGGCAAATGTCTTGAGCGGCTCCCATGGCCCACCCAGATAGCGATGCAGTGCCAACCCGCGAAAGGCGAAGGCCTGAGGCTGTATTGCGCCGGCGAGCTGCGCCTGGAGCGTCTTCGCCTCTGCCGGGGTGACCTTGTTCTGGATTGTCACGTGAAGACGCGGCCGGTGCTGGTCCTGCGCGGTGAGCAGTCCATGCAAGGCATCCGCCAGCCGATCGCGAAGGCGCAGCATGGCAGGGCTCTCAAGGCGGATTGCCGTACCCTGCCCCAAGGACATCAGGCCAACTGCCTTCGCGGGCACAGGAGCGTACTCACTCGCGATGCGGCGGCACCAGCCGGTAACCTCCTCCTCGCTCATGGCGGGAAGCGCATGGAACAGCGTGACATGCGCTTCGAGGTAATTGCGCTCGGGCGGAAAATGCGCCCTGCGCAGCGCGGTGTATCGGGCGTGAAGATCCTGCGGCAACTGCGCCGTGAGGATCAGTGGGGCATCCCCCGTGCTCACATCTCTCCACGCCGGCGGCGAATCTCGAACCACTTGGCAACGTTGCGATTGTGCTCGTCCAGCGTTTGGGCAAAGGCGTGCCCGCCGCTGCCATCGGCGACCATGTAGCGCGCCTCGGTCTTCGCCGGGTTGAGCACTGCCGCTATCGATTCGCGGCCCGGATTGGTGATTGGCCCTTTGGGCAGGCCCACCATCGAATAGGTGTTGTAGTCGTTGATCGCGGCGATCTCCGACTGCTTGATGCGGCGACCAAGCGGCTTGCCCCGCGTGATCGGATAAATGATCGTCGGATCGGCCTGCAGCAGCATCCCGTCCTTCAGGCGGTTGGAATAGAGCCCCGCAACCATGCGCCGTTCGCGCGCAACGCCGGTTTCCTTCTCGACGATCGAGGCGAGGATTACCGCATCCTTGATATTGTCCACCGCGATACCCGGCGCGCGCTTGGGCCAGGCTTCGGCGAGATAGTTCTGCATCGCAGCCTGCATCCGCGCGAGAACTTGCGCACGCGTCTCGCCGCGTTCGAAGTCATAGGTATCGGGCAACACTGACCCTTCAGCCGGCACCGGGATTTCGCCAGTCAGCAGGTCTTCGGCCATCAGCCGTTCGTAGACCATAATCGAAGGGAGGCCTTCGGGAATCGTCACGAAACGACGCACGACATTGCCGTGCTGGAAGGTATCGAGGATGGTCGCCGGGCTGGCGCCGGCAGGGAGGAGGAATTCCCCCGCCTTGATCGGATCGGAAGAGCCGAGCAGCTTGGCCCGCAGCAGGAAGCCGTCGGTGGAGGCGATCAGCCCCTCATCTTCCAGCTTGCCTGCTACCGACGACAGCGACGCACCCGAGGGTACGATGAAGCTCGTGTCCTCCTCGACCCCGGACGTGCCCCACCAGCCAGAGAGGAACCATGCGGCTCCCACGAGCGCCGCGAGCGCGGCAACCGCGCCGAATGCCAGCGCGCCCGCGCGCTTCACCTCAGTCGACCTTCTTGACGATCAGCGATGCGTTGGTTCCGCCGAAGCCGAAGCTGTTGTTGAGTGCGGCACGCACTTCGCGCTTCCTCGCCACCTTGGGCACCAGGTCGACGCCCTCGGTCCCCTCGTCGGGATCGTCGAGGTTGAGCGTCGGCGGGACAACCTGATCGCGGATTGCGAGGATGCAGAAAATCGTTTCAACTGCACCTGCACCACCCAGCAAATGGCCCATCGCCGACTTTGTCGAACTCATCGAGGCCCCAGTGAGATCGTCACCCAGCACCCGCTTGACCGCAGCCAGTTCGATGGTGTCGGCCATGGTCGAGGTGCCGTGAGCGTTGACGTAGTCGATATCACCCGGTTGGAGGCCCGACTTGCGCAAAGCCATACGCATGGAGAGTTCGGCCCCTTTGCCTTCGGGGTGCGGCGCGGTGACGTGATAGGCGTCGCCCGAAAGGCCATAGCCGACGACCTCGGCATAGATCTTCGCCCCGCGCGCCTTGGCATGTTCGTATTCTTCAAGCACGACGACGCCCGCGCCCTCACCCATAACGAAGCCATCGCGGCCTTTGTCATAGGGGCGGCTTGCCTCGGTCGGGCGGTCATTCATGCTCATGTTGAGCGCCTTGGCCTGCGCAAAGCCGGCCACGCCGAGGGGGTTGATGGTGCTTTCCGAACCGCCCGCCAGCATGATGTCGGCGTCGCCATCCTTGATCATGCGCGCCGCGTCACCGATCGAGTGCGCGCCGGTCGAACAAGCGGTCACTACCGCGTGGTTCGGACCCATCAGGCCGTATTTGATCGAGACCTGGCCGCTGATCAGGTTGATCAGGCGTCCATGGACGAAGTGCGGCGAAACGCGACCAGGACCACGCTCATGCAGCACGATTGATTCGCTCTCGATGCCCGGCAACCCGCCGATGCCCGAGCCGATCGAGCAGCCGGTGCGCATCTTGAGGTCGTCATCCATGTCGAGCAGGCCGGCATCCTCGAGCGCCTGACCAGCGGCATCGATGCCATAGACAATGAAGGGGTCGACCTGGCGCTGGACCTTGAAGTCCACGCGCTTTTCGGGATCGAAGCCCCACTCGTGATCCTTCGGCTTCACCTCGCACGCAATGGTGCACTTCTGATCGGACGTATCGAAACGGGTGATCTGCCCCGCCCCGCTCTTGCCCGCGATCAGGTTCGCCCAGGTGGTCTCAACGTCTCCACCCAAGGGGGTGACGAGTCCAAGACCGGTTACAACCACACGACGCATGCAATTCTCCGCAGATAAGGCAACAGGCCCGGCCCGCTATCGGGTCGGGCCTGTCCGTACCCGCATATAGTGCGGGTTCTGAAAAGCGCGAGCCTTAGCCCTTGTGCTCTTCAATATACTTGGTCGCGTCGCCGACGGTGGTGATCTTTTCAGCCGCATCGTCGGGAATCTCGACGCCAAACTCTTCTTCAAAGGCCATGACCAGCTCGACGATGTCGAGGCTGTCGGCACCGAGATCGTCGATGAAGCTCGCGTCCTGAGTGACCTTGTCGGTCTCGACGCCGAGGTGTTCGACCACAATCTTCTGCACGCGGTCGGCAGTATCGCTCATTTTAGTCCCTCTCGAATTCTGGGGGTTTCACGGTTGGCTTTCGCCCTAATGAACGGCGCGGAAGAGCGCAAGGGCCTCGCAACCAAGGTTGGTGAAGGGTTTAGCCGGGCCGTTCTTCCGGCATAACGTTGTAGCGACGCACTTCTTCCTGATCGAGGCAGTAGCGCGTGGTGGGATCTTCTTCGGATTGCACCGCCTGCTGCCTGTACATGATCTCGGTCAGAAGCTTGCGGCTGATGCCCATGCGGATCAGGAAATCATTGTCGTCGCTGGCCAGCAAGGCGCTCTGCTGCTCGATATCGGCAATCAGGCGCACCGTACCTGTGGTCCCTTCCTTGCTCGCTTCCTGAATCACGTCGCGCTGGTTGGTGTAGGTAAACATGTGCACCATGAACTCGCCGCCGGGCTCGACCACCCGCCGGTCACCACCCATGAATACAAAGTTGCAGGCTGAAAAGCAGGTCCACCCTGAAGGAATACGAGTCAGCATCCCCGGGAAAGAGCGGATTACCTTGCCCGCTTCATTTCCTGCCGCCGCATCACCCCCGCTCGAACGAATCCAGATCTCGCCAATCGATTCGTCGGCCTCGAGCGCCTGGCGGAGTCGCTCGGGCAGCGTTGCATCGATGACACCCTCAGCGAGAAGCACGCGAACGCCCATCTTGACCGCCGGGGTCAGCGTCATTGCCGTCGACGGTCCCCAATTGGGGTCGGCCGGACAGGTCGGATTGTCGGGGTCCTTGGCCCCCGTGAGTATCGCCAGGGCGATCGCGCCGCCCACCAATGCCTGCCGAAACTTCATGCGATCAGCGCGTAGCGCGCGGCTGGTGGCCGACGGCACATGCGCTTGTCGGCCTTGGTCTCTTCGCCCTTCACGATGATCACGTCAGTAACGGTGATGCATTGCAGGCCCGTGCCTTCATGGTCGTTGCGGCCGACCACCGTCGAGGTGCCCGATACGTCTTCGCGCGTCTGTGACGTCCATGACGCGGACGAACCGACAGCAACCTCTGCAGTCTCGCCCTCACCGCGCGTCGCGTCGAGAGTGGCCTGTGCCGCCTGCTTCTGTTCTTCCGGGTCGAGCTTGCAGGCGATTGCCGCGGTCAGCTGATCGGTCAGACCTTCGATTGGAACGAAACCGTAGTTGACGCCCGCGCGGGTCGCCGCATCGCCCGCCAGCGAGCCGAGAATGCTCCCGGCAATGGTCGAGCCCTTGCTACGTGACTTGCCCTTGGGACAGCCGTCAGTGGTGGTTGCAGGGGCCGTCGGCGAGGGAATCCGGTTCAGGATACCACCCAGCTGCGCCTGTGAGGGCGCAGCAAGGCCGAAGGTCACGCTCGCGGCGAGCAGGGTGTGGAAGCCACACCGAGAAACGCGATTTAGTCTGAAGCAGTCGGCTATCGCCATTCGATCGAAACCCTCGCCGCAGCGGGTCGTCCCGCCTGCGCAAAGGCTAAGCCCGACGTCGCGTAGCGTCAATTGCAGCAGGCGGTCGACGTCCCCGACCTGCATCGTCAGGCCGTCTTGGGTGCTTCCACGGTACGGATGTGCACGTCGCGCAGCTGGCGCGGCTCTACCTGGCTGGGCGCACCCATCATCAGGTCCTGCGCCTTCTGGTTGAGCGGGAAGGCAATCACCTCGCGGATGTTCGGCTCGTCGGCCAGCAGCATTACGATGCGGTCGATACCCGGCGCCGAGCCGCCATGCGGCGGTGCGCCGAGCTTGAACGCCTCGATCATGCCCGAGAAATTTTCGTCGACCGATTCCTTGGAATAGCCGGCGATCTCGAACGCCTTGTACATGATGTCCGGGCGATGGTTCCGGATCGCACCCGAGCTGAGCTCGTAGCCGTTGCAGACGATGTCATACTGCCAGGCCTTGATCGTCAGCGGATCCTGCGTCTCCAGCGCTTCCATCTCGCCCTGCGGCATCGAGAAGGGGTTATGGCTGAAGTCGATCTTCTTCTGCTCCTCGTCGTATTCGAACATCGGGAAGTCGACGATCCAGCAGAACTTGAAGCATCCCTCTTCGATCAGGCCCAGTTCCTCGGCCACGCGGGTGCGCGCAGCACCGGCGAGCTTGGCGGCATCCTTCTCCTTGCCTGCAGCAAAGAACAGCCCGTCGTTTTCGCCCAGGCCGAGTTCGGCATAGAGCTTCTCCATGCCTTCGGTGCCGTGGTTCTTGGCAATCGGGCCACCGAATTCGCCACCCTTGCGGGTGACGTAGCCAAGCCCGGCAAAGCCTTCGCGGCGCGCCCAGTCGTTCATGTCGTCGAAGAACTTTCGGCTCTTCTCATGCGTGTTGGGCGCGGGAACCACGCGCACGCGTCCGCCCGAACCAACGATTTTCTCGAACAAGCCAAAGCCCGAAGTGGTGAAATGTTCGGTCACGTCGCTGATGATAAGCGGATTGCGCAGGTCAGGCTTGTCAGTGCCGTATTTGAGCATCGATTCCGCGTAAGGAATGCGCGGGAATGTGCCCGCCGGGGTCACGGTCTTGCCGTTCGCGAATTCCTCGAACACGCCCGCCAGCACCGGCTCGATCGCCTGGAACACGTCTTCCTGCGTGACGAAGCTCATCTCGAAATCGAGCTGGTAGAACTCGGGGCTGCGGTCGGCGCGCAGGTCTTCGTCGCGGAAGCAGGGCGCGATCTGGAAATAGCGGTCAAAGCCGGCGACCATCAACAGCTGCTTGAACATCTGCGGCGCCTGCGGGAGCGCATAGAAGCGGCCCGGGTGGAGGCGGCTGGGCACGAGGTAGTCGCGCGCGCCTTCGGGGCTCGATGCGCCGAGAATCGGGGTCTGGAATTCCGTGAAGCCCTGATCCTGCATCCGGCGGCGCAGGCTGGAAATCACCTTGCTGCGCAGCATGATGTTGGCATGGACGCGCTCGCGACGCAGGTCGACGAAGCGGTATTTGAGGCGCGTTTCTTCCGGGTAGTCTTCGGCCGAGTTGACGATCAGCGGCAGATCGTCCGCACGGCTCTGCACCGTCACGCCGCGGGCGAACACTTCGATCTCGCCGGTCGGCAGGTTCGGGTTCACCGCCACATCGGCGCGCGCCTTTACCGTTCCGTCGATCGTGACGACCGATTCCAGCTTCAGCTTTTCGAGGACCGGCAGCGCTTCGCTGTCGCTGTCGGCAACGATCTGGGTGATTCCATAGTGGTCACGCAGGTCGACAAACAGAACGCCGCCATGATCGCGCTTGTTGTGCACCCAGCCCGACAGGCGGACAGTTTCGCCGACATCTGCCTTGGTCAGCGCGGCACAGTTGTGGGTACGATAGGCGTGCATCTAAAATCTTTCCATTTTCGGAGCTATGGCGCTAGGGGCGCGGCGCGAGCGCTCCTCTAGCAGGAATCGCGCGCGCTAACAGGGCAAGCCCGGCTTTTTGTCAAGCTTGGGAGGCACTGCAGGAATTGGGCCTCTGATGGCCCGGGGGCGGCACTCCGCCCGACAGACAGAAAAGATACAATGAAGATACACGACCTGATTACCACGACCGACGCCCTCGCCGACTTGTGCGAGAGGCTGGCGAAGAGCGATTTCGTCACCGTCGATACCGAATTCATGCGCGAGAACACCTATTGGCCCGAACTGTGCCTGGTGCAGATCGCCAATGAGGAAGAAGCCGCGGCGATTGACCCGCTGGCCAATGGAATCGACCTTTCCCCGCTGTGGGACCTGATGTGCAACAATGAGGATGTACTCAAGGTCTTCCACGCCGGCGGACAGGACGTCGAGATTGTCTACAATTTCACCGGCAAGACCCCGCATCCGATCTTCGACACGCAGATCGCGATGATGGCGATCAGCCAGTCCGAACAGATCGGATATGCCAACCTCGTCGAAAGCTGGCTCGGCCTGACGATCGACAAGGGGGCGCGCTTCACCGATTGGAGCCGGCGCCCGTTGACCGACCGCCAGATCGAATATGCGATCGGCGATGTGACGCACCTGTCGAAGATCTTCCCCAAGATCCTGCGCAAGTTGATCAAGACCGGGCGTGGCGCCTGGCTCGATGCAGAGATGGACAAGCTCGCCGACCCGGCGAATTACGCCAATGACGCGGGCCTCGCGTGGCGGCGCATCCGCCAGCCGGGGCGCAATCCGGCGGTGCTGGGGCGCCTGAAGGCGCTGGCGGCCTGGCGCGAGGCTGAGGCGCAACACAAGAATATCCCCCGCGGGCGCATCATGCGCGATGAGACGCTGGCCGATATTGCCAGTCATCCGCCCAAGAAGCAGGCCGAACTGATCAAGGTTCGCGGACTGTCGAATGCGTGGAAAGACAATGACATCGGCAAGCGTCTTATGAAAGTGCTCGAGAAGGCCGAGCCGCTGCCCAAGGAAGAAATGCCCGAAAAGCCGAAGGTCGGTGCGCCGCTGGGCAAAGAAGGCGCATTGGTTGCCGACCTTCTGAAGCTGCTGCTCAAGATCCGTGCACGCGAGATCGACGTCGCCGCGCGCCTGTTGACCCGCGCTGACGAGATGGAGGCGCTCGCCGCAGGCGTCCGCGATCTGCCACTGCTCCAGGGCTGGCGCTTTGAAGTGTTCGGCAAGGACGCGCTCGAATTGGTTGAAGGCAAACTTGCCTTCGCGGTGAAGAACGGTCGTTTGCTGATGACCCATGTCGATGAAGTCCACGCCGGCATGCTCGAGACTCAGGCAGCGGAGTGAGCACTTACCTCCCCACCTTGAAGCAGCTGCAATATCTCGTCGCGCTGCACGAACATGGCCACTTCGGCCGCGCAGCAGAGGCCAGCTTCGTTTCGCAGTCGACCCTGTCGGCAGGCATCCGCGAGCTCGAGTCGCTGCTTGGCATCACGCTGGTCGAGCGCAGCCGCCGGGTCGTCCGCTTCACCGCGCTGGGCAACCAGGTGGTGGAGAAGGCCCACCGCATCCTGCGCGAGGCTGAGGAGCTGGCCGATCTCGTCCAGGCTGCGGGCAAGCCGCTTGCCGGGCAACTTCGGATGAGCGTCATCCCGACGATTGCCCCCTTCCTACTGCCGCGCTTCCTCCCGCGCCTGCGCAAAGAGCGCCCCGATCTCCAGCTGTTCCTGCGCGAAGAAACCAGCCACGATGCGGTCGAGTCGCTCCAGCACGGCCGAGTCGACTGCGTGCTACTCGCGCTGCCCTTCGCCACCGGTGAGGTCGAGAAGGCACATATCTCCGACGACGAGCTCTACGTCGCTTTCCCCAAGAACGACCCGCGCGATCCACCAGAAGTGATCCCCCCGAGCATGATCGACGAGGGGCGCCTGCTGCTTCTCGAAGACGGGCACTGCCTCAAGGAACATGCGCTGGCCGCCTGCAACCGCCCCGAATTGCGCGCTTCGGCGACCATGATCGGCACGAGCCTGCACACGCTGGTGCAGATGGTCGACAATGGCCTGGGCCTCACCATGCTGCCGAAAATGGCGGTCGATGCAGGCATATTGAACGGCACCGACGTCGTCGCCCGCCCGCTCAAGAGCAAGAACGCTACTCGCGAGATCGCGCTGATCTGGCGCAAGAACTCACCGCGCCGGGACGATTTCGAACTGTTGGCAAAGGAACTGCGCGCCGGGTGAAGTCCGAAGGCGGACTTCGACAAATTCAAGCGGTCATGCGTGCCTTGAGGAAGCGATCGGCTTTCTTCACGGCAATAATCGGAACAATCACGCTCAACGCGATCCCGCCCAGCGAACACGCTGCGATATAGATCGCCATCGGAGTACCGCCCGAGAGGTAAAGCCCGTAAATCACCGGCGCGGCCAGCACGAGCCCGCGCACTTCATTGAGAATAAAGGCAACGGCGCCGAACTTCAGCAGCACGGATAGGAATAGGTGAAGCGAGGCACTCATATGCCTGCTTTTGGCCGCAAATCCTTTATAAATCGTCGACTCACCGCCCGCCGGCCAAGGCTAGTCCATGTGTTTGAGGCCGACCCGTAGGTAATCCCAACCGGTAATCACCGTCAGCGCGGCGGCGGCCCAAAGTGTGGTCAAACCAACCGTGTGCGGCACATTCGCGGCGATATCGCCGACTGTCATGGTCCAGCGCGGCAAGCCCTCGCCTAGTATCAGCGAGCCGAGTGCAACCATCTGGAAGGTCGTCTTCCACTTTGCCAAGCGGCTGACCGGCACCGAAACCTGCAACGGGCCAAGGAATTCGCGCAGGCCCGAAACGGCGATCTCGCGCATCAGGATGATGAGGCCGGCGATGACATGCGCATCCCCCACATAGGGTCCGCGCAGCACGTTCTGCGCTGCTAGCACCAGGATCACCGCAGCAACCATGATCTTGTCGGCGATGGGATCGAGGAAGATGCCGAGCTTCGACACCGTTCCACTCGAGCGCGCAAGATAGCCGTCGAAGTAGTCGGTGATGCCCATCGCGCAGTAAAGCACAAAGGCCGCAAGGTAACCCTGCTCCCACCCGGGCCACCACAACAGGAAGGCGAGCAGCGGTATCGCCACGATCCGCGATAGCGTGAGGGTATTGGGCAAGGTCAGCATCGCCCGCCTGTCTAGCGCCAGTCGGCCCGTCGCAAAAGTCATCGAATGTCCTTGTCCGCGAACGCGATAGCTCTACACATGGAGCCGAGACGAGGCTGTGCCCCGGGGGGTCATGAATACCAGTACCGATTTGCTGCGTTCGAAGCGTTTCCTGCCGCTGTTCGTCACGCAGCTGTTCAACGCTTTCAACGACAACCTCTACAAGACCGCGATGGTCCTGTTCGTCGTCTACCAGGTGTACAACGACGAAAGCACCGAAGCGGCTTTCAGCGCCCTCGCCTCAGGTCTGTTCATCCTGCCCTTCTTCATTCTGTCCGCGCTTGCCGGCCAGCTCGCCGACATGCGGGACAAGGCGCGGATCATCCGGATCGTGAAGTTCTGCGAGATCCTGATCATGTTCGTCGGCGCCGTTGGGCTGACGCTCGCCTGGAAAGGGATTGCGGTCGACACCTTCGCCATCCCACTGCTGCTCGTCGCGCTCTTCGCAATGGGCGTCCATTCGACCTTCTTCGGTCCGATCAAATACGCCATTCTGCCCCAGCATTTACGCCGCGAGGAGGTCCTGGCTGGAACAGGCTGGGTGGAGGCCGGGACCTATGTCGCGATCCTCGCCGGAACCATCCTGGCGGGCTGGATTCCCGTCGAGGTCGCAGCGGTCGGAATTGTGGTCACAGCCGTCATCGGCTGGCTCGTCAGCCTGAAGGTTCCCGCCGCACCGCCGCAGGGACAGCCCGAGAAGCTTGACTGGCATATCCTGCGCGCCTCGGTGCGCCTGGTGCGCGACACGATGCACAATGCCGAAGTCTACTACGCGATCCTCGCGATCAGCTTCTTTTGGACGATCGGGGCCGTGCTTTTCATCCAGTTTCCGCCACTGGCGAAGAATGTCCTGATGGCATCGAAAGAGGTGGCGAGCCTGTTCCTGGTCGTGTTCTCGATTGGCGTGGCGATCGGCTCTGTTGCGGTGAATCGCCTGCTCAAGGGATCGGTTTCCGCGCGTTACGCGGCCCGATCCGTACTGATGATGGCAGTGTTCGTGCTGGCGTTCTATTTCGTGTGCAAGCTATGGCAGGCCGACGCGCCGACCGAACTGCTGGGC
Source organism: Erythrobacter mangrovi (assembly GCF_013260645.1). Taxonomy (NCBI): domain Bacteria; kingdom Pseudomonadati; phylum Pseudomonadota; class Alphaproteobacteria; order Sphingomonadales; family Erythrobacteraceae; genus Erythrobacter; species Erythrobacter mangrovi. The sequence continues at coordinate 1,447,470 of NZ_CP053921.1, read as the reverse complement.
GTAGCGGACTTCGTCTCATGGCCGATGGCCGCAGTACTGCTGCTTTGCCTGCTGGGCGTCGCGATTGCCGGTGGCATGTTCGTGGTTCCACTCTACGCCTTCCTGACGACGCGCGTCGCCCCGGAAAAGGCATCGCGCACGATCGCAGCCAACAACATCGTCAATTCAGGTGCCATGGTGATCGGATCACTACTGGCGACGGCTCTCAGCGCTGCTGGGGTTCCGATTGTCGAACAGGTCCTGATGTGCGCCGCCATGTGCCTGTTCTCGGCTTGGCTTGGCGATCGCCTGCACCGCGCGGAAAGCAATGCTGCCGCGCAGGTGGCTTGATACTCAGACAATAAAGGCGAGTACGGCTGCGACCGTGGCGAAATAGGTCGTCGCGACGCCGCGAATATCGCCGGCAGTCAACTTCCAGTCGCTCGGCGCGCTGGCCGGCAGATCCGCGAAGGCCGTGCGGCGGGAGGGCAGCATCATCCGCATCCAGTGGCGTGCGGACTCGGTGGTCAGGACAAGTGAGCGTCGCATAGTATGGAGTTAACGCTTTTTTAATGGATTGGTATCCCTTCCGCTTGGCGCTGTCCCGAGATGGGACTGCCTCGCCGATCCGTGCCAAGATTTCCGAGATTGCGTGCCCCCGCGTCGCGGGCTAGTCGCGCTGGCCATGAAAGCGCCTGCCACTCCCGCCGCTGCGCGGCTGCTCGTCGACTGCCTGATCGAACAGGGCTGTGACCGTATCTTCACCGTGCCGGGAGAGAGCTTCCTCCAAATCCTCGACGGCCTTGGCCAGCAGGATGCGATTGAGGTTGTGACCTGTCGCCAGGAAGGCGGCGTGGCGTTCATGGCGTGCGCCGACGGCGCGATGACCGGGCGGCCCGGCGTCGCCTTCGTCACACGCGGGCCGGGCGCGACGAATGCCAGCATCGGCGTACACGTCGCGATGCAGGATTCGCAGCCGATGATCCTGTTCGTCGGCGACGTGGACAGCGAGATGCGTGATCGTGAGGGCTTCCAGGAAGTCGATTTCGCCGCCTTCTTCGGCCCCGTCGCCAAATGGGCTGCGCGGATCGACTCTGCCGACCGGATTCCCGAATATGTCGCTCGTGCCTTTGCCACCGCGATTTCAGGTCGCCCGGGCCCCGTGGTGCTCGCACTTCCTGAGGACATGTTGAGCCACGACACGGATGCGAGTCCGCGCCCGCGGGTCGAGCGCCCAGCGCAGGCCCCCTGTCCGGACGCGATCCAGGCGATGATGGCGCTGATCGGCGACGCCGCCGCCCCGGTGGCAATCATCGGCGGTGCAGGATGGAACGCCAAGGCCCGCGCGCACTTCCAGCTGTTTGCCGAGCGACTTGGCATTCCTGTGGCGACCGCCTTCCGGCGGCAGGACGCGATTGTTCCTTCGAGCCCGGTCTATGCGGGCAACCTGGGATACGGCCCCAATCCGAAGCTGGTCGAACGCGTGAAGAATGCCGACCTGATCCTTGCGGTAGGCGCGCGGCTCGGAGAGGCTACCACCGACGGTTATACGGTCCCGCCACTGACGGCCAAGGATCGCAAGCTGATCCATGTTCATCCCGATGCCAACGAGCTCAACCGGGTTTATCCCGCTGACCTCGCGATTTGTGCGGGCATGGACGAATTCGCCGAAAGCGCGGCGCTGTGGGACGAGGGCGATGTCCTGTCCTTCGACGCTGGGGCCGAGGCACATGCCGAGTGGGAGGCATGGGCGACCCCGCAGCCGAACGGTCATGCGCTCGACATGGGCCAGGCGGTCGCCTTCATGCGCGAAACGCTGCCGAGCGACACTATCGTCTGCAACGGTGCCGGGAACTTCGCCGGCTGGTGGCATCGTTACTGGCGCTATGCAGGCTACCCAAGCCAGCTCGCACCGACTTGTGGTGCAATGGGCTATGGCGTTCCCGCTGCAGTTGCCGCGGCCTTGCGCCACCGCGATCGTACCGTGGTCGCCGTCGCAGGCGATGGTGATTTCCTGATGAACGGGCAGGAACTGGCCACCGCCGTTCAGCACGGCGCCGACCTGATCGTGATACTCGTCGACAACGGCGCATACGGCACAATCCGCATGCATCAGGAACGCGAATTTCCCGGTGAAGAGCGGATCAGTGGGACCCGCCTCGCCAACCCGGATTTCGCGGCGCTCGGCGCTGCCTACGGTGGATGGTCAGCTCTCGCCGAAACAACCGGGGCTTTCCAGTCTGCCCTGCTCGAAGCAAAGGATCGCAAGGGCCTGCGGCTCATCCATTGCGTGATCGAGATCGAGCAACTTGCCGCCAGCGGTGCAACCGTTTCGGGCCTACGCAACCGCTAAGGGTTCACATACCGCCCATCGACAGGATCTGCGCCCACTCCTCGGGGCGGATTTCCGCGACCGACAGGCGTGACAGCTTGATTAGTTCGCATTCAGCGAGCTTAGGCTCTGCCTTGATCGCCTTGAGCGTGACTGGGTGCGGGAGCTTTTCCACCGGCTTTACCTTCACCGCGGCCCATCTGCCGGTGTCATCGGTGGGATCCCCGATCCCGCTGACACTTATCTCGACAATGCCTACGATCTCCAGGCCGATGTTCGAGTGATAGAAGAACGCAAGATCTCCAACCTCCATCGCCGCCAGATTGTTGCGTGCGCGGTAGTTGCGCACCCCGTCCCAGGTACCTTCACCCTCAGCGACGAGGTCGTCCCATCCGTAAACATCGGGCTCGGACTTCATCAGCCAATAGCGCATGCGGGTATGACTCCGTTTGATTCCTGAGGCTTGTCAGCCGCGACCTACCCCGCATGATCCATATTGACTACCCCGACCGATTAACTGCTTTTTAGCTCACCGGCCTTATGCCCGCATGAGTGTTGAAACCAGGGGGCTCGCTTGGCCGCAGGGACCAAATTTCAGGAAAGCGGACATGGATCCGGATCGCGCAGATTCACGCGCAGCGGTGAGCATGATCTCGTCACCCTGGGCATTGCGCTGGCAGCTATTATCCTGTTTGTGGGCACTGCGGGCGTAGCGTTGCCCGCGCTCGTTCGAGCATGGTTTGGCAACTCGCCTTCGCCCGATCTCGCGCTCACCAATGCGCTGCTGCTGAATATCGCACTGATCCTGCTCGGCTGGAACCGCTACAAGGCGCTGAACTCCGAACTCGTTCAGCGACGTCAATCGGAGCAGGAGGCGCGCCGCCTCGCCGACATCGATCACCTGACAGGCTGCCACAACCGACGCAGCCTCACCATCGCCTTGGGTGACCTGCTGGACGAGTATCCCAGGGGCGACCGCGCACTCGCCGCAATTGCAGTCGACCTCGACAACTTCAAGCAAGTGAACGACCTCAACGGGCATCAAGCCGGTGATGAAGTGCTGCGCGCAGTCGCTGCGCGCATTCTCAAACTTTTGCCTGAAGGCGGCTTGGTGGCACGCCTGGGCGGCGACGAGTTCGTCTGCGTCGTACCCTATCACCAGCAGGTTCCCGACAGAATAGACCAGCTGGCCAACCAGATGATCGACACGGTGGCGAAGCCCGTACAGTACGAGGGCGTATCGATCGATGTCACGATGTCGATTGGGATCGCCTCGAGCACGCAACTCGACGAGACCGGGCTTGGTCTGGTGTCCGCGCAGAAGCTGATGCACAAGGCGGACATCGCCATGTATCACGCCAAGAAGCAGGGCAAGAACCGCTTCTACTGGTTCGAACCGCCGATGGAAAACGAACTGCGCTTCCGCAACGAACTCGAAGCGGGGATCCGTCGCGGCATCGCGCTGGGCGAGTTTCGCCCCTACTACGAACAGCAGATTGACCTTGAGACCAGCCAGCTGACCGGCTTTGAGATGCTCGCGCGCTGGGAATCGCCCGAAATGGGCATGGTCGGCCCCGACATCTTCATTCCCATCGCCGAAGAGATCGGCGTGATCGGGGATATGAGCGAAAGGCTCATTGCCCAGGCCTTCGAGGACGCCAAGCAGTGGGATCCGAACCTCACACTGTCGGTCAATATCTCACCAGTGCAGATGCGCGATCCATGGTTTGCCCAGAAGCTGCTCAAGCTTTTGGTCAAACACAATTTCCCTGCGCACCGGCTCGACATCGAGATCACCGAAAGCTGCCTGCACGAGAACATCGGCATGGTCCGGTCGATGATCACATCGCTGCGCAACCAGGGTGTGCATGTGAGCCTTGACGATTTCGGCACCGGCTATTCCAGCCTGTCGCAGCTCCGTAGCCTGCCTTTCGACCGGCTCAAGATCGACCGCAGCTTCATTTCCGAACTCAAGGAAGACGAACACAACGGCAAGCTGGTCGATGCGATCATCTCGATGGGCGACGGACTCAAGCTGCCGATCACGGCTGAGGGTGTGGAGAACGAGAAGGTCCTCGATGCGCTGCGCCGCATGGGCAAGCTCAAGGGCCAGGGTTACCACTATGGTCGCCCCGAACCGGCCGACCAGGTTCTCGCCCGGCTCGAACGCCAGGACCTGCTGGCCAAACCGACTGCGGGCAACGTCACCGAGGTCGATTTCGGCTCGCGCGACGATCGGCGCGGAAACGGCACAAAGGCCGGCTAACCTCTCGCCACTGGACGCTGCGCCCCCCAGTGCATAGATGCGCATCCGGATGCGCGTCGATTTCATCAAGATGCATGGGCTGGGCAACGACTTTGTCGTGCTCGACGCCCGTGCCCGTGCCCTGCCCGCAATCGGCAGCGGCTTCGCGCGCGCCATCGCCGATCGCAAGACCGGCATTGGTTGCGACCAGCTGATCCTGCTCGAGCCGAGCGAGGTCGCCGATTTCCGCATGCGCATCTTCAATGCCGACGGCGGGGAGGTTGAGGCGTGCGGCAATGCCAGCCGTGCGGTTGCCCTGCTCCACGGGTCCGCCGCCACTGTCGAAACCGGAGGCGGTACCATCGCGGTCGAGCCGCAAGGCAAAGGCGCGACGGTCGACATTGGGGAACCCCGCTTCGACTGGGACGCGATCCCGCTGGCCTATGGCATGGACACCAGCCTCATGCCGGTTGGCTGGGACCGTCTCGATCGCCCCGGCGCGGTCAACGTGGGCAACCCTCATGTGATCTTCTTTGTTGACGACACGGACACGGTACCGCTCGACGTGCTCGGGCCGGAAATCGAGCAAGATCCGCTGTTTCCCGAGCGCGTCAACGTCAACGTCGCGACCATTGAAGACCGCCACCACATCCGCCTCCGCGTGTGGGAGCGCGGTGCGGGCCTGACGCGTGCCTGTGGCACCGGGGCCTGCGCAACCGCCGTCCACGCGATGCGCCGCGGGCTTGTGGACCGTGAAGTGACCGTCACGCTGCCCGGCGGTGACCTGACGATCGCATGGGGCGATGACAACCGTATCCGCATGACGGGCCCCGCCACTGAAGCCTATCGCGGCAGCTTCGAATGGGACGACTTCGCTTGAGCGGCGCACAGGTCATTTCGCTCGGCTGCCGACTCAATATCTCGGAAAGCGAACAGATCCGCGCCATGCTGGCGCAGGAACAAGACCTGGTCGTCATCAACAGCTGCGCGGTCACGTCCGAGGCCGTGCGCCAGACCCGGCAAGCCATTCGCCGCGCGCGCCGCGCGAACCCCGGCGCACGCCTGCTGGTGACCGGCTGTGCGGCAGAGGTCGAACGCGACCAGATCGCCGCCATGCCGGAAGTCGATGGTTTGATCGCCAACACGGCCAAGATCGATCCCCGGGCTTGGAACGTCCCCGCGGATACCCCACCCAAGCCGCAAGATCGCACTAGGGCCTTCATTGCCGTCCAGAACGGCTGCGACCATGCCTGCACCTTCTGCGTCATTCCGCAGGGCCGCGGACCAAGCCGGTCGCTGACCATCGCGCAAGTGCTGGGCGAGGTGGAGCGCCACGTCGCCCACGGTGCGCCGGAAGTGGTGCTTACTGGAGTCGACGTAACCAGCTGGGGGCACGACCTGCCCGACACACCACCGCTCGGCGAGCTGGTGCGCGCAGTGCTTTCGACTTTCCCGGAACTAGCCCGGCTGCGCATGTCCTCGCTCGACGGGGTCGAGATCGATCCGCTGCTGTTCGAGCTCTTCGCCAGCGAAGAGCGGCTGATGCCGCATCTGCATCTCTCGCTACAGCACGGGCACGACCTCATCCTCAAGCGGATGAAGCGGCGGCACCTGCGGCGCGATGCGGTAGAGCTTGTAGAGCGTCTTGTAGACCGTCGCCCCGATCTCGTAGTGGGCGCAGATCTTATTGCAGGCTTCCCGACCGAGACCGAGGAACACCACGCGGCCAACCTGTCGATCATCCGCGAGCTGCGGATCGTCCATGGCCACATCTTCCCCTATTCACCCCGCCCCGGCACACCTGCCGCGCGCATGCCGCAGCTTGAGCGCGAGTTGATCAGGCGCCGTGCCGCCGAACTCCGCGCAGCCACCACACATGTTCGCGACGAGTGGCTGGCGTCGCTGGTCGATAAGCCCCAAAGCGTCCTCGCCGAGCGCGACGGGACCGGCTACACCCCGAACTTCGCCCGCGTTGCCCTGCCACTGGGCACAAGGCCCGGTGACATCCTCACCGTGACGCCAACCAAGCATGAGAATGGCCTGCTGCAATGAGTGACAAACCGAGCTGGACCGAACGCCTGTTCGGCGGCTTCCGCAAGACATCAGAGAAGCTGACCAGCAACCTCACCGAGGTCGTCAGCAAGGCGCGGCTCGACGACGCGACGCTCGACGATGTCGAGGATGCGCTGATCCTCTCGGACCTCGGCCCCAGCGCGGCCGCGCGCATTCGCGAAAAGCTGCGCGAGAAGCGCTTTGGGCTGGAGATCAGCGAGAAGGAACTCAAGGAAGCCGTCGCGGAGGAAATCGCCGCGATCCTGCGCCCGGTCGCCAAGCCACTCGAGATTACTGCCTTCCCGCGCCCGCAGGTGCTGCTGGTGATCGGCGTCAACGGCAGCGGCAAGACCACCACCATCGCCAAGCTGGCGCACCTGTTCCAGGAAGACGATTATCGCGTGATGCTGGCCGCGGGTGACACTTTCCGTGCGGCAGCGATCGGCCAGCTGGCGACCTGGGCCGAACGCGTCGGCGTGCCGATCGTGCGCGGGCCCGAAGGCGGCGATCCGGCGAGCATCGTGTTCGACGCAGTCAAGCAGGCCACCGAGGTGGGCACCGACGTATTGATCGTCGACACCGCCGGGCGCCTGCAGAACAAGCGCGAGCTGATGGACGAACTGGCCAAGATCCGGAAGGTCCTCGGCCGCCTCAATCCCGAGGCGCCACATGACGTGGTGCTGGTGCTCGATGCCACCAACGGCCAGAACGCCCTCGCCCAGATCGACGTGTTCAAGGAAGTCGCGGGCGTCACCGGCCTGGTCATGACCAAGCTCGACGGCACTGCGCGCGGTGGCGTGCTGGTGCAGGCGGCGGAACAATACGGCCTGCCGATCCACGCGATCGGCGTGGGCGAGAAGATCGACGACCTGCGCCCCTTCGACCCCGACCTGGTCGCACGCGTGATCGCGGGAGTGGCGTGATGGCAGATACCCAGGCAACGAAGCCCAGGCCGAAGTCCGGCTGGCTCAATATCCTCGTCGATTATGGCCCGCTGCTGGTCTTCCTGGGCGTCTACAAGTTCTATCAGCCGCCCGCGGATTCGACTTTCGGCGAGATCGCGGCGGTGATCTACGGGACGATCGCCTTCATGATTGCGGCTGTCTTTGCGCTGGTCTTCAGCAAGCTGAAATTCGGCCATATTTCGCCGATGCTGCTGCTCTCGACCGCGCTGATCGTCGGGTTTGGCGGGCTGACCATCTGGCTGCAGGACGAACGCTTCATCCAGATCAAGCCGACCGCGATCTACCTGCTGTTCGGCGTGCTGCTGGTTGGCGGGTGGCTACGCGGCAAGGCGCTGCTCCAGGTCCTGCTCGAGGCCGCGTTCGAGGGCGTCGACCATGAAGGCTGGCTCAAGCTTTCGCGCAACTGGGGCTTCTTCTTCTTCGTCCTCGCCGGCCTCAACGAGGTACTGCGCCTGCAACTGAGTTTCGAAAGCTGGCTCTGGGCCAAGCTGTGGGTGTTCATGCCACTGAGCTTCCTGTTCACGTTCACCCAGATCCCGATGTTGCTGAAGCACGGGCTGGCGCTGGAGGATGAGGCCGAGGTTATGACGGACGAACCGCCAACCGCATGACGCAAATGCCCGGCGTAGCCTAGTTGCTCGCCTGCGCCGTGAGCCACGCTAGGAACTGGCGAACCTTGCGGGTGTCCGAATGCCCGGCCAGAGCAACTGCCGTATAGCGCAAACCGCGAATTCGCGCCTCGGGCCGATATTGCGCGAGCCAACCCCGGTCGAGCATGTCCGCAACCAGCAGGCTGCTCGCAATGACCATGCCCTGCCCTGCCAACGCGGCCTGAATTGAATGCTGCTCTTGATCGAAGCTGCGCCGGTTGGTGAACCTTGCAGGATCGAGTTGCTGCGCCCTGAGCCAATCATCCCAACCGACCTGATCGAGGGACCGCTCCCTCCACCGCGTTTCGATCAGGGACATATCCTCGATCTCCACATATGTCCTGAGCAGTTCCGGATGAGCGAAGGCTCCGAATGTCTCGCCGGCGACAGGTGTGGCCACGAGTCCGGGATACTCACCCGTCCCATAGCGAATGGCGATATCGACCCGCCGGTCACGCTCGAGATCCACCATTTTGGTAGAGGTCTCGACATGGACACTCGCGGCGGGATGCTTCGCCTCGAAATCTGCGAGGCGCGGGACCAGCCACAATGCAGCGAAGGACGGAGTCGTGGCGATTGTCAGGCGCGAAGAAACGTCGCGCAAGTCGCCGAGCGCATCGTAGATCTGGCGAAAACCCCTTGCAGTGGCGGAGGCAAGGCGATTGCCCTCCTCGGTTAGGGTGACCTTGCGGGTTTCGCGCAAAAACAGCGCGACACCGAGCTGGTCCTCGAGCGTACGAATCTGGTGCGAGACTGCGGTCGGCGTGACTCCCAATTCCGCCGCCGCGTCCCTGAAGCTGCCCTTGCGGGCCGCCGCATCGAACGAACGTAATGCCGGAAGAGAGATCGAAGAGACGTTCAAGGTTCACTCCTTGAATGAATTTTGCTCATGCATGGCTGAATTCTGACCCTTTGCCGATGTTCTCGCAAGCACTCATTCTCAGATCACTCCCGAGTCCGGAGAATGGCCGCATCAGATTCGAACGGGAAGTTCCCTTCATCCACGGAGATTGCGCCACGATCTGCACCGTGGACAAGACATTGCCTCAGGAGACTTGCGACAATGACCAAACTGCTACGCATCGACGCCAGCGCGCGGACCTCGCGTTCTCTTACCCGCGCTCTTGCTGACAGTTTCACTCTGGGTTGGCATGAGCGGCGTCCGGAAGACGAGATCATCCTGCGCGACGTCGGCAGAAACCCGCCTCCGATCGTCACCGAAAACTGGATTGCGGCGGCTTTCGCAAAGGAGCGCACCCCCGATCAGGAGCAACTTCTGGCGCTTTCCGATGAACTGATTGCCGAAGTCGCCAGCGCCGACATCATCGTCATGGCAACGCCGATGTACAATTACGGCATGCCCGCCGCGCTCAAGGCGTGGTTCGACCAGGTTGTGAGAGTCGACAAGACCTTCACCTTCGACCTCGCCCGCGGTGATGCACCGCTTGAACCGGTGTTTTGGGGCAAAACACTCATCCTGCTCACATCCTTCGGCGAATTCGGCTTCGCCCCAGGAGGACCCAACGAGGGTCGCGACAGCTTGACCCCGCATGTACGCACGGCGTCACGCTATCTTGGCGTGGAAGCGTTCCACCATGTGGGGATCGAATACCAGGAGTTTGGTGACGAGCGCTTTGAAGCCTCGCATAAGGCTGCCTTTGCCGCGCTCGCTCCGTTGGTCGACACGCTGGTTAACGCGCTCGCCCCGCGTCCTGCCCCCGATGCTGCTGAAGCATTAGCTGGCTTGTAAGATGAAGCCGAAGTGATGAAAGACGAGCGGGCTAAGGTTTGGAACTGGTAGTCGAGATTGGGTAGAAAGCGGAAACTACGGCTGCGCCCGGAGCCAAGGGACCATGGCTCGCATATCGGCTTCCAAGGCTTCGAGCGTGTCGTAAAGTCCAGACTGGAAACACGATGCCCAACAACTACCTATATGCTGGTCAAAATCTTTATAAGACTCTTCGAACCAGAAACGACAATCATCCCGCTCGTACAGGTAAAGCTTCCGTACTCCGGACGGACTGACCAGTTCGCAAATCTGACGCATAATCGGACCGTGCCACGCTAATCCTACGGCCGCAATCGTATCGATAGCGGACGATTCAGCGACGCCAGTCCCGCCTCAAATCTCCACCTGACTGCCCAGTTCGACCACGCGATTGGTCGGGAGGTTGAAGAAGTCCATCGCAGTCGCGGCGTTGCGCAACATCCAGGCAAAGATTTTCTCGCGCCAGATTGGCATCCCGGGCTTGGCGCTCGGGAGCAAGGTCTGTCGGCTGAGGAAGAAGCTTGTGTGCATCATGTCGAACTTGCCGCCACAGCGTTCCATTTCCTTCAATCCTTCCGGCACGTTGGTTTCCTGCATGAACCCATAATGCAAGATAGCCCGGTAGAAGCCGTCGCCGAGATCGTGGATTTCACAGCGCTTGTTCCTATCGACGTACGGGGTGTCAGCGATAAGCACGGTCAGGATCACCACGCGTTCGTGGAGCACCTTGTTGTGCTTGATGTTATGGAGCAGCGCGGATGGCACGCCGGCAGTCTGACTGGCCATGAAGATGGCCGTGCCGGGTACGCGGGTGGCGGAGTTCTTGGCGCTCTTGGCGAAGATCTCAATCGGTAGCGCGACTTCGCTCATGCGGTCGCGCATCAGCTTGCGGCCGCGCGACCAGGTGGTGAGCAGGGTAAAGGCGACGAGGCCGACGACCAGCGGGAACCAGCCACCAGCCGGGACCTTGAGCAGGTTCGCGGCGAAATAGGCCCCGTCGACCACAAGGAAAAACACGACCACCGGGAGCGTAGCCCACCATTTCCACTTCCAGACACCTACGAACAAAACGCCCATTAGCAGCGTGTCGATGGTCACCGCGCCAGTGACGGCGATGCCGTAGGCCGCGGCAAGGTTTGAGGAAGACTGGAAGGTCAGGACCAGTACGATCACGGCAACCATCAATGCCCAGTTGATCACCGGGATATAGATCTGGCCTGCCTCAGTCTCGCTAGTGTGGCGGATAGAGAGGCGCGGCATGAAGCCGAGCTGCATAGCTTGGTGAGTAATCGAGAAAGCGCCGGAGATCACGGCCTGGCTGGCGATAAAGGTCGCCATTGTTGCGAGGATCACCAGCGGAAGACGGTACTCCTCGCCCGCCAGCAGAAAGAAGGGATTTTTGACTACTTCGGCCGCCTGTTCCGGCTGCAAGCTGGCGATCATCGCGCCTTGGCCGAAATAGTTGAGCAACAAGCATGGCATCACGAACCCGAACCAGGAAAGCCGCATCGGGCCGCGCCCGAAGTGCCCCATATCGGAGTAAAGCGCTTCCGCGCCGGTCACCGCCAGCACAACCGCGCCCAGCGCGATGAAGGCAACCAACCCATCGCTGACAAAGAACATCACCGCGTAATAGGGGCTGAGCGCCCACAGGATGTCCGGGTTTTGAGCGATTTGGTTGAGCCCCAGCCCGGCTATCGTGAGGAAATAGATGATCATCACTGGCGCGAAGAGTGCGCCCACCTTTGCCGTCCCCCGGCGCTGCAACAGGAACAACAAGACCAGCAAGACCAGCGCGATCGGGATGACCAGCGGATCAAGCCGGTGGTCGACCACCGTGAGCCCCTCGACCGCCGAAAGGACCGAGATCGCCGGTGTGATCATACTGTCGCCATAGAACAGGGAAGTGGCGAAAACGCCCAGCAGTACGACCAGCCAACCGTACTTCGTGCTGCCGATATGGCGACTGATCAACGCGATCAGTGCGAGGCTGCCGCCTTGCCCCTTGTTGTCGGCACGCATGAGGATGGTGACGTACTGCAGGGCCACGACGATTGCCATTGACCAGAAGATCAAGCTTACGACACCGAGTACGTGCATCCGGTCAATCGCAATATCAACCGTCCCGGAAAAGGTTTCGCGGAACGCGTAAATCGGACTGGTACCGATGTCGCCGAACACGACCCCGATCGCACCGATCGCGAGCGCAGTGCGGGTCCCATGGCCGTGGCCATGCGTGTGTTCGCCCTCGCCCGAAGCTTCGTCCGGGGTGGCTGTCTGCGGCACGGTGGCCTCGCTCATGGGATAAGATTGTCCTGCCGCATTGCGTCAAAAACCTGCGATTGCGCCCCGGCGTACCGGCGCAAGGCTGCGGCGATTAGCAGCCTCTATCTCGCACCGCAACGAAAACTGAACCCGCGGCTTACTGCCCGGATCCCTCTGCTTCCGCCTCTTGCGAGATACCCATCAATTCCTCCAGCCGCACAAGTCGTGCGGCCAGGACAGGGCGCCAGGGTGCATCCTCGGGTGCCCTCGCCAGCAATTCGGACCATAGCGCGCGGGTCCGCTCCGGCTGCCGGGCGCGCAGGAACGCAAGGCCGACGAAATATGTCGGCGCCGGGCTGCCAGGCTGGACCCGCTCGGCCTGGGTGAAAGCGTAGAGCGCAGCCGCCGTCAATTCGCCTTCGGCATGTTCGACCAGGGCATTGCCAAGCGCCAGCCAGGCCTCGCCGTCGTTGGGATTCTCCAAAACCGCGTTGCGCAGGAAATTCGCCGCCTGTTCGAACTGCCCGCGCCGCGCAAAGGCGTCTGCCGTAACGACGAAACGCGACGGAAGCTGGCCCTCGGGATAGAATTCCCGCCGCGCCTGCACCAGCAGTTCCCCGGTCTCTGCCGATTGCTCGACGGCACCCGAAGCCGGCGCGGAGGGCAGACCCGGCGAGCCCTGCAAGGCGTATCCAGCCAAGCCGAACAGCAAGCCGGCAGCGAACAGCATCCACACCGTGCGCGGCAACTTCAGCAGGAAGATCGCCCCGACAAAGGTCAACGCCGCGAGCGCAAGGATCGGCACCCAGGTCATGCGCGCCCCCTGAAGCGGCGCAACAGGATCATGCCCGCGACCAGTGCCAGCAGCAGCGGCACCGCGAACAGTGGCCAGGTGCTTGCGCTGACTTCGGGCTTGTAGCTGACATAATCGCCATAACGCTGCATCAGCCACAGGCGGATGGCCTCAGGCTCTTCGCCCGCGGCGATGCGGATGCGAACCTGGTGGCGCATGTCGCCAGCCATCGGGGCATCGCTATCGGCAATCGACTGCGACTGGCACTTGAGACAGCGCAGCGTCTCCATCAATTCCTGCGCCGCGGCCTCCTGCGCCGGATCGTCGAGCTGGCGATAGGCATAGGGTGCCGGCGGCATGGTGTCCTGCGCCGCGAGAGGAACCGCCAGGGCCAGCATCAGTACCGCGAAAATGCGCCCGATCATTGTGCGGCCTCCTGCAGCTTGGCGAGCAGCGTGGGGACATCGCCGGCGCGGATATCGCCGATGTGCTGGTAGCGGATCACACCCTTGCCATCGATCACAAAGGTCTCCGGAACGCCGGAGGAGCCGATCGCCAGCTGGACTTCGGACAGGTCGTCGCGACCTACGGCGACATAGGGATTGCCGTATTGGCCCAGGAAACGGGTGACGTCTTCGGGCCGGTCGCGGATCGCAATGCCGACGATCTCGACACCGGATTGCTTCAGCGCTTCCAGCTGTGGAGCCTCGGCGATGCAGGGGACGCACCAGCTCGCCCAGATATTGAGCAGGCGCGGTTTGCCGTCGGCGAAATCCGCATTCTTCGCGCCGACCAGTCCATCGGCAGCGGCCGGCAGGTCGAAATAGGGAAGCGGCTGGCCGATCATGCGGCTCTCGACGAATTCGTCCTTCGGCTGTGTCAGCTGGTAGGCCGCAAGGCCCAGGAAGCCGGAAAACAGCAGCAACGGGATCCACAGGCGCCAGCTCATGACAGCGCCTCCTGTTCCTTGCGCCGTTCCGCCATGCGCTTGACCACGTGTCGGCGCTTGAGATCGCTCAACACCCGGCCAACCAAGGCGAGAACGCCACCAAGCGCCACCAGCAGGCCGCCGTACCAGATCAGCGTCACGAAGGGTTTCCACCACAGCCGCAACTGCCAGCGGCCATCGGTTGCCTGGTCGCCGACCACGGCGTAAAGCTGGCCGTTCCAGCGGGTTATCAGGGCACTTTCGGTGGTCTGTTGCGGTGGCGCCCAGAAACTGCGCGCCTGCGGATCGATAACCGTGGGCTCACCACCGTCATAGCGCGCGGCAATGCGGCCCTCGAGCGCGGTCCAATTGGGTCCGGCAACCGGCTCCACGCCTTCAAGCGTGATCGCCCACGGACCGACCGTGGTTGCCTCGCCCACTTGCACCGCCGCGAGTCTCTCGGTCGAAAAAGCGCTTTCGCTGGCCATGCCGAGCAGCGCCACGGCGATGCCGAAATGCGCCACAACCATGCCCCAGGTCGCCAGGGGAACCCGCGTGAGCTTGCGTCCGCGCAGCGGCAGAATACTGGCAACGCCAACCCCGATGCCCAGCGCCAGGCCAAGCAGCGGCAGCAAAGACACGCTGGCAAGCAGGCTGAACAGCACCAGTGCCGCCAGCATCAGCGCGGCGACCAGCGCCACCTCGTTGCGCACGCGCTCCAGCCGGTCCTGCCGCCAGCGCAGCAGCGGGCCGACGGTCATCACCACCAGCATCGGTACCGCGAAGATCGCGCCGACTGGGTTGAAATAGGGCGGCCCGACCGAAACGCGCACGTCGAAGGCCTCGGTCACCAGCGGGTAGAGCGTGCCAAGCAGCACGATCGCCAGGATCGCGCTGAGCATGACGTTGTTGAACACCAGTGCCCCTTCGCGACTGGCGACGGTGAACCGTTCGCCCTCACTGATCGTGCTCGCACGCAGTGCGAACAGCAGCAACGCACCACCGATGTAAAGTGCCAGCAGCGCCAGGATGAAGCTCCCGCGTTCGGGATCGACGGCGAAGGCATGGACGCTGGTCAGAATGCCCGAACGCACGAGGAAGGTTCCGACCATGCTCATCGAGAAGGCAACCACGCCGAGCATGATCGTCCAGGTACGCAGCGCATCGCGGCTGGCCAGCACACTGGCCGAATGGAGGAGTGCCGTCGCGGCAAGCCAGGGCATCAAAGACGCGTTCTCGACCGGGTCCCAGAACCACCAGCCACCCCAGCCGAGCTCGTAGTATGCCCAGTAGGAACCGGCGGTAATGCCGATCGTCAGGAAAACCCAGGCACCGAGCACCCATGGCCGCATGGCGCGCGCGAATTCGGAAGTGACCTGTCGCGTGATCAATGCACCCACGGCGAAGCTGAAGGCCACGGAAAGTCCGACGTATCCGAGGTAGAGTGTCGGCGGGTGGAAGGCGAGGCCGAGATCCTGCAGCAGCGGGTTGAGCCCCTGACCTTCCGCAGCCGGAATCGGCAAGCGCTCGAACGGGTTCGAGCTGAACAACAGGAAGGCATAAAATCCTAGCGATACAACGCCTTGTGCGGCAAGCGTCGCCTGCATTGTCCGTTCGGGCAGGCGCCGTTCGACCAGCGCGATGAGCGCTCCGGCCAGTGCCATGACCGTCACCCACAACAGCATCGAACCTTCGTGGTTGCCCCAGGCGCCGGCGATCTTGAACACCAGCGGCTTCATTGAGTGCGAATTGGCCGCCACCAGCTTCACCGAGAGGTCGGTGATTGCGAACAGCCAGATCAGCATGGCGAATGCGACGGCTGCAAGGGCGCCCTGCACCACGGCCGCCGGCCGGATCAGCGCCGCAAGCTCAGTTTCGCCATCGGCGCGTGCCGCCAGGAAACCCGCCACTAGTTGCAGCGCAGCGAGCGCTGCAGCGAGCCACAGGGCAGCAAGACCGAGTTCTGCAATCACTTGAGGCCGACCGTGGTTTCCTCGGCCATCTTGGCGGCCTGATGCTCGTTCATCCCCTCAAGTTCCCTGGGGACATAGTTCTCGTCATGCTTCGCGAGCAGGTTGTCGGCGACGAAGGTCCCGTCGGCGCCGAGCTTTCCTTCCGCAACGACGCCGGATCCCTCGACGAAGAGATCCGGGGCAATTCCGCTGAAACGGACCGGGACACGCGAATCATCCTTGCCAGTGACCATGAAGTGCATCGTCACGCCGTCAGGGTCGGTCTTCAGCGAACCCACTTCGACCATTCCGCCAAGGCGAACCGCCTGCCCCGGCTGCGGCGGGTCGGCGAGCATCTGTTCGGGGAGATAAAAGTAGCTCGCCTGGTTGCGCAGCGCATACACGGCGAGCAGCCCCGCCCCGATAATCGCGACCAGCGCGAGAGTAACCAGTACGAGCCGCTGGTGCTTGGCTTTCATCTGGCTCACTTCCGTCGTGCCTCCTCGCGGCGTTTTTCGGCGCGCTTCATATCGATCCAGCTCCAGGCGACCATGGCCAGCGTACTGACTACCCCAATTACGTAGGCGGCAACGACGAAATTCCACTGGTCCAGTGCTTCGCGCATCAGGCCGTCTCCATCGCTTTGCGGCGCAATCGTGCATCAGCCTGGATGTCGGCGAGCAACGCCCGCATGCGGGCCAGCACCACCCCCCCGAACAGCAGCGAGAAACCGAGCACGGCAATCAGCAGGGGATTGAGGAAGGTTGGATCGATCGCGCTCTTGCCCATGGTGATGCTGGGCGGCTGGTGAAGCGAATTCCACCACACCACGCTGCGGTTGATGATCGGGATGTTGATTGCACCCAGCAGGCCGAAAATCGCCGGGATGCGCGGGCTTACGCCTTCGCGTTCAGCCGCCTGCGCCAGCGCGATATAGGCGACGTAGAGAAACGCCAGCACCAGCATGCTGGTCAGTCGCCCGTCCCAGACCCACCATTTACCCCAGGTCGGCCGCCCCCAGATCGATCCGGTGGCAAGGCAGATGATGGTGAAGACCAGGCCGGGTACGGCCGCGGCACGCGCGGCGAGCGCCGCCAGCGGATGCCGCCAGACCAGGAACACCAGGCTCGAGATCGCTATCGCGGTCCAGCCGCCCATACCCAGCCATGCCGTGGGGACGTGGAGAAACAGGATGCGAACGGTCTCGCCCATCAAACGATCGGGCGGGACGCGGGTCAGCCCCCACCAGAGCGCACCCGCGCTGACCAGCAATCCACTCGCCAAAAGGAGCGGGGTCAACCAGCCTGCAAGGGAAAGAAAGCGTTTGGGGTTGGCGAAGCCGTGCATCGATTACCTGTCCGGTCGCCGCTTTGGCAGTGCTTGGCGCTGGAAACAATGGCCTAATGCCATGCTCCAACGGCTAACCGGCAAATCAGCGCCCAATGAGCTCCTGCGCCATGCGGTCCGCGACCTGGTCTGGAGAAGCGCCGCTGGCGTCGCTTTCCGTCCAGATCGTCTCGAGACGGCCCGGGATCTGGGCGATCCGCTTGCGCACTTCGTTGATGTCGCAAGGCGCCTGCTCGTTGCGGCACAGGTATTCGAGCGTCACCGAAATGATCCCGCCTGCATTGATGACGTAATCGGGAGCGTAGAGGATACCGCGCTTGGCCAGCATGGGGCCATGCTCCGGGCGACGAAGCTGGTTGTTCGCGCCACCGGCGACGATCTGGCAGTCGAGGCGGGCAATCCCCTCGTCGTCGAGAATCGCGCCAAGGGCGTTGGGGCTGAAGACATCGCAGGCGACCGACATGATCGCTTCAGGCGCGGCTGTGTCGGCGCCAAGCTCGGTTGCAAGGGCCTCTGCACGGTCCATGTGGATGTCCGAAAGCGTAAGCCGCGCGCCTTCTTTCGCCAGCAGGCGGGCTACACCGCCGCCGACGCTGCCGGTACCCTGGATCGCGACGTGGACACCCTCGACGCTATCCTTGCCCAGCTTGTGCTTCACCGCGGCCTTGATGCCGAGGAAAATGCCGAGTGCGGTGAACGGACCGGGATCGCCGCCCGCCGTATCCTCACCCTCGACCGGCAGGCCCGATACGTATTGGGTACGTTGCGCCACGGCCGCCATGTCGGCTTCGGAAATACCGACGTCCTCGGCAGTTACGTATTTGCCGCCCAGCGCCTGAACCGCATCGGCAAAGGCCGCAAGCAGTTCGGGGCTCTTGGTACGGTCCTTGTCAGCGAGAATGACGGCCTTCCCTCCGCCCATCGGCAGGCCTGCCATGGCATTCTTGTAGCTCATCCCGCGTGACAGGCGCAGCGCGTCGCGCATCGCGTCTGCAGGATTGGCGTAGTGCCAGAAGCGGGTCCCGCCAGCGCCGGGGCCGAGATATGTCGAATGAAGCGCGATAATCGCGGTCAGGCCGCTCTTGGGGTCGCGCACGACCTCCACCAGCTCGTGATCGTCGAAATCCGCTTCGGTCCAGAAAGCCGTCATAGCTCTTGCCCCAATTCCTCGTGATGAGCGGTTAAATCGGGGGGAAGATGGGGCGATCGACGGGGTTCGAACCCGCGACCTCCGGTACCACAAACCGGCGCTCTAACCAACTGAGCTACGATCGCCACATGCCCCCGGAACCGTCCGGGAAGGGGGCCTGATACGCGCGGCTGGGCGGGCGTCAACCCGCTTGCCGCAGCGGCGAGGGCCTGTTGCACAACACGTCCTAAATGGGAAGTGAAAAAGCGCACAGATCACGCGCGACGTAACTATCTTTCGCGAGCTCCGACAGACGTCTATCCTCGCGTTCGATGGGGCCCGGCGAATCTTCGGCAGAACGACTCCTCGCGCGCAGTGACATGCAGCGGGTGCCCAGCGACAAGGTCGAGCTGTTCCAGCTGCGCAACTTCCTGTCGCAGGACCTGTGCCGCGAGTTGATGGAACTGATCGAACAGGACCGTCGCCCCTCGACCCTCGCCGATGCGGGGGATGACCGTTATTTCCGAACCAGCGAGACCTGCGATCTCGAAGCAGGGCTACCGGTGGTCGAGAGGCTCGAAAGCCTGCTGGAGGCGCTCAATGGCATCGACCCGAGCCATGGAGAACCCGTCCAGGGTCAGCGCTATGCGATAGGCCAGGAGTTCAAGGCCCATTGCGACTATTTCAACCCGGGCGGCGCCGACTGGACCAAATACTGCTCGATTGCCGGGCAGCGCACCTGGACATTCATGATCTATCTCAATGACGTGGAGGCCGGGGGTGCGACACGGTTCAAGGCAGTTGGCAAGATCTTCCAGCCGGAAGCTGGCAAGCTGCTATGCTGGAATAACCGACACCCTGATGGACGAGGCAATCCCAACACCATCCATCACGGGATGAAGGTGCGCAAAGGACTGAAATACGTGATAACCAAGTGGTATCGCGAGAAACCCTGGGGGTGGTGATGACCGACTATTCAGATTTGGCCGAGATACTGCGCAAGCGCATGGACGACCTGCTTGAACGCGCAGAGGCTGTCGAAGACGACCTGCGCCACCCGCTGGAAGCCGATTCGAGCGAACAGGCCATCGATCTGGCAGACGATGAAGCGCTGGCCGGGGTCGACGACGTATTGAGACAGGAAATTGCGCAGATTCGAGCCGCGCTGCTGCGGATCGACAATGGAACCTATGGGACCTGCGCATCCTGCGGGGGACCCATCGGCCGTGCCCGACTGGAAGCTCGCCCAATTGCCACCCGCTGCATTAATTGCGCAGAATAGGCCTGGCGAAACGAGAAAGGGCGGCCCCATGGACCGCCCTTCCCTGATTTCTTGATCGCGTGAGAAGCTTACTTCTTGAGCGAAAGACCACCGAAACGCTTGTTGAACGCGGCAACGCGGCCACCTTCCTGCAGCTGCTGGCGACCACCAGTCCAGGCCGGGTGGCTGGTCGGGTCGATTTCGAGCGCGAGCGTGTCGCCTTCCTTGCCCCAGGTCGAGCGGGTCTGGAATTCGGTACCATCGGTCATCTTGACCGTGATCATGTGATAGTCGGGGTGCCCTTCGGCCTTCATGATAAGCGTCCTTCTAGCTTCGGAACGGTTCCGACCGGTCCAGCTGTGAATGGGAAAGGCGCGCGCATAGCGGCGAGCGCCCAAGTTGGCAACCTTATTCGGGAGCGTCGGCGATCATCGCGGTGAAGCTGACTTCACAGGTGACTTTGCCCTCGACCGAAGCCTCGCCCGCGAACTTGCACACCCGCGCACGCTTCTGGACGAAGCTGGCCTTGAGATCGAGCAGCACGCCCGGTGTCACCGGCGCGCGGAACTTGGCGTTCTCGATCGCCATGAAATAGACCAGCTTGCCCGAACCCGCGAGCCCGAGGCTCTCCACCGCGAGCACGCCGGCAGCCTGCGCCAGCGCCTCGATCTGGAGCACACCGGGCATGATCGGTGCGCCGGGAAAGTGCCCCTGGAAGAAATCCTCGTTGAAGCTGACCGCCTTGACCGCATGGATACGTTCGTCGGGAACGAGTTCCTTGACGCGGTCGACCAGGAGCAGGGGGTAGCGGTGCGGCAGGCGCTTCAGCACCTCGACGACGTCGAAACCGGAATCGCTCATCTTCCTGCCCCTGTTCGTTCGCGCTTAGCGACCAGTCGGCTGCTGCTGTTGCGCAGCTTGCTGGGCGGCCTGTTGCTGGGCGACCTGCAGGATGACCTGCGAAACGGTCTGCTGCGTTTGGAGCGATTCTTGGCGCGGGCGCCAGTCTGCCGGCGGCGTGATCTGGACGGCAGGGACGCGCTGGTTGAGCACGTTGACCAGGTCATCGGTCACGTTGACCACCTCCGGTGCCCACTGGATCGCATCGGGCGTCAGCATGATCTGGATCTTCTTCTGGTTGATCACCTGCTGCTGGACGTTAGCGTAGTCGTTGATCAGCTGCTCGATCGCGTAGGTCTGGGCAAGCACGATCGGCTGCGAAGCCGTCTGGATCGCCTGTTCCTTCTGCTGGATCTGCTGCACCACGGTGGGATTGGCCTGGACTTCCTGCTGCGAAAGCTGGCCGTCCTTGTTGGTGTCGAGGCTCTGCTGGAGCGTCGCGGCTTCTTGACGCAGCGTGCGGACCTGCTGGATCTGCGCGGCATACTGCGTCTCGATCTGCTGGTAGGCGTTGATCCGAGCCTGCGAGCGGACGATCACGGCTTCGGGGCTGCTGGTCGCAATGCCTGCAACCTGTGCCGAAGCGGGAACGGCGATTAAGGCGGCGCCGGCAAGCGCGACGGCCGAAAGAATGTTGGTCTTGGAAGTCATCAGAACTGGGTCCCTACGTTGAAGGAAAAGCGTTTGGTGTCATCGCCGGTCTGGCTCTTGAGCACCTTGGAAAAGTCGATCCGGAACGGCCCGAAAGGCGAATTCCAGTTCACGCCGATGCCGATCGAGACGCGCGGGGACGGGCTGTCGCCAACGAACACCTCCTTGAAGTTCGTCCCGGATATGTACGACGGCGAGTTTGCGCTACCATCCGGCGCGGTGGGGTTGGCGACACGAAGAATCACATCGTTACCCCGATCATCGACGCTGCGCTGCAGGTAGATCAGATTGCCATTGGCATCCTGTTCCTGAATCCCCAAGGGGAAGTCTTGCAGGATCGGCCTCGTCACCTTGAACAACGATCCAACATCGAAGAAGATCGACGGACGCAGGCCCAGTTCGCGCGCGCCGGATCCGAGCGGAAGCTCCAGTTCGGCACGCCCCAAATAGTACGCACGTCCGCCGAGCGCGTCGTCGATACGACGACGACCAGAGAGGGCCTCTTCAATCGACTGCGGAACGTCCGGTGTTGTCGCATCATTGTCGTCATCGACATACTGCAAACGAACGACGCGTGGGCCAATGCCGCGAATGTCGAAGCCACGAATCTGCGGTTCACCGAGCTGGAAGCGATCCGTCAGGCGAACGGAGTCGGTACCGGGAGTATCGCTCCCACCAAGTCCATGGATGTAGCCGCCCTCGCCAGTTACCGAGAAAATGAATCCCGAACCGACAGACCAGTACTTTGCCGCACGCGTCCTGGCACGCAGGTATTTAACCGACCCACCTAGGCCCGCAAATTCAGTAGTGATGCTTGCAGTCTCACCGCGCGACGGACGCAGGCGGCTGTCGAGTGTATCGTAAGCCAGTGTCAGGCCGATAATCGAACTTACCCGGTTGCCAATAGCTTCGCACAGATAACGGCCGGCGATGATCGGATCGCAGGTAAACACCCCGTCGCCATCACGATCGCTGAAGTACTCCCGCCCCAGCGTAACGTCATCGTAATTGAAGGTATAGCTGCCGATTGCCGACACGTACTCGGTCACCGGAACACCTGCACGAAGAGAGAACCCCGTCGTGGCCTGCTCGAACGTGGTGTTCCGCTGGCTATTGCGGAAATTGAAGCTGTTGTAGTCGCGGCGATAGACGTCGAAACCGAGCGAAATGTTGCGATCGAACACGTATGGCTCGGTGAAGCTGATCTGAGCCGAACGCGAATAGCGCGAGTAGTTGAGGCTGAGCCCAATCGTCTGGCCGCGCCCACGGAAATTGCGCTGGCGGATCGAGCCGGCAAGGATGAAGCTTTCGAGCGAGCTGAAGCCAGCGGACAGCT
The DNA here is from genome assembly GCF_013260645.1 of Erythrobacter mangrovi. Classification (NCBI taxonomy): domain Bacteria; kingdom Pseudomonadati; phylum Pseudomonadota; class Alphaproteobacteria; order Sphingomonadales; family Erythrobacteraceae; genus Erythrobacter; species Erythrobacter mangrovi. Next base: position 1,424,917 of record NZ_CP053921.1, on the reverse strand, counting down.
GGAGTTCACCCGTGGCCTGCTCTTCCACATTCGCTTCGAGCACGATCCGGTCGGGCTGGCTGCCTTCGACCTGGTTGATCTCGAAATTCTCCTGGAAGAAGCCGAGAGAATTGATGCGCGCGGTCGAGCGTCTGATCGCGAGTGAGTTGAAGGCATCGCCTTCCGCGGCACGGAACTCACGGCGGACAACCTTGTCCTGCGTCAGCGTGTTGCCGTTGACGTCAATCCGCTCGACGTAGACGCGCGGCGCCTCGCGCAGGACGTAGGTCACGTCCATCGTCAGCGTTTCGGGGTTGCGATTGAACTCGGGGCTGATGTCGGCAAAGGCGTAGCCGAAGGTTCCGGCCAACTCGGTCAGCTGCTCGACAGTATCCTCGACCGCCTTGGCATCGTACCAGTCGCCTCCCGTCATCGCCAACCGACCGGTCATCGCTTCACTGTCGAAGTCGCGGATCTGGCTTTCGACCTTCACGTCGCCGAACTTGTAGCGCTCGCCCTCTTCGATCACGTAGGTGATGATGAAGTCGCGCTTGTCAGGCGTCAGCTCGGCCACAGCCGAGACGACGCGGAAATCGGCGTAACCTTCGGTCAGGTAGAACTGGCGCAGCTTCTGCTGGTCGAAGGCAAGGCGGTCAGGGTCGTAGCTGGTGTTCGAACTGAAGAAACTCGTGAACCGCGCCTGCTTGGTCAGCATTTCCCCGCGCAGGTCGCCATCGGAGAACTTCTCGTTACCGATGATGTTGATCTGGCGGACCTTGGACTTCGGTCCTTCGTTGATCTCGTAAACGATGTCGACGCGGTTCTGGCTCAGCTCCACCATCTTTGGTTCGACCGTCGCGGCAAAACGCCCCTGGCGCTTGTACAGCTCGATGATGCGGGCCACGTCGGCGCGAACCTTGGAACGGGTGAAGATCTGCCGCGGCGAAAGCCTGATTTCGGGCAGGATCTTGTCGTTCTTGAGCCGCTTGTTGCCTTCGAGGATGATGCGGTTGATCACCGGGTTCTCAACAATGGTGATTACTACATCACCGCTGTTGTTGACCACACTGGCGGTCGAGAAGAGTTCGGTAGCGTAAAGGTCCTTGAGGACCTGGTCACCAAGGGCCTGAGTCCAGGTGTCGCCTACCCGCAGCCTGATATAAGACAGGATCGTCTGCGGCTCGAGACGCTGCGCTCCGATCACAGCGATCGTACGCACCGTGTCCTGTTGCGGAACGGGAGCGGGCGCTGCGGCTTCCTCACTCTCTTCTTGAGCTGCCGCGATCTGCGGCACACCCGCCAGCATGGTCCCAGCCAGCAAGGCGATTGCCAGCCGCGCATGAGGGGTGGTGCGACGCGCGGCAGCAGATGCAAAATCAGTCATCGACAAGGGGATCCCCGTCCTCTTCAAAATCTCGAAGACCCGGCAGGCAGCTGCCCCGAACCGGCGTCAGGCCACACGGTATGGGGCAGCCTGTGCGTCCCCTGCCCGATGCGACCCCGCCAATCAAGCATTGCTGCAGCGATTTGCCGACCCCTCGCCTTTCCTTTCCCCGGCTATTTCCCGAATACCGGGAGACCCGCCAGGTCGTTCACAGTGACGAAGATCATAAGCATGAGCACGAGGGCCACGCCGGCACGATACGCCACTTCCTGACCGCGCGGACCGACTGGCTTCCGACGGACCGCTTCCGCCGCGTAGAAAGCCAGGTGCCCGCCGTCGAGAGCCGGGATTGGCAGCAGGTTGATGAATGCCAAATTAAGCGAGATCAGCGCCACGAAGTTGATGAAGGCGAGCGACCCCAGGCTCAGTTGTTCACCCGAATACTTGGCGATCTTGACCGGTCCGCCGAGTTCCTTGACCGACCTTTCGCCGCTGACGATCTGGCCGATGCCGGTCACCATCATATCGACGATCCCGAGCGAGTGGTCGACCGCGAGACCGAGGCTCGAAACCAGCCCCTGCGGCTCGTAAGCATAGGTCGCATCCGTCGCCGCGATACCGACCAGCCCAATGCGCGAAACATTGCCGAATTTGTCGGTAATCTCGTGGCTACCCGCAGTAACGGGAATGGTCAGCTCCGTACCACCGCGCAGTACCGTGATGTCCAGGGTCCGCCCAGGATAGAGCAGGATCGCATCCTGCACATCGCGGAAGCCGTGCACTGCCTCACCATCGATCGATACGATGCGATCCCCTACCTTCAGTCCCGCCTCGCGGGCCGGCGACTGCTCGGCAAAGGTGGAGATGGTAAGCTGCTGTTCGGCATCGGCAGGAACCGGCTTGCCGAAGAAAGCGAAGAAGCTGGCAAAGATTGCCAGCGTCAGCAGGATATTGGTCGCAGGTCCGGCAAAGACGATCAGCGCCCGTTTCCAAAGCGCGGCGTGATGGAAGCTGCCCACGCGTTCGTCGACGGTGGCATTGGCAATCGCCTCGGCATCGGGAATGCTCGCCGGGTTCATATCGCCCTTGAACTGGACATAGCCGCCAAGCGGAAGCAGCGCGAGTTTCCAGCGCGTACCACGTTTGTCCGTGAAACCCCAGATTTCCTTACCGAAACCGATAGAGAAAGCCTCCGCATGCACGCCGAACCAGCGGCCGACGAGATAGTGGCCGAGTTCGTGCACCGTCACCAATGGTCCCAACAGCAGCGGGAAGCCGATCACGTAGTAAACCCACAGGGGCAAGGTCAGGTCCAAGGTCAGGCTAGCTCCAACAATTCGGTGGCCCGCATGCGCGCCTCTGCGTCAACGCCCAGAACCTCTTCAAGGGACCCGGGCGCTGAGGAAAAGCTGCGGTCGTCCAGCACACGCTCTACCAATACGGCAATACGGCTGAACGGAATCTTACGTGCGAGAAAGGCGGCGACGGCCACTTCGTTCGCGGCGTTGAGTACGGCCGGCGCCGCCCCACCCGCTTCGGCCGCCTCTCGCGCCAGGCGGGTCGCGGGGAAGCGCACTTCGTCCGGAGCGAAAAAGGTCAATTCACCGATGGCGGCGAGATCGAGCGGCGCACATGGCGTGTCCATCCGCTGTGGCCAGGCCAGGCACGAAGCGATGGGTACACGCATATCGGATGGGCCGAGCTGCGCCAGCGTCGAGCCATCGCGGTATTCGACCATCGAGTGAATCACACTTTGCGGGTGCACAACGATGCGTATCCGGTCGAGACCGACGGGAAACAGGTGATGCGCCTCGATCAGTTCGAGGCCCTTGTTGAACATGGTCGCGCTATCGACGCTGATCTTGGCGCCCATGTCCCAATTCGGGTGTGCGATCGCCTGCTCCGGTGTCACTGCGCTGAGATCTTCGACCAGGCGCAAGGGGCCACCGCTGGCGGTCAAAGTGATCCAGCGGACGTCCCCGATCCGGCTACCCGCAAGGCACTGGAAGATCGCATTGTGCTCCGAGTCCACAGGCAACAGCGTGGCGCCGTGCCTTGCCACTGCCGCGGTCATCACGTCGCCGGCGGAAACCAACGCTTCCTTGTTGGCGAGCGCGATAGTGCCGCCCTGCTCAATCGCGGCCATCACAGGCCCAAGGCCCGCACAACCGACGATCGCGGCGACCGTCATGTCCACCGGACGGGAAGCTGCCTCACACAGCGCGTCGCGTCCTGCTGCCGCCACAATACCCGTACCCGCGAGCGCTTCGCGCAAATCGCCCAGGCGCTTCTCATCGGCGACCACCGCCACTTCAACGGCAAACTCGCGGGCCAATGCGGCGAGTTCGGCGACATTGCCATTGGCGGTCAGCGCGACGACCCGCCAATCGGCGCGATTGCGACGGATCAGGTCGAGCGTTGACGCCCCGACCGAACCGGTTGCGCCGAGGATGGATATCGAGCGGGTCATCCGGCGCCGCCCAGCAACGCGCCTGCCAGCAGCGCGGCCGGAATCATCCCGTCGATACGATCGAATACCCCACCATGGCCCGGGATGAGCTGCGAGGAGTCTTTCTCCCCGGCCTTGCGCTTGAGCCAGCTCTCGAAGAAATCACCCGCCTGTGCGCAGACGGCGGCAAGCGGGCCGATGAAGAGTATCTGGCTCATATCGATCATGTCGAACTGCGGCAGCATGCTGCCAGTCATCGGATAGCGCACGGCGGCAACCCAGATTACCAACCATAGCGTTGCCCCGATGATGGCACCCAACAGGCCCGCCCAGGTCTTCGACGGGCTGATGGAGGGGGCGATTTTGGGTCCGCCCAGCGCACGGCCGGTGAAATAGGCGAAGGTATCGATGCAGATCACCGTGCCGACGAGCCCGATCACCAGCGGGACGGGCAAACGGCTCATGACCAGGCCGGCAATACCCATATAGGCTACCCCGAAGGCGATCCCTCCCAGCCGCAACGCAAGGTTGGGGGTCGCCTTCCACACCAATCGGACAAGCTCTCCGAAGCCCACAAGCACCACGGCACCGATGAACAGGTCGAGCCAGGGATCACCTGCGATCAGCGCGCCGATTGCCACCGCGAGCATGACCGCCGCCGAAGCGACTCGTACAGGAAGGTCCGCGTTCTTGCGCGGCGCGGCTGCGGCGATTGTCTCAGCGTCCCCCAAAGCGCCTCTCCCGGTTGGCGAAATCCTCGAGTGCCTGTTTGAGGTGGTCGGGCGTGAAGTCCGGCCACAGGACATCGGTGAAGATCATCTCGGCATAGGCCGCCTGCCACAAGAGGAAATTGGACAGGCGCACCTCACCGCTGGTGCGGATCAGCAGGTCGAGCGGGGGGAGCGGAGCCGAAAAGAGGTTGGCGGCGAGGCTCTCCACGGTGATCTCACCGGCAGCAGCCGCCTTGCGAGCGGCCTGCACGATTTCCGCCTGCGAACCGTAATTCAGCGCCACCGCCAGAGTGCGCGAGCCCTTGCTGGTCTGCTCCAGCGCGTCCTCCAGCATCTCCACGATGTCGGGTGCGAGCGCCTGCCAATCGCCAAGGATATGCAGCTTCACGTCGTTGGCGATGAATTCGGGCAGGTCCGATTTGATGAACTTGCGCATCAGGTTCATCAGATCGTCGACCTCGTCCTCGGGTCGCTTCCAGTTCTCGCTGCTGAAAGCGTAGAGCGTCAGGCATTCGATCGAGGTGTCTCTAAGGCTGCGCACCAGCTCGCGCACCGCCTCTACGCCCTTGCGATGCCCCATGGCGCGCGGCAGGTGCTTGCGCTTCGCCCAGCGACCGTTGCCATCCATGATGATGGCGACGTGCCGTGCGTGCTGCCCTTCCCCGCTCATTATGTTCTTGCCAACCCCGAGCCGCTTACTGGCTCAGGATTTCCTTTTCCTTGGCCTGGGCCGCCGCGTCCGCTTCCGCGACATACTTGTCGGTCAGTTTCTGGACGTCGTCCTCGGACCGCTTGCGCTCGTCCTCGGAGATTTCCTTCTTCTTCTCATCTTCCTTGAGCGCTTCCATGCCGTCGCGGCGGACGTTGCGGATCGCTATCTTGGCCTGCTCGGCATAGTTGCCAGCCAGCTTGGCGAGCTCCTTGCGACGTTCCTCAGTCAGGTCAGGCAACGGCAGGCGCAGCGTCTGGCCGTCGATCATCGGGTTGAGGCCGAGATTGGCCTTAGCGATCCCCTTCTCCACCGCGGTCAGGTTCGACTTGTCCCACACCTGCACGCTGAGCATGCGCGGCTCGGGGGCGGAGACGGTGGCGATCTGGTTGAGCGGCATCATCGCGCCATAGACTTCGACCACCACGGGATCGAGCAGGCTGGTGTTGGCGCGCCCGGTGCGCAGCCCGCCGAGATCGCCCTTGAGGCTCTCCACAGCGCCCTTCATGCGGCGCTCGATATCGGCTTTGTCGTACTTGGCCATGTCGGCTTCCTCTATTCTTCCGTTCTGCTCAGTTGGTGACGACCGTTTGCACGCCCTCGCCCGCGATGACCCGGGCAAGATTGCCCTTCTCGCGGATCGAGAAGACCACGATCGGAATGTTGTTGTCGCGACACAGCGCCACGGCGCTGGCATCCATGACCTTCAGATCATCCGCCAGGACCTTGCCGTAACTCACTGTGTCAAAGCGCTTTGCGTCCGGGTTCTTCTTCGGATCGCTGTCATAGACCCCATCGACGCTGGTGCCCTTGAGCAGCGCGTCGCAGTTCATCTCGGCGGCCCGCAGGGCGGCACCGCTATCGGTGGTGAAATAGGGGGCGCCGACGCCAGCCGCGAAGATGACGACACGCCCCTTTTCGAGGTGCCGCTCGGCCCGGCGGCGGATCACCGGCTCGCACACCTGGTCCATCTGCACCGCGCTCTGCACCCGGGTCTGGACGCCGATCTGCTCGAGCGCGCTCTGCATCGCCAGCGCGTTCATCACCGTGGCGAGCATGCCCATGTAGTCGGCCTGTGCACGGTCCATGCCCTGCGCCGCCCCGGCCATGCCGCGGAAGATGTTGCCACCGCCGATGACGAGGCAAATCTCGAGCCCGGTGTCCTTGGCCGCCTTCACCTCTTTCGCCAGTTCCAGCACGAAGGCCGGGTCGATCCCGAACTGCTGGTCGCCCATCAGCACCTCGCCCGAGAGCTTGAGCAGGACGCGTTTCATGGAAGACAGGGGCATGCAGAAAACCTGACGAAGTGGGTTGGTTGACGCGCGGCTTAGCGGCCACGCTCCGGGCAAACAAGTAATGATAAGGACTCAATCGGCGCCTACGCGCAGAAGTAACCGCCGAAGCATCGAAAGCTCGTCGTTGGCCAGCCGGTTTGCGAAGCGCTTGTCGAGCACTTCGGCATAGGCGCGCCCTGCCGCTTTCTGGGTCAGTCGGCCGGCCTTGGTCAGCGTCACGAGGCGCGATCGGCCATCGTCGGGCGCCACCGCGCGTTCCACCAATCTCCTCGCCTCGAGCCGGTCGACAAGGCGCGAAATCTGGTACTGCCGCAGCAGCGTTTCGGCCTCCAGTTCGGATAGCGAGAGCGGCCGCGCAGCCCTGCGCAGTTCGAGCAGCGCGTCATATTCCTCGAGAGACTTCAGCCCGTGGCGCCTGAGCGCGGCTTCCGCATCGCGCCGAACATCCTGGTAAGCCCGGACGACCGCGGGCCACGCCCTCGCCGAATCGCCATCCGCCAACTGGTCATTCCCAACCAAGACGCCCCACCCCTTGTCGTCGCCTCTTCCATATTTATATGCAAATGCATCTAAATTCAACGAGTGACCGAAATGCGCCTTATCAGCCACAAGCTTTGCCCCTATGTTCAACGCGCCGCGATCGTGATGCTGGAGGCGGGCGTGCCGTTCGAACGGGTCGACATCGACCTCGGCAACAAGCCCGACTGGTTCCTGGCAATCTCGCCCTTGGGCAAGACCCCTGTGCTCGAAGTGGATGGCACGGCCCTGTTCGAGAGCCAGGTGATCGCCGAATACCTCTACGAGACCGCAGCCCCCGCGCTCCACCTCACCGACCCGCTGGCACGCGCGCGGCAGCGGAGCTGGATCGAGTTCGGCTCGACCCTGCTCAATGCGATCGCCGGCCTCTACAATGCGCCCGACGCGGCGGCGTTCGAAGCGAAGCGCGCAGAGATCCGCACCAAGTTCGAGCGGATCGAGCCCGAAATCGCCGGTCCCTTCTTCGAAGGCGAGCAGTTCCGCCTGATCGACGGCGTCTGGGCGACGGCGATGCGCTATTTCGACGTCATCGAGGCAAAGTTGCCGCTGGGCGTGACCGACGGACTGCCGCGCACCTCAGCCTGGCGCGATCGCATCATGCAGCGCCCATCGGTGCAAGCCGCCGTGTCCGAGCAATATCCCGAGCTGTTGATGAGCTTCTTGCGAGCGCGCAATTCAGAGCTGTCGCGATTGCTCTCATAGCAGAGATCAAAGCGACATAGACAATCACCCCTTGTGATGCTGGTGCCGCACTGTTTGATCATACAAGGTGAAGGCTTGCGGACACTCCAGGCTGAGCCTTTTCGGATGGCAAGCGAGCGCTAATCGACGACTGACACTTCCCCAATCAATCCGCTGTCCCATAGGTAGAACTTCCCTGCATTGCGCATGACGTCAGCTCCCTCTGCGGACAAGAAGACAAATCCAACGTTTTCGCGCTTATCTCCCGGCTGGAGCGGCTCTTCCAGTAGCGGCCAGGCAATATAACCCGGTTGATCGAGTCCTTCACCGAGCCTGCAAAGACACCCCCAACCGGGCCAGGCAGGCCAGTGCTTGCCCCCATCTTTGGTGGCGTAGAGCACGAAATCCCCGACCAGCTGAGGACTCTTCGATCTCAGGGCTTCAGCGCGACTTGCGTAGGGGTTCAGCATACTCTCGACCATAACCGCAATGCCCAGCACTTCACCGATACTCGCAACCGGTTCGTCTTCAACCAGCCTGCTCGCAGAGTATTTCGTGTCAGGTAAATTCGACCGCTAAAGGGCGTGAAGTGCCCCATGCTACCAGCCATAGCGCTCCGGATCCTTAAGTATCATGTCCACAGAAGCCCTGGCATCCTCAATATCCACCAACCTGAGCAAGTGGAGCAGCTTGGCGCGATTCCTCGCTCTTACAGCGGTATCAAATGCCTCCATCAGACCAGCATGAAAGAGACGTTCAACTACGGTCATGCCTGTGTATCGAGTCGCGTCGGCCATGTAGTTTTCCTGACAACTCCGCCTATTGCCCGCGATCGTGGTCGCTAACCGAGTTGCCGCTTTGGGTTATTGGGATATGCCGCCGAACGATTGATTTTAGGTCCGAAGCGAATGTCCTCCAACAGCGGCAACGATGCTAGATTGCTTATCTTCAGTCGGCCCAGCCCAATTGTTGCTTGGCTTCCTTGACTACATGACTTGGCATATACGACATCATCACTCTTGTCTGAAAGTGGCCTTGGGCGACCCCATTCTTGACGTATGACCAATCTACGATCTGATCAGGGTCAATCTCAACTTCTTGCCCTTGGTGGAAGTCTGGTGCGAGCGGTTGATTGCCAAGTCTCCCGAAAACCCGATCACCGCGGACAGCTATGTCAGTTGCCCATATCAACTCAGCATCGCTCTCGGGAGTGAGATTGAACTTCAGTATGAATTCCCGATCATTCGGATCTGGGTGGTGATAGGCATGCCAAAACGTCGGAAGGCTCTCCCTTGCCTCTGCTTTCGCGACTAACATTGCGGGATCATTCGGTTCGAATGCGATCCCCGCAGGAGCTTGACGGACCCACTTCCACGACCAGAACATGACGAATACACCGAGGAGAACCAAGGGCCACCACCCATTCCTGACTGTGCTCGAACAATCATTGGCGCAAGCCGTTAGGGGAGATTCCATCGCCGCCAAGTACTTCGCCAGAAAACTCGCACGCAGCATACTACTCTCCGCAATGCCGTTGATTGCACAACGTTATTTGGTGAGACTATGAATAATCAGTTGATTATTAGATATTCTAGATAGGCCTCTGCATTGCACTTCGGACACTGGTCGGCAAACCACGTGTAACAAGCGGTCGAGAGTGCGTCACCGCACCGTGCCGACGCCCCGCAGAGTCAAAATTACACGGCGGATCCGACCGGTTTCCAAATGTCAGCCCTTCTGGAGACCTACCCGCCTACAAACCGTTGGCGAGCGCCTTACCAATTTCGGCAATCCGCCCCTCATTGCGGCGGTAGAAGGTCCATTGCTTGATCCGCTTGGGCGTGACGAAATCCGCCTCCACCAGCAGGCGCATATGCTCGCTGAGTGTCGAGGGTGTCAGCCCCAGCTTCTTGGCAATCAGCACCGCGCACACGCCGTCTTCCACCAGGTCGCCGTCGACCTGCGGCGGGAAGTTGGCGGCCGGGTCCTTGAGCCATTCGAGGATCTGCAGTCGGTGCGCATTGGCCAGGACACGATAGATCTTTTCGCCTTGCATTTCGTTTTTTTGCCAACTACCGAACCACTCGTCAAGAGGAGGTTCCATGGCATCCGTGCGTTTCGAAACCGTCGACGTGTTCACCGACCGGCGCTTTGGCGGCAATCCGCTGGCCGTGTTCGTCGAAGCCGACGCCATCGACGATGCCACGATGCAGGCACTGGCTGCCGAAATGAACTATAGCGAGACGACCTTCGTCCTCCGTGCCGCCGATCCCGCGAACGACGCCCGCGTGCGGATATTCAACCGCAAGCATGAAATGCCCTTCGCGGGCCATCCGATGATCGGAACCGCATTCGTCATGGCACGGAAGGGCATGATCGATGGCGATATGGCACGGCTCGAAATCCCCGCCGGCATCGCCAAGGTCACGCTTTCGCGGGATGCGAACGGCTCGCCTGTGGGCGGTACGGTCGAGGCCCCGCAGCCGGTGGTCATGGGCATGGAGTTCCCGCACGAGCGCATCGCCGAATGCCTGCAGATCGCGGCGAGCGACATCGTCGCGACGACCCACGCCCCCATCTTCGCGACCTGCGGCAATCCCTATATCTTCGCCGAGATCGAACGCGACGCCGTGGCGCGCTGCACCCCCGATCTGGCGGCCTTCCATCGCGCCGCCGATGACTATCCTGAACTCAACGGGCGCTTCTCGCTGTTCGTCTACGCCCGCGAAGAGCGGACCCTGTGGGCGCGCATGTTCGCGCCGCTGGCCGGAACCTGGGAAGATCCCGCAACGGGCAGCGCCAACGCGCCATTGGCCGGCCTGCTGCTCGATCGGCTAGGCGGCGACGAAATCGACTTCACCGTGCACCAGGGGCTGGAGATGGGTCGTCCCAGCCTGATCGCCGCGCGCGCATGGCGCGTCGGTCCGGAAATCAGGACCAGCGTTTCGGGGACAAGCGTACCGATCTTCTCCGGCACGTTCGATTTCTGAATACGCCCCTCATTAAGCCCTTCGGAAGCTCGGGCCATCGCATTGTCCCGTTTCTAAGCAAGGCAAAGATTGGGCGCCGCACCCTTGGCCACAGGTGCTAGTCTGGCTGCATCCATCGCGGGGGTGCATATGAGCAAAGCGCACGGCATGTCGAAGATCGCCTTGGCAGTATTGGCGATCACACTGCCCTTCCCGGCTTCTGCGAGCGAAGACATCACTATCGCGAGAGGCTGGCGCCTGGTCGACGAGGTCGAGACGGGCACCTGCCGGGCAGACATCATCGGCAACGGGCTGTTCTACCGGATTTCGGCAGTCGGATTCCGTTCCGGGGAACCCGTGCGGTACCGGCTGACCAACGATGCGGCGCAGGAAATCGATGGACGGATTCCTGGCGTCGAGTACCGGCTAAGCGCCCGCGAGGACGGAACTTTTCGGCAGTTCTATATTCCCTTCATCCCCAATCGGACTGGCGGTCGGGTGACGATCTCATTGACCAGCGCAAGCTGCAGCCTCCAGCTCGGGTTCGATTGGCGACGGCGGAGTGTCTAGGACCCAATTGCCGAGAGAGAGCGAATGGTCGTGACGGGATTAGGCCGTCCATAGGGATCCCGTAAGAACCGTATTTCCCACTCCGTGCACACGCAAACTTCGCATCGGTTCGTTCGAACCGTGACCACGAGATGAGTGAGCAGTTCATCTGGTTTGGGCCGGCGAGAGGCGATCCTTTGCCGGCTGGTCATCGTTCGGTGTATGATCACAAGGCTGAGCGAGTCGGCTTTTGCCAACTTGAATAGACGCAGCTGCCTTGGGGAATTGACGGTTACTGCGCAAAATTGCTCGATCCAGGCTTGAACAATCCAGCCAAGGGACAATCGACGTTCGAACTAGCTCAGTGGATTCAGGGAGCCAATCTCGCACAGATAGTGGAAGTGGCGATGCCAATGCTGACCAAACATGAGATGACCCTCTTGCCGCCTGTGAAGGGCAGGTGGGCCCACTTCGCACTCCAGGCCCTCGTCTTGTTTGGCGCGGCGATTCTTTTGCTGATGCCCGCGTGGGCCTACGGCGGAGGAAAGATCGAACTGATCTATGATCCGGCGAATTTCTCAAGTCCGCTCGACATTCACAACCAATACTTCCCGCTCGTTCCGGGCACGGTCCTTACGTACATGGGTGAAGGCGAAGACGGGTGCGAATGGAACGTTGTGACGGTCACTTCCGATGTCCGGGCGGTGGCGGGGATCGATACGCGGGTTGTTCATGATGCCGCCTATGAAGACGAGGCCTGTGATGGGTACGACGCTGGTGAGCTTGTCGAAGACACCGAAGACTGGTTCGCACAGGACGACAGCGGCAATGTCTGGTACCTCGGCGAATACTCGCAAGACTGCGATGGTGCGGGAAATTGCGAGCCCAACGACGGCTCATGGGAGGCCGGTGTGAACGGCGCCGTGGCCGGCATTCAGATGCTTGCCGAGCCCACGCCGGGCACCGAGTACTATCAAGAGTACTACGAGGGTTTTGCCGAGGATCAGGCCAAGGTGCTGCGCACCGGTGCGTGGATCTCGCTCTACAACAGCGAGGTGTTCGATCATGACCTGCACAACTGTGTGGTGACCAAGGAATGGACCGCGCTGGAACGTGGCTCGATCGAGGAGAAGTTCTACTGCCCCGACGTGGGCCTGGTGCTGGTCAAGGAGCATCACGGAAAAGTGTTGCGGGTCGAGCTGGTAGCGCTCGCGCTCTAGTGCTCAGCCATGCAGGTCCAACCGTATTTCCTACTCGAAACGCGCGCGCTAGCTTCGCGTCGGCTCCTTCATATCGTAATTCCCGCCTCCGCGACGCGCTTCCCTACGGAAAGGCGAACCCCCGTCTGTACTTCGTCAACAAGCTCCCGCCGCCTCGACCCGACACATACGAAAAAGGCCGCCGAAGCGAACTCCGGCGGCCCAATCCTGTAGGAAGCGTTTCCGCTTAGCCGGCGACGGCAGCGGCGACTTCGGCAGCGAAGTCGCTCTCTTCCTTCTCGATGCCTTCGCCAAGCTGGAAGCGGACATAATCGACCAGCTTGATCGAGCTGCCTGCTTCCTTCGCAGTGCGGGCAACATATTCTTCGATCGTTGCCTTGCCGTCCTTCACGAAAATCTGGCTAAGCAGCGCGTTTTCCTTGGCGTATTTCTTCACCGCGCCTTCAACCATCTTTTCCTGCACGTTTTCGGGCTTGCCGCTTTCGGCCGCCTTTTCGGCAGCAATCTTGCGCTCGCGCTCGATCACCTCCGGGTCAAGGCCATCGGCGTCCAGCGCCAGCGGGAACATGGCAGCCGCGTGCTGGGCAATATCGCGGCCCAGAGTAGCAAGCACATCGGCGCTGGCATCGCCTTCAAGCGCCACCAGCACGCCGATCTTGCCAAGGTCCTGCGCATCGGGGGAAACCGCATTGTGCATATAGGCGACAACCGCGCCCTGCGCGACTGACACGGTCTTCATGCGGCGGACCTGCTGGTTTTCGCCAATGGTGGCGACATTGTCGGTCAGCTTGTCGGACACGGTGCCGCCATCGGGATAGGCAGCGGCCTTCAGCGCGTCGACATCGTCACTGTCCAGGTCCAGCGCGACCGCGGTGGTCTTGCGCACGAAGTCCTGGAACTTGTCGTTCTTGGCGACGAAGTCGGTTTCCGAATTGACTTCTACCGCCACGCCCTTGGTACCCTGAACGGATACGCCGATCAGGCCCTCGGCCGCAGTACGGCTCGACTTCTTCTGTGCGGTGGCAAGGCCCTTGGCACGCAGCGCGTCGACCGCGGCTTCCATGTCGCCATTGGCTTCGTCGAGCGCCTTCTTGGCGTCCATCATCCCCGCGCCGGTCTTTTCGCGCAGAGCCTTCACGTCAGCGGCAGTGAATGCAGCCATGGTATAATTCCTTCTCAAATCTCAAGTGCGGGCACCGGGCCAGCTTCGATGAGCGGCCCGGCGCGTAGCTTCGGTATGTGACGGGCGCGTTGCTGCGCCCGGTCACCGAAAGGCTCAGGCCTCGATGGCTTCCTCGGGCGGGGTTTCCATCGCGCCGATGTCGGCACCCGAATCCTGGATGCCTTCGCCGCGACCCGTGCTCGCCGCCTGGGCGATCGCATCGCAGTAAAGCTTGATCGCGCGAGCCGCGTCGTCGTTGCCCGGGATCGGGAAGGCGATGCCTTCGGGATCGACGTTGGTGTCGAGCACCGCGACAACCGGGATACCGAGGACGTTGGCTTCCTTGATCGCCAGGTCTTCCTTGTTCGCGTCGATCACGAACATCACGTCGGGGATGCCGCCCATGTCGCGGATACCGCCGAGCGACATTTCAAGCTTGTCGCGTTCGCGGGTGAGCTGGAGGACTTCCTTCTTGGTGAAGCCCGAAGTGTCGCCCGAAAGCTGCTCTTCAAGCGTCTTGAGGCGCTTGATCGACTGCGAGATCGTTTTCCAGTTGGTGAGCATGCCGCCCAGCCAGCGGTGGTTGACGAAGTGCTGACCAGAAGCGCGGGCAGCCTGGGCAACCGCTTCCTGCGCCTGGCGCTTGGTGCCGACGAACAGCACCTTGCCGCCCGAACGCGCGGTCTGCTGGACGAAGTCGAGCGCGCGCGCGAACAGCGGCACGGTCTGCGACAGGTCGATGATGTGGATGCCGTTGCGCGCGCCGAAGATGTACGGCTTCATGCGCGGGTTCCAACGGTGGGTCTGGTGGCCGAAGTGTGCGCCGGCCTCAATCAGTTGCTGCATGGTGACGGTAGGAGCCGCCATAATCATATTCCTTTCCGGTTCTGCCTCTGGAAAGCTGGAACCCGTTATGCGGAGTGTCCCGCGACGAGCACCGGTATGTGCGCTTTCCATGTGGATTTGCCCGACTACGAAAAGGCCGAATTGGCCGAATCCGTTGCGGACCGCGCGCCCTTAGCCGTCATCGAGAGGGAAATCCACCCTCCATTCGTCGTAAAAAAACGAAAACCCGGCGCGAAAAGCGCTTGACTTGTGAGAACAAAACAGGAACATTGTTCTCATCGCCGGAACGACCGGCGGGCAATACGGGTTTTCCACCAGATATCCCCTGGCTGTCAACAGAGCTTTCAACAGTCGGGCAGGGAGAATTTGCTATGTTCGCATTGTTCCTAGTCGCACTCTTCGCCCTCACTGCCGTCGCAGCGCTGGGCGTGCTGGCCGATAGCGGCCTGCGCTGGTGGTCCGCTTTCGGCCAGCTGCGACGCGAAGTGATCCGCACGGCGATCGTGGCACCGCTGCCGGATCTGCGCCCCACGATTTCAGCGGGAGGGTGTTCGGGATTCGGTCGTGGCGGGACGCGCCAGCCGGTGAAAGCCTCGATCAGCCGCGTCGCTTGATCCGCGCATAGCGGACCAGAGTGTATGGCAGCAGCAACAGATAGCCGACGCAGATCGCGCTAAGCGTCCACCAGGGCTCCACCAGCAGCGCAGCGAAAAGCAGGCCAACGAAGGCCAGCACTTCCAGCCTGATTCCACGACGTGGGCGAAGCGACGCCCAGCTTGGCGTGGCCATGTTCGAAATCATCAGCAGCGCGATTGCGACAAGCCACGGGCCCACCAGCAGGGGCTGGCGAAATTCCTCGAGCCCGGTCGCCATCCAGAGATAGAAGGGCGCGAAGGCCAGGCCCGCACCCAGCGGCGCCGGAACACCGGTGAGGAAGCCCAGCGACTTGTGCGGCTGATGCTCGACATCGATCTGCGCATTGAAGCGCGCGAGGCGCAGGGCGCAACAGATCGCAAAAGCCAGTGCGGCAAACCAGCCCAGGCGCGGCTCGACTGAAAGCGACCACAGATAGAGCACGATCGCAGGGGCCGTGCCGAAACTAAGCGAATCAGCAAGACTGTCGAGCTCCGCGCCAAACCGCGATTGCGCGTTGAGCGCGCGGGCGATGCGCCCGTCGATCCCGTCGAGAAGCCCGGCCAGGATGATCGCGACCACGGCAGCGCCCCAGTTCTCCGAGATCGCGAAGCGGATTCCCGTAAGGCCCGAACACAGCGCTGCTGCCGTTATCGCGTTGGGGACCATGGCGCGCAGCGAAAGTCCTCGCGAGCGTCCCAACAGTGGACGCTCGTCCTCCGCCGCCTTGGGTCCAAGCCTCGCCCGCTCCTCCGGCTCGGCCGAAGTCTTGTCGGGCGCAGCGCTCATTGCGAAACACCCTCGAGCAGCTGCTGCGATCCAATTTCGGCGAGAATGGTTTCGCCCGCGACAATGCGCTGGCCGAGCAGGACCTTGGAATCGGTGCCCGCCGGCAGATAGACGTCGACCCGGCTACCGAACCGGATCAGGCCGATCCGTTGCCCTGCCCCGACCGTGTCACCGGGCTTCACAAAGGGCACGATACGCCGCGCCACCAGGCCGGCAATCTGAGTAAAGCCGATCTTGAGACCATCCATCCGCTCGATCAGGATATGCTGGCGTTCGTTCTCTTCGCTGGCCTTGTCGAGACCGGCATCGAGGAAACTGCCCGGAATGTAGATCACGCGGCGAATCGTGCCAGCGATCGGGGCGCGGTTGATGTGTACATCGAACACCGACATGAAGATCGAGATGCGCGTCACCTTGCCTGGGCTGAGCCCGTCGTGCCCCGTCCCGTCGTCGACCATCATCTCTGCGGGCGGCTCGACCTCGGTAATCAGTGAAACCAGCCCATCGGCCGGAGCGATGATAACGCGATCATCCTGCGGGACCACGCGTTCCGGGTCGCGAAAAAAGGCGAACACCCCTCCTGAAAGGAGCAACAGCGGCCAGCCGATTATCTCCCAGTCGAGGCCCAACAGGAAAGCCAAGCTGATCACGACGGCGATAACGCCGAACTTGCGTCCTTCGGGATGGATTGAGGGGAACGACCAGCGGACGTCGCCGCGGCCGCGGTTGTCTAGGAGATCACCTGCCATGGGGGCCACTTAAGCCTAGCGGCGCGGTGCCACAACCCGTCACGCGGCCTTGCGCACAAACACCGTGCCGGCCGAATACCCGGCACCGAAGCTGCAAATCAGCCCTGTATCACCTGGGGCGAGGTCTTCATTGTGAAGGTGGAAGGCAATGATCGAGCCCGCGCTCGACGTATTGCCATAGGTATCGAGAACGGTCGGACTCTCGTCTGCATTTGCTTCATGGCCCAGCACGCGGTGCGCGATAAGGCGGTTCATGCCAGCATTTGCCTGGTGCAGCCAAAGCCGCCGCAACGCATGCGGATCGAGCCCCAGCCTGCCCGCTTCCGATACGATCATTTCGGCGACCATCGGGACCACTTCCTTGAACACCTTGCGGCCTTCCTGGACGAAGAGCTTGTCCGCGCTCCCCTCGCTGCCGGGATTCGCACGATTGAGGAAACCGAAGTTGTTGCGAATATTGTTGGAGAACACCGTCTTGAGGCGAGTACCTAGAATGTCCCAATGCACCGCAGGCGCGATTGCAGCATCCTCGACCAGCACTGCTGTAGCGACGTCCCCGAAGATGAAATGGCTGTCCCGGTCACGCCAGTTGAGGTGGCCACTGGTAATTTCCGGGCTGACCACCAGCACGCTCCGGGCATTGCCCGAGCGGATATAGTCCGCGGCTGTCTGGATGCCGAATGTGGCGCTGGAACACGCGACGTTCATGTCGAACCCGAAGCCGTCGATCCCCAATGCCTGCTGGATCTCGATCGCCATCGCCGGATAGGCCCGCTCCATGTTCGAGGCGGCACAGAGTACCGCATCGACATCCTTGGGATCACGCCCGGCGCGCGCCAGGGCATCCCGTGCCGCCTTGACCCCAATTTCGGCCAGGATCGACAGCTCTTCATTCGAGCGCTCGGGCCAGCGCGGGGCCATGATGTCGGGATCAAGCACCGGCTCCTTGGCCATCACATGACGGGCCTTGATTCCGCTCGCCTTCTCGATGAACTCGACCGAGCTTTCCTGCAGCGGCTCCATTTCGCCTGCGGCGATTGCCTCTGCATGGGCCTCATTGTGTCGCTTCACATATTCGTTGAAGCTAGCAACCAGTTCCTCATTGGTGATGCTTTCCACGGGCGTAAACAACCCGGTAGCGGAAATGACGGGGCGTCCGGTCATCGTGGTGTCCTGATTCATGGGATGCCGGATTAAGCGCCGCCTCGCCTTGGGGCAAGACGCACCGCAAAGGTTGGCACTCGCGTCCCTTCGCATTATGGCCGACGGTATGGATGCTCCCGCCACCGATCGCCCAACCAATTTCTGCGATGCCTGCGCAATCCGCAATCGCGCCATTTGCGGCGATCTCGATAATCGGGAAATAGGCCTGCTCAACGACATCGGGCGCCGCCGCCGCCTGGAGGCCGGCGAGCAGCTCTTGTGGGAAGGCGATGAAGCGATCCTCGTTGCCAATGTTATCGAGGGCGTGCTCAAGCTTTCGACCCAGACCGCCGACGGCAAGGAACAGATTCTGGGCCTGGTCTACCCATCGGATTTCCTCGGCCGCCCCTTCGGCCAGACTACGCCCTATGGCGTCGAGGCCCTGACCGAAGCGCATGTCTGCGTGTTCGAGCGCCGCGACTTTGACCGGTTCGCGCGTGAGCACCCTCGCCTTGAGCACAAGCTTCTCGAGCGTACGCTGGCCGAACTCGATCGCACACGGCGCTGGATGCTGCTGCTGGGTCGGATGAATGCCGAACAGAAGCTGGCAACCTTCCTGATCGAGATGGTCGATCGCCTGGAAGACAAGAGTTGCGCTCTTAACGGGCTCGAAGGGCCGCAGGCCGTCAGCCTGCCCCTTTCTCGCCAACAGATCGCCGACGTGCTCGGACTGACCATCGAGACGGTCAGTCGCCAGCTTACCAAGCTCAAGAAGGACGGGTTGATCGATCTTCCCGCCCGGCGAGAGGTCATCATCCTCGACGCTGACGAACTGGCCATGCGTGCCGGCTAAGGGGTATAAAGCGGACTGCAAGACGATCCTTGCTGCGGTCGCGCTTTGTGCATGCGGCAATGCCGCGACTGCATCAGCGGATATCCCAGCGGCCCCCATCTTGCCGATGAGCGACGATGAGCAGGTCGCGCCCGAATACCCGCCAATCCTGCCAATGCGCGATCGTGCTGCGGTGATCGACCGCATCCTCGCCGAGCGGCTGGAAACCGTCATTCCGGAGATCATGCGCGAGACCGGCACAGCAATGTGGATCGTCACCGCGCGGGAGTATTTCGAGGATCCGGTGATCGCGACCATGCTCGATGCCGAGAGCATGCATGCCCGCAGGCGCACCATCCTGGTCTTCTTCGACCCTGGCGATGGACGGTCAGTGGAACGGCTGACCGTCAGCCGCTACGGCCTGGGTAAATTGTTCCAGCCCAGTTGGGACCCCGCGGACGAGCCGGACCAGTGGCGGGCGGTTGCGGACATTATCGCAGACCGCGATCCGGCGACCATCGCGATCAATACGTCGGATCTCACCGCCTTCGCCGATGGCCTGACGTTGAGCCAGTACAATGCGATGCTGACAGCCCTGCCAGAGGCATATCGTCAACGGATCGTGTCGGGCGAAACGCTGTCGCTACGCTGGCTTGAGTCGCGCAGTACCGAGGAGCTGGCGATCTACCCCGGCATCGTGCGCCTGGCCCATGCGCTGATCGAAGAGGCTTTCTCGCGAAAGGTCATCACTCCCGGAGAAACCACCACCAACGACGTCGTGTGGTGGTACCGCCAACAACTCGCCGAACTGGGCCTCGACACCTGGTTCCAGCCATCGGTCGGCATCCAGCGCCGCGGCGCGACAGGAATGCTCGAAGGCGAGGTAGTCATTCAACCGGGCGACCTGCTGTGGACCGACTTCGGGATAACCTACCTCCGGCTCAACACCGACACGCAGCACCTCGCCTACGTGCTCAAGCCAGGAGAGACCGCAGCACCAGAAGGGCTGACGCGAGGCCTTGCCGCCAGCAATCGAGTGCAGGACATTTTGCGCGCCTCATTCCAGACGGGCCGAAGCGGCAATGAGGTCCTTGCACTGGCTCGTCAGCAGGCCTTATCGGAAGGGTTGAATCCTTCGATCTACAGCCACCCAATCGGCTTTCACGGCCACGGCGCTGGAACAGCAATCGGCTTCTGGGACAACCAGAATGGCGACCCTCGCGGCAATTACCACATCCGCCCGCATACAACGTGGTCGATTGAGCTCACGTCCCACAATGCCGTGCCCGAATGGGATGGCCAAGTCGTGGATTTCCGCACCGAGGAAGACGCGTTCTTCGATGGTTCGACGGTCCGCTTCCTCGATGGGCGACAGACGAATCTGACGTTGATCTCCTCAGAACCGTGACGGCGCCGGCAGGGTCCACGATCCCGCAACCCACGTCATCAGGATACCGAAGCGAGCACCCGCAGGCTACTTCATGGCTGCCAATGCCGCTTCGCCTGAAAGACCAACTCCGGCAAGCCGGAGCGCTTCGTCCAATGCCTGATCGGCGGGAACGGCGATATTCGGTTCGATCCCAATGCCGTCCCAGCCCTGCCCCGTGTCCGGGTCAAACGTGCGACCGAACGGAATGAAGGCGGCATAGGTAAAGCTCGCATCGAGCGGCTCCATTCCTCCGAAATTGCCCGCGCCGCGTGTGGTCTCGCCGATCAAGGTCGCGCGACCCGCCCGCTTGAGCGCCAACGCGAGGTGCTCGGCTGCCGATGCGGTCCGTTTCGCCGTCAACACATAGACCTTGGTATTCTGGAATGCCCCATCGTTGGCAGGCGTGACCACATGTTCGTGCCGCACTATGCCTTCCGGTGCGGCGACAAGGCGCAGGGTTTCCTGCGGAGGCAGGCCTCCACCATTCTCGATCACGGAGGCGCGCGTATCCATAGCCAGCAAACCTGTGGTCTTGGAGAAGAGATGCGGAAACAGCAGGTCCATCTCATCGAGGCCTCCGCCCCGGTGCGTACGGATATCGATGACCAGCGATCTTGCACCTCTATGCTCGGCGATGAATGCACGAAGCGCGTCCATGGTTTCGTCGGTACCAAAGAAGCTCTCGAAGCGAATGTAGGCTACGCCATCCGCAATCCAGCCCGACCTTGAGATGGTGTTCATGGATTGCGGCGGCCCGGCAGGCTCGGAGGCAGCCGCATCGTTCTCATTGCCGGGGCCCAAGCGCTCTTCGGGGGGAACGATATGAACCTTTAGGTGTCCATCCTTCTGCACGGCCTGAAGGTCGCGAGTTACGGCGTCAGCAAAGGCCTGAACGTCGGCAAATTCCGAGTACTTGCCAAGCGCAAGGTTCTCGCGGAGCATCGCGGCATAGGCTTTCCCAACTGCTGGAAACACGAAGTTCTGCTCCAGCTTGGTTGCCAGTACGCCGACGGCCTCGAGGGCGATCGCCTTGTCGAATGGTTCTACCGTCGCCTCGGTAGTAACGGCTGCCGAGCCAGCGCTCTGTGCAGCGAGAACGCCAGGGGTGGCTGCAGCAACAGCCAGAAAAACCAAACGATGCATTCGAGAACTCCACTGCCTTAGTTGAACAATACAGTAGGAGTTCTCGCGCAGCAAATGTACGCAAAATTAGTGCGCATGCTGCCAAATTTTGGCACGAAGCTCTCGATGTTGGACCGATTCGATTTAACCCTGCTCAACCTGGTTCAGCGCAATGACGCGCAGACGGCCGACGAGCTTGCCCGCGCAGTCCCCCTTTCACCTTCAGCCCTCGCTCGGCGGCTGAGGCGATTACGTCGCGAAGGTTGGATTGCCCGAACCGTCGCGCTGCTTGCGCCACGCCTTACGGAACGGCGCTTGCGTGCAATCGTGATGATTCAATTGGGCGAGCATACAGACCAACGAGGCAAAGCTGCCCTGTTGCGCCGCGTTGACGCGGCACCGCAGGTCCAGTTCTGCTATGAACTCGCCGGAGCTTTCGACCTGCTGATGCTGGTCGATTGCGACAACATGGCCGAATTCAACTGTGTCATCGAACAAGTGCTGGAGGTCGATCAGGTCGTGCGTCGTTACGAAACGAACTTCGTCAAACGCGAGACGAAGTTCTCACCATTCGTCGAGCTCAGGTCGAACGATCCCGTTTCCTGACGGCCGCCATCGCGTGGCAGGATTGAATTGGTTTCTTCCGTTGGCGGGTGGTGGACAGGGCTGGATTCGAACCAGCGTACGCTTGCGCGGGCAGATTTACAGTCTGCTGCCTTTAACCACTCGGCCACCTGTCCACACGGGCCATTTCACGAAGAAATCGAGGGATCCGAAGCCGGACCCCGTGCCGAGAGGCGCCCCTTTGGCGAAGCGGCGCTTGCCTGTCAATGGCCTCACTGGCACAGGCCGCAGCCAAGCTGGAATACAGGACGAAACCGATGGCAAAAGGCGAACGCAAGAAGGCTCTACGCGGCAGGGCTGGTCGAATGAAGGGTGGGCGCGGCAGCGGTCGTGCAGGCACGGGGCAGGTGCGCTTGTGGGGACGGCACGCGGTCGAGGCAGCGCTCAAGAACCCCGAGCGCGTCCATCGCAAGCTGTGGGCTACGCGCGAAGGCATCGAATCGCTCGACGGCGAGCTGCCCCACGACTTCCCGCTCGAATACGCCGATGCCAGCGACCTTGCCCGGTTGGTGGCGAAGGATGCGCCCCACCAAGGGCTGGTGCTCGAATGCGCCCCGCTGGAGGACATCCACCTCGACGAAGTGCTCGATGGTGATTCGTCCCGGCCAATCGTGGTGCTGGACCAAGTCACCGACCCGCACAATGTCGGCGCAATCATGCGCTCGGCCGCTGCGTTTGGTGCTGCCGCGCTGGTAACGCAGGATCGCCACGCCCCGCCCGAAGGCGGAGTGATCGGCAAATCGGCCTCCGGCGCGCTCGAAGTGCTACCCTGGGTACGCGTGGTCAATCTTGCCCGCGCGCTCGAGCAAATAGCCGAGGCTGGGTACTGGCGCATCGGCCTGACCGGCGCAGCCGCTTCTACATTGGCCGAAGCACTTCCTGAGGGCCCTGTCGCACTCGTTCTGGGGGCGGAAGGAGAAGGCATGCGGCACAACATCGAACAGCACTGCGACGCGCTGGCCAAGCTGCCGATCGGTGAGGAAATCGAAAGCCTGAATGTTTCGAATGCCGCGGCGATCTCGCTATACGCCGTAGCCACACGCTAGGTACGATTCTGGGGGGATTGGGAGTGATGGAATTCAAGACGATCCGGGGCCTGGCCCTGGCCGGTGCAAGTGCACTTATGTTGACCGGCTGCCTGTTCTCCCCTGGCAAGTTCACCAGCGAACTTACGCTGATGAAGGATGGCAGTTTCTCGTACAGCTACGACGGCGAAATCCAGATGCTGGCGCTCAGCAAGCTTGGAGAAATGGGCGAAGAGGAAGAAACCTTCACGCCCAATTGCCTCGACGACGAAACCTTCGAAGAGCGTGACTGCACCGCGGAAGAGATAGCCGAGCAGCAGGCCGATTGGGACGCTGGTGCCGAGGACCGTGCTGCCAAGCGCAAGAAGGACGCCGAGGAGCTAAAGGTCCTGCTGGGCGGGATCGATCCCACCGACCCACAAGCAGCGCAGGAGTTCGCGAAGAAGCTCGAGCGCCAGCGCGGATGGGACAAGGTCGAGTATGTCGGTGATGGTATCTTCGACATCGACTTTCACATTGCCGGCCAACTGAGCCACGACTTCAGCTTTCCGACGGTCGAGAAGCTTCCGATGGCCAATGCCTTCGTCACGATCGTGCTGCGGGATGGAAACCAGGTGCGGGTCGATGCACCTGCATTCGGTGCTGAGAAGAACGGCAGCCCGTTCCAGGGCATGCCGTCTGGGATGACAGGCCTCACCCAGCTCGCCATGATGGGTGATGAAAGTGAGGTTGGACGAATAGCTATACTGGATGGGACATTCAGCATCGTCACCGACGGACATATCCTTGCCAACAATACCGACGAAGGACCGGCCCCCCATTCGCGAGGCCAAGTATTGAGCTGGTCCGTTTCGCCAAACACCGCGCAAGCCCCGACGGCGCTTATCGTATTCGACTGATTGCCCGGGCCTCCATCAAGGAAAACGCCGCACCAGCGCTTGCCGGTGC
Organism: Erythrobacter mangrovi; assembly: GCF_013260645.1. Taxonomy (NCBI): domain Bacteria; kingdom Pseudomonadati; phylum Pseudomonadota; class Alphaproteobacteria; order Sphingomonadales; family Erythrobacteraceae; genus Erythrobacter; species Erythrobacter mangrovi. The sequence continues at coordinate 1,401,112 of NZ_CP053921.1, read as the reverse complement.
GGCGTTTTTCGTTTCACGCGCCGCCACCTGACGGAGCGGCGCGCGAATTCAATGCTAATCTTAGTTGACCGAGTCCTTCAGGCCCTTGCCGGCCTTGAACTTGGGTTGCTTCGAGGCCTTGATCGTCATCGGTTCGCCAGTTCGCGGATTGCGGCCGGTCGATGCCTTGCGCTTGGCAACCGAGAACGTACCGAAACCGACCAGGCGAACTTCGTCACCATTGGTAAGCGCCTTGGTGATCGAATCGAACACCGCTTCAACCGCACCCGCAGCATCGCTCTTGGAAAGGCCGCTGGCGTCGGCGACTGCGCCGATCAGGTCGTTCTTGTTCATTGTCGGGAACCCCCCTCGTTTTTCTTGTAAAAAATGGGCTGTGAATCGCCTGCGCGAAGGGAGACGAATTGAGAGTTTTTTGGCCCGGGTGTCAAAGCCAAAATCGGCCAAAATGCGTCGTTTGCGAGGCAAATTTCACCGGTTTCGCAGTTAACGCAGCGTTTGGCATCAAGCGCGCAAGAAAGGTTCCGATCCGCAACTGAAAAAACCACTCGGAAGCAACCCCGAGTCGCTGCGTCGCAGCATGATCTCGATCAGTGCGCGGTTCGCGATGGTGGCGGCGCGTGCGGGTGGTCCGGCTGGCTGGCCAGGTCGTCCGCCTCGGTCCATTCGATCGACTCGAGCTTGGCGCACAGGGCATGCTCGAGAACTTCGTCGACATGGGCGACAGGAACGATCTCCAGACCTTCCTTCACATTGGCGGGAATCTCGGCGAGGTCCTTGACGTTCTCTTCCGGAATCAGGACCTTCTTGATACCGCCGCGCAATGCAGCGAGGAGCTTCTCCTTGAGGCCGCCGATCGGCAGCACGCGGCCGCGCAGGGTGACTTCCCCGGTCATCGCAACATCGGGCCGCACGGGGACGCCAGTCAGCGTCGAGACAATCGACGTGACCATGCCGATACCCGCGCTAGGACCGTCCTTGGGCACTGCGCCTTCCGGAAGGTGGACATGGATGTTGCGGCGCTGGAACAGGTTCGGCTTGATCCCGTAGTGAGGCGCGCGGGCCTTAACGAAGCTGAAGGCCGCCGCGACACTTTCGTTCATCACTTCGCCGAGCTTGCCGGTGGTCTTCACCTCGCCCTTGCCCACGGTGGTGACGCTCTCGATCGTGAGGAGTTCGCCGCCGACTTCCGTCCAGGCCAGGCCAGTTACGGCGCCAACCTGCGCCTCGTCCTCGCTCATGCCGTGCTTATACTTCCGCACGCCGGCAAAGTCGGCAAGGTTGTCGGGCGTAATGGTGACGCTCTTGACCTTGCCTTCGAGGATCTGGCGCAAGCTCTTGCGAGCAAGGCGCGCCAGCTCGCGCTCAAGCGTACGCACGCCAGCTTCGCGAGTATAGTAGCGTACGAGGTCGCGCAATGCGGCCTCTTCCAGCGCAAATTCGCCCTTCTTCAGGCCGTGCTCCTTGACCTGCTTGGGCAGCAGGTGGCGGGTCGCGATCTCGACCTTCTCGTCCTCGGTGTACCCCTCGAGACGAATGATCTCCATGCGATCGAGCAAAGGTTGCGGCAGGTTGAGGCTGTTCGCGGTACACACGAACATCACGTCAGACAGGTCGATGTCGAGTTCGAGGTAGTGGTCCTGGAACTTGCTGTTCTGTTCGGGGTCGAGCACTTCGAGCAGGGCCGAAGCAGGGTCGCCCCGGAAATCCTGACCAAGCTTGTCGATCTCATCGAGGAGGAACAACGGGTTCGACTTGCCCGCCTTACGCAGGTTGGTGACGATCTTGCCCGGAAGCGAACCGATATAGGTCCGCCGGTGACCGCGAATTTCTGCTTCGTCGCGCACGCCGCCCAGTGACTGGCGCACGAATTCGCGTCCGGTCGCCTTGGCGATCGACTTGCCAAGGCTGGTCTTACCCACACCCGGCGGTCCGACGAGGCACAGGATCGGGCCCTTCAGCTTGCGCGTGCGCGCCTGGACCGCGAGATACTCGACGATCCGGTCCTTGACCTTCTCAAGCGCATAGTGATCCGCGTCGAGGACCTCCTGGGCCTTGGCGATATCCTTCTTGACCTTGCTCTTCTTGCCCCACGGCAGGCCGAGCAAGACATCGAGATAGTTGCGGATGACGGTGGCCTCCGCGCTCATCGGCTGCATGCTCCTGAGCTTCTTGAGTTCCGCCTCGGCCTTTTCGCGCGCTTCCTTGCTGAGCTTGGTCTTGCCGATCTTCTCGGTCAGCTCGGCGATCTCGTTGCCGCCATCCTCGTCGCCGCCGCCCAGCTCGTTCTGGATCGCCTTGAGCTGCTCGTTGAGGTAATATTCGCGCTGGGTCTTCTCCATCTGCCGCTTCACACGGCCGCGAATGCGGCGTTCGACCTGGAGCACCGACAACTCGCCTTCCATGAAGGACATCACCATTTCGAGCCGCTTCAGCGGATCGTGCTCGACCAGCAGCGCCTGCTTGTCGGAGACCTTGGCATTGAGCGCGGCGGCAATGGTATCGGCCAGTTCGCCCGCGTCGTCGATGTCTGCGAGTTTCTCGACCGCATCATCGCCGATCTTCTTGTTCAGCTTGGCGTACTCGCCAAACTGCTCGATCACCTGCCGCATCATCGCCAGCACTTCGCTGCCCGATGCAGTCACGGTATCGGTGTAGGAAACACCGGCGAGCACGTGCTCGCCCTCGGGCGTAAGGCGTTCCAGCGTCGCGCGACGGGTGCCTTGCACCAGCACACGAACGGTCCCGTCCGGCAGTTTGAGCAGCTGGAGCACCTGCGCCACTACGCCGACGTCATAGAGATCGTCGCGATCAGGGTCGTCGCAGCCCGGATCGAGTTGTGCCAGGAGGAAGATGTCCTTCGATCCTTCCATCGCCACTTCGAGCGCTGCGACCGACTTGGCTCGGCCAACGAACAAAGGCACGATCATGCCGGGGAAGACGACGATGTCGCGCAACGGAAGGAGGGGGAAGTTGGGTGTCATAATATGATTCCGGCGGGCATTTGGCCCGGTGTTGGAACGAATATGGGGATCACCTACGACCCGTGCAACGCGGGGTCCGAAATGGGGTGTGGAAGACCCGCTTCGAACCCCACAGGCTTCCTCAATGAGTGGGGCCGATCCGCCTCACATACCTGGCAGTTTCATCCCCGGCGGAAGGCCGATGCCCTGCTGGATCTTCGCCATCTCCTCGCCCGAAAGTCGGTCCGCGCGATCGCGTGCATCGTTGAAGGCCGCGGTAACGAGGTCTTCGACCATCTGCTTCTCTTCCGGCTTCATCAAGCTGTCGTCGATAGCCACACCGAGAATGCGCCCGCGTGCAGTAGCACGGACCTTGACCAAGCCACCGCCGGCACTGCCCTCGACTTCGAGCGTGTCCAGCTTGGCCTGGGCATCGTTCATCTGCTTCTGGATCGTCTCGGCCGCCTTCTGGGCCTGGGCGAGCATTTCTTCCATATTCATGCGTTTCTACTCCATGGGATTTCGCGGCGCGTGGGGGTAGCGCCGCCGTCCTCGACAAGTTCGGCATCCGGGAATGCCTCAAAGGCCGCCTTCACCAGGGGATGTGCACGAATCGCCGCCGAAGCGGCGTCCCGCGCGGCTTGCTCCTGTTCCACCAGCGATGGCGCGCCAACCCCGCCGGGCAGTTCCTCGACTGTCCAACGGCTCTGAGTATGCCGGTAGAGCGTGTCCTTGATAACTGGTGCGATGTCTTCTGTGAACTTTGGGTCGCGGCCATAGCGTAGCAGGCCATCGTCCAGCTCAACCACGCGTACCTGCAGGCGCATGACGCTGGCCTCTTGCATCATCCCCCTGGCATCGATCGCTTCCACCAGAGCCCGCCAGTCGGGTCCGGTCTGTGCCGAAGGGGCCTCGCCGCCTTGCGGCGATCGAGCGGATTGGTCCGACGCAGCAGGCGCGCGCTCAGCCATGGTTTCGAGCTGCCTGGCCAGCCGGCCGGGATCGGGCATCTGCCCGGCGTGCAGCACGCGTAAGAGAGCCATGCGCAGCGATACCAGCGGATCGGGCGCGAGCCGCACTTCTTCATGCCCTTTGAGCAGCAATTGCCACAGGCGATGCACCTGCCCGACTTCAAGGCGCTCACCCCATTCGGCCAGCGCGCTCCGCTCCTCAGCGGTCGGCGCATCCACTTCGCCTCCGGATACCTGCACAAGCGCGATCCGGTGAACGAGGTCCATCTGCGCGCGCATCAAAGCCAGTGGTTCGACACCCAAGGCATACTGTTCGTCGACCGCAGCCAGCAAGGCCTTGCCATCACCCGCCAGCACGTAGCCAAGCAGGCGACGCTGAGCCGACTTGTCGGCGAGACCCAGCATGTCCCGAACGCGTGCAGCCGTCACACGACCTTCAGTGTCGAGGTCGGCGTGCGCGATCGCCTGGTCGAGAATCGACAGGCCGTCGCGAACCGACCCTTCCGCCGCGCTCGCGACGATATGCAAGGCCTCATCCTCGGCCTCCACACCCTCCTTGTGGCAAATCTCGGCGAAGTGGGCCTGGAGCATTTCCACGGGGATGCGACGCAGGTCGAAACGCTGCGTGCGGCTGAGTACGGTGACCGGCAGCTTGTCGACTTCGGTCGTGGCGAAGAGGAATTTCACATGCGCGGGCGGCTCCTCAAGTGTCTTGAGCAAAGCATTGAATGCATTGCGAGACAACATGTGGACTTCGTCGATGATGTAGATCTTGTAACGCGCACTGACAGCGGCGTAGCGTACTGCTTCAATGATCTCGCGAACGTCGTCGACACCCGTGTGCGATGCGGCGTCCATCTCGATCACATCGATGTGGCGGCCCTCGGCGATCGCCCGGCAAGGCTCGCACTCGCCGCATGGGCTGATCGTCGGCCCGCCCTGCCCGTCCGGCCCGACGCAATTGAGCGCCTTTGCGATCAACCGCGCAGTCGAGGTCTTGCCCACCCCGCGCACGCCGGTCATCAGGAAGGCGTGCGCCAGTCGGTCGCGCGCGATGGCATTGGCCAAAGTGCGGACCATGGCATCCTGCCCGATCAGCTCGGCAAAGGTCTGCGGGCGATATTTCCGTGCAAGCACGCGATAGGGCTGCGTACCAGCAGACGGTGCCGGCTTAGGCGCCTCAACGGCAGGAGCTTCGGGAACCGGTGGATGGGAGGGTGTTGGCTCCGGCGCCGGGTTACCAAACATGGATTCCTGCCCCGCTGCCTCAAGCTCGGCAGCGGTCGGCGCGTCGACCTTCTCGACCTCGGTTTCCCAGGGGAGGCCTTCGGGATTGTCCGGTGAATCACCCATGACCGGTAGGTAGGCACTGGCGCCGCAAAAGTCATGCCGCGCTTCGTCGAATTGTGGGTGAAAGCAAAAGGAGCCGGTCGACCCGCCGCAATCCACCTGGGCTGCTTCCTTCCGGACCTGACCCGGTGAGCGAACGCAAACGTCCGACCGACTCCCGGCCGCGCATATGGCGACCGGAACAGGAAAAATCAATTACCGAAAATTGTCGGCGTAGGCCTGCAGTTTGAGCGTCTTGCTGGGCGTCGCGTGGACGCGTGCGACGATGCCGTATTTCTCGGCATAGGCCTTGGCTTCATCCTTGCTCGCGAAGGTCAATTGGACCTGAGCCTGCGTGTCGCCACTGCCTGTCCAGCCCATCAGCGGGTCCGCGCGACGGGCTTCGGATTGCTCAAACTCGAGTACCCACTCATCGGTGCGAGCCTTGCCCGACTGCATGGCGTTCTTCGGTCGCTGATAGATTCGTGCTGCCATAGTGGATGTGCCTCTAATTCAACCTTCCGAACGAGAAAAGGCGTTCTTGGTCTTCAGGCTGGGCTTTTCCGCCCAGGGTTCTTCGGGCCAGCGGTGCTTGGGGTACCTTCCCTTCATGTCCTTACGCACATCCGCCCAACTGCCGCGCCAGAAGCCGGGAAGGTCGCGCGTGGCTTGGATTGGACGCCCTGCAGGGCTGGTGAGCTTGAGCAGAAGTGGCGTGTCCCCGACCATCGGATGCTGCTCCAACCCGAATAGTGCCTGTACGCGAACTTCGACGCTGGGAGCGTCTTCACCCGTATAGTCAATCGCATGGCTGGTTCCGGCAGGCGAAACGAACTCGCGAGGCGCGAACCGGTCCAGCCGCTGACGTGCGTCCCAATCGAGTTGGGAGAGCAAAGCGTCGACCAGGCGCGACCGCGGCAGATCAAGGTCGCGCCGACCGGCGAGCAAAGGCACGAGCCAGAGCGCCGCATTCTCGGCCAGTTTGTCGGGCGAAAGAGCCGAGATCCCGGCATATCGGGCACGCGCCAGAAGATCCCTCGGAAGAAGTTTTGCCGGGTTTTCCAGTGCTTTTTCCACAAGGATATCCACAATCGCCTGCGGATCGGGCGCAGGGTCGGAGCCACTCGCCAAGTTGATCGCCCCAAGCCGGCGTTCGAGCGACGCCTCCACTCGATCACCCGTCCAGTCCAGTCTCTTGTGGCGTTCAATCCTTTCCGGCAGCCAACGTTCGAGCTCTGCTTCATCGAGAGCGATCGCCGCGGTGATCCGCGCGCCCTTCGCTTGGCCCTGCGCGTCGCCGATCACGATAAATTCGGACCGGGCCAGCGGAGATGTAGGGTCGAGGATGAATCCCCTGCCCCCGGCGGCAATCCAGTTCTCGCCATGCGCGTCGCGTCGCTTGGCGATGAATTCGGGCCTCCCCGCGGCCAGGAGGATGCCCAGTGAAGGGTTCCTCTCGCCAGTTCTCGATACCAGTTGCTCGGCGCTGCGGGCCCAGCGCGCCGCCAGCCTGCGGCTCGCATCTGCGCGCGCACCCCGGTCGGCATTCCAGCGCGAGAGGCGCTGTTCAAGATCGTCTCCACTTCCGCCCAGCCCACGTTCCTGCAAGAGCAACGCGAGCTGCGCGGCATTCTCTGCCACGCCATGCTCGGCCCCGAACAGCACCGTGGCAGCCCCCTGGGGATCGAGCGGTAAATGCGCGAGCTGCTCTCCGCGCGGCGTGATGCGTCCCTGATCATCGAGTGCCCCCAGTGCTTGAAGCGTCCTCCGCGCTGCCGAGACAGAGGCTTCCGGCGGGGGATCAAGCCATTGCAGGCTTGCCGGATCGGTGGTGCCCCACCGGGCCAGACCAAGCACCAGGGGTGCGAGGTCCGCGGTCAGCATCTCTGGCAGATCGTATGGTGCCCGCCCGGCGTGCCCTGCCTCCTCCCAGAGGCGGTAGGCCACGCCTGGGCCCTGCCGCGCGGCACGACCGGCGCGCTGCGCCGCGGCTGCCTGGCTGGCACGATGTGTGACGAGGTGAGTTGTACCCGCAGCTCGATCGAACTCCGCATGGCGTGACAAGCCACTGTCGACCACCACCGAAACACCGTCGAGCGTGAGCGAGGTCTCGGCAATCGCGGTTGCCAGCACCACTCGCCTGCGACCTTCCGGGTCGCGCCGGATCGCAGCGCGCTGGCCTGCGGGCTCGACCTGCCCGTGAAGCGGCAACACCAGCGCCTCCGGCAATCGGCCCTCAAGCCGTTCACGCGTCCGCTCTATCTCACGCACGCCGGGCAAGAAGGCGAGGATATCACCCTGCCCTTCGCGCCAAGCGCGGGCAACAGCCGCGGTCATTGCTTCCTCTATTGAGACCTGCGGCGAAGACCCAAGCCACTCGATCCTCAAGGGATAGGCCCGCCCCTCGCTCTCGATCGTCGGGCACTCCGGGTCGAGGAGTCGCGCGAAGCGTTGTCCATCGATGGTCGCCGACATGACCAGCACGCGCAGGTCTTCACGCAACACGGTACGCGTCTCTAGCGCGAGGGCAAGGCCAAGGTCGCTATCGAGATGTCGTTCGTGCGCCTCGTCGAACAGGACCGCGGAAATGCCCGCCAGTTCTGCATCGGCAAGGATCGTGTTCACGAAAATCGCCTCGGTAACGACGAGAATTCGCGTCCTGGCCGACCGCTTGCTGTCGAGGCGCGTAAGATACCCTACCGTTTCCCCCGGTTTCTCGCCGAGCATCTCGGCCATACGCTCGGCAGCAGCTCGGGCGGCGACACGGCGTGGCGAAGTCAGGATGATCGTGCCCGTGCACCATGGTTCGTCGAGCAGAGCCGGTGCGACAGCCGTGGTCTTGCCCGCACCTGGAGGCGCAACCAGCACCGCACCGCTCCGCTCGCGCAATGCGGCGAGCAGGTCGGGAAGCACGGAATGGATCGGCAGCCGGGTCACGCAAGCGTGATGCGGACGAAGGCGGCGCGCATCAACCCATCGGATACATGATTTCGCGCGAGATTGCGTCGATCGCCTTCAAGGTTTCGTCGCTCAACACCTGGTCGGCCGCCGCAAGGATCTCGGGCAGCTGTTCCTCACGGCTGGCCCCGACAATGGTCGAGGCGACGAAATCGTGCTGCTTCGACCAGATCACCGCCATCGTCACGGGGCTCATCCCCAGTTCGGCGGCAAGTTCCGCAAATCGCGCGGTCGAGGCCAGCGACTTTTCATTGACGAAACGCCGCGCCATCGCCGCCTGCCGTCCGCCAATCTCGAGATAGCGCGAGAAGCGTGCGCCTTCTGGACGGGCGCCATCGGCATACTTGCCCGACAAGACCCCACCACCGATCGGCGAATAGGGGATCAGGCTGACGCCTTCCTTGCGGCAGACCTGCGCCAGCTCGTCCTCGAAACGGCGATTGTTGAGGCTGAAATTGTTCTGGATGGTCTGGTAGCGCACCGTCCCCAACCGCTCTGCCGTAGCGATCGACTTCATCAACCCCCAGCTTGTTTCATTCGAGCAACCGACGATCCGCACCTTACCTGCGCGGACCAGCTCGTCGAGAACTCCCATAGTCTCGTCATAAGGCGTGTCGTGATCGGGCCAGTGGGTCTGATAGAGGTCAATGTAGTCGGTCCCCAGCTTCTTGAGACTGTCTTCGACAGCGACCATGATGTTGCGCCGGTCAAGCGCCGTCATCCCTTCGCGCTTGGGGCTGCGGAACCAGACATGGCTGGGGCCCGATACCTTGGTAGCCAGGATGATCGCGTCGCGCGGCTTTGTCTTAAGCCATTTGCCGACGATCTCCTCAGTCCGGCCAACCCACTTGCGGTCGGGCGGCACGGGATAGCCTTCGGCCGTGTCGTAGAAATTGATCCCAGCATCGAAGCTCTGGTCAAGGATCCTGAGCGCTTCAGCGTCGTCGGTCTGGCTGCCGAAGGTCATAGTGCCCATGCAGATATCCGAAACAACGATGGCCGATGTGCCAAGACGCTTGGTTTGCATGGTAACGGGTCTCCTTGTCCGAATTCGACCGGGAACGGCTGATGGGGTTCAGTAGCCGCGAGCGACGGCGAAGAGTGCCGCCTGGGTCATCGCCTGACGCGCCTTTCCGTCGGGAAAGATCGACAGGGCATCGATCGCGCGCTGGGCAAAGTGCCGCGCACGAGCGCGTGTATCGTCCACCGCATTGTGGCGGTCGATCAGCATGATCGCGTGTTCGAGGTCATCGTCGCTCGTCCGGTAGCCGCCGATCGCGGACTTCCAGAATTCGCGTTCTTCCTCGTTGCCGCGCGCATAGGCCAGGATAACCGGGAGCGTCATCTTGCCTTCGCGGAAGTCGTCGCCGCGATCCTTGCCCATCGCGGCCGCGTTCGAGTCATAGTCGAGCGCGTCGTCGACCAGCTGGAAAGCGACGCCGAGATTGCGGCCATACTCATCGAGCGCGCGTTCCTGTGCATCGTCGCACTCGGCAACGACCGCAGCGATGCGGCTGGCTGCGGCGAACAGCGCCGCGGTCTTGGCGCGAATGATGTGAAGATAGCGCTCTTCGCTGGTGTCGATCTTGCGTTGCGCGGTGAGCTGATCGACCTCGCCTTCGGCAATGATCGCGCTGGCGCCGGAGAGGATTTTGAGAACCTTGAGGCTGCCGTCCTCAACCATCAGCTCGAAGGCGCGGCTGAACAAGAAGTCACCCACCAGCACCGTCGCCGGATTGCCGAAAATGATGTTGGCCGCTGCCTTGCCGCGCCGCAAGTCGCTGCCATCGACGACGTCGTCGTGCAGCAATGTGGCGGTATGGATGAACTCGACTGCTGCGGCGAGCTTGTGATGGCGCGCGCCGTTGTACCCCACGACTTCCGCACCGGCGAGCGTCAGCATGGGCCGCAAGCGCTTGCCGCCGCCTGAAATCAGATGTCCTGCAAGCGCCGGAATAAGCGGCACTTCGCTCTGCATCCGATCGAGGATCACCTGGTTGACCTGGTTCATGCCGGGCGCAGTGAGCGCCAGCATCGGCTCGATCGAGCCCTCGGGTTCCTTGCGCGGCAGGGGTACTACGGTAGCTGTCATTTCGGCTTGGCCATGCGCTGGAGATGCTTTCTTGGCAAGGGCGCAATTGCCGCTAATCTGGCAAGCGATGACGCAATCCGCGCAACCCTCGCCCGATCCGGTGCTGGCCGCCTACCGCAAGAGCATCGACAACATCGATGCCGCGCTGATCCACATCCTGGCGGAGAGATTCCGCATCACGCAGGCGGTGGGCGAGCACAAAGCCAAGACTGCCCTTCCCGCTGCCGACCCGGGGCGCGAACAGGCGCAGATCGCCCGTTTGCGGCAGCTCGCGGAAGAAGCCGAACTCGACCCCGAGTTCAGCGAGAAGTTCCTCCGCTTCATCATCGACGAGGTCATCCGCCACCACGAAAAGACGGCGGCGGGCTAAGCCCGCCCTACTCGACCTCTACGGCACCAGCTTCCTTTACCCAACGCGCCGCGCCCTTGCTGTCCGCGAGTGCTTCGCTCTGCGAGGCCGCGTTGGTCAGTGCCGCTATGCTGTCAGCGTGGCAATTGCTACCTACGACAGTAAGCCCGTCGAAGGGTTCTTTCGTCACCATCGCATTTTGGTCGCCCGAGTTGACCTTGACCCTGTCGATCGGGCCACATTGCATCATCCAGGTCTCGATCGCGGTGATCTCTCCTCCAGCATTTTGCCCGGTGGGGCGCATCGCGAGGTAGATATACTTCGGGGCGTCGGCTTCGGTTGTCGTTATTTGCTCGGGCAATGCCACCTGGGCGACAATCGGATCATCGGTGCCAAGAATGACTTCATTCACCCGCCATTTGGCGGTTTCCTTGTTCAGGGTGAGAAACGCACCGTCTGCCCGAATGATCGCGGGGTCGGCGCATTCGGGCCAGCTTTCGACCGGAGTGGCGAGATCGTACTCGCAATCAGGCTTGCCCTCACTGACCCAAATGCCTGGCTTCATAACCGGCGTGTCAGGCCCACGCGTCAGCCACGGCTCGTCCGACACGACCATGTTGCACCCCGCCAGCAGGATCGATCCCGACAGCAGCGCCAGCTTGCGCAGCGCACTCATTGCGCGGTTCTCGGCAAGATCAGTTTCACTAGCAGTCCCCCCAAGTCTTCGCTCTCGCCCAGTTCGACTGAGCCCCCATATATCTCTGCTACATCGCGCACGATCGCCAGGCCCAGTCCCGTGCCCGGCTTGCCCGTGTCAAGCCGAGCACCGCGGTCGAATATGCGGGTTCGCTCGCTTTCGGGAATGCCGGTCCCGTCGTCTTCGATCCAAATGACGCACATCTCCGCATCGGCTTCGGCGTCGATCGTCACGAACACGCTACCGCCTCCGTACTTGGCGGCATTCTCGATCAAATTGCCAAGAATTTCGTCGAGGTCCTGACGTTCCACACTGACCGTCGCCGACTTGTTGCCGTCGAGATCGAAGCGTGTGGTCTCGTAGATGCGGGTCACCGCACGCAGGACGCTCTGTGCGCTTGGCCAGACTTCCGCGCGGCTGTGCCCGCTCGCCCGCCGCCCCACCGCGCGGGCGCGGGCAAGGTGGTGCTCCACATGGCGCTGCATCGTCTTGGTTTCGCGGAAGACGAGGTCGGCCAGTTGAGGGTCCCGTGCGGTCGCGGCATTGGTGAGCACGGTCAGCGGCGTCTTGAGCGCATGCGCCAAATTGCCGGCGTGCGTGCGCGCTTCTTCGGCTTGCTTTTCGGTATGCGCGAGCAGCGCGTTGATTTCTTCGACCAACGGCTCGACTTCGAGCGGGAGCGGGTCTGAAATGCGATTGGAGCCCGTCGAACGCATCGACTGGATCGCCGCGCGGACCCTGCGCAATGGGGAGAGGCCATACCAGCTCTGTGCCATCGCCATGGCGAAGAGACCCAGGCCGAGCAGGGCAAAGCTCCACACCAGGATCGAACGGATACGGTTAATCTGGAAGTCGAGTTCCTCGCGCGCCGAGGCCACGGCGAAGGTCCACCTGGTGTCGCTATCAGGCAGGATCACAGTCCGTTCCACGATCCGCAGCGGCTCGTCCTCGAACTGATACGAATCGTAGAAATGCGGCTCGGTGTCGAAGTGATCTTCGCGCAGCTTGAGCGGCGTGTCCCATAGCGAGCGCGAAGGCTTGTTCAGCAACGAATAGGACGGGGTATCCTCCTGCCCCTTGGCGCTGATCTGCCAGTAGAGACCGCTGTTCGGTTCGAGAAAGCGCGGCTCACCCAGCGGACGATTGAAATAGACTTCCCCGTCCGGTCCGATCTCGGCGGTGACGATCATCGCATTGAGCAGGTATTCGAGCTGGTCGTCGAAATTGCTCTCGACCAGTCGCGTAAGCGTGCGGTCGAGCGCGAAACCGCCCCCAAGCAGGAGCACACCGATCCAGATCGCCGCAATCGCCATCATGCGCGCGGCGAGGCTGCGCCGCGCAGGCGGTTGGGCAGACTCGGTCACTGCCGCCAGGACTGGCTCCGCCGTCGCCGGCGCCGCCTTGGCCTGGTCTCCCCTTACGGAAGATTCGGGCTTAGGCGCGCGGCTGGTCGGCGGGGTCGTCGAGGCTGTACCCAAGTCCACGGATCGTCGTGATCACGTCTGCACCCAGCTTCTTGCGAATGCGGGTTACGAAGACCTCGATCGTGTTCGAATCGCGGTCGAAATCCTGATCGTAGATGTGCTCGATCAGTTCGGTGCGGCTTACCACCTTGCCCTTGTGGTGCATGAGGTAGCTAAGCAGCTTGTATTCCTGTGCTGTCAGCTTGACCGGCTCGCCTGCAAGCGTGACCCGGCCCGACCGCGTGTCCAGCCGGACGTCGCCGGCAATCAGCTCGGAAGAGGTGTTGCCCGAAGCGCGCCGGATCAACGCACGCAAGCGCGCGATCAGCTCTTCGGTCTGGAACGGCTTGGCAAGGTAGTCGTCCGCCCCTGCATCGAGCCCGGCGACCTTGTCGCTCCAGCTGTCGCGCGCGGTCAGCACGAGCACGGGGAAGCTGCGTCCTTCGCGACGCCACATTCCCAACACCGTAAGGCCATCGATCTCGGGCAGGCCGAGATCGAGGATGACCGCGTCGTAATCCTCGGTGCTACCGAGGAAGTGGCCGTCTTCGCCGTCGGTGGACAGGTCCACCGCATAGCCGTTCTGTTCGAGCGTCGTTTTGAGTTGCAGCCCAAGCGTGGGCTCGTCCTCGACGATCAGGATCCGCATGAAGTTCCGTCCTCGGATAGTTTGTGGCGGGTTTCGTTCATGTAGATGAACGCGTCAACCTGAACGGGGTTTCTCCCACCGCAATCTCAGTTGCTGCGACGCAGGATCCGACCGGTGCGCGCATCGACATCGACGAACAGCACCCGACCGTCGCGGATGAACTTGAGGCGATAGGCCATGGCGGCCGGATCATAGGCAGGGCCGAGATATTCGGCACCCTTCATGGTCGGCAGCACGCGCGCCTCGATCTGGCGCAAGGGCATGATATTGCCCGCGTTCATCTCGCGTCGCGCCTCACCCTGCTCGCTCCGCTGCTGGGCAAAAGCGGGCTCCGCCAGCAACGGCGTGGCAACCAAGCCAAATGCCAGGATCGAAGCGAGAGCGCGTTTCATAATGCCGTCCTGCCTAAGCCCGTCGCATTGAACAAGGTGTGAATGTTCGCAGCGACGGGCATTCAGCAATCTTAACGGGTCATTTCATACTTCACGGTGATGTTGACCCCGGTGCCCACTTCGCCCGGCTCGATCTGCGTTTTCGCATCGGCCTGAGGCGCAGCGACGGCCATCACCCCACGCTCCAGCGGCATCGGGCCGAAGCTCTGAACGCTTTCGGAAACCTCCAGCAATCGCACACCGGAATATCCCGCCATGCGGGCATAATCCTCGGCCATCGCCTGTCCGCGCTGAAAGGCGGCCTTACGTGCCTGGGCCTTCACGGCGGCATCGTCTTCCAACATGAAGTTCGGCCCGTAAAGGTTGTTCGCGCCAGCAATTACCAGCGCATCGAGCACTTCACCCGCACGCTTGAGGTCGCGCAGTTTGACGTTGAGCTGATTGCTCACTTCGTACCCAATGAAAGTCGGCTGGCCTCCGTCATTGTTGTACCGATACTGCGCGTTGAGGCTGAGATTGGCTGTCTGGATGTCCTTGCTGTCGATCCCCAAAGCCTTGATCCGCGCGATCAGCCGTTCCATTTGCTGGGCGTTCAGGCGCATCGCTTCTTGCGCGGTTGGGGCCCTCGTAGTGACACCGGCCCCGATCTGGGCCACGTCCGGGGCAGAGTGAACCACCTCGTTGACGTTCAGTTCCACCACCGGCCCCGGCGATGAGATCTGGATCTCTGCAGCCTGCAGCGGCGCGGTCGCGGCACACAGGGCGATCAGGGGAATGGCAATGCGATTCATGTGTCTGCTCCTTGATGGACGGATACTCTTTCGCCCGTCCCGCTTTACGGCTGGCTGAACGCGTCGTTCCCGATTAACAGCGGACACGGCAATCGATAGACCCGGGTTTGGGGGAAAATTCCATGAAGACCGCCAGTATCTTGCTTGCTGCCTTTGCGCTTGCAGTCGGCCCATCGGCCGCGGCGCAGGACGGCATGGAGCCTGTGCCCGCGCGCCAAACCGCCGAGGGCGAAGGCCCATTCGGCAAGCTGGTGATCCGCGGCGCCAACGTGATCGAAGGCAGCGGCGCGCCGCCTGCCGGCCCGGTCGATATTGTGGTCGAAGGCAATCGTATTACCGGCCTTTTTCCAGGCGCCGCGCCTGAAAGCGCAACCCGGGGTGCGGCGCGCGAAATCGACGCGCGCGGCATGTTTGTCCTGCCCGGCTTCGTCGACGTCCATGGGCACAATGGCGATCCGGACAAGGCGCCCCAACCCTCCTACGGTTACAAGCTGTGGCTGGCACACGGTGTGACCACGGTGCGCGGCGTCAGCTTCTACTTTGGCCCTGGCACTCCCGACCTGTCCGACGCGGCGCGCAGCAATGCGAACACCATCGTTGCGCCGCGGCTGATCCCCTATGCCGTGTTTGGCGACAAGTGGACCGGAGGAAACCCGGACACCCCCACCAAGGCACGCGAATGGGTCCGCTGGGCCAAGGCGCAGGGATATTGGGGAATCAAGTTCTTCAACGATGCGACCCCCGAAGTGTTCAAGGCCGCGCTCGACGAAGCCGAAACGCAGAAGATGGGCACCGTCGCCCACCTGGCGCAAACCGGTGTTGCCGAAGTCACTGCGCACAAGGCCGTCGAACTCGGGCTTGACGGCGTCACGCATTTCTACGGCCATTTCGAAAGCCTGCTCAAGGACGGCCGGCTGGTTCGGTATCCCCCGAACTACAATTACTTCGACGAGCAGTCGCGGTTCGGATGGGTCGCGCGGCTGGCCGACCAGACGGTCGAGCCGGGGAGCGACGAATGGAATGACTACGTGGATTTCCTCGTCGCAAGCGGCGTGACCCTCAGCCCCACCTTCAACATCTATTCCGCCAGCCGCGACGTCATGCGCGCGCGCAGCTTCGACTGGCACGCAAAGTACACGCTCCCCTCGCTGATGGACTATTACGCCCCTAGCGCGACGAACCACGGCAGCTACTACAAGGACTGGTCGACCGAAGACGAGGTCGCCTGGCGGAACTTCTACCAGAAGTGGTTCGCCCTGATGCGCGACTTCCACCACAAGGGCGGCCGGATCACCGCCGGGTCCGACCCCGGCTACATCTACCAGACGTGGGGCTTCGCCTATATCGGCGAACTGGAAATGCTGCGCGAGGCCGGGCTGACCCCGCTTGAGGTGATCCGCGCCGCCACGCTCGACGGTGCACGCGAACTCTATGCAGCACGCGGCGAAGAACCGCCGATGGGCCGCATCGCCGTAGGCAAGCTCGCCGACCTGGTAATCGTGCCGGAGAACCCACTGGCCAATCTCAAGGTGCTTTACGGCACCGGCCATACGCGGATGAACCGTGAAACCGGCGCAGTCGAACAGGTCGGCGGGGTGCGTTGGACGATCAAGGATGGCGTGGTCTACGACGCACACCAGCTGCTGGCCGATGTGGCAGCCATGGTCGAGGCGCAGGAGGCCAAACGCTAGGAGCTTGCGATAGGGGCCGCGCGCGACTACGTCGCGCGGCCTATGGCACAGCCCCCCATCCTCAGCCTCGAAGGCATGGCCCTGCAACAGGGCGGTCGCTGGCTGTTCGGCGGGCCCGATAACGACCCGCTCGACCTCCACATCGGCCCGCGCGACCGCATCGCGCTGATCGGCCGCAACGGGGTCGGCAAGACGACGCTGTTCAAGCTGATCGACGACCGGATCGAGGCCGATCGCGGCATGCGCAAGGTCAAGCCAGGTGCGCGCATCGTGTTGCTCGAACAGGATCCCGACCTGTCGGGCTATGCCACGCTGCTCGACTGGGCGCTGGCCGGCGAACACGCTCCGGCCGAACACGAGATCGAAGCCATTGCCGACCAGCTCGGCATTGATCTCAGCCGCGGCACCGAGGGCGCGAGCGGTGGTGAACGACGCCGCGCCGCGATCGCACGTGCGCTGGCGCAGGAACCCGATCTGCTGCTGATGGACGAGCCGACCAACCACCTCGACCTCGGTGCAATCGATTGGCTGGAAAGCTGGCTCGATCGCTACAAGGGCGCGTTCCTGGTGATCAGCCACGATCGTACCTTCCTCAAGCGCCTTACCCGCACAACACTGTGGCTCGATCGCGGCAATCTGCGGCGCAAGGAAGTGGGCTTTGGCGGCTACGAGGCGTGGGAAGAACAGGTATACGCTGAAGAGGCGCGCGCGGCTGAGAAGCTCGATGCCAAGCTCAAGCTCGAAGCGCATTGGCTCGAACGGGGGGTGACCGCACGGCGCAAGCGCAACCAGGGGCGGCTCGAGAAGCTGTGGCAGATGCGCGCCCAGCGTGCCTCGATGATCGCCAGCGCGGGTACCGCCAAGCTCAAGCTGGCGACCGAAGAAGATTTCAAGTCGAAGTCGGTGATCGTCGCCGAGAATATTGCCAAGAGCTTCGGCGACCGGCCGATCATCAAACCCTTTAGCCTGCGCATCCAGCGCGGCGACCGGATCGGCATCGTCGGTGCGAACGGCGCGGGCAAGACGACCTTGCTCAAGATGCTCACCGGCGAGCTCGCGCCCGATAGCGGGACAGTGGAGATCGCCAAGACGCTGACCGGAGTGATGATCGACCAGCAACGCCAGCTGCTCGGCGCGGACAAGACCGTGCGACAAGTGCTCGCCGAAGGCGGCGACTGGATCGACGTGCGCGGCGTGCGCAAGCATGTGCAGGGCTATCTCAAGGAGTTCCTGTTCGATCCGAAGATCGTCGACATGAAGGTCGCGGTCCTTTCGGGTGGTGAACGCAGCCGGCTGCTGCTCGCGCGTGAATTCGCCAAAGCTTCGAACCTGCTCGTGCTCGACGAGCCAACCAACGATCTCGATCTCGAAACGCTCGACCTGCTGCAAGAGGTCATTGCCGACTATGAAGGCACCGTGCTGATTGTCAGCCACGATCGCGACTTCCTCGATCGTACGGTAACGCTGACGCTCGGTCTCGATGGGACCGGCAAAGTCGATGTCGTGGCAGGCGGCTACGAGGATTGGGAAGCCAAGCGTCGGCAGCCTGTTGTGGGCAAAGCGAAGGCGGCGAAGGCCGAAGAGAAGCCCGCACCACCTCCTCCGCCCGCGCCCAAATCGACCAAGCTCTCCTATAAGGACAAGCGCGATTACGAGCTGCTCCCCGCACGCATCGAGGAACTCGAAGCGGCCATCGCCAAAGGCGAGAGCATCCTGTCCGATCCCAGCCTATACACCGCGGACCCTCAGAGGTTTGCCAATATCTCCAAGGGTATCGAGAACGCCCGTGCCGAGAAGGACGCGGCTGAAGAGCGCTGGTTGGCGCTGGCCGAATTGGTCGAAGGCTGATCCCTGTAGGACGAATCTAGGATTACCTCCGGGCCATCCCTGCAGGATGGAACACATGGAACAGGGTCCTGACGAAAGAATTCCCGCTCACCTGATCCGGTAGAAATCGGCCACCCGGTCGAGTGCGATGCGCAGCACCACCTTGCCGCTGCGCGCAGGCCATTCGAGCGCCTTTTCCGCATCGGGCAACCCCTCGCAGGCGCAGACCACCCGCCACAGGATATCGGTCAGTCCCCTGCCCGCTTCCGCCATGGCGTCATCGAAGCGTGACTTAGCGGCGATCTGACGCTCCGACGCCGTTAAGCCATGGTCCCGCCCGCCGCCACAATCGACCTTCACCGGATCCCAGCGCATGGTGATCGACGGGGCTATCTGCGCGCGCTCGTAATCTGCGCGCAGCCGTTCGCCGGCCTCGAACTGACGCTCGCTCAGGTGACCGCGCGAAAAGAGCCAGGATAGCGGGCTTTCGGCGAGGTTCACGGTGACGCTGCGGCGCTTGCCGCGGGCGCCTACCCCCCGGCGCGGGCCTTCTTCGGTGAGTTCACGTTCGACTAGCTGGCGCTGCATGGGCGTCTCCTTCAATTGCAGGAAACGCTTGCAGAAGTGTGGTTAGTGTAGGAAAGCCGAATTACCGATTTGGTTACAGGGAGAGGGCCTTGATCAACCGCATCCGCGATATCCGGCTGGAAAAGGGCTGGACGCTCGCCGAACTGGCGGAGGCATGCAGTCCGCCCACCACCCCGCAAACCATCGGCCGGCTCGAAACCGGCATGCGCAATCTCTCGCTCAAATGGATGGACCGTATTGCCGGTGCACTGGGCGTCGATCCTGAAGTGCTGGTGCGCTCCGAGGCGAACGAACACCCAAAGGTGGTCGCATCGCTCGGGTCGTCGGGGCCCGAGCCGTTGACCAGGCCGCGCGATGCCATCCTCGTCACCGATCTCGGCAATGATGGCGCGCTGATCGTTCTCGCGATCGAATATCCCCACGGCGAATACCGCCCCGGCGACCAGCTCTGGTTGCGCCAGCTGGCACCGAAAGACGCCGGCCGCGCGGTCAACCGTGATGTATTGGTTCCCCGCAAAGGCGGTCGCTTTGCCTTCGGGCGCCTGATCGATCGCCAAGGTTCGCTCGTCGGCGTGCTCCCCCCCGGCCATGGCGAGAAGCAGCAGGTGATCGACGGGCCGCCATGGATAGCAGTCGCCGAGATGCTGGTTCGCAAGCTGTGAGCGGGTCGATCAAGACACGACGCGTCCTCTCGCTTTCGACACTGTTTCCCAACGCCGCGCAACCGCGCTTCGGGATATTCGTCGCCAAGTCGCTGGAGGCCCTGCAGCGAGACACGCATTGGGAAGCGGTGGTGGTCAATCCGATTGGTGTGCCGCCGATTGCCTTCGGCCGCTACAAGCCGATCGCGCAGGCCGCGCAGGACGGGCGCGATTTCGGGCTGGCGGTACATCGTCCCACTTTTCGCCTGATTCCCAGGGTAGGCGGACGGCTCAACCCCGGAGTAATCGCACGATCGGTGATCCCGCTGGCCCGGCGGCTGCATGCCGAACAGCCCTTCGATCTCGTCGATGCCCAGTTCTTCTACCCCGATGGCCCGGCGGCGATGCAGGTCGCAAAGGCGCTTGGCCTGCCCTTTTCGGTCAAGGCGCGCGGCGCGGATGTGCATTACTGGGGCGCCCGCAACTATGGCCGCGCAGCGCTGCTGGAGACGGCGCAGCAAGCCGGCGGTGTACTGGCCGTCTGCGAAGCCTTGGCCGATGACATGGCTACGCTGGGCATGGAGCGGAGCAAGGTCACCGTCCACTACACCGGGCTCGACCATGACCTGTTCCGTCCGCTGGACCATGTCGGCTTGCGCGGACGGGTCGCGAGCAGTTTCGATATCCCCATTGCCCGCAGCGACACACTGTTGCTGACGGTTGGTGCCCTGATCGAACGCAAGGGCCAGGCGCTGGTGATCAAGGCGATGGGCGGAGTTCCCAATGCCCGCCTGTTGCTGGTCGGCCGCGGTGACGATCGCGCCTCGCTGGCCAAATTGGCGCGTGAGTGCGGGGTGGCGGATCGGGTGCATTTCCTCGGCAGTCTCGATCCGACGTCGCTGCCGCCGCTCTATTCCGCGGCAGACGCCATGGTCCTGCCTTCTGCCAGCGAGGGACTGGCCAATGCCTGGATCGAATCGCTGGCCTGCGGAACGCCGCTGGTAATCACCGATGCCGGCGGCGCACGCGAAGTCATGCGCAGTGCCGACGCCGGGGTTATCGCCACGCGCAGCGTGCGCGGCATTGCGGAGGGCATCCGCCAGGTTACTGGCCGCCCCCGGCCCACCGCTGATGTGGCGAGGACGGTTGCGGCCTTCAGCTGGGAAGCCAACGGCGCGTCGCTGGCTGCCTATTACGACAGCCTGGTCTGACGCGCCCTAGACTTCCCCGCGCGCGATGCGTTCCTGGCGGTCAATCCCCGACTCGGTCGGTACAAAGCTGTCGCTCTTGACCCCAGCCCAGACCAGGATCGGTGCAGCCATGTAGACCGAGCTGTAGGTACCCACGAAGATGCCCAGCACGATGGCCGCGGTCATACCGAACAGGCTCGTCGGGCCGAAGAACACGAGCGGGATCAGCGCGATCAACAACGTCAGCGACGTCATCACGGTGCGGGCCAGCGTCTCGTTGACCGAAAGATCGAGCAGTTCGGGCACCGGCATCTTGCGGAACTTCTTCAGGTTCTCGCGGATGCGGTCGTAGACCACGATTGTATCGTTGAGCGAATAGCCGATGATCGTCAGGATCGCGGCGACGATGTTGAGGTCGAACTCGAGCTGGGTCAGCGCGAACATCCCCAGCGTCAGCGACACGTCGTGGAACAGCGCGAACAGTGCTCCCACGCCGAACTGCCACTCGAAACGGACCCAGATGTAGATCGAAATCGCGATCATCGCGAACAGCAGCGAGAGGATCCCGGTGCGAAACAATTCGCCCGAAACCTTGCCCGAAACCGAGTCCACGCCATCGATGCGCACATCAGGATGGTCAGCCTTGAGCCGCGAGGTGATCTTCTCCGCCATTTCATTGGCAAGCTCTGGCTTGCTGTCCGCCCCTTCGGGCAACTTCATGCGGATCGATGCCTCGTTCGGTGCACCATAGCGCTGGATGATCGGATCGCCGTAACCGAGTGAAGCGATGCTTTCGCGCATCTCTGCCACCGGAGCCTCGGCTTCCTGGGTGAAGGTCGTACGGATCATCTGGCCGCCAACGAAATCGACGCCGAGATTGAGGCCCTGAGTCAGCACCAGCGCCCAGCTGGCCGCGATCAGCAGGCCGCTGACCACGAAGAAGGGCACGCGCCATTTCAGGAACTTGATGTTGGTGTCGTCGGGGACCAGCTTGAGCAGGCGCATCTGACGCACTCCCTTAAATGTTGAGGTCCGCCGGGCGCGCCTTGCGCAGCCAACCGGCGACCCACATGCGGGTGATGGTGACGGCCGTGAACACCGAGGTGATCACACCGATGACGAGGACGACAGCGAAGCCCTTGACCGGCCCCTGGCCGAAGAAGAACAGCAGCGTCGCCGCGATCACGTTGGTGATGTTGGCGTCGTAAATCGCGCGGCTCGCTTCCTTGTAACCGTTCTCGACCGCCTGCACGACCTTGCGCCCGCGCTTGCGTTCCTCACGGATGCGTTCGTTGATCAGTACGTTGGCGTCGACCGCCGCGCCGATGGTCAGCACGAGGCCGGCAATGCCCGGCAGCGTCATGGTCGTATTCAGGATTGCCATGATGCCGATGATCATCAGCACGTTCAGAACCAACGCGACGTTGGCGTAGAGGCCAAAGCGGCCGTAGGTGGCAACCATCAGCAGCAGCACCAGCAGCGTGCCGACGCCCATCGCGATCATGCCCTTTTTGATCGAGTCGGCTCCGAGGTCCGGCCCGACCGTGCGTTCCTCGATCACCTTGAGGTCGACCGGCAGCGCACCCGAGCGCAGCGAGATCGCCAGCTGGTTCGCAGCTTCGACGGTGAAGCCGCCCGAAATTTGGGCGGTGCCGCCGCGGATCGGCTCGTTGATGTTCGGCGCCGAGAGGACCTTTCCGTCGAGGATGATGGCGAAAGGCTTGTTGACGTTTTCAGTGGTCAGCTTGGCAAAGCGGCGACCGCCCTCAGTATCGAACTGGATGTTGACTACCGGTTCGTTGGTCTGCGGGTCGAAGCTCTGTTGTGCACCGGTCAAATTGTCGCCGCGAATGCCGCCAAGGCGCTTCACCGCGATCGAACTGCCGGCAAATGCGGAGGTGTCGACATAGGGGAAAATCTCGCTCCCCGGAGGGGCGAGCCCCTGGGCGACGTCGCTCGGCAACGCACTCTGGTCGACCAGCTTGAATTCGAGCTTGGCGGTCTGGCCCAGCAGCGCCTTGAGCTGTTCGGGATCCTGCAAGCCCGGGACCTGCACAACGATGCGCGTTTCGCCCTGGCGAATGATCGTCGGCTCGCGCGTGCCCAGCGCGTCGATACGCTTGCGCACGACTTCCGTCGCGCTGTCCATCGCATCAGAAACGGCCTTGTTGACGCCCTGCGTGGTGGGCGTGAGGATTATGCGGTTGCCATCTTCGACAGCCAGGTCCCATTCACGGACAAGGCCATTGCCATTGATCGAAGGCAGCAACAGCTCACGCGCCCGGTCGATCTGCGAAGGATCGTCGAGAATGAAGCTGAGGCGCCCGCCACGCGTCGAAACGTCGCCAATGCGGATGCGCGGTTCGGCATTGCGCATGAGGCCGCGGACGTTTTCTTCCATGTTCTCGAGGCGCTGCCCGGCAACCTGGCTGCCGTCTGCTTCGAGCAGGATATGGCTACCGCCCGCAAGGTCGAGGCCGAGATTGACCATCGGCTCCGGCAGCTGGTCGGGCCAGCGGGTATTGGCGAGCGAGAAGATCGACGGAAGCGCGGCGAGGCTGGCGACCGCAACGATCAGCCAGAGCCACGCTTTCTTCCAGGTTGGAAAATCGAGCATTTGGAGAAGGCCCTCGCCTCAGTCGTTGGCGGCGGCGTTGCCGCGCGCATTGAGCACGTCGCCGATGGTATTCTTGACCGCCTTGACGGTCATGCCCTTGGCCAGCTCGACATGGACGAAGTGTTCTTCAACCTTGGTGATCTTGCCGACGAGGCCGCCGGCAGTGACTACCTCGTCACCCTTCTGAAGCCGCTCCACTTTTTCGCGATGCTGCTTCTGCTGGCGCATCTGCGGGCGGATGATCAGGAACCACAGGATCAGCAGCATACCTGCCGGAAGAATGAAGCTGGTCCATGCGGGCGGCTGGCTCGCGGCGGAACCGGCAGCGGCGAGAAGGTCGATCATTATTGAAATACCTGTCGTTTGAATGGCGCGACCGGCCGCAGGTGGGACTCATGCAGGCGATTTCAAGCACCCGACGCCTCCCTTCCGGCCGAAGTGCCGGCGCGGTTAGCAGCAATGCCCGACAAGGGCAACGAATTGGGTGCGACGGGCGCTTGCCATGCTGCAAAGCCGGTCCTATAGGGCCGCCCTCCACTGGTCTCGGGACGTAGCGCAGCCTGGTAGCGCATCACACTGGGGGTGTGGGGGTCGGAGGTTCGAATCCTCTCGTCCCGACCAGTGGCCTTTCCCCCAAATTCGCAGCTGCCGTCGTGCGGCGCCTTCAGAAGCCAAGCCTTATCCCGGCCCAGACCGTGCGGGGGGTTCCGAGGTCGGTCGATCCAGCCTGATTCCGCGTCACGATGGTCTCGCCTGCTAGGTTCTCCCCACGCAGCACCAGCATCACGCCCTTGGCCAGAGGCGCCTGGGCGAACACATCAAGCGTTGTGGCCGAGGGGAGGACATCGGATTCGAGGTCATCCTCGAATTGCGCACCGACATGGCGCAAGGTTGCCGACAACAGCCATTCAGGCGCCGGTCGCCAGGCCAATGTCCCGCCCGCTACCCATTTCGGTGTCTGCGAGGGCCGATTGCCGTCAAGCGCGGAGGCAAAGCCCGAACCCTGCGCCTCCGCATCGGTATAGGCGATCGCGCCATCGAGACTCACGGCACCTAAACGCAGGGCCGCATTCGCCTCGACGCCGCGCGAACGGATCGCGTCGATATTCTGCCGCTGCCGCAAGTTGGTACCAATGGTGACATTGGCAATTGCGTGCTTCACCTTGTTGTCAAAGGCGGTCAGCGCGAAACGGAGGCCGTCTCCCGCGACGATATCAAGCCCGGCCTCGAGGCCCTCGAGCCGTTCGTTGCGCAGGCCTTCATTCGCCTGCGTCGTCACGGGGAAGACCACGAAGGGGCGGTAGAGCTCGTTCAACGTAGGCAAGCGCAAGCCGCTGTAGGCTGCGGCGCGCAAGCTCACCTCTTCGCTGACCTTGTAAAGGGCGCCGCCGCGAAACGAGGCATCCCATCCCGAGCGATTGGCGAAGCTGTTGTCGACCACCAATGCGCCCGCCCCATTGCGCTCGGTGTAGAAACCGTCGCGGATGGTGAAGCGATCCGCTCGCCCCCCCGCGGTCAACACCAGATTGCCCAGCGTCAGGTCGTGCTCGACGAAGAGACCGAGGTCCGTGTTGGTTCCACCCGCATTGCGCCGTGCGGTGACCGCACCGCTGAAGGCGCTCAGCGCTGTCTCATAGAGTTCGCCGTCGGACTTGCGGTAGTCGACGCCGAGCCGAAGCACGTGGCCGTCACCCACGGGCGGGCGCAGTTCGATCTTGCCACCGAGCCCGGTCGCGGGCGTGTTGCGCTGGTCGAGTACGGGGACGAAGCGGGTCGAGCTGACCACGACATTGGTAAAATTGCGCGCCTGGACATAGCCAAGCACTTCAAACTGCCAGTCGCCCCGGCCGACCAGCCGCAAGCTGGCGTCCTGCCCTTCCATACTGCTGTCTGCACCGTCGAAGCGCAGTGTCCGCTCATCGCGGTAGGCCAGTCCGCGCGCCTGCAACTCTACCGAATCGCTCAGCGGCGCCACCCCGCGCAGTTGCACCGACCAGGCGTCATAGGCCGCCCGCGCGCTCGCCGGCACGCGCTGGTCGCGGGGCGTGGTCCAGAAGCCCTTGCCCCTATCCCAGCGGCCTGAAATCACGCCGAAACCACTGCCCAGGTTAGATGCCAGCGTCGCGCTCGCTTCAGTCTCACCCCTGTCGTTGGCGAGTAATTGCCCGCCAAACGTGCCGAGCGTGTCGGCATCGGCGCTGGTAAGTTCGATAGTTCCGGCTAGCGCACCTGCGCCGAAGGGCCCGGATCCCCCGCCGCGGGTTACGCGGATCGACGCCAGTCGCTCGGGCGCGATGGCACTGAAGGGAATATAGCCGAAGAACGGGTCGGTCATCGGCACCCCGTCGAGCAAGACCTGCGCCCGGCTGGAGGCATTGCCGCCCAGCGCCCGCAGCGTCGCTCCTTGCGCCGAGGGGTTGGCCGAACGGCTGTCCGACCGCCGGAACTGCTGGAACCCGGCAACTGACGACAGCACATCCTCGATCCGGCCCGATGGAGCGGACAAGATCGATTCACGTCCGATCTCCTGCGTGTCGTAGGCAGGGGTTGCCGGCGTCTCATCCAGCCCCCGACCGGTAACGACGATGACCGGACCCGACGTGTCGTTCGGCCGGTCTTCGGCATGAGCCGGTACCCCAAGCAGCAGCGCGACCGTGGGGGCTACTATGGCTGTTAGATGTTTTCCCTCTGGCATCGGACCAGTCTGTAACCTCTCGAACCTCGCTGACGGATGCAGGATCACTGCCGCCGGATATGGCATGACCATAGTGCGCTTCGCCTGCTGACCAAGTGCGGGAGACAAGAAGTCCACGCAATGCCGTGGGCCGCCGCGCCGGTCGCAGCAAATGGCGAGCTAGGGTCGAAGCCGACCGTTGCATATCTCGCTTCTCGGCGGAGAAGCAAAACATTGCGGGCGATTATGGCCAGCGCCCGCGAAACCGGATAGCTAGGATAGCGATGGCGCTCATGGATCCCCCCCACCAGCCCTTCCCCGTCGCACCGGGCAAGGACCCGCTCGTACTTGAAGACGGGTACGGCCGACGCTTCGCCTATTTGCGGCTTTCGCTGACCGAACGCTGCAACTTCCGCTGCACCTATTGCCTGCCCAACGGCTTCCGCAAGCAACCCGGCCTGCCGGCTGAGCTGGCGCGCGACGAGATGGTTCGCGCAGTTCGCGCCTTCGCACATGTGGGCCTCTGGAAGCTGCGCCTAACCGGCGGTGAGCCGACGGTGCGGTCCGATTTCGACGAGATCGCGCGGGATATCGGGCAGATTCCCGGAATTCGGCGACTGGCGATGACCACCAATGGCTATCGCCTGGCCGAGCGTGCGGCAGACTGGCGCGCGGCGGGAATCGACGCGATCAATGTCTCGATCGACACACTTGATCCTGCGGAGTTCGCGCGGATCACGGGGCACGACAGGCTCGACGAAGTCGTTGCCGGGGTCGATGCCGCGCTGGATGCGAAATTCGATGCAGTGAAGGTCAACAGCGTGCTGATGCGCGGCCTGACCGATGGCGACTGGTCCGACATTCTCGCCTTCGTTGCGGAGCGCCCCGTTGCCTGGCGCTTCATCGAGCTGATGCGCACCAACGACAACGCCGCCTTTCATGCCGAGCAGCGTACGCCGGGCGAGGTCATTCGCTTGCGATTGGAAGAGGCGGGCTGGCAGCCGCTCGCACGCGAAATCGGCGCGGGTCCGTCGATAGACTATGCGCATCCAGACTTTGTCGGACGGATCGGCCTGATCGCACCCTACGCACCCGGTTTCTGCGACAGTTGCAACCGCCTGCGCTTGTCGAGCCGGGGCAAGCTGCACCTGTGCCTCTTCGGCGAAGGCGGGCTCGACCTGCGCGACCTGCTGCAGTCCGATGACCAGCACGACGAGTTGGTGGAACGCATCCTCGCGGCCATGCCGGTCAAGGCGCGCGGCCACCGCCTGCGCGAAGGCATTAGCGGAAGTACACCGCACCTCGCCTCGATCGGCGGCTGAATGCCCAGTTTCGACGAAGCCATCGCCCTGCTGGCGGAGGCGGTACAGCCGCTGGGGCGCGAAACGGTCACGCTGAGTGACGCAGGCGGGCGCTTTCTTGCAGCTCCCTTGCATGCCCGCACCGACGCCCCGCGCCACACGGTGTCGGCGATGGACGGCTATGCGGTGGTCAAAGCCACGACCGAAGCCGGTCATTGGCTGGACGTCATCGGGGAATCCCGGGCGGGCGGTCCCTATGCCGGCACCGTTGCCAGCGGACAGGCGGTGCGGATTTTTACCGGCGCATCGCTTCCGGCAGGCGCAGACTACGTGATCGTGCAGGAACACGCCGTTCGCGAGGGGCAGCGGGTCCAGTTTACGCCGGGCTTCGGGCCAGGCGACAATCTCCGCCTGGCAGGGAGCGACTTTCGCGCAGGACAAGTTCTAGTGCCCGCCGGTACCCGACTCACTCCCCGCGGAATGGTCGCCGCTGCAGCCGCCGACCTTGCACATGTCGAAGTATCCCTGACGCCTTCGGTCGCGATCATCGCCACGGGAGACGAACTCGCAGCGCCCGGCAGTTCCTTCGACCAGCCGAACACCCTGCCCGAATCCGGCAGCTTCGGGGTGGCCGCGCTGGCTGAATGCGCCGGGGCAACGGTAGTTGCCCGTTGCACCGGACCTGACGACATGGGCGAATTGGAGGCGCTTGCGGCGCAGGCTCTCGCTGATGCCGATTGCGTGGTCGTGATCGGGGGAGCCTCTGTCGGGGACCACGATCTCGCCAAGCCGATGTTCGCCGCGCACGGCCTTGAGCTGGTGTTCTCGCGGCTCGATATCCGTCCGGGTCGCCCGGTCTGGCTGGGCCGGGCGCAAGGGAAGTGGGTGCTCGGCCTCCCCGGAAACCCGACTTCGGCAATGGTCACCGCGCGCCTGTTCCTGCGGCCGTTGCTGGCGGGGCTGCAGGACGGGTCAGTCGATGCCGAGCTGGTTTCCACAGCCATGCCCCTTGCCGCAGCGATACCGGAAGCCGGTGCGCGCGAAACCTTTATCCGCGCGTCCGCCGGGCCAGACGGGCTGGTTCCCGTCGGCAACCAGGAAAGCGGCGCGCAATCTCCCTTGCTTGCCGCCGACTGGCTGATCCGTCGCGCGGCTGGCGCGCCTGCTTGCGAGGCGGGCGAGCTGGTTCAGGCATTGGCTTTCTAAAACGGTTCGCCAATTCTCCTACAAGAACCGATTTGGTTATTCCGCGAAATCGACTCGCAGGAGACCATCATGCCGCTCATCGAAACACTCATCGGCCCGCTCGCTTCGCTCATCGACAAGGTGATCCCCGACAAGGAGGCCCGGGCCAAGGCCAAGCTCGAGTTGTTGGCGCTCGAAGGCTCGCAAGAACTGAGGCAGATCGAGGCCCGACTTTCCGCCATCGTTGCCGAGGCACAGAGCGCCGATCCCTGGACCAGCCGCGCGCGCCCCAGCTTTCTCTATGTCATGTACACGCTGATCCTGTTCAGCGTCCCGATGGGTGTAATCGCCGCCTTTGATCCTATCGCCGCACGTGCAATCGGCGAAGGGATGACTGCATACCTCGCGGCATTGCCGGATTCGCTCTACGCGCTCTTCGGTACCGGCTACCTCGGTTACACGGCAGCGCGTCAGTGGGGTAAGGCAAAGGGCACGGACCAATAGGCCAGCGTCGGCGGGAGGTGCCTAGAACCAGGCCCTGACACCGAACAGGATCTTCCAGCCCGCCGCATCTTCGCCTTCTGCGCGTGCGATGTCCGCAGTCTCGCCCAGCTTCGCCTCATACTCGACGCCGACATAGGGCGCGAATTCGGGCACGAACTGATACCGCAGACGCAGCCCCGGCTCGATCTTGGTCAGGCCCGCCCCGATACCACGCTCGGGAATATCCTGCGCCGCCAGCTCCAGCTCGATACGAGGCTGCAGGATCAGCTTTTGCGTGATGCGCTGGTCGTATTCACCCTCGAACCGTGCGGTGAGGTCACCCCGGTCACTGAGAAAGGCAGCAAGGTCGACTTCCCACATATAGGGAGAGAGGCCTTGCACACCGAGCACGAGGTGACTGCGGGTTTCTGGCTCGATATCCAGCCGCACGCCTCCCTGCAGGTCGAAGAAGGGGCCGATCGCGTGGCTCCACAGCGCCTGGATTTCGGCATCCTCGACCGCTCCGCCAAGCTCGCCCTCGCCTTCGGACTTGAGCACGAACTTGTCGATGTCGCCGCCGTAGAAGCCCTGCAGGTCCCACAGCCAGCCGTCTTCGCCGCCTTCCGTCGGGATACGCGCCTCGAGCCGTTCGACCATGATCGTCCCGGTCGTCATGCCGCCATGCATGCGGCGCACTTCCTCACGGGCTGCGGCCATTGCCGCCTCGCCCCAGAAGGCATCGGCGGCGTGAAGCGGGCCCTCGGTCGCGCGCGGCGGCACGGCCTCTTCGGGTGCTGCGCCTGGAGCGGATTTGTCGGGCTGGGCGCCGTGCTGCGAATGATCCATTTCGTCATGGCCCATCTGGCTGTGGTCCATGGCGTCGGGGTCCATTGCGCCACTGTCCACCATCGCGTCAAGGTCATGGGCCTCCTCCTCGGGAGGGCATTGCTCGGGCGGTAGGTGCCCCATGGCGCAATGATCCATTGCGGCGGACGCCGGCTCCGTCTGGACCTGCTCCATGCTGTTGGTTTGGTCGGTCGATTCATGCGCCGAATGGTCCTGCGCCGCGAGGGGGTATGCCCACAAGGCAGCGCCGAGAAGCAGAGCGAGCCGCATCAGCTTTGCCCTCCTTCGGGGAAGGGCCTGACCGTCACGACCTGCATCATCCCGGCATGCATGTGATAGAGCAGGTGGCAATGGAAAGCCCAGTCGCCCGGCTCGTTCGCCGTAAGGTCGAACGTCGCCGTGCCGCCTGGCTGCACGATGACGGTGTGCTTCAAGGGCTGATGCATGTGATCCGTGCCGTTGACGAGTTCGAAGAAATGGCCGTGCAGGTGGATCGGGTGCGCCATCATGGTCTGGTTGACCAGCTTCACCCGCACCCGCTCGTCAAAGCCGAAGCGGATCGGGTCGTCGGTGACGGCGGAGAAAGCCTTGCCGTCGAACGACCACATGTAGCGTTCCATGTTCCCTGTGAGATGGATCTCCAGTTCGCGCTCGATCTCGCGGTGCGGATTCATCCGCGCAGCCCTGAGGTCGGTGTAGCGCAGCACGCGATGCGGCACATCGTCGAGCCCCAAGCCGGGAAAGTTCATCCGGTCGACCGGCATCGGCGCGATCATGTCGATCCCGGGGCCGACCTCGACGTCATCGGGCAGGCGCGAGGTGTCGCGCATGCTGTGCTCCATCGTGTGACCACCGCCGTGGGCCGAATGGTCCATGGCCCCCATGCCCATGTCGACCATGGTCAGCGTGGGGATTTCGCGAAGCGGCGGCGGGGTGGCAATGTGGCCCGGATGCGAAGTCAGGCTGGCCACGGCCATGCCGCTGCGATCCATCGCCTCCGCCACCAGCGCATGGCTGCCTTCGGGCGGGGTCACGATCACGTCGTAGGTTTCGGCGCTTCCGATCTGGAATTCGTCGACCGATACCGGTGCAACGTCCATCCCGTCGGCCGCGATCACGGTCATCGGCACTCCGGGAATGCGGATGTTGAAGAAGGTCATTGCACCGGCGTTGATGAAGCGCAGGCGCACCCGCTCACCAGGCCTGAAGGCCAGCTCAAGGTTATCCGCCAAGCCATGGCCATTGATAAGGTAGGTGTAGGTGGATCCGGATACGTCCGCGATATCGCGCGGGTTCATCCTCATCTGGCCCCACATGCGGCGTTCGGCCCCGCTCATGTCGCCATCCGTGGCTGTCTGCATCTGGCGATTGAAATAGTCCTCGCCGACCTTGAGCTTGCGCATGATCTCATGCGGGTGGATCGGCGTGAACTCGGACAGCACCACCACATAGTCGCGGTCGTATCGCGGATCGGGCTCCGCGCTCTCGATCACGATCGGGCCATAATGCCCCGCCTGTTCCTGCAGGCCCGAATGGCTGTGCCACCAATAGGTGCCGCTCTGCCGGATCGGGAACTCGTAAGTGAAGGTTTCGCCCGGCTTGATTCCCGGGAAGCTGACACCCGGCACCCCGTCGAACTGGAACGGCAAGAGTAACCCATGCCAGTGGATCGACGAATCCTCGCGCAAATCGTTCTTTACGTGCAGCCGGACGTTCTGCCCTTCCCGCAGGCGAATCAGGGGCCCGGGAACGGTTCCGTTGACTGCAATGGCATGCCCCGTCCGCGCGCCGGTGGCGAAGTGATGGTCGGCGATGGTGAGATGGAGGTCTTCCCCCGACAGTTCACCAAAGCCGCGCCTTGCATGCGGCAGCGATACGCCCTTTGCCCAGGCGGGCATGGGCAGTGAAGCAGCGGCGGCAAGCCCGGCTGTACTTACGATCAGGTGCCTGCGAGACAGCGAAATCGACATAGGAAAATCACATCTTGATGCTTCGGGTTTCGGGTGCTTATATATACCCCACCGGGGTATTTGGAAGGGTGTTTCTCTATGACCGACAAAACCGTCGCCAAGATCAACCGGCTCAACCGCATTGCCGGCCAGGTGCAAGGTGTTGCCAAGATGATCGAAAACGACCGCTACTGTATCGACATCCTGCACCAGATTCAGGCGATAAAATCCGCCCTCGCAAAGGTCGAAAGCCAGGTTTTGAAGGACCATGCCGCCTGCTGCATCGCCGAATCGATTGCCAGCGGTGATGCCGAACAGCAGCGCATCAAGTTCGAGGAACTCGTCGAACTGATGGAGCGGCAGCGCCGGTAGGCGAGCGCCGTCGACCTTCTGCTTTCTTCATAGTTCCGATCGCGCTACCTCGCGACCATGCAGACCATCTTCGTCCTCAACGGCCCCAACCTCAACCTGCTCGGCACGCGAGAACCGGAGATCTATGGCTCCGACACGCTCGACGATATCGCGCGCATGCTTGACGAGCAGGCGAAGAAACTCGGGGTAACGATCGACATGCGTCAGACTAATCACGAGGGCGTGCTGGTCGACTGGCTGCACGAGGCGCGCGAGGTCGGCGCAAAGGCGGTGCTGCTCAATGCGGGGGCCTATACCCATACTTCGATCGCATTGCTCGATGCGATCAAGGCGATCGGAGTGCCCGTGATCGAAGTGCACCTGTCCGATCCATCGCAACGCGAGGAATTTCGGCACATTTCCTATGTCGGAATGGCTGCGATCGATGAAGTTAAGGGCCTTGGCCCGCGCAGCTATTCGGTGGCGTTGGCCAAGGCAGCGGCGCTCTAAAACCCCCGTCCGCCCCTTGTCACGCGGCGCGGGGCAGCGCATAGGCGCAACCGAACTATCAACAAGGGTACCCATGGCCGACAACAAGGGCAGCGCC
Source organism: Erythrobacter mangrovi (assembly GCF_013260645.1). Taxonomy (NCBI): domain Bacteria; kingdom Pseudomonadati; phylum Pseudomonadota; class Alphaproteobacteria; order Sphingomonadales; family Erythrobacteraceae; genus Erythrobacter; species Erythrobacter mangrovi. Next base: position 1,368,511 of record NZ_CP053921.1, on the reverse strand, counting down.
GGCAAGTCCGGCATGAACGTCGACATCAAGCTCGTTCGCGAACTCGCAGAGCTGCTTGGCGAAACCGGTCTCACCGAAATCGAGGTCGAAGACAACGACCGCAAGATCCGCGTTGCACGCGGAGGCGTGGCTATGGCCGCACAGTTCGCCATGCCGGCTACCGCGGCCGCGGCACCGACGGCCCCGGCGCCAGCTGCAGCCCCCACTCCCGACGTTCAGGCCGCTGCCGATGCTGCCAACGCGCTCAAGTCGCCGATGGTGGGCACGGTCTATCTCGCCCCCGAACCGGGAGCGGCGGACTTCATCAAGATCGGCGATACGGTCAAGGAAGGCCAAACTCTGCTGATCGTCGAGGCGATGAAGGTGATGAACCCGATCGCGGCCGACAAGGCGGGCACAATCAAGGCGATCCTGGTCGAGAACGCGCAGCCCGTCGAGTTCGACCAGCCGCTGGTCGTTATCGGCTGAGCGCAGGCATGGCTATCCAACGTATCCTCATCGCCAATCGCGGCGAGATCGCGCTGCGCATCCACCGCGCTGCCCATGAAATGGGTATTGAGACGGTCGCGGTGCACTCCACTGCCGATGCCGATGCCATGCATGTGCGCCTGGCCGATCACGCGGTGTGCATCGGACCGCCCAACGCGACCGACAGCTACCTCAATATCGCCAGCATCATTTCCGCGGCGGAGATCTCGCACGCGGACGCGATCCACCCGGGCTACGGCTTCCTGTCGGAGAACTGCAAGTTCGCCGAGATCGTCGAAGCGCACGACCTCAAGTGGATCGGCCCCAAGCCCGAACATATCGTCACCATGGGTGACAAGGTGCAGGCGAAGAAGACTGCGGGCGAGTTGGGCCTGCCGCTGGTCCCCGGATCCGATGGGGCCGTCTCCGATTTCAACGAAGCGCGCAAGATTGCGGCGGAGATCGGCTATCCGGTGATTATCAAGGCCGCCAGCGGCGGCGGCGGTCGCGGGATGAAGGTCTGCAACTCCGAAGATCAGCTTGAAACTCTGATGCAGCAGGCCGGTAGCGAGGCCAAGGCCGCTTTTGGCGACGCTACCGTCTATATCGAGAAGTACCTTGGCAATCCGCGCCACATCGAATTCCAGGTGTTCGGCGACGGCAATGGCAACGCCATCCACCTGGGCGAACGCGACTGTTCGCTGCAGCGCCGCCATCAGAAGGTGCTCGAAGAAGCGCCCTCGCCGGTACTCAGCCATGAAGAGCGCATGCGCATGGGCGGCATCTGCGCCGATGCCATGGCCAAGATGGGCTATCGCGGCGCGGGCACGATCGAATTCCTGTGGGAGAACGGTGAGTTCTACTTCATCGAGATGAACACCCGCCTGCAGGTGGAGCATCCGGTGACCGAAGCGATCACCGGGGTCGACCTGGTGCGCGAACAGATCCGCATTGCCGATGGCCAGCCGCTGTCGGTCAAGCAGGAAGAGATCGAGTTCAAGGGCCACGCGATCGAGTGTCGCATCAACGCCGAAGACCCGTGGACTTTCGCCCCCTCGCCCGGCCTGGTGACCTACTACCACGCTTCGGGCGGCATGCACGTACGTGTCGATTCAGGGCTCTACGCTGGCTACAAGATCCCGCCCTATTACGACAGCATGATCGCCAAGCTGATCGTCTACGGCCGCAGCCGCAACGGCTGCATGATGCGCCTCAAGCGCGCATTAGAGGAAATGGTCGTCGAAGGGGTGAAGACGAACATCCCGCTGCACCAGGAACTGCTGCGCCAGCCCGACGTGGAAAGCGGCGACTATACGATCAAGTGGCTGGAAGAGTGGCTGGCTAAGCGCGAGGGCTGACAGTTCATCCCTTCCTTGCGGAGGTCTAGCTGACCCGTTCGATTTCCTGCGGTCCGTAACTATCTGAAGAAGGCAATCGAACCAGCAGTGGTCGATTACTTTGATGGACTGCGGAACGGAGGTGTTCGAGCGTGGACTCGATAAAGGTCAACGGTGTCCAGCTGTGCTTTCAGGACACCGGTTCCAAGGGCGAGCCTATAGTCTTCCTGCATGGCTTTCCGATGAGCCACAAAGTGTGGGCCGACCAGGTAGCCGAACTTCAATCCGAATTTCGTTGCATCGTGCCGGACCTACGCGGATTTGGCCGCAGTGAATCCAGCGATCAAAGGCTCACGTTCGACGTTCTGGCGGACGATGTGGCTGAACTGATCAAATCGCTTGGCTTGCCCTCTGCCCATATCGTCGGCGCTTCACTTGGAGCAATGCTGGCCATGACGTTCGCTGCAAGGCACCCGAACCTGACTCGATCCGTCGTGGTGATGCACTCGGAGGCCTTGCCGGACGATGCTGAATCCAAGCTTCGCCGCGACGATCAGATACAGTTCGTGCGCGAAAGCGGTGTCGAAGCATTTGTTTCGAGCTTCGCACCCCGACTCTTTCCGCAAGGTACCGACGCGTCGATCATCGAACGCCTTCGTGTCATTATGGCTCGAAGTTCTGAGGAAAGCGTGATCGCGGGCATCAAACTATTGCGAGATCGGGATGACATGACCCCACTCCTGCCAAGCATCCTTGCGCCGGCCTTGGTGGTTGCAGGCGAACTGGACGAAAGTTCACCAATCGCCTGGCTAGAAGAGATGAGCCACGATTTTCCAAACTCACGGTTTCATGTGTTGGAGGGTACCGGACACCTTTCCATAATGGAACGCCCAGACGTCGTAACCGCACTGCTTCGCGGCTGGTTCGAGGAAAATATCGTGGTAGGCGTTGGCTGACCGCGCGCGCCGCCTCAGTCGAAGTTGAAACCCGCGGCCTTTGCTTCTGCGATCACTTCTTCACCGGTCTGGCGGGGGTGGTCGCCCGCAATCCGGCACCAGTCGGCCGCCTCATCTGAGAATATCTCTTTTTCAACAGCATAGCTGACGGACGCGTCAAACAGACCGGCCGAAAAGCTGCGGTTGCCCGTAGGCAGGAAGCGGAACCACAAATTGCTGCCGCAGGTTGCGCAAAAGGCCCGCTCAGCCCAGGCGCTCGAGCGGAAAACCCGCGCATTCTCCTCGCCAAGTACCCTTGTCGCCTCGCCCGTCTGCGCACTGTAGAAGGCCCCGCCCCAACGGCGGCACATGGAGCATTGGCAAAGCTCGACCTCGTGCGTCGGATTGTCGATCTCGACGCGGACCGCGCCGCAAAGGCAATTACCTTCGATCGTCTCGCGTTCGGCCATCGTAAAATCAGCCCAGCGGAACGCCGGGTTCGTTCTTGCTGGTGCGGATCGTAAGCGATGTCTTCACGCTCGCCACATTGGGTGCGGGCGTGAGCTTGCTGGTGAGGAATTCCTGGAAACCTTGCAGGTCGCGCGCCACGATCTTGAGGATGAAGTCGATTTCGCCATTGAGCATGTGCACTTCGCGCACTTCGGGCAGTCCCTTCATCGCCGCCTCGAATTCGCGCAGCGAATCCTCCGCCTGGCTCTTCAGGCTGACCATCGCGAAGACGGTGATCGAAAAACCGAGCTTCCCGGCCTCCAGTTCGGCGTGATAGCCGCGGATCACGCCTTCTTCCTCGAGCGCGCGGACGCGGCGCAGGCACGGAGGTGCCGTCAGCCCAACCCGATTGGCCAGCTCGACATTCGTGATTCGACCTTCTGCCTGCAATTCGGCCAGCAGTTTGCGGTCGATTTCATCGAGATTGGCCATCACGCTGTTGCCCTCATCATGCTATGCTTTGTGTCGAAACCAAGGCAGCGTCAGGCGAAATGTTGACAACGCATGCGCAGCCTCTTGGCTAACATTATTATGCTTGCCAGCAATTGTCCCGCTTTGCAACGCACAGGCAACTTCTCGTTCATCACAAGTTTTTCACAGATAGAAACGCGGAGCTGCCAAGGTTTGCTACCCGCAAATTGCCGCACTCCGGAGTAATAATGCATTTTGACGACCGCCTTGCCACCGTATTGCGCCTTCGCGCGCAGGGCGAGCGTGCGGCCAAAACACAGTTCCGGCAGCTGATCGACCTGCTCGGTGAACGGCCCCAGGCGGGCGACCCGGCATTGAAGGCGGCCGCGTACTTGCGGCTGATCGCGCTGGCGGAAGCGATCCCGGTCAAGGAGCGCGCCGCAATCGTTGGCGAGAATGGTTGGCGGTTCCGCAATCCCGAGCTTGTTCGCTGGTTCGGTGAAGCCCACCCCACCATTGCCGCGGCGGCACTCTATCGTGCGCACCTGACCGGGGCCGAATGGGAAGAGCTCATTCCGCGCCTGCCGATCCGGGCCCGCGGATTCCTGCGGCACCGCCGGGACCTTCCCCCGGAAGCGGTCAGCGTGCTCGACAGGCTCGGCGTGCAGGATCGCGCCCTGCCACTGCCCGACATGGTCGAAATGCTGGTGGAGGAATCCGCCATTCCGGACGCGCCCGAGCCGCTGATCCTCACGCCCGCAAACGATATCGAAGGTCACGCGGCAATGACCGACGAGGCCGTGCCGGCCGCGGAAGAGCACGCGAAACCGACCGAAGAGCCGCCTTCCCGGCGGCGCGCCACAACCGATGGTGAAGGCATCCGTGCGCTGGTCGAACGCATCGAGGCCTTCAAGCGCAATCGCGGTACTACCCTGCCTGGCGAGGCGCCTTCGCTACCGATGGCGGGCCTCGAAGCGGTCGCACCGCGCAAACCGGTCGACGCCTTCATCTTCAGCACCGATTCCGAAGGCCGGATCGACTGGGCGGAAGGCGAAATCGCGCCGATGGTCGTGGGCATCGAGCTGGCAGTGCGCGCTGAGCGTAACGAGAATGGCGACGGCTTCGCCGCGGCCTTCATCAATCGCCGACCGGTTCGTGGCGCCCACCTCGCACTCCACGGGGCCGAGGCTATCGCTGGCGACTGGATCGTCGATGCCGCGCCCCGGTTCACCCGAAACGAGGGACGTTTCTTCGGCTTTGTCGGTCGCTTTCGGCGTGCGGTCACCCCGGCTGAGGACCAGCGCCACGCCGGCGCCGATCGGCTGCGTCAGTTGCTCCATGAACTGCGCACCCCGGTCAACGCCATGCAAGGCTATGCCGAAGTGATCCAGCAGCAGGTGTTCGGGCCGACACCGCACGAATACCGTGCACTGGCCGCATCGATCGCTGGAGATAGCGCGCGCATCCTCGCCGGTTTCGACGAGCTCGACAGGCTGGCCAAGCTTGAAACCGGGGCGCTCGAACTCGAGCAGGGCACGAGCGATTTCGCGGCGATCGCCCGCGAGCAGATCAAGCAATTGCAGTCCGTGCTCAGCCCGCGCGTGGCGCGCTTCGAGGCCGACCTGGGCGACTGGGACGCACTGCTGCCGCTGGCAAAGAACGAGGCGGAAATGCTCGCCTGGCGAGTGCTGGCAACGCTGGCCGGCGCAACCGGTGCTGGGGAAACAATCGAGCTCGATCTGCGCAGCGAGGGCAATCAGGTCGCGCTGCGTGCGCAACTGCCCGCAATGCTCGCGTCGGCCGAGGATGTGTTCTCGTCAGAAGCGCGGTCGGGCGGCAGCACGGTCAGTTCGGGAATATTCGGCGCAGGCTTTTCGCTCCGTTTGGCCCGGGCCGAAGCCCGTGCTGCTGGCGGCGAACTGCGGCGCGATAGCGGGTGGCTGGTGCTGTCGCTGCCACTCTTGACCCCCGTCGATGCGCTGCCTAGCCCTGTCGATGAACCGGGGCGGGCGGCTGGTTGACCCCGCTGAGGGGGAATCGTCATCGCACACGCCAATCTCCGCGAACCGCCTGCGTCACCGCATCTGGTTCGCTTCACACAGGACTTTGGCCAGCGCTCCCTACTGACCGTCGACACCGAAGAGGAATTCGACTGGAGCGCCCCCTTCAGTCGGGATGGCTATGGTCTCGACCATCTCCGCCGGATCGCCAAGTTCCAGCAGTTCTGCGAAGGAATAGGGGTTTCGCCGGTCTATCTGGTCGACTGGCCGGTTGCGCAATCGGAACTTGCACGGGACATCATCGGCAGTGCGGTCAAAGCCGGCAAGGCCGAGATAGGCGTACAACTGCACCCCTGGGTCAACCCACCCTATTCGGAAGACGTCTCGATCGAGAACAGCTTCGCCGGCAACCTGCCGTTTTCGCTGGAACGCGAGAAATTCCTGCGCCTGCGCAATTTGATAGAGACCAACTTCGAGGTCGTTCCGAGGATCTATCGCGCCGGGCGTTACGGTCTCGGGCCCAACAGCGCGCAAATGCTGTCCGAAACCGGCATCGCCATCGACAGTTCGGTTCGCGCCCGCTTCGACTACAGCGCGGGGCACGGCCCCGATTACAGCCACCATCCGGTCAATCCCTATTGGACCGATACGGAGCGCAAGCTGATTGAGCTGCCGTTGACCACGACCTATTGGGGCATGTTGCGCAAACAGGGTGGGCTGCTGGCCCCCCTTGTCAGGCGCCACCCAGGCCTTGGCGGTGCCCTGTCACGATTGGGCCTGTTCGAGCGAATCGCGCTTACCCCGGAGGGAGTCACGGCCGAGGAGGCCCTGCGCGGCATCGACATCGCCCTCGACGACGGCCTTCCCATATTGGTGCTGAGCTTCCACAGCCCGTCGCTCGCGCCTGGCTACACCCCCTATGTCCGCAGTGAGGAGGAACTCGACGCATTCTATGACTGGCTGCGCCAGATCTATGCCTATCTCGACCGCCGCGGGGTGCAATCGACGACCGTTGCGGAAATCATGGAGAAAGCTCTCGTATAGCCGCTTGCCAGTCGGCAGGCGCGCGGCTAGGCGCTCTGCTCTGCATGCGACAGGCGGGGCCTGTAGCTCAGTTGGTTAGAGCTGGCCGCTCATAACGGCTAGGTCGCGGGTTCGAGTCCTGCCGGGCCCACCAGTCGCAGCAGCGATGAAACAGCGTCGGGGAGTGGCGCAGTCCGGTAGCGCGCCTGCTTTGGGAGCAGGATGTCGCAGGTTCGAATCCTGTCTCCCCGACCATTTCAATTTTTCGTATATATATTCGTCACCTAACCCACAGGCACCCACGATTGTGGGGCAGGTTTGCGGGGTCAATGGCGCTTAGGAACTGGCCTACAGGATTAACAACCCCGTAGTTTCACCAATCAACTCAATGATCCCTTGCGTAGGAACCGTTGTGCGATAGTCTGGCCCTACAACTGTTGGGGGTGACTATGGACTTGGAGGTACGGCTCGCTGAACTCGCGAAGACGGTTCGCGATCACAAGGAAGTCCTATTAACCGAAGAGGCGGCAAAGAACGCGCTAGTGATGCCGTTCATTCAAGCTTTAGGCTACAACGTCTTCAGCCCGACTGAGGTAACCCCTGAGTTCACTTGCGACGTGGGCACGAAGAAGGGCGAGAAGGTCGACTACGCCGTGTTTGATCGCGGGAGGCTCGCCATGCTGCTGGAGTGTAAACCGTCCAACTCCGTGCTCAGCATTAATCACGCGTCCCAGCTCTATCGCTACTTCAGCGTGACGGATGCGCGGGTGGCGATCCTGACTAACGGCGTGGTGTTCAAGTTCTTCTCCGATACCGAGTCGCCCAACCGGATGGATGATCGCCCCTTCTTCACGCTCGATCTAGAGAACCTCCGAAAGCAGGATATCCGGACGCTTGAGAAGTTCGTCAAGGGAAGCTTCGACATTGATCAGATTGTGCGCGAGGCCGGGAAGCTCAAACTACAGACGCTGGTGTACGGGGAGCTTGAGAAGGAGTTCGCCGAGCCGTCAGAAGACTTCGTTCGTTTGATTGCTCAACGCGTTAACCCGGGACGCTTCACAGCCTCGGTGAGGGAGACATTCACCTCACTCATCTCTTCCTCTTTGAGCGCGCTCATCAGAGATCGGGTCAACGAAAGGCTGACTTCGGCTCTCGAAAAGGGCGGAGATGAACCGCAAGATATTGAGGAAAGCAGCGGCGAGGACATAGAGACGACCCCAGAGGAGATCGAAGGGTTCAATATCGTGCGCGCTATCGCGGCCCGGAAGGTGGATCCAACGCGAGTTATCATGCGGGATGCAAAATCCTACTGCGCCATCCTCCTGGACGACAACAACCGGAAGAGCATCGCCCGGCTGCACTTCAATAGCGCCACAAGTCGCCACTTCGGGACCTTTGAGGGCAAGGAAGAGACCCGGCACTCCGTCGGGGAGCCTGTCGATATCTACAAGTTCGAAAAGGCGATCTTGAAGCGCCTTGACGAGTTGGGTGCGGCGGGATGAGCCAAGCTCCCGACTATTACGACTGGCTGGTGCTTGCAGCGATCTTCTGTGGTCCACTGGTTGGCATCTGGGTCACGCGCCTCATTGACGCCTCGAAGGAACAGAAGAACCGCCGCTGGGAACTGTTCGTGACGCTGCGCAGGACACGCGGCCTAGAGCTTTCTCCCGACCACGTCGCTGCGGTCAACATGGTTCCAGTCCTATTCTCACACGACAAGGAGGCCATGGAGGAATGGGGGAAGCTGATGGATTCTCTCAACGATCCCAGTTGGAACTCGGCGGACGATAACGTTCGGCTTGGTCTCATTACTCGATCAGGGGACGCCCGGCACAACCTCATCCGTCGGATTGGGGAGGTTGTCGGTGCGCGACTTCCGATTAGGGAGGAACACCGCTTGGGCTACGCGCCCGTCGCTTGGGTGAACGAGATGAACGAACAAGCGGAAGTCCGACAGCGGTTCATTGAAGTCCTGAGAGGAGAAAGGTCACTTCACATGGTCGCAGGGGTCTTCGACCTCGCGAATGAAGTGGAGCGAAAGGAAGTTCTTGCGGAGGACAACGGGTACGGGGCACTCCCCACGCTGAAGGTCGAGAAGGATGCCGCGCCGCTCACCAAAAAAGCAGGGCCTCGCAAGAAGAAGAGCGATCCGACCGGAGGCTGAGCAGTGTCCTCAGTACCCCCTTCAGTGCCTCATAGACACTACTCCGGGCGATCCCGAGTTCCTTGGCGATAGTACTCGCGCCCATCCCCTCGCCCTTCACCTTGCGCAGATGGAACCCAGAGAGAGAATGATGACCAAGCAATCGCACTGTTCCCTGCATGGGTTTGTCGGCGCCTTCCTGCTCGCCTGTTCCGCGTGGCCCGCTGTGGCGCAGGATGGCATGGCGCTAGAGATCACCGCATCGGCCGATCTCGAACACGATCCCAGCATCGATGTGGCGAACAGCGAGCTGGATGGGCGCAAGACGCTGCGCATCTCGACGACCACCGGCGATGGCGTTGTGCTGTTGCCGATCAGCATGGCCGACGGTTTCGTCGAGGTCGAAGTGAACAGCAACCTGGTTCCGGATGCTCCCGCAGGCTCGCGAGGCTTCGCCGGGATCGCGTTCCGGGTGCAGCCTGACCTGCACCGCTACGACGCGTTCTATATCCGCCCTGGCAATGGCCGGGCCGAAGAACAGATCCGCCGCAACCACGCGACCCAGTACATCTCTCATCCCGACTATACCTGGTTCAGGCTTCGCGAAGAAAAGCCGGGACACTACGAGAGTTACGTCGATATCGAACTGGGTACCTGGACGAGCCTGCGTGTGGAGGTGGAAGGCGATCGTGCCCGATTCTTCGTGAACCAGAACGAACAGCCGGTCCTGATCGTAAACGACCTGCTTTCCGACGCGAGCGAAGGGGCAATCGGCCTTTGGATAGCATCGGGGACCGATGCCCACTTTGCCAATGTGAGATACGGCCCGCTGGGCAGCGACGAGGAACGCTGAGTTCCAAGGCCTTCAACCAGGCCCCTTTCTCTGCGGATCAAGTGAGAAGGCGTCGAGCGATAACGCGGTCGATGTTAGGCCAGCCACAACCTCAATAGATAGGCCACTGCCCCCAGTGCGGTCACGCTCACCAGCCAGATAGCTACCATCCAGCCAAGTCGCTGCCACAGGGGCTTGGTTTCGGCGTCTTCACCGCCATCGAGGGGGGCCAACCGCATCAGTGGTAACCTTCCGATCCTACCTTGCCGCGGAAGACCCAATAGGCCCAGCCGGTATAGGCGAGAATGACAGGGAGGATGATGGCGGTGCCGACCAGCATGAAGACCTGGCTGCGTTCCGGCGCCGCGGCATCCCAGATCGTAACCTGGTCGGGCACGACATAGGGCCACATCGAAACGCCCAGGCCGATCATGCCGAGCAGGAACAGCCCCAGCGCCAAAAGGAAGGGTGCATAGGTCCTCCGCTTCGCGAGTGCGCGCATCAGGGCATAGGCGAGAATCGCGGTAAGCAGCGGCACCTGACTGGCAAACAGGAAGCTGGGCATGGTGAACCAGCGTTGCCAATACTGTCCTTCGAGGAAGGGGGTATAGAGGCTCACGGCGCCGAGCAGGATCAGGGTCGCCACAAAGGCCGGCCGTGCAATCCGATAGGCGTGGTCCAGGGCACGCCCTTCTACCTTGATGATCAACCAGGTCGCACCGAGCAGGGCATAGCCTGCAACCACGCCCAGCCCGGTCAGCAGCGTATAGGGCGTCAGCCAGTCGAACCAGCTTCCGGCATAGGCCCGGTCGGCAACTTCGATGCCCTGCAACAGCGCGCCCAGCACCATGCCTTGGGCCAGAGCGGCGACCAGCGACCCCGCGGTGAAGGCGAAGTCCCAGAAAGCGCGGTGCCCCGGGTCGCGCCAGCGGAACTCGAAGGCGACGCCGCGAAACACGAGGCCCAACAGCATGGCGATGATCAGGGGATAGGTCGCGGGCAGGATGATGGCATAGGCCAGCGGGAATGCCGCGAAGAGCCCGCCCCCGCCCAGTACCAGCCAGGTCTCATTGCCGTCCCACACGGGGGCGATCGAGTTCATCGCCTGATCGCGTTCGTCGCCCACCTCGAAAAAGGGAAACAGGATCCCAATGCCAAGGTCGAAGCCATCCATGATCACATAGGCGAACACCGCAAAGGCGATGATGAAGGCCCAGATCGTGGTCAGGTCAAACGCCATCGCGCGCCTCCTGTTGGCTCGAGGGTAGCGTGTCGGGATCCTTGCCCGGATTCTGCGTCGGTCCGGGAGTGATACCGGCGGTCCGCACCGGCCCCTTCTCGGTCCGTTTGACCCCTTTCTCACCAGCATGCGGCGCGCCGCTCATCAGGCGCAGGATGTACCAAGTCCCGACGCCAAAGACCGCAAAATAGACAAGCACGAAGGCCAGCAGCGACATGGCCACTGCTGGTGCCGCCAGAGGGCTTGCACTCTCGGCGGTGCGCAGCAGGCCATAGACGGTGAAAGGCTGGCGTCCGGCTTCGGTCGTGATCCATCCGGCGATCACCGCGACGAAGCCGGCCGGGCCCATCAGGATCGCGGCGCGATGCAACAGGCGCCAATCGTACAGGCGCTTGCGCCAACGGGCGACGAGGCTCCACAGCCCGATGCCAAGCATCAGGAAGCCGATCCCGACCATGATCCGGAACGCCCAGAAAACCGCGAATACCGGCGGCTGGTCCGCATCGGGCACCGTATCCAGCCCGGCCAGGGGCGCATCGGGATCATGCTTGAGGATCACGCTCGACAGCTTGGGAATGCCCACGGCGTAGTCGAGCCGCTGTTCCTTGTCGTCGGGAATACCGAACAGGTAGAGCGGCGCGCCGTCAGGGTGACTTTCGTAGTGCCCTTCCATCGCCATGACCTTGACCGGCTGGTGTTCAAGCGTGTTGAGCCCGTGCATGTCCCCCGCGAAGATCTGCACCGGGGCGACCAGCGCGGCCATCCACATCGCCATCGAGAACATCTTGCGTGCGTGCCGGTTGGCGCTGTCCTTGAGCAGGTGCCATGCGCCTACCCCGCCGACGACGAAAGCGGTGGTCAGGTAGGCCGCGATCACCGTGTGGACCAGGCGGTAGGGAAAGCTGGGATTGAAGATGATCTCCGCCCAGCTCTCTCCCGGCAGGAACTGGCCGTTGGCTCCGATTTCGTAGCCGGTCGGGGTCTGCATCCAGCTATTCACGCTGAGGATCCAGAACGCCGATACGAATGTCCCCAGCGCCACCATCAGCGTGGCCGTGAAGTGCAAGCCGCGCCCCACGCGGTTCATCCCAAACAGCATGACGCCGAGAAATCCCGCTTCGAGGAAGAAGGCGGTCAGCACTTCATAGGCCATCAGCGGTCCGATCACCGGCCCGGCCTTGTCGGAGAAGACCGACCAGTTTGTGCCGAACTGGTAACTCATCACGATGCCCGACACGACGCCCATGGCGAAGGCTACGGCAAAGATCTTGAGCCAGTATTTGAAGAGGTCCCGATAGACGTCGTCTCCGGTCTTCAACCACAAGCCTTCGAGGACCGCGAGATAGCTCGCGAGACCGATCGAAAAGGCCGGGAAAATGAAGTGGAAGCTCACCGTGAAGGCGAACTGGATGCGGGCGAGCAGCAGCGCGTCGAGCTGGTCGAACATGGTCAGCGCTTTACACAAAGATTCCGCAAGGTGCGGTGCAAGGGTTGCAAGGTGTATGCACCGCCATGCAACCCACCACACACATCACATCGCCAGCCAGCTCTGCCACAGCATGTACGCCGCGACCACGAAGATCACCCCGGCAAAGATATTGGTCAGCGCATTTGTACTCGACAGGCGTTTCGACAGGGCGGTGCCGAACTGGCTACCCAGCAGGCCGCCGAGCACGAACAGGCCGGCCAACGGCCAGTCGATCAGGCCCGAAAAGGCATAGTTCGCCGCAGTTGTGATCCCGAATGCGGTGACTGCCACCAGGCTGGTTCCAACGGCATTGCCGATCGGCATGCGCGTCGCCGCGATCAGGCCGGGCACGATCAGGAAGCCACCGCCGATACCGAAGAAGCCCGAAAAGGCGCCCGTTCCCATGCCATAGACGAAGAGCTTGGGTGCATTCTTGCGGCTCAATACAACGTCTGCGTCCGATTCCGCGCCTCTACCGCGCAGCATCAATATGCCGACTACGATCATCAGCAGTGCGAACAGGAACAACAGCTTGTGGCCGTCGAAATTCTTGCCCAGCGTCGAACCCGCGAAGGCGCCGACGACACCGGCTGCGGCATACATCGACCCGCACTTCCACTTCACGGTCTTGGCCCGCGCATGGTAGACGAGACCGGCAAGCGCATTGGCCGCGACCGCCAGCGCGCTGGTCCCGATTGCCACATGCGGACTGGGCACGCCCACCAGATAGACCATCAGCGGCACTGCGAGGATCGACCCTCCGCCACCGATCAGGCCAAGTACGAAACCCACGGCAGCACCCGAAAGTGCGCCGGTGAGTAGGTAGATCGTGTCCATAGGTACGGCGCCTCAGTCTTTCCTAAGGGCCGGTTCGGCCAGCCATTCGTGGCCCTTGAGCATGGCATGCCAATAGACCTGCGGAAGCGCTTCAGACTTCAGCCACCATGCGGCGCGCGACGGCTTGGTTCCGTCGATCAGCCAGGTGGGGAAAGTCGGCAGCAGCTTTCCGCCATAACCGAACTCGGCGAGCACGATCTTGCCGCGCTCCACGGTCAGCGGGCAGCTGCCATAGCCGTCATAAGCAAAGGGCAGCGGCATGCTTTCGATATTGGCCAGCAGATTGGCCGCCACGATCGGCGCCTGCTTGCGGGCCGCTGCCGCGGTCTTCGCATTCGGCGTGGTGGTGCAATCGCCCAGCGCGAAGATGTTCTCGTAACGCTTATGGCGCAGCGTTTCCTGGTCGACGTCGACCCAGCCGCCCTCGCCCGCCAGCGGACTCTCCGCCACCACCGCGGGTGCGACCTGCGGCGGGACAACATGGATCATGTCGAAATCGACCGTCTTCTCGCCCACCTGGGTGCGGAAAGTGGCCTGCTTTGCCAACCCGTCGACCGCAATGAGCGTCTCGTTCAAATCCAGTTCGATGCCGTAGCGTTCGACGTAACCCATCAGCGCCGGCACATAGTCGGCTACGCCGAACAGCACGCCGCCTGCATTATGGAACTGCACATCGATCCGGTTGAGGAGACCCGCCCGCTCCCAATAGCTGCATGACAGGTACATCGCCTTTTGCGGCGCACCTGCACACTTGATCGGCATTGGCGGCTGGGTGAACAGCGCCGCGCCCTCCTTCAGTCCCTGTACCATTCTCCAGGTATAGGGCGCGAGGTCGAAGCGGTAGTTGGAGGTGACGCCATTCCGCCCGAGCGCTTCCGGCAGGCCGTCGATTGCTCCCCAATTGAGCGTCAGGCCCGTGGCGACTACCAGTTGGCGATAGGTGACACGGCTCCCGTCAGCCAGAACGACGGCATTACTTTCGGGCTCGAAACTCGCGACTGGCTGCCGCAGCCAGGTAACCTCGGTCGGGATAAGCTCTTCCATTGGCCGCACGGTCTGCTGGGCCTCGAAGATTCCGCCGCCGACCATAGTCCAGCCCGGCTGGTAATAATGGTCGGTGGCCGGATCGATCACCGCAATCGAAAGGTCACGGCGACGCTTGCGGATAGAGGCAACGGTAGCAAGGCCGGCCGAGCCCGCGCCTATTACGACAATGTCAAAATCGGTACCGGCCATTGGGTATTCCCTCGCGCAGCGTGGATCAGGGCCTGATGGCGACCCGATGAAGGAGCATCCCGGCAACCATCGCCGCGACGAACACGATTGCGGGAATGAATGCGGTCGCAAGCGAGGCGACCGCCGGTCCCGGACAAAGGCCGGTAATGCCCCAGCCGACGCCGAACAGCGCCGAACCGACCAGTAACTTGCCGTCGATCGTGCCGGTTGCCGGCAGGTCGAATGTGGTCCCGTCGAAGCTCTTTTCCATGCGTCGCTGGATCAGCCACACGGGGGCCATGACCAGCAGGGCACCGCCCATGACGAAAGCCAGGGTCGGATCCCATTGACCGAAGATGTCGAGGAAGGCCCGAACCCTTGCAGGGTCGGTCATCCCGCCGATGGAAAGACCCGCGCCGAACAGCAGGCCGCTAAGGATGGCGACGAACTTGCGCATGACTATCCTCCCAGCCCGATGAGACGCATGACCAGGACGGTCAGCATTCCGAACACCATGAAGGTGAGCGTGGCGGCGATCGACCGCGGAGAGAGGCGCGACATGCCGCAGACGCCGTGGCCGCTGGTGCATCCGCTGCCCATCCGCGTGCCAAATCCGACGATGGCGCCGCCAAGCGCCAGAACGGGCCAATTATCCATGAAGGTCTGCTCGATCGGGCCGCTGATGGCATTGACCAACGCCGCCCCCGCGATCAGCGCAAGGATGAACAAGGCAGCAGCGCCATCGCGCCGGCCGGGAGCAATCCCGGTGGCACGGGCGAACAGTCCGCTGACCCCTGCAATACGCCCGCTTCCGAGCAGGAAAATTGCCGCAGCAGCGCCAATCAGGAGGCCTCCGACCAGCCCATGGATGGGCATCGCGTTGGGAAAGGCTGCGATCGTCATACGGCGTTGATCGGTATCTTGATGTAGCTCACGCCATTGTCCTCCGGTTCGGGCAGGCGCCCACCGCGAATGTTGACCTGGACCGACGGCATGATGAGGTCGGGCATGGTCAGCGTGCGGTCGCGCGCGGTGCGCATTACGACGAATTCGTCCTCGCTCACGCCGTCGCGGACGTGGACGTTGTAATCACGTTGCAGTCCGACCGTAGTCTCCCAGGCATACTCGTCGCGACCCGGCGCCTTGTAATCGTGGCACAGGAACAACCGGGTCTCGCGCGGGAGGGTGAGCAGGCGGCGGATCGAGCGGTAGAGGCGACGCGCATCACCCCCCGGAAAGTCCGCACGGGCCGTGCCGAAGTCCGGCATGAAGATCGTGTCCCCGACAAAGGCGGCATCACCG
Source organism: Erythrobacter mangrovi (assembly GCF_013260645.1). NCBI lineage: Bacteria > Pseudomonadati > Pseudomonadota > Alphaproteobacteria > Sphingomonadales > Erythrobacteraceae > Erythrobacter > Erythrobacter mangrovi. Next base: position 1,352,790 of record NZ_CP053921.1, on the reverse strand, counting down.
ATCACAAAGGCCATGTCGGCTGGGGTGTGGCCCGGGACATGCAGCGCGATCGCATCGAGCGTACCGATGGCGAACTTGTCGCCATCATCGAACAGATGATCGAACTGCGACCCGTCGCGCTGGAAATCGGTTCCCGCGTTGAATAGCTTACCGAACACATCCTGGACGATGCGGATATCCTTGCCGATGGCGAGCTTACCGCCGAGCCGTTCCTGGAGGTACGGCGCCGCCGAAAGATGGTCTGCATGTGCGTGCGTTTCGAGCAACCATTCGACTTCCAGATTATTGGTTTTCACATATTCAATAATCAACTTTGCCGAGCGGTCGTCGGTCCGGCCCGAGGCAGCCTCATAGTCGAGCACCGAGTCGATGATCGCCGCCTTGTTGGTGGCGGGATCGCTCACGACGTAACTTACCGTGTTGGTGGCCTCGTCGAAGAAGGCAGCAATGGTCGGCCGCCGCGTGGCATCCGCCCGCGCCGCTTCAATCTGCAGCGAAGCCTGGTTCAGCGCATTGTCGGTCATAGAATCACCATTGCACATTTCCTGTAATCGTGTAATTACTTTACTTAAGCGGTAAGGTCAAGCAAACCGCGGCGCGATTTGAGCGATCACAGTAAGCGAGTGGCACAATGGACGGAATTGGCGGTGGTGTTCTGAGGATCGGGACGGCCGCGCCCAACTTTTCCGCGCGTTCGACCTCCGGACAGGTAGTCCTGTCGGACTTCCGCGGGTCGTGGGTCCTGCTTGCCTCGCACCCAGGCGACTTTACTCCAGTGTGCACGAGCGAGTTCGTCTCGCTCGCACAGCGTCAGGACGACTTCGAGCGCATGGGATGCCACATCCTGGCCCTGTCCGTGGACAGCCTGTTCGCCCATCTCGCCTGGATCCGGCTGATCAAGGAAGCTACTGGAACGGAAGTTCGTTTCCCGCTGATCGAAGATCCCACGCTGGAGATTGCCCGTGCCTACGGCATGGTCGATGCGGAAGCGTCCGATGCATCGACCGTAAGGGCCAGTTTCCTCATCGACCCGGCCGGAGTAATCCGCCTGATTACTTTCTATCCAGCAAACGTGGGTCGCAGTGTCGATGAAACCCTGCGCGCACTGGCCGCCTTGCAGGCCGCCGACCGCGACGATCGCCTTTGCCCGGCAGACTGGCATCCGGGTGAGCCCACCATGCCCCAACCGACAATGGACAACATCGGCGTCCTTGGTTCCGGGCTTACCGACTGGTTCTATGCCAGGGACTGACGAGAGAATTACGAAATGACGGATTCGAGCAACCCCGAACGCTGCCCTTCGATCGAGGCCCTGCGCGCGCTAGCACATGCCAGTCGCCTCAAGATCCTTTGCACTATCGGCGAAGGCAGGTTGTCGGTCGGCGAAATCGAAGAAGCGACAGGGATCGGCCAGCCCGGCCTGTCGCAGCAATTGCGCATCCTGCGCGATGCCGGCCTGGTCGTTGGGGAACGACTTGCCAAGCAGGTGTTCTATATCGTCGACCGAAGCGTGCTCGACGATCTCGTCGCTCGGATCGGAGCGATCATCCCCCGCGACGCATCGAATACGCCACGCTCGCCTGATACCAAGTCGAAGCCGGGCAGCGGTGCCGCCTTCGCCCGCGTATTGCGCTAACCGCTTGCCGATCGGCAGGCGCTCGGCCACATCCTTCGGGTGACCGCAACGCCTGCACCACACAGGGTAAAACTCGATACCCGGGCCATATGGGCGATCGCCCTGCCCGCGATGGTCACCAATGTCGCGACCGCCCTGATCGGTGTCGGCGATATGTGGATAGTGGGCCAACTTGGCGATGCCCCGACACAGGGCGCCGTCGACGTCGGCGCAAAGCTGTTTGCCGTGCTGTTCACGGTGATGAACTTTCTCAAGACCGGGACCACCGGATTGGTGGCGCAGGCGGGCACCCGAAGCGGGAGCCAGGAGCAGCTTGCCATTCTGATGCGGGGCCTGATCGTCGGCCTGGCGATCGCGGCGCTGCTGCTGCTGGCGCGCCCACTGCTGCTACCCGCAATGCTCGATGCGTTGGGCGCCCAGGATGCCGTGCGCGTGGCAGCCGATGCCTATGCCGGTATCCGTTACTGGAGTGCGCCCGCAGTAATGGCCAATTTCGCGCTCGTCGGTTTCCTCGTCGGGCGGCGGCGGATGACCCAGGTGCTCGTGATCGAGATTGGCTATAACATCCTCAACGTGGCACTTGGGCTATCGCTTGCCCTGGGGCTGGATTGGGGGGTCGAAGGCATCGCCTGGGCCAGCGTTGCCGCAGAAGGCGCCAAGCTGCTTGCCTGCACCCTTCTGGTTTTCGGCCATGATGGCACCGGACTTCGCAGTTTTCTACGCAGGGGCGCACCACTTTCGCTCGCTGCGCTCAAACCGTTCCTGCAGGTCAACCGCGACCTTTTCCTGCGCACGGTCGTGCTGATGATCTCGATCGCCGCCCTGACCCGCCTCAGTGCGGAGCGAGGGCCGGTAGTGCTGGCGGCCAATGGCATAACCTACCAGCTGTTCATCCTGTCGGCGCTCTTGCTCGACGGGTTCGAGAACGCCGCCCAAGTGCTGAACGGCGAGCGGATCGGCGCAGAAGACCGCGCCGGCTTCCGCGCCTATGTCCAGGCAATCATGCTTCGCGGGTTTGGCGCCGCGGTACTTCTCGCCCTCGTCTACGCCGTGCTTGGTCGAGCGATCATTGCCGAATTCGCCGCCACACCCGAAGTCGCAGATGCCGCCCAGTTGTTGCTGCCCTGGATCATCGCGATGCCACTGGCCGGTGTTGCCAGTTTCGTCTTCGACGGTGTTTTTGTCGGTGCCAGTTGGACGCGCGCACTGCTGCTCAGCATGGCAGGTGCGGCGTTAGGCTATGCAGTGCTGCTGTGGCTGACCTGGCCGCTGGGCAACCACGGGCTGTGGCTGTCCTTCACTGCATTCCTGCTGATCCGCGCCGGCTTGCAGGCCGTGCAGATGCCGCAGCTGCTGCGCGGCTGATCATCCGGCGGCGCCGCGCTTCGCCTCTGGCGAGACAAGCGGCGCGACAACGTCCGCAGCTCTGGAGAAGCAAACGCAATTGCGGCCGTTTTCCTTGGCCCGGTACAGCTCAACATCGGCCCGCGCGAACATCTTGCCGTAACCTTCGCCGTCCAGCCGCTCGGCCACCCCGAAGCTGGCCGTCAGACGCACGTCCGCCGGCAGACCGCTGACCGGCGTGTCGCTCAGCCGACGGCGGACACGCTCCGCCATGGCCTCGGCCTGCACGCCGTCACAGTTCCACGCGAGGATGCAGAATTCTTCGCCGCCGATGCGCCCAGCGACATCGCTGTTGCGGATCATCCCAGCGATTACCGCTCCGAAGGCCGCGATGCCGTTGTCGCCCACCTGGTGGCCGTAGACATCGTTGACGCTCTTGAAGTTGTCGATGTCGGCGACGACCAGGCTGACCGACACGCCTTCCTGCTTGGCACGCTCGATCACCGCCAGCGAATCCTGTTCGAAGGCGCGGCGCGCGCGCAGGCCAGTCAGCACATCGCACAGCATCCGTTCGCGTTCAGCGACCACCTGATCCCAGGCGCAAGCGCCGATCAACGTGACCGCAGTGATGAGCGCCTGGATCGTGACCGCGACGTTGAGCACCGTGTAATAGATCGAGTCACGGTAGTTGGATGTGCTCGATCCACTGTCGAGAAGCACAGCGAAGACGGGATGCACCAGGAATTGCGTCGCCGAAATCGCGAACAGGACGATCACCAGGACATCGATGGCGCTGCGCTTCTTGGCCTGGAGCATGGCCATGGTGCCGAGCGTGAACATCAGGCCGTACCCGGCATTGACGATATAGAAACGCGCATCGACCTGATCCGACGCGGCAGTGGTGGCCAACAGCGTGATCGCCGAAACCAGGTAGATATAGCCCATGGCAGGCAGTGAGACGGATTCCCCGACCCGGTTTACCGCCCCCCAAACCGCGCAGGCGCAGGCCAGCGAGAACAGCAAGTGAGTAATGGGGAAAACGAAGTCTTCGCTGAAACCCGGTAGCGGCTGCGTAACTAGAAAACCGAGACCGAAGAAAAAATACGCGCCGGCAAAGGCTAGGACATAACGCCCCATTTGCCCGCGTTTCCACATAACAAGGAAAACGGTCATGAAGACCGCAGCCATCATGGGTGTTATCAAACCCAGGATTTCTTCTTGTACCATGTGGACGGGAGCCCCCCATAAATTCCCGTTTCACGACAGATTTATTTCGCCATTATCAAAACTTTGACCGGTGTCGAGTATTTATTTCGCAAGTCCGACCCGATCGGAGTGATTGGCGAGTACTCCAACGGTGGCAGTCCAGACCGCGACATTCTGTCGCAACTGCACCGGATCGATCTTGTCCAATGTGTCGTCAGGCGTGTGGTGCAGGTCGAAATAGCGCGTTCCATCCTGCTGCAAGTCGACCAGCGCGCCCTTCTGTGCGCGCAAAACGTTAAGATCTGCCCCACCCCCGGCAACCTGCTTCGACGGAGCGACGCCCAGCCGCGCAACTGCGGTAGTGAGCTGTTTGTAGAGAGCAGGATCGCTCTCGGTAAAATTGCTGTCGATGCGCCAGATGCGATCGGCGCCGAAGTCACTCTCCAACCCAACCATGAAGTGCTCATCCTTGTGTGCATCGGCATAGGCACTGCTGCCGAACAGGCCAACTTCCTCCGCCCCGGCAAACAGCACGCGAATAGTGCGCAGCGGTTGACCCAAAGCGGCGACCTGCTTGGCCGCGGCGGCGATGATCGCACAGCCTGCGCCGTCGTCCACCGCACCCGTTCCTAGGTCCCAGCTGTCCAAGTGACAGGCGAGCAGCACCGGCGGCAGCGAGGGATCGCGGCCAACGATCTCCCCGGTAACGTTGCCGCTCTTGGTCATGCCCAGGTCGCGCGGCGTCAGCACCAACTTCATTGTGACCGACTTGCCGCTAGATCGCGCGAAGATTCGCTCGAGATTGTCGGCATCAGGGTTGGAGATGGCCCCGGCCGGGGTCGGCCTGACGCCTTCGGCAAAGGTCGTTCCGCCCGTATGCGGGGTACGATGGTTCTCGGTCCCGATCGAACGGATCACCGTGGCGATCGCGCCCTTGCTCGCGGCGAGCGAGGCGCCGGTCCAGCGCGCCGGCCCGGCAAAGCCATAGCCCGATCCGTCCTGCGTCGGGCGCATGTCGTGGCTGATGAAAGCGATCTTGCCCGTCAGGCTACCTGGCGACGCCGCCTCAAGCGCGGCATAGGTCGGGAAGAAGACGACCTCGGCCTCGATCCCTCCAGGCCCCGTCGAGGCGCTGCCGCCCAGCGCAGTGATGTGCATCGGCTGCTGGAAGGGTGCAGTGACCATCGCCGTCTCGGCCCCTCGCACCCATGTGGACATGTCGTAAGGCTCTTCGACGACATTGGCGAAGCCGTTCACCCGCAGCCACCGCATGGCCCACGCGCGGCCTCGCGCCTCCGCCTCGGTTCCCGCCATGCGCGATCCGACTTCGGTGGTGATACCTTCGACGAAATCCCACGCCAGCCTGTCCTCGGCCGCAGCCCGCTCGGCATGGTCTACCAGCGTCGATTGCGAGGGAGCGGCAGTGAGCGGGACAGGGACGGCGAGCGAGAGCGCGGCAAGCGCGAAGAGCGGTTTGTGCATGGGCGCGTCTGCTATCACGCTCCACCCGCAAGTCCAGCGACTTGCGCGTTCCGCTTGCCCCTTTGCGCTTGCGCCATTATCTGGCCCCCAGATCTGTCGGGCAGCCCTGTCCGCATACCCCATTCAGACCACGAAGGACCCCGCCCCGATGGCCGCTCAATACGCCTTTGTCATGAAGGACATGACCAAGACCTTCCCCGGTGCGCAGAAGCCGGTGCTGTCGAACATCAACCTGCAGTTCTACCAGGGTGCGAAGATCGGCATCGTCGGCCCCAACGGCGCAGGCAAGTCGACCCTGATCAAGATCATGGCCGGCATCGACAAGGATTTCACCGGCGAAGCCTGGCCGGGCGAGAACATCACCGTCGGCTATCTTGAACAGGAGCCCGAGCTCGACGCGAGCAAGACTGTGCTTGAGAACGTCAAGGACGGTGCGCGTGGCGTCGCCGACATGGTCGACCGGTTCAACGAGATCAGCGCGCTGATGTGCGAACCCGACGCCGATTTCGACACGCTTGGCGCTGAAATGGGCGAATTGCAGGACAAGATCGACGCCGTCGACGGGTGGACGCTCGACAACCAGCTCGAAGTCGCAATGGAAGCGCTCCGCTGCCCGCCTGGCGACTGGTCGGTCAAGGACCTGTCGGGCGGTGAAAAGCGTCGCGTCGCGCTGACCCGCCTGCTGATCCAGAAGCCCAGCATCCTGCTGCTCGACGAACCGACCAACCACCTCGACGCCGAAAGCGTCCAGTGGCTCGAAAACCACCTCAAGGAGTATGCGGGTGCGGTGCTGATGATCACCCACGATCGCTACTTCCTCGACAATGTGGTGGGCTGGATCCTCGAACTCGACCGTGGTTCCTACTATCCCTACGAAGGCAACTACTCGACCTATCTCGAGAAGAAGGCCAAGCGGCTCGAGCAGGAAAGCCGCGAGGAAAGCGGCAAGCAGAAGGCACTGCAGCGCGAACTCGAATGGATCCGGCAAACGCCGGCCGCGCGCCAGACCAAGTCCAAGGCGCGTATCCGCAAGTTCGAAGAGCTGCAGAACAGCCAGGACAATCGCCAGGTCGGCAAGGCACAGATCGTCATCCAGGTCCCCGAGCGCCTCGGCGGCAAGGTGATCGAGGCCAAGGGCATCTCCAAGGCCTATGGTGACAAGCTGCTGTTCGAAGACCTCAGCTTCACCCTGCCCCCGGGCGGCATCGTCGGTGTGATCGGACCGAACGGCGCGGGCAAGTCGACGCTGTTCAAGATCCTCACCGGCAAGGAACAGCCCGACAGCGGCACGATCGAAATCGGATCGACTGTGCGCCTCGGCTATGTCGACCAGAGCCGCGACCACCTCGATCCCAAGAAGAACGTGTGGGAGGAAATCTCCGACGGGCTCGATTACATGAAGGTCAACGGCCAGGACATGTCGACGCGCGCCTATGTCGGCGCCTTCAACTTCAAGGGTGCGGACCAGCAGAAGAACGTCGGCAAGCTGTCGGGCGGTGAGCGCAACCGCGTGCACATGGCCAAGATGCTCAAGCAGGGCGGCAATGTGCTGCTGCTCGACGAACCGACCAACGATCTCGACGTCGAAACCCTCGCCGCGCTGGAAGACGCGATCGAGAACTTTGCCGGCTGCGCCGTGGTCATCAGCCACGACCGCTTCTTCCTCGACCGCCTGGCGACGCACATCCTCGCCTTCGAGGGGAACAGCCACGTCGAATGGTTCGAGGGCAACTTCGAAGCCTATGAGGAAGACAAGCGCCGCCGTCTGGGCGACGCCGCCGATCGTCCTACACGTTTGGCCTACAAGAAGCTGACTCGCTGATCGCTAACGGGTCGTAAGCGTTTTAGGCGCTTACGACCCCCTGTTTTGCGACGATGCGGAAGGTCGCGCTGGCCTTGGCCACCAGTTCGCCATCGGCCAATATCTCGGCATCGGCGAATGCCAGGGTCCGCCCCAGCTTGGCGGGGACGGCGCGCACTTCAAGCCATTGCCCGATCTTGCCGATCGACAGGAAGTCCATCGACAGGTTGACGGTCAGCGCCGAAACGCTTTCCATCTGCAGGACGCAGCTCAGGCCCATCGCATTGTCGGCCAGGGCGGTGATGATCCCGCCGTGCAGCAGGCCACGGGCGTTGCAGTGCGGCGTATCGATCGTCAGGCCCAGGCTGAACGCCTGCCCGTCGCGCCGCATATAGATCGGCTCCCACGGATCGGTGGCCGGGCTCTGCCGGAAATGCCGCTCGAAGCCAGCCGGAACCGCGTGTGTATCAGTATCCATTCTTGGCTCTCTCCTTTCGCAGGGCGGTGATTATAGGCGATTGCCGAACAGCAACCTTCTTGCGATACAGCAAATCACCTTTCTGTTTTTGCAAAGTCCGTAATCATGGCTCTCGATCCGCAAGACTTGGGCGACCTCATCGCGATCCGCGACGCGGGTACTTTGAGCGCGGCGGCCAAGGCACGCGGCGTCGCCGTTTCCACCGTATCGCGGCGGATCGAGACGCTCGAGGCGGCACTGGGCCTGCCGCTGGTCGATCGCCGGGCAGACGGCGTGCGCCTGACGCAAGAGGGGCTGGCCATTGCCGATGCCGCTGCCCCGATTTCGGAGCAATTGCTGCGGGTCAAGCGTGTGGCGGAAAGCCTGCGCGATGGCGTGAAAGCTGCGCCGATACGAATCTCGGCGACCGAAATCATGATCTCCGACGTACTGGCCCCGGCGCTCGACCAATTGTGGGCGGCAGGTGCCGATTTCCCCGTCCACCTGCAGTCGCAGGCCGCGGTGGTGAGCCTCGCCGGCCGCGACGCCGATCTTGCGATCAGGATGGCCCGGCCCGAAGGCGCGAGCCTTTATGCACGAAGGCTGGCGGAGATCCGGCTGGGCCTGTTCGCATCGCGTGACTATCTTGCCGACCGTTCGCCAGACGCGATCGACTTCCGCGCCGAGAAGTTGCTGATCTATGACGACAGCTATGGGCGACTGCCCGAACTCGAATGGGTGGTGCGCCACGGCCTTGCCGAAGCGGCAGCCATGCGGACGGGCAGCACGCGAGGGCTGTTGACCGCGGCCTTGGCCGGGGCGGGCATTGCAATGCTGCCCATACCCTTCGCCGCGCGCGAGCCCGACCTGGTCGAAGTCGCATCGCCCTTCACGATACCCTCGCGCCAACCATGGCTCCTCGTCCACCGCGACCTGCGCCGGCTGCCCTCTATCAAGCTGGTGCAGAAGTGGATCGTGTCCACTTTCGCCAGGCTTTGAATGGGTTGGGTTCAGGCCGAATCAAGGGCAAACCATCCCATCAGCGCCAGAGCGCATGATCAGGACGAACGGCGAGTTCTCAATGGCGTTGAGAGGATCATTGATCGACGCTGAAGAAGAATGATTTCCAACTAGCGCTCGCTCTCAGCTGTATTCGGGGTCGTTCGCCAGAACCGAATGCGCAAATCAAAGCGGTGTAGCACCCATCTTACTGCCAAGACCAAAAGGATAACGGGGACCAGCGCCGTCACCAGATAGATCAGAGCTGCAATAGTAGTTCCCAGCGTCGTTCCGATCGATCTTACGGCCGTAATGATGGGTCTACCCAAACCCAACTGTGATTGGCCAAAGTACGGCTCGTATTCGATGCGCACATCGCTGTATTGGATTCGATCCCGATATTGCTCCAACTTCGATCGAGCCGCATCAATCTGCTCGTTCACGTCGGCAACAGCCTTCTCTGCTGCGACGAGCTCGGAAACTGTGCCCCGGTTCCTTTCCAAGATACTCGAAAGCTTCTGACGTAGAATGAGCTGAGATTGAAGTCTGGCTTCAGAATCAATGATGTGTTCAGACAGATCTTCCCCGTCCCGAACCGATGATATTAGCTTTCCTCCAAGCGCCGCGGCGGGTTGGGCAAGGCTTTCACCAAAATCCCCTGCTTCAGTTGCCGCAACCTCCAACTGTATTTCACCATAGCCATCCCAGCTATCGCTACTGGCATGCGAAGTGCGTAGGATACGGCAGTTTGTTCCCATAGCTTCGCATACGGCGATATGTGCCGACTGAAGTTCGCCAATCTTGCCGCTTTCGATCTGAAAGCCATATCCGTAAGAATAGGCAATCTTCTGGTTTGCAGCGGTTTTCATCGACTGAACACCGCTCTCATTGGAAGCGGCATCCTTGGTTGCGACGTTTACTGCCAGCATCCGCGCGCGCGGCGTCGCCTCTCCGAACAAATCGGGGCCTTGTTCCATCGCTTCCATGAAACCGAACTGATTCTGAGGCGCAGCGCCAGAACTTCGAGGTTCGACCTGTTTGATCAATTCCTTCGCAGGTGATTGGGTTGCAGGCTCGCTGCAGCTCATCAGCAGGAAGAATAGGAGTGGATAAAAGCCTGTGTATTTCAACCATTCCCTCCTGATCTTCTGGTCGCGTACCTTTTTACATAGGGAAAGATATTTGCAAGCCGAATACCACTACGAGTTGTTGGTGCGAGATGCACCAACCAAACGTTGGGCATCCCACCCCATTCGTATCCGATTTGTAGAAAAAGGCTGGCCCGCTGAGCCACTGTTCACCTAAAAATCCATTTGCGGACCTTGCAATCCTAACCGCCATCGAAAACCAATCTCGCTCTAATAGACTTGGCGATCGGCGTTGATCCCCTTGGTTGCCAGAGAGAACCGAGGCTCGGTCTGCGCCGATCCTGTGAGAAGCAGCTCGGCCGCGCGCTTGCCCACGGCTGGGCCATGCTTGAAGCCATGGCCGGACCCTCCGCCGATAAGGAGGATGTCGCTGTTGCCGGGCAGCCAATCGATCAGGAAATCGCCGTTCGAGGTATTGGTATATTGGCACACCCTGGCCTGGACCAGGGGCGCATCGGCAAGCACCGGGAAACGGTTCGCGATGAATGCCCTGGCCATGGAAATTCCCTCGCTGCTCGGCTCTCGCTCCAGCGAATTGGGATCGATTGCCGGGCCGTGTCGATCGAAGGCGATTTTGAAGCCTCGGCCTTCGATATCCGGCAAGCCGTAGACGATATCGCCGCCGTTGAAGTCCGCCCACACGGGGAAGCGACCAGCGGCGAAACGGTCATCACCATCCGGGGGGCCGAAATAGAAGACCTCCTGGCGGGTAACAGAGAGCCGCTCTCCCAGCGTGCCGGGGAAGAGATTTCCCAACCACGGGCCGAGTGCATAGACCAGCTTTCGCGCCCTTTGCCCGTCAGGCAATTCGAAGCCGCCGGCCTGCCCGTTTCGGGGTGGTCCGACATGCGCAATCACCGGCTTCAAACCGGCATCCCGCACCGTCGCCTGTACCGCCCTGTTGGCGATGAGGCCGCCCGTGTCTTCCTCGATGAATCCCACCTCATTCGCGTCGAAGCGGATTTGCGGCCAGTTCTTGCCAAGCCAATCGGCATTCCCCGATCGGTGGCTGATCTTCTGTGCTTCCAGCCATGCCAGGCTGCGCTGCATGTATTGGTCGCGCTCGGGCGAAAACCACAGGACGCCGGTCGGGTAGAAGATCGGCGTGCTCTGGCGATCCGACAGTGCTTTCCAGTAACCCAGCGATTCAAGCGCCATCGAAGAATAGAGCGGATCGCCGCCATAGCTCAGGCGAATGACCCGGCTTTCGCCGCCGGACGAACTCCTGACATTCCCCGGGCCATAGGCGTCATAGAGGGCAACCTTCAGGCCACGCTTCCGAAGATGCCAAGCAGTCCAGGAGCCAAAGACGCCTGCGCCGACTACGGCCACGTCCAAAGTCTGTGAACTTGTTGCGCCGACCCGTCCGCTGGCGATCGCCAGGCTGGTCGCGCCGATCGATTTGACAATGTTACGGCGGGTCAGACGCATCGGATAACCTCAGTCGCTCCACGTGTTCTGCGACGTTGATCCTTCCCGACTGGAACGCATAGGTCAGCGGGCTGTCCGCACCCGAGTTGAACAGCGTCGCAACGCTGCCACCCGTCGTCAGGCCAACCACGCCGATGTCGCCGGGGCCGCCTTCGATGCCGCCCGGAAGCGCATCCTCGTCAACCGATCCGGTCAGCTCGACACCCGCGTTCGCGGTCGGCGTATCGTCGTCGACGTTGATCGTCAGCGTACCGTCGGCCGTATCATTGTCGCCATCGGTCACGCGATAGGTGAGGGTGAACGAGGTATCGTTCTCATCACCGCCGTCAGCATGCAGCACATTGGCGTTCTGCGTTACCGAGTAGGCGCCTGTCGCGGGATTGAGCGTAACGGTCACCACCGTAACCCAGCTGCCGCCTTGCATCTGCTGGACAAGGATATCGTCCCCGCTGGCGACGTACTGGAAGCCAGAAGGCGCCCCGCTGGTCAGGAAGGCAATCGAGCCGCCGTCATTGCCGAAATCATGGGCCAGCATACCGCTGGTATTCGCGGTATCCGGATCGACATCGCCGATACCCCCGGCGATCCCGCCAGCCTGCGTCTCATCGTCCAGCTGGACGTCGGCGTTCGTGCCGGCCGCAGGCGCATCGTCACGGAAGGTTAGCGCATTGCCGATCGAGACTGTCGCGCTCGCCGTGTCGCCATCACCGTCGGTCACAGTGGCCGACAGGGTGATGAGATCAGGGTTGGAAAGACCGGTCGGATCGTCAGGATCGCCCGCGTCGGCATGGACCACGGCGCGCTGCTGATCGAGCGTAACCGTGCCGTTGGCGTCGACAGTCAGGACGAAGACGATATCGCCCCCGGTTTCGGTCCGGCCGACCACGGCGCCGCTTTCGAGCGTAAGCACCACGGCCTGGCCCGACAGCGTATCGACCAGCCCGGTCGAGCCGGCAGCGATACCGAGCGTATAGCCCGAGACGCTGCCTGGTCCGTCGGCATTGTAGTCCGGCGTGAACAGGCCAGAGAAATCGGCCGTCGCATCCGTGGCAAAATCGGTTTCATCCACTTCGAGCGCACCGCTCTCCGGCGCCGAAGTCGAAAGCGTCGGAAGGTCATCGGAAACGCTGACGGTAACCGAAGACGAAGCCGTGTCGCCATCAAGGTCGGTCGCGACGACGAGCACCGAACCCAGCGCGGCGAGATCATCGCCGAGGTTGGGGTGGAGCGCGTAATTGTCGTTCAGGGTGACGGTGACGGTCGCGGTGGTGCCGACAACCGAAAGATCGAGCGTAACGATCGTATCGGCGCCGCTACGGCCGACGATCTGCGTGTCCGAAACACGCTCCCAGGTCAGGCCACCGCCAAGATTGTCGAGCGCCGTCAGGCTATCGTCGAAAATGATCGAGACGATCGGATCGGACCCTTCGGTGAAGACGATCGACGCGGCATCGGTGACCGGCGTCGCCGGATCCGAACCGTCGGCGAGGTTCTCGTCGTCGACGGTCAGATTGATCGGAGTACCGGGGAAAGGCCCTGGCCCATCGGTGATGGTGATCGGCTGCGTCGCCGTATCGAAATCATCGTCGCCGTCGGTCAGCGTATAGGTGAAGGACGCATCGATCGGGCCGTTGGTCTGATCGAGCCCGGCGACGGGGACGAAGGTCCAGTTACCAAGCGCATCGAAGGTGTAGCTGCCATTGGCGGTCGTGACCAAAGTGGTCCCGGCCGCAGCGACCGGATAATCCGTCCCGCCGATATTGACCGAGGTGACGGTTGCCCCATCGGCGCCTTCGACGTCGTTGTCGATCAGGTTGCCCGAGAGACCCACTGCATTGCCTTCGACAATGGACCGGGCAAGTTCGTCCACTGCATCGGGGATGTCGTCGACGATGCTGACGTTGATTGTGCCGGAGCCGATCAGATTGCCCGCGGTGTCATGGACTTCATAGCCGAAGCTATCCGCGCCATTCACGACATTGCGCGAATTCTCGCTCGTATCGCCGTCCGTGAACGGGGTATCGAGCGTATAGGTGTAGGCACCGGTATCTTCGTTCAGGACCAGGGTCCCATAGGTGCCGTCGCCCGAGCCGGTGAGGGTGTAGACGAAAGGTCCGACGGCATCCGACACGGTGATCTGGCCGCTGGCGATTTCGCTGTTGCTGGCCGAGTCGCTACCCGCGGGCAGGCCCGCTTCGTTGACCAGCGCGTCATTGTCACTGACGTTACCGGCCACGTTATCGATGCCGACCGTCAGGGTCGCGGTCGACGTATCACCATCGCCATCGACGATCGTGTAGGTGAAGGTGTCGGTCGCGTCGGCATTGGTCGAGTTGGGTGTCGAAACATAGCTGTAGACGCCGGTGGTGGCGTTCACGGTCAGCGTGCCGTACTGGCCCTGGAGCACCAGATTGCCATCGACGACGGTGCTGGTCTCACTTTCGGTATTGGTGCTGGTGAGGCCGATGATGCCGGCAAAGCCGTCGGCACCGGGAACGTCGTCCGTGCCATCAGACAGCAAATTGCCGCCAACCGTGCCACCTTCCTCGACGCCTGCGACATTGTCGAAGGCCGTGGGGGCATCGTCGTCAAACACGATATTGAGAGTGGTCGCGACGCTATCGCCATCGCTGTCGGTTACGATGAAGCCGATCGCGGTCGTGGCGTCGATCGCCTCGTCATTCGGGCCGCCGGCGTGGAGGACGTTATCGACCAGAGTAACCTGGTACTCGCCAGTGACCGGGTCGGTCAGCTCGACCGTGAACAGGACGCCGCGCGGCCCGGTGGCCGTCAGCACATTGCCCGCAAGCGAGTAGGTTACCTGCTCAGTACCGATGGTTGCCGTGGCACCATTGAGCGCCGGATCGAAGGCCACCGCCGCGGGCGCATCAACACCCACATCGAAGGTCAGCGTGCCGGTGAAGCTGGCCTCGCTGGTGTCTGCCGGATCATCGCCGGCATTTGCGTCGAGGTCGCCGGTGGTCGAATTGGGATTGCCGCCTACCAGGCCATCGTCATCAACCGTGGCCGTCACCGTGCCGCCGGTCGGAACCGTATCGGGGACGAGAGTGATCGTGGCGGTCGCGCGGGCAGTGTCGGTATCGCCATCGGTGATGGTGTAATCGAAGGTGACCTGGCCTTCTTCGCCCGGTCCGGGCGTGTAGGTGAAGGTCCCGTCGCCATTGTTGACGAGGGTACCCGTGCCGCTCAGCGTACCGTCGACGAACTGGATCGTCGAAAGGGCAACGCCATCTGCGCCCGGTGTGTCATTGGCGAAGACATCGACAGTGACGGGGGCAGATTCCGAGTCCTGAGCAGCGGAATCGTTGCGCGCAATAGGCTCGTCGTTGATGACTTCGATCTGGAGCGTCGCCGACGCCCGATCACCGTCGGTGTCGACGATGGTCATGGTGAAGAAGCCATCGACCGTTTCGCCCAGCAGGTTGTCGGCGAGCGTGTAGCTGAAGCCGATCTCTCCGCCGGCAAGGTCAATGCTGGTGATCGTCAGCGTGCCGAAGGGGGAGACGAAGGTCTGGCCGATGGCGGTGATCGCAACATCGTTGATCAGCACCGCAGCGGCGCCATCGGGCGCGTCGAACACGATCGTGCCGGTCGTTGTCTCGACATCGGTTTCCGAAGCCGTACCAGCAGATTCGGCAATACCGTCGACCGTACGCGCGGGAAGCCCCGCCTCATCGACCGACGCGATTGCGGCGATCGCACCGGCCGGATTGTCCGGCGTAACGATCACAATCACCGGCGGTTCGTTGACGATGTCCGGAATGATCTCTTCGTCGGGAAACTCGGGAAAGGCGAGCTCGGTGTAAGGGAGGAGATCGCCAAGCCCGTAGGCGGCCTGAATGTCGCCTACATCGCCGGCGAAATTGCCACCCGAACTCTGCACGCTGCCGGCGGCCGGTTCGGGTTCATTCCCCGTCAGTAGCGCAGCGATATTCTGCGGGGGGACGCTGACCCCATCGACTTCGAACTGCGGGACGATGATTGCGCCATCGGGGATGCGAATGACCGAGCCATCCTCGAGCGTGATGATCAGATCGCGACCATCAACGGCAATGGCGTCTAGCGACACACCTGCCGGCAAACGCACGACATTGTCCGGCCCGACGATCTGGGTTTGCTGCGCACCAAGGCCCGCCTGGACCATTGCGACAATCGGGGCTTGGCCCAGCTCGCTGGACAAATCCTCGTGATTCTCCTGGCCATCTTCCGAGATGCCGCGACCAGTGTAGTCCATCATTACAAGTCCCTCCGCACAGAACGGAAGGACACCGACAATGTCGATGCCGCACGCGAAGCACCGAAAACACCGAAGGCTCACCCGAAACGAGTCGGGCGCAGTCTTCCTTCGATCCAGTGCTTCGCGGCCCGTTCCGGTTCATTTCGCAACGACGGGACGCTCCCGGCATGCGATGATTCGTTCTCACAATGAAATCAGCGATCTGGCGTAGTTGCAATAGAATTAACCGTTTAGGGATTCTTTTAAGCAACCTTGAGCGCAATCGATGACCTTGAATCAACACATTGATAAATAAGGATTTATAGCGAAATTACGGGAATTTTGGAGGTGTCCCGCGGCTGGACTGGTCTCTCAATAGGGACACCGGTTGCCAATTTGAGGGTCGATTAAAAGGCGACTCCGGGTGGACGCGCTAAAAAACGACCTCGAGTCTTGGCCACGACTCGGCCAGAAATCCGCAGAAAATCGGGACGGCATAGGGCAACGTCCAGCTCTGCCTTTCGCCGTTTCGGGTTATCTTGAGTCCGCGATACCAAATCGTCATGAGCGCAACCAAGGCAAGGCCGCTCAGGGCCACCCAGCCCAGCATCGGCAGTGCCCGATCCAACGGAATTGCAAGCGCTGCCGCAGCGTAGAACTTCGCGTCCCCGGCCCCAATCAGCCGGCCCGCAAAGAGCAGCATTCCAACGACCAAGGCGATTGCCGCGTGCAGCGCGGTTGAGCCGAGCACCGACCAATCGGCCCCCAGGACAGTCGCGCCTACCGCCGCGACCGCCAGGGGGAGCACCAGGAGATTGGGGATGCGGCGGGTTCGGACATCCCAAACCGCGCCCGTCAGCCCAATAGCGACCGCAAGGGCCAGCGCTATTTCTGCAGCCACGGCGCGAACACTACCTCGAACGGACGCGATGAATGGGCGCTTGCCAACTCGATCTCGGGCAGGGAAGGCGCCGAAGCCTCCTCAGCGGGAATGGGCTGAACTACGGCAGCCTGCCGATACTCGATTTTCATCGTGGGTGCCCGCTCCGGTTCGGCAGTCTGGATACGGAACTCACCGGCCGAGACTCGATGCACACGAACGGACGCCGCCGAAGGCCTGGCAACGGGTGCGGCGGTCGCCGACGCGAGCCGGGCGGTCGCGGTTCTCTGCCTGGCCATCAGGACCCGGCCTTGCAGTCGCAACAAATTTGCGACGTACCGCGTGTCGTCCGGCTTCAGCAGGATCGCCGTCCGGAAATAGCGTTCGGCAAGGTCCGGACGACCAAGCTTGGCATAGACGACCGCAAGGCCATTGTTGGCTTCGGCCGCGCTATCGCTATCCAATCGCGCCAGCTGGAAGGAAGCGACGGCGCGCGAGAGGTTGCCCTCCCTCAGATATTGCCGGCCTTCTTCCAATTGCTGGGCACCGGTTTCACTTCCGCGAAGCGACGGTGAAGCGTTCGCTTTGGCCATGAAACGCCCATGCCAAGGCGAAGACTGACACCCTGCGACGGCCGCAGCCATCGTGGCTACTACCAAGATTTTCCTGACTTCAAGCATGGTCAATTTCCTCCCATTGCAGGCAACAGTTCGCGAATGACCCTGATAATTCCGGGCATCATCAGCACGCCGATCATCGTCGGCAGCATGTTTACGACGAGCGGGATCGAGATGAGGACGGGCAGGCGATGCGCCCGCTCCTCGGCCCGCATCCTCCGCTTCTCTCTCATCTCCGCGGAGTAGACCCTCAGCGTATCCGCCACACTGGTGCCGAGCTTGTCCGACTGAATGAGGAGGGTCGCGAAGCTCTTGATCTCCGTGACGCCGCTCTTTTCGCCCATGCGGCGCAAGGCGTCCTCGCGCCGGGCGCCGGCGCGCAACTGCAAGGTCACCTCCAGCATGATGCCCGCAATCAACGGATGCGAGTGCACCATTTCGCGGCCCACGCGATCCATCGAGGCTTCGAGACCGAGTCCGGCTTCAACGCAGACGAGCATCAGGTCGAGGCAGTCGGGGAAGCCATTGGTGACCGCCTCGCGCCGACGGTCCGCCTTGGCGGAGACGATCAGGTTGGGGAGATACAATCCAAGCAGGGCTGCCAACGAGCCGTAGAGGTATAGGCCGGCACCGCCCAGTTCCGTGCCAGCCAGTTGTAGATAGGCGAACAAGGCGAGCGGCAGTGCAAAGATAAGCACCAGTCGCGCAAGCGTGAAAATCTTCGGCGCTGCTGGGGACGTATAGCCAGCAGCCAACAGCTTGTCGCGAAGGACATCCCCCTGCGTATCGGAAAGATTGAGCCCCGCTCGTTCCAGCCTGTCAGCCAGGTCGGCCCATGCGCTGGAGCGCTTGTCCTGGAGCGTGTCTCGCCGCTTGATGCCGCCGCCAGCAATCTGCTGGATGTTCTGGCGGGTCTCGATTCGCCGCGCCGAAATCCGGCCGACGCTGATGACGGCGAAAATGACCAAGGCAAAAACGAGTGCGAGAAGCGACAGTCTGGCCAGTTGGTTGGTGACAAGAAAGTTCAGCATCTCACACCTTCAGGTTCACGAGGTTCTTGATCCAGAAAACCCCGACGAAGAACCAGAGGATCATCGCCGGGAAGCCGATCATGAAGATGGGGTCGCCCGCTACCTCCAGGTAGAATTGGGGGTTCATCGAAAACAGGATCACGAAGGTAAGCACCGGCAGCCCTGTGAGGAGCCAGCCCGTCATACGCCCTTCGGAACTGAGCGCGCGGACCTTCAGGTACAGGCTGGCCCGCTCCCGGATGACCTTGGACAGGCTGTCGAGGATTTCGGCCAGGTTGCCACCGGTCTCGTTCTGAACCGACAGGGAAACGCTGAACATACGCAGGTCATCGAGATCCCAGCGTTCTGCCATGTCATCCAGTGCCTCGTTCAGATCTGCACCATAGGAAATTTCATCGGCAATAAGGCCGAACTCTGTTCCGATCGGATCGTTCATTTCCTGGGTGAGCAACTCGATTGCAGAGGAAACCGGATGCCCCGAACGCAGCGCACGGACGAAAATGTCCAGCGCCACCGGGAACTGTTCCTGCATGGTCTTGCGCCGCCGCTGCGCGAGGTAGCTTACCGCCAGCACCGGCAGGCCGACCGCGGTGGCTAGCGCCACGGCGATGATAAGCTGGATCACCCCCAGTGTGAGGGTATAGCCTGACGACAGCGCGAGAACGGTAACGACCAACATTACCAAGGCGAAAAAAGCCGCCATTCCGAGCAGGATTTGCGCAAATCCAAACGGTACGGCAGCCATCAGCAGGTTTCGCTGGAACGCGCTGTAGAGCGGGCCGAGGATGCCGAAGTTAAGCGGATTTGCCATCGGATCGTGCTTGCGCAACGCTCCAAGGATCTCTTCGCGCTTGTGCCCGGTGGCGATCAGCTTGAGCCGCTTATTCACCGCGCCGATATGCGCGCGCCCTTCGACCGCCGCCCTCAGGAACAGCTGCGACGCGAGGAAGATCGACGCGAATACCGCCAGCAGGATAAGCAAGCGGGTAAGGTCGCCCGAGAGCATCAGATCCTCCCCAAATCGAGATTGGGACGGAACAGGTCGGGAGACAGGGCGATGCCGTGCTCTGCCGCGCTGTCGAGGAACTTGGGCCTGATGCCGGTCGCTTCGTGGCGTCCCAACACCTCTCCGTTCTCGCCGCGCCCTTCCATCTTGAAGCGGAAGATTTCCTGCATCGAGATCGTCTGGCCTTCCATTCCGACCAGTTCGGAAAGGCTCAGCAAGCGGCGGCGCCCGTCGGCCTGCCGACCGATCTGAATGACGACGTTGACTGCGGAAGCGATCTGAGCGCGCGCCGAGGTTGGCGAGATTTCGACCCCGCTCATCCCGATCATCTGCTCGACACGAGCCAGCGAGTCACGGGGCGTGTTGGCGTGGACGGTGGTCATGGAGCCGTCGTGACCGGTATTCATAGCCTGCAGCATGTCGAATGCTTCACCGGCACGAACTTCGCCCACGATGATCCGGTCGGGCCGCATACGCAGGGCGTTCTTCACCAGGTCTCGCTGAGTGACTTCGCCCTTGCCTTCGATATTCGGCGGCCGCGTCTCCAGGCGTGCGACATGCTCCTGTTGCAGCTGCAATTCGGCCGAGTCTTCGATCGTCACGATGCGTTCGCGCCCGTCGATATAGGAAGACAGTGCGTTGAGCAGCGTCGTCTTGCCCGAGCCCGTACCGCCCGAAATCAGGACATTGCGGCGCGATCGGACGATGGCCGAAAGAACCTCGGCCACCGCAGCGGGGATGCTGCCGAGCTCGATGAGCTTTTCCATCCCGATGCGCTTCTTGGCGAATTTGCGGATCGAAAGGAGCGAACCATCGAGCGCCAGCGGGGCAACGATCGCGTTGACGCGCGAGCCATCGGCGAGGCGGGCATCGACGAACGGCGAAGATTCGTCCACGCGCCGTCCAACCGCACTCACGATCTTCTGGATGATGCGGAGCAGGTGGCGCTCGTCCTGGAAGCGGGTCGATACGCGTTCGAGCAGGCCGAAGCGCTCGACGAATACGTCCTTGTGCCCGTTCACCAGGATATCGGTGATCGTATCGTCCGCCAGCAGTGGTTCGAGTGGCCCGAGCCCAAGCAGTTCATCGAGCACTTCGCCGACCAGGCGCTGGCGCTCGGCCGCGTTGAGCGCCGCATCCTCCTCGATCAGCAGACCCAGTACAATGTCCCCGATCTCCTCCTCGATCTGCTCGCGCGAGAGGCGCTCGAGCATGCTAAGGTTGATCCGGTCCAGCAGCTTGCGATGGATCGCCGTCTTCAGCGAGAGGAGCTTCTCCAGCTCCTCATCGATTTCGAACGAACGAGCGATCTCAGGCACATAGCCTTGCTCCTCGCTTGAGACGGTACTCGGTTCGCCCCGATTGCCCAGCTGCCACTTCATCGGACATCCTCCGCGACTGTCGCGGCGATGAGATCGGACAGCTTTTCCATATCGGACACAAATGGGCTCTTCCGGCGGACCGCGTCCGCCAATATTCCCCGGTCCTGGGCTGCGCACAGGGTAGCCGGATCTGCTGACACGCCAGCCAGCACCGGACGCCCGAGCGCTTCCTCGACATCGCCCATGTTGATCGAGCTGAAGAGCTTCTTCTCGGTCCGATTCACGACGATCGACACACGACGGTGGTCGAGGCCAAGGTTGCGGAAGAGATCGAGCCGCCTCCGCGCCTGCCGCAAGCTGGCGAGGCTCTGCTCGACTACCATCACGATGCTGCTGGCGCCTGCCAGAACCGAGAGCGACCAGTTGGTCAGGCTCGCGGGAAGATCGAGCACGACAAAGTCATACTCCTTGCGCGCGAGGTCGATGACCCGCGCCAAGTCTTCGGCCCGCACCGCTTCGATCGGGACGATCTCGGCAGGCGCCGCAATCAGGTCGAGGCCGTCATGGTGGCTCTGCGCGACGGTATGCAGCAGGGCGCTGTCGATACGGCCGCCCGCGTCGAGCAGGTCACTCAGCGTCCTCCGCGGGGTGAGGCCCAGCACCTCGGCCATCCGGCCGAACTGGATATCGAGATCGAAGATGCAGACCTTCGCATGCGCCTTGCCTGCGGCAAGTCCGGCAGCAAGGTGGCTCGCGATCGTCGTCGCTCCGGAGCCGCCAACCGCTCGGGTTACGGCAATCAGCGGAGCGAGCCGTACCTCGGAGCCAACCGCCTCGCGGTGGGTCTCAAGCACCGCCACGACCGTCTGGAGGATCTCCTCCGCGGAGAATGGGATTTCGACGACGTCCGCAACCCCTTCGCGGACAAGCGTGCGAACCAGTTTCAGGTCGACATCGCGCATCGCAACGATTTGCGGCATTCCCGGCCTGATCCGATGCAAATGCCGGATACGGTCCATGCTGGCAGGAATCGCGGGATCGACTTCGAACAGGACAATCCCGGACTGGCCAAGTTCCTGGTCGGGAATAGGCTCACCAGCGCCAAGGGGAATGTAGTTGGCATCGGACAGCCAGCCCGATCCGCTGGAGGATCGGAGCGCCTCGATATGCTCAGGCGAAGCGATAACCGAAAGCGGTGCGGATAGTTGCAACTCGGCCCCTTTCATTCGATCAGCAATGTATTCGCCGTGGCCCATAGTGTTCTTTCCAAGCTCTTCCATGTAATCCGTCACAAAATTGAGACATTGCAAATTCAGATATTATACCGAAATGTCTCTATTAGTTGTAATTTACCCCCGCCCCGTCTTCCATTGTTAGTGTATAGTGAAAATCCGGAAGACCCACGGTCGTTCCGAACAGAAATATTGACGTAAAATCCATATTGGCCAATCGCACTGTAACAAACGGTGCGATATCCATTCCGGATGGGTTGCCTGCGTAACCGAGGCCAGATCCCGTATATTCGACCGTGATGTCCGCATCCTCGACCTTCGGCCAGATCTGCTTGATGCGGTTCGCCATGACGGCGAACGCGGCCGTGTCCAAGGTGAGGGTGCCCCCGAGGCACGGCGCCACCGTGCAGGTGCAGCCGGTCGACGTGCAGGTGATCGTACCCAAGGCTCCCTGCGGAATTCGGTCGCCCTGGCCCAGTTGGACCCCGCCAACCGTCACGCCGGAAAAAGTGTAGGTAGTGAGTTGCTGCACCAGCGGATCGGTCACCACCGCTACGCGGGCCCCGATCTGTGTCGCTTTCTCGCCGCGGTTGAAATCATAGGCATAGCGCCCGGCATCGATGAGCCCGAGCATGAACAGCATGATCAGAGGCAGCAGCAGCGCGAACTCTGCCACGGCGCCAGTCTGGTCCGCGAGGAACCGGCGAAGGAAGGATCGCGCGGTCATATGCCCATCACCGCGGCTTGCTGGGTTGCATTGAGGCTATAGCTGTCGGTCAGCACGCCGACCCCATCGAACAGCGATTGATAGTCGACGCTGGCGGTTATGCTGACAACAGGAGCATTGGTCTCGCCGGTATAGATCCCTGTCGTAACCGCGGTTCCCGGACAGATCACCGCAACCGTAACGTCCGCATTGACCCAGCCGGGCACCCGCGTGGTACCGCCCGACGGGCGGCCGGTGCGGGTGACTTCCTTGATGGCCGTCTCCACCGCAGTGGGGATCGAGGAGCCGGAATCGCAGTTGATCGAGGTAAAGCTCTGCCTGCTGGCATAGCGGGCGCCATCGCGCACGCCCTTCACCACCTGGTGCTGGTTGTAGAAGTAATAGGACACTTCCAACGCGCCAAACAGCATGAGCACCAGCAAGGGCAGCAGCAGCGCAAGCTCGGCCGCGGCGGCGCCATCCTGTCGGCCAACAAAGGATCGCAAGCGCCTCACTTGATCAGATACGGAACATCGCGGCGGATGACCGTCCCTGCTGTTTCGCCGACCGCACTCGCATCGGATTCGCCGATGATTTCCATGTAAATATCGGTCTTCGCGGTCCGCGTCCGTTTGAGGCTGGGTTCGACGAGGAACACGTCGATGAACTTGCGGATCCGGTAGGGGCCGCTCTTGCCCCGCACATCTTCGGCATGACAGTTGATCACTGCCACCGACATCCGTCGCCGGTCGGCTACATCGTCTGCCGGGATGGAGCCCGAGCCGTAGGACTTGTGGGGGCTGCAGATCGGCGTTCCATAATTGGTTCGCGTTCCATTGACCTGATTGCCAAGAACGGTGGCGCCATCGAATGTGCTACCGCGATTTGCGATTTCCCACTTGTAGACATCGTAGCGCGTCGGCGTCTTTGGCCGGGCTCCCGCACCAAGAGATAGTCCCGTATTGTCCAGCCACTGCTGTTGGGTCCAGCCGTAGCGCGAGCGGAAATAGGCGTCGCGATCCCAGAAACCGTCGCCGAAACGGCCGCAACTGCGTGGATCGATCGCATGGCATACATCTCGCGGATGCCCCATAGCGCTGGGCGTTACGGTATCGGGTAGCGCTGCGTCGGCGGTGGGCAGGTACGGATTGGTCGGCTCCAGCCAGCCATTCGATTCACCATTCTGGCCAAAGGTGCAGGCCTTGCCATTGCTGAAGTCCGGAACGCCCGCGGTGTCCGAAATATGCGTCACGTCCTTGATCGCATTGATCGAGGACGGGCAGGTCCCGCCAGCCGGGCAGCTGTCATATACGTCGAAGCGGGTGTTGATCGCTTCCTGTGTCGATGCCTTGAGGCCTGGTTCGATCTCGGCGTCGATCACCTCGGGACCATTGACCGGGATGCAGTTGCCCGTTGGTGAAACCCATGCGAGCGCCTGTTCCACACCAGTTGCGCCTGCGCCCAGGTCGAGAAATCCGAACGCGCCGGGATCCCAGAAGCCCTGCTGAACCACCAACAGGCCCTGTCCGACATGGTTGGCAGCGATGAAGTCGACGTTCTCGTCCGTGTTGTTCAACGGTTCGTCGGGGTTGCAGATCATCAGGGGCGGAATGCGGCACACTGCCGATCCGATGCCCGCCACAGCTTCGGCAGAGATATCGCCGAAGAAGGCACCGACCACCGGCGTCAGAGCATAGTTGGCCCGACGGGTCTCAACCTTAACGCGAATGAAGCGGGCCAGCGCAGCGTCGGTTACCCGATTGGTATCGGCCTCAGCATCTGCCTGGGTAGCGTAAAAGTAGACCTGGCCATCGGGAACATCGACGGTCAGCCCTTCGCTATCGTTGGAAAACAGCGTCTGATTGATCGCGGGTAAGCTTACGTTACGGGCCGCTGCGGTCGCGCGGGTGATCGAGTCGCTCAGCTGGTCGAGTTGGGTCGCACCCGCCAGGGCCGACTGGTCGGCTGCATTCTGCAGTTCGGAGTCCATCCCGGCGACTCGGGCATAATCGAAACCGATCCCAGCTGCAGCAACCAGGGCGGGAAGAGCCAGCGCGTAAAGCGCGGCGCTGGCCCCGCTTTCATCGCTCCTGAATCTCCGCAACCAACCCATGTCCGCCTCGCATATCCTTAGTTCGGGCCCGAACCTTCGCCCACGTCGGTGGTCCGGATGCTGTCCGGCTGCTTCACCGTGTCGGTACGATAGCGTTCGACCGCATCGGCGGCGTGTTCGCCGCTGGTCACCATCTCGCCATCGTATTCGGGTTCAGGATCGATGACCTGCGCCATCATCGTCTGGCGGTTGGCCTCACCAAAGGAGGCATCGCCGGGCGCTTCGAAGATCGACCTGTCAGCGCAGCCTGCCAGCAAGGGCAGGGCGGCAACCAGCGTCCAGCGCAGCAGCTTATCAGTATTCATAATCGTCTCCCTGATCGACTGCAGGCTCCTTTGGCGCAGCGAGCTCGCTGGCCGCGACCGGATCATAAGGCTCGCCCGTGAGCACGGTTCCCGCCGCCGTCGGATCGTTCACGCGATCGGTTGGCAGACGGACCTGTGAAGGCTTGATCGGCCTGACCAGCCGCGGCGTGACCACGATCAGCAGTTCGGTCTCACCCTTCTGGAACTGGGTCGAACGAAACAGCGCGCCGATTATCGGCAGACTGCCCAGCAGCGGCACCTGGCTGACCGTAGTCTGGAAGTCCTGCTGCAACAGGCCGGCAATGGCGAAGCTTTCACCATCGCGCAGCTCCAACGTGGTCGAAGCCCTGCGTGTTTGGAGCCCAGGAATCGTGAGCCCATTGATCTGGATCGATGCCGCAGGGTCGAGCGAGCTCACCTCGGGTTCGACGATGAGGTTGATGGTGTTGTCGCCCAGAACCGTCGGGGTGAAGCCGAGGCTTACACCAAAGGGCTTGAACTCAATGGTAATTCCACTGTTCCCGCCATTTGTGCTTGTACCGCCGCCGCCGCTATTGCCCTGGATAACGGGAATGGGGAATTCGCCACCGGCGAGGAATGACGCCTTCTCACCCGAGAGGGCAACTAGTGTCGGCTCTGCCAGAGTCTTGGCGAAACCCTTGCTCTCGAGCACGTTGAGATAGGCCTCGAAATCGATGCCCAGCGCGGAGAAGGTCGTACCAAAGATTCCGAAACTGTCGATGACGCTCCCGGCCCTCAACACCGGGGCACCTGTATCAGGGTCAGGCGTTAGCGTACTGCCCGGCCCCAAGACGCCGTTGAAATCGCCATCGCGGGCGGCGCCGAAGCCCCTGACGCCAATATCTTCTCCGACCGAGCGTTTGACCTCCGCAAACTTGACCTCGAGCATGACCTGCTGGCTGCTGCCCAGCGAGATCATGTTGACGACGTTTTCGCCGGCATAGGTGCTGGCCAGGCGTACCGCCCGGTCGATCATCCCGACGTCATTGGCGATACCTGTCAGCACCAAAGACTCGCCCGAAATATGCGCGTCGATTTCGCTGCCGGGCAGCAACTGGGCGGCCTGGGTGCGAAAGGCTTCGGCATCGGGTCCAACCGATATGTCCATGACCGAAAGCACCCGGCCGCGCGCATCGTAGAGAGTGAGGCTTGTGGTCCCCATCCCCTTGCCCAGCACGTAGAGCGAATTCTCGGTCAGCGCGACGATGTCGGCGATCTCGGCATTGCCAATCAGCGCCTTGGCGATCGGGCGATCGGCCGTAACCACCTGACTCTTGTTAACCGGGATTTCGAGCGTACCGGCATGGATGCCGCCAGGGCTGGGTTGCGCTGCCGCGGGTGCAGCCGCAGCCAGCGCCAATGGCAAGGCCGCAACGGCAAGTGCGCGGCGGATCATATCAGTTCGTGCCACGGTTCACCTCCTGGCGCGCACCTTCGGTGCCGCGATAGATTGTCATGGTCGGGCCCTTGTAAGTGGGAGAAACCGCACCCGCCGGAGCAGTTCCGGACGGGCGATAGGGCACCGCACTGCCGCTGGGTGCCGGGGCGACACCGCCGCCACTGCGCGATGAATAGCGCAGGCGCCCACCGGGCAAATCGCGAGTGGTGACGACCTGCGTCCCCCCGACGATCTGATTTTCGACATTGCGCAGTGCCAGCGTCAGGCGGCCGCTTTCAGCGGCGAGCGCAAGCTTTTGCGCATTGTACTGGTCGGTCAGCAACGTCGCCATCTTGAGTTCCTGCGGCTCGGTGCTGTTTTCCGAGGCGCGACGATCGATGGCGATCACCTGGGCGTTTTCGAGCACGACCGAAGTGACCTTTTCGTCGTCTCCGCCAGGGATGGTGCGGGTCATCAGCACGTCGACGACATCGCCTGGGGTCACAAAGCCGGCCACACCGGCCACCTCGTTCACGGGAATGGTCACCGCACGCATGTTGTCCGGGATATTTTCGGACAGCACCGCGCGATTGGAAATACGCGATTGCAGGATGGGTTCACCCTGCGCGATGGGGCGGATCGCCACGTCGGTGCCGGCGAATTTGGCCATATCGGTGATCGCGCCAGACGGAACCGATTGCGACGGCCAGTTGACAAGCCGCACGGTGTCGGATGTCAGCGGCGATCCGAATTCGAGATCCTGCGCGGCAACCGCGACGCGGACCAGTTGCTGTTCTTCGGCAACACGCTCCTGTTGCGCCTCGACGCCCGAGAAATAGGCGTTGGTCAGGTAGACCGCGAGCAGACCGAGCACCACGGCCGCTGCAATGATGATGATATTGCGCCGTTCCACAGTCCAACCCCCTTTGAAATGCCCCGGAAGAACGAAATGGGCGACCATCGTTGACAGCCGCCCATTTACTTCCTGCCTTAGCAGGCGCCTGCGACGGTAGGATCGTCGATGCAGGTAGCAGTGCCTGTCATTGCGCCGCCGATCGAGGTGGCAAGCGTGGTAGCACCTGCAACAATGGCGATGCCAATGACGATAAGGATCAGCGCATATTCGGCCGCCGAGGCGCCCGATTCGTCAGCGACGAAAGTCTTCAGGAAATTGGTCATGATACTATACCCTAAAACAAGCTGGCGGGGTCCCCCCACCTGATGCACAAAGGCTCCGGCCTCTATTTCCGGCTTGCCCTGTCCGTGCGGGTATTTCTGGAACCGGCGCGACCGTTTTCTGTTATTCCGACGATGACGCCGGTTCAGAAACGCCGTTCCCTCACGGAACCCCTGTATAATTCCACAGTTGAGAAACCAGTCAACTTTTCCTAAACCGTTTATTTTTTCCACATAAATACAATTGGTTAAATCCAAGGAAGTTTAATATTTTGGTTAACTTCGATGGACTCAATGGCAACCGGGCAACGGTTTTGGCAACCGGTAAGTCTGTGATTCGCAATTGTTTCACCCCGTTCCGGCCATGTTGATTCGAAATCGGGCACTTTGGTGGCGTGAATTGAAAACCGGGCTTGTGGGGGCCATGATGGTCGGAATGGTTTCAATCTGGCACACAATAGAGGTCGCGACGAAGCGCTATGCCGCTGCAATCGAACGGCGTTCTCGGGCGATTGCAGCCGGAATCAGGCCCTTCCTCGAAGGCGCCTTACCCTGGTGGATCCTGGGCTGGCTCACGCTTGCAGCCTTCAAGATCACTACAGCCCTCACGCCAATAACGTCCTTTGTCGAATTCGCCGGAATCTTCCTGCCCTATGCGCTGATTGGCCTGGCACCGATCGCGGGCCTGCGTCTGGCCGAGGCGGCTTTCCCGCCGGGCGAAGTCAAGTGGCAGCCCAGCTTCCGCCTCGCCATGATCGGGCGCTGGCGCAGCCTCGATCGCACCACGGCACGCCAACACCCGCTATTCGGCCCAGCCGGGTTCATGGCCTCGCTGCTGATCGGGATGCTGCTCAACGTCGTATTCCGCAGTACCGAATTCATGCTGGCTGTGCCGGCGATGGGCCAGATGGCACCCGGCTGGGGGCGCACCCTGTTCCTTGCCATGGCCTTCGACGTGATCGCGATGAACTTCCTCTACGCGGTCTGCTTCGTCATGGCGCTGCGCACCATTCCCTACTTTCCGCGCATGCTGGCGATCGTCTGGGTGATCGATATCGGCATGCAGTTCGCGATTGCGCAGGCGGTCGGCATGCAGGGGCCTGTGCCCTACAACGTCGCGGTTTCGCTGAGCGATCTCTTGCAGGGTAATATCACCAAGGTGCTCATCAGCATCTTCGTCTGGCTGCCCTATCTCATGCTGTCTGACCGGGTGAACGTCACCTACCGCAGCCGCCTTTCCGCCTGACTGCTCCCAATCCAACGATCTCGCGCGGGCCAACCGCCTATGCTAGAGATCGCCCCGACGGCGGCTGGAGGAGGGGTTAGGTGCTTGGCACGCTGCGTGTGACGGGAAAGCGATGGGGCATCCTGTTGCTGGGGGTGGCGATCGCCGCCGCCACAATTCCAATCATCGCGACCACGCTGGCCGGACAATGGGACAAGGGCCTCATCAGCCGCGCGACCGTGCCGAACTACAATCGCTTCCGCCTGCCGGAACGGATCGACTCAGCCCCAAGCGCCAACTCCGCAACCGGTGAGGTTGCCCAGGTCATCGCAGAAAGTGCGGAAGAAGCTGCACCTGTGAATTCGGCTGTCCCAGGTTCGGGCGCGCCTGCACCAACGGCAGCGCAGCAGCCACCCTCCGCCTTCATCCCGATCGAATTCGACATTCTCACGCCCGGTGTGGGAGATGAGGCAGTCGGCGGCGAGGCGATTATCGTGCGCAAGTCCGTGCGCATGGGCCAGAAGGAAATCGGCAGCCTGCCAGTTCACGTCGATACGGAATCTCGCCTGCTTGTCGATGCCCGTGACGTGCGCGGCCTGTTGGAGCAAGCAGACCTGTCCGGGACTGTGCGAGGCAGTGGCCTGGTCAGTTTTTCGGATCTGCGCAGGATGGGGATCGACCTACGGTATGACCCGACAACCGATTCCGTTTTGCTGGCAACCCGCTAGCGCGGGCGATTATTCTCAGCCGCCCGGATTGGCCGGTCGCCCGGAGACCCGGGTTTCATAATGCAGGTGTGGTCCGGTCGAACGGCCGGTCGAGCCGACATAGCCGATCACCTGACCGGCCTCGACTGTCTGCCCGGGCCTGACTGCGACTGCCGAGAGATGGGCGTAGCGGGTCTCGACCGATCCCCCGTGGCTTAGCGCCACCAGGATACCGTAATTCCCGCGCCAGCCCGCGCTTGCCACGCGCCCGCTCGACGTCGCCACCACCGGCGTTCCCATCGGCGCCGCGAGATCGATACCCGCATGGAACCGCGTTTCGCCAAGGATTGGATGATAGCGCATGCCGAAACCGCTCGTGACCCGCGCACCAGCCAAGGGCAGTCCACCGGGGATGGATCCAGGCAGGATCGCACCGCCACGTCCGACCGGCTCGATGTCGGCCCCGGCAAGGTCCACCGCACGACCGAAATGAATCACGGGTTCGTCGTGATCGTCCATCGGCACGTCGTCGAAATCGACGGCGAAGTCGGTCGCCCCAATCGTGGCAACGGCCACTGGCTGGCCATCGCCAGCGAAGGCGCGTTCGCTCGCCGCCAGACTGGCGACGGCGAATGTCCCAAGCAAGCAAGCCCGTCCAATGAACTGCACAAAACCCTCCCGAGTCCGGCAGCTTATTATCATGGGAACCGTAGTTGCGCGAATCGCAACCGGGGGTGACCGGTTTTGGGTCAGTTCCAATCGATGGCGATCGATACCTGCTTGATCGGCACACCGGCTTCACGCGCAATGGCCGAGCGACTGCGCGCCACGATCTCCGAAAGGGAGCCCGTCAGGTGATCGGCCGCCGCGTCAGCGGGCGTATCGGATGGCTGCTTGGCCACGCCGTTCGACCCGTACAACAGCTCCTGTTCAGTGAGGCCGAAATAGGCGGCAAGATCGCGCAGCACGGCCCTGCGGGGCCGGGCGCGCTCGGTCTCCCACTTCCACAGCGTCGGCTTGGTGACCCCGAACTGACTGGCGAAATCCACCATCGACAGGCCGGTTGTCTTGCGCAGTCGCTTGAGGCGCGCACCGAAACCTTCGTCGCGTGCCGCCTGCATGGATTCGATCACCTCTTCTGACGGGACCGGCTCCGAACGCAGCAGGATGGCGCTCATCTGGGCCTTCGTCAGGCTCTCATCGAAACGGCAACCAAAGAGACCATCGGCAGACCATACGATCCGCGCGAGCCGCTCGCCCGCTTCCCCGAACACGATGAGCAAGGGTTCATCGAGGTCGAAGTGGCCATCGGTGCTGAGCAACATGCCGGTCGCCGACAGGTTGTGCACCCGCACTTCGCATGTCGATCCGGTCTGCGTGACACTGCCGGAGAGGAACAGTCGACGGCGGGGTTCGCCGCGTTGGCTTGGCCCCTCGGCTTCAACTTCGAGTCTTCCTTGCATAGCGAATACGCCTTTCCCGCTGGGGAAGGATTGAATCATTGCGACCTCTGATTCTTCAGGACCGAGTCTAGCGCCAGCCCGGTTAATGTAGAGTTGCCTGCGTTTGCTGCAGGCGTGAACTGCGGTCAACCGCGTTGCGACGGGCGGCGAGCCCGCCCCGTCCAGCCGCAAACCTCTGTAATTACGGCACGATCCGTGTTCGGGTTACGCCTCGGTAGTGTCCTTGGCGGTATCCTTGTCGCTTCACGGCCACACCCGACGCCATAAGCGACCGCAACCGCGACTTGCATTTGAAGTACCGGGCCACCGCGATTATCCGGGCCGGCTGCATGACGCACGACCACGCCCTTGAACCCCTGCCGATCGACAGCGACGGCTGGCGCGACGAGCTTCGCGAGACCTTCCGTCTCGCCTGGCCGCTGGCGCTCGCCAACCTGCTGCAGATGCTGGTGCATGCGGTCGACGTGATCTTCGTTGCGCGACTGGGTGAACAGGAACTGGCCGCCTCGGCCCTTGGCGTGGCGCTGTTCGGCCTGACCATGTGGGCCTTCACCGGGCTGGTCGGCATGGTCGCCGCCCTGATTGCGGAGGAACTCGGCCGCCGTCGCCACTCGGTCCGCGAGGTCCGCCGTTCGGTCCGCATGGCACTATGGCTGGCGGTCGCATCGGGGATCATCGGCATGGCAATCTGCTGGTACGGCGGCGACCTACTGCGCCTCGCGGGCCAGGACGCCGCCCTCGCAGCGCGTGCCGGGACCTTCCTCCAGATCATCATGTTCGCCATGATACCGATGATCGGATCCAGCGTGCTGCGAAACTTCGTGTCCGCGCTGGGCCGGCCGGTCTTTGCCACCTCGATCACCGGGGTCGCGCTCGTGGTCAGCGTGGTTGCGAATTACGCTTTCGTGTTCGGCAACTTCGGCGCACCCGCCATGGGGCTGGAGGGATCGGCCCTGGCGAGCGTGGTCACGTCGCTCGTCCAGTTCGCCAGCTACCTGGTCGCGATCTACACGGATCGCCGGCTTCGTCGCTACCGCATCTTCGGCAACTGGTGGCGGCCCGAATGGCCGCGACTGCGCGAGCTGGTCGCTCTCGGCGGCCCGGTGATGATCATCATCATTGCCGAGGCCGGCCTGTTCAGCGGGGCGGCGCTGTTGATGGGCTGGATCGGCCCGGCACAGCTTGCCGGGCACACGATCGCGCTGCAGATCGCGGCGCTGGCATTCCAGATACCCTTCGGCCTGGGGCAGGCGGCGACGATCCGCGTGGGCTATCATTTCGGCGCGGGAGACCATGCCGCGATGGGCCGGGCCGGCTGGGTCGGCATTGCCATGGCCGGTGCGTTCATGCTGACCACCGCATCCGCCATGATCCTGGCGCCGATGCTGCTGCTGCGGATCTATATCGACCCAACCCTGGCGGCAAACGCGGCCATGGTGGGCTTTGCCGTACGCTACATGAAGGTCGCCGCCGCGTTCCAGTTGTTCGATGGCGTGCAGGCGGTCGCGGCCGGGGCGCTGCGCGGTTTGCAGGACACGCGCATGCCAATGCTCATTGCGGTGTTCAGCTATTGGGTCCCCGGGATCGGGATAGCGCTGTGGCTGGGTTTCCGTACCCCGCTCGAGGGCACCGGTGTATGGATCGGCCTCGCCGCCGGCCTTGTTTTCGCCGCCGGCCTGCTCACCTGGCGCTGGACGTGGCGCGAACGGTTTGGCCTCACGCATCGCAGGGCCGCAACGGCCTGAGCACCCGGGCCCAGGCTGACGAACCAAAAAATTTGGAAGGGACCCGTTGACTCACCCCGGGTGCCGCCCCAAATGCGCCCCGCTGGCACTCTCGTACGAGGAGTGCCAAGTCTCGTTTCACACTCTTAGAAGAGAGGTCAACACCATGGCATTTCGTCCGCTGCACGACCGCGTTCTGGTCCGTCGCATCGAAGCCGAAGAAAAGACCGCCGGCGGGATCATCATTCCCGACAGCGCCAAGGAAAAGCCGAGCGAAGGCGAAATCGTCGCCGTCGGTTCGGGCGCCCGGGCTGAAGACGGCAAGGTCACCCCGCTGGACGTCAAGGCGGGCGACCGCGTGCTGTTCGGCAAGTGGTCCGGCACCGAAGTCAAGATCGACGGCGAAGACCTGCTGATCATGAAGGAAAGCGACATCATGGGGATCATCGGCTGATCGCCGATTCCTGACGCTTTCCACCAGACACACGAATTCCAGGAGAAACACCAATGGCAGCCAAGGACGTAAAGTTCGGCCGCGACGCGCGCGAAGGCATCCTGCGCGGCGTCGATACCCTCGCCAATGCCGTCAAGGTCACGCTGGGCCCCAAGGGCCGCAACGTCGTGATCGACAAGAGCTTCGGCGCACCCCGCATCACCAAGGACGGCGTCACCGTCGCCAAGGAAATCGAACTGAAGGACAAGTTCGAGAACATGGGCGCGCAGATGATCAAGGAAGTCGCCTCGAAGGCGAACGACACTGCGGGTGACGGCACCACCACCGCCACCGTGCTCGCCCAGGCGATCGTCAACGAAGGCATGAAGTCGGTTGCCGCCGGCATGAACCCGATGGATCTCAAGCGCGGCATCGACATCGCCGTCGCCAAGGTCGTCGAAGACCTCAAGGGTCGTTCGAAGGACGTTGCCGGTTCGTCGGAAATCGCCCAGGTCGGCATCATCTCGGCCAATGGCGACACCGAAGTCGGCGAAAAGATCGCTGAAGCGATGGAAAAGGTCGGCAAGGAAGGCGTGATCACCGTGGAAGAGGCCAAGGGCCTCGAATTCGAACTCGATGTCGTCGAAGGCATGCAGTTCGACCGCGGCTACCTCTCGCCCTACTTCATCACCAATCCGGAAAAGATGACGGTCGAGCTCGAAAACCCGTACATCCTGATCCATGAGAAGAAGCTGTCGAACCTGCAGGCGATGCTGCCGGTGCTCGAAGCGGCTGTCCAGTCGGGCCGTCCGCTGTTGATCATCGCCGAAGACATCGAAGGCGAAGCGCTGGCCACCCTGGTGGTCAACAAGCTGCGCGGCGGCCTCAAGGTCGCGGCGGTCAAGGCGCCGGGCTTCGGCGATCGCCGCAAGGCGATGCTGCAGGACATCGCGATCCTGACCAAGGGCGAGATGATCAGCGAAGACCTCGGCATCAAGCTCGAGAACGTCACTCTGGGCATGCTCGGCCAGGCCAAGAAGGTCACCATCGACAAGGACAACACGACCATCGTCGACGGTGCCGGTGAAGCGGACGACATCAAGGCTCGCGTCAACGAAATCCGCACCCAGATCGACAACACGTCGAGCGACTACGACCGCGAGAAGCTCCAGGAGCGTCTCGCCAAGCTCGCCGGCGGTGTGGCCGTGATCAAGGTCGGCGGCGCCACCGAAGTCGAGGTGAAGGAGCGCAAGGACCGCGTCGACGACGCGCTGCACGCGACCCGCGCCGCGGTTGAGGAAGGCATCGTCCCGGGCGGCGGTACCGCTCTGCTCTATGCCACCAAGGCGCTCGCTGGCCTCACCGGTGCCAACGAAGACCAGACCCGCGGTATCGACATCGTCCGCAAGGCGATCACCGCGCCGGTCCGCCAGATCGCCCAGAACGCCGGCCATGACGGTGCGGTCATCTCGGGCAAGCTGATGGACGCGAACGACGAAACCCTCGGCTTCAACGCAGCCACCGACACCTACGAGAACCTCGTCGCTGCCGGCGTGATCGACCCGACCAAGGTCGTCCGCACCGCGCTGCAGGACGCTGCCTCGGTCGCCGGCCTGCTGATCACGACCGAAGCTGCGATCACCGAGAAGCCGGAAGACAAGCCGGCTGCCCCGGCAATGCCCGACATGGGCGGCATGGGCGGCATGGGTTTCTAAGCCCCTCCCGACCTACCGGACAGAAAGAGGCCCGGCGGAGCGATCCGCCGGGCCTTTTTGTCTGATGATGGGTAGGAAGTGGACGTTCGAGGCCAGCTTGGTTGATGCGTAAAAGTATGGAGCTGCTACTGCTCGAAGACCCGACATGGTGAGAGCTTTGACGAACAGATTTGCCCGTCTTACTATGGCACCATGATCACCCTAAGACCTTTAGAAGATGAGACGCCGCTCGAATTCGTCGAGCGGGCAGATGCGCATGTAATCAAAGACGAAGAAATAGACTCAACCTTGAAGGACCACTTCAATATTCGCGAGTATGGGGACACTAAGAGATTAAGACTGCAATCACGCGTGTTTTGGCGAAAGTTCTTCGTTGAGCATGTAAGGGGTATCCATCGGCGCGGTGGCTCCAGATATGCCGCGCAAAGATATATCGAAAAGAAGAATGGCCACGGAGGCCAGGAAATGTTCTCCCAAAGCGAGATTGACGACCTCATAGACTCAATCGGCAAATGGTCTCGTTGATTGACTATTCGAAGCATCAGCAATTGGGTCGTTAACGGCTAGTCCGCTCCTTGCACATCGCTAGCTCGGTGAGAGCGTCACCTGATGGGGTGGAAATCAGTCGTCGGCCAACTCGACGTCAGATGGTGGTCCAGACCCCACGTTGATCGCTGGATAAAGCTGGTTGTCGTCAAAGTCTGGCACGACCCTACACCATTCCCAACGAGCTTCGCTTGAAATGGCAAATCCATTAATCGTCATATGATCGACTATGTTTTTACCGTCAGAACGGACCAAATCACCCTCCAATCTTCCTGAACGGTTGTCGACGTTTCGAAGCTCCCAAACAGTTTCGCCGAAGTTGTGAAGTTCGCCAGCCAAATGCTGCATCGCCAAGCCACCTAGGGCAGCCTCCGCAAGACAAGACGCGTTTTTTCCAACTTCTGGGGCATCCAGACCCCTAATCTTTATGATCTGGCCATCGATCAGGATTGTATCGCCATCCAGTGCTTTCTCTATCGCGGATGCAGGCACGTCGCCGTAGATCACATCTGAGGGTGTACTGCTCCCGACTAGAAACCCTCCAAAGCCAGAAAGAATTGCGACAGGCAAGAGCCAGTATACTCCTATTCTCATCCTCTGCTCCCCACCCTGAATCTGGCGTTTGGCAGCACCGTAAGAAAAAACTTGCTTGGTCTGCAATCGGGTCGATAGCTGCCATCCCGTTTTCAGTCCATTTGAGCGGCGCAAGGCAAGGCTTTCCTACACGCCACGATCGTGCCTAATAACCTATATTGCACACGAGCAGACCCGCGGCGAACCACTCGCCCTCACCCCTTCTGTCCCCTCCCGCGCGGAACGCTACGATGGCTGGACGGTCGACAAGCAGGTCGATTTCCTGCGCATGCTCGCAACTACGCAGAATGTCGCAGCGGCGGCGCGGAGTGTGGGGATGGGGCGGCAGTCGGCCTACAAGCTGCGCGCGCGGCTCGACGACCAGCCGTTCGGCGCGGCGTGGCGGCTGGCGCTGCGCAATGCACGCGACAGCGTGCTCGACGCGGCGATCGAGCGGGCGGTCAACGGCGTCGAAGTGCCGCATTACTGGAAAGGCGAGCTGATCGGCACCTCGCGCCGCTACGACGAACGGTTGACCACGGCACTGCTCGCGAGCGGCGCGCTGCAGCGGGCCACCGTCCACCTTCGCGGTCCCGAGCGCGAATTTTCCGAGCGCGGCCTGTCACGCCTGCTCGACCGGATCGCGCACGGACCGACCGAATGGTGCGATCTCGAGGACGAGCGCGACTTTGCCTGGGGCGATCCCGGGCTGGATGAAAATCAAGCCCGGAACGAGGGATTGGCCTAAGTCTATGGCGAAGGCGAATGACCCGCATTCCGGATCAGCCAGTCGGAGCCGCCGGATTTTATCGCAGAACCGGCCCGAGTGTCGCCTTCACGCCTTTCGTGCGAAAATTCTCACGGTTTTACAGGACCATATAGCCTCTGAAGCGAAGGCGACACCGAGTCGCCTTTGTCGCCTTGTCGCCTTCGCCTGACCGGTCCTGTCAGCCCCCCTTGCGGCTCGCCTCCGCCGCCGCGACCAGTTCGGCCGGCCAGGTGACCTGCGTCTGCGTCTGCGGGTTGAACAGGTCGCCCGCATAGATCGCGCCTTCGGCGGCAGCGATCTCTTCCTTGGTCAGGAACGCGCTCGGCTTGAGCGCGAAAACGTCAAGCCCGCGGCTGATCTCGGTCGCATAGATGCGCCCGCGGTACCAATAGGCCGACCAGTAACCACCAGTGATCATCTGGTCCTTGTCGATCGGTCCACGGTCGAAATAGGCGATCTCTTGGATGTTCGCCGGGTCGGTGAAGTCGATCACCGAGATACCGCCCTGGTACCAGGCCTGGACGAAGATATCGCGTCCCGGAACCGGAATGATCGAGCCATTATGCGCGACGCAGTTCTCCTTGTCGGTCTGCGGTGCGGGCAGCTTGTAGGTCCCGCGATAGACCAGCTTGCCGTTCTCGATGCCGTAGAAGGCGTCGGCGCCCCAGTTCTTGGGATCGCCCGCCTGGCAGCGCGGCCGCCCGCCCCCGCCCCATTCGTCGGTGAACAGGACCTTGGTGCCGTCATTATTGAAGGTCGCCGAATGCCAATAGGCAAAGCCTTTGTCGGTCACGTCGTCGATCCGCGTGGGCTTGAGCGGGTCCTTGATGTCGAGGATGATGCCATTGCCCGAACAGGCCCCCGCAGCGAGGTTCTTGGCCGGGAAGACGGTGATGTCATGGCACATGTCGGTGCGGAACGTCTCCTGCGTTCCGTCGCCATGATCGCCGCCACGCCACAGGCCCGCGATCTCGCCATCCTTGGCGAAGACGCGGGGCCGATCGACGATGCGCGCCTGCGAAGGATCGGCCAGCGGGATTTCGATCACGTCGATGCTGAACAGCGCGGTGTTGTCGCCGCCCAGTTCGTAGCAGCCCTCCAGTTCGTCCGCGTCACGGACGTAGCTGGTACCCGAATTATAGACGATCAGGCGCGCGTCATCGGCGCTGACGATCGAGTGCGTGTGGCTGCCGCGGCAGGTCTGTACCTGCCCGACCTGGCGCGGGCGAGTAATGTCGGAAATGTCGAAGATGCGGATGCCACGGAAGCGTTCGGGGCTGACCCGATCCTCGACCCCGCCGAGCCCGCAATCGACCCGTGCGCGACTGTCCTGCACGCTCATGACGAGGATACTGCCGGCGATCGAGACGTCGCCCTGCCCGCCGGGGCAGACGGTCGAGCTGACCAGTTGCGGGATGCCGTCATTGCCAAGACGATAGGCGTTGAAGCCGTGATAGCTGCCCGCCACCAGCATATCGCCCGAGAAGGCCATATCGGTGAAAGCAAAGTCGAGCAGCGACCCGCGCTCGCCGAACTTGGGCTTGTCTTCCTCTCCGTCCTTGGCCGCAGCTGCCGTTGCATCTTCCGTGGCCTTCTTCTCGATCCGCGGCTGCAGCTGCGCCGGGTTGGCCGGGTCGAAGAAACCGGCCGGCTTGGGCATGGCGGTGACGTGACGCAGGTTCAGGATTGCTTCGCCCGCGTCGCGAAAACCGGGCTTGAGCGTCGCGCGAGGATCGGTCGAAAGGCCGGTGAGAACGCTGTTCATCCGGTCGATCTCGGACTTCTGGTCGGTGACCACATCGTTGGTGAACTCGAACATCACCGGATCATATGCCGTCCCGCGCAGATTATGCAGGTCGTCGACCATGGTCACTGCGCCCTTGTGGTGCGCGACCATCAGTTCGAGGAACAGGCGGTCGAAGGCTGTCCCGCTGGCTTCCGCGAGCGCCTGCATCTGCGCCTGGCTGGCCATGCCCTTCATGGTGTGGTGCGCGTGCCCCATGCCCGCCATCGCCGCATCTTGCCCGCGATCCTCGAGCCAGCTGCGCATGAACTTCATTTCGTCCTGCTGGCTCGCCTCGATGCGGTCGGCAGTCTTGAGGATCGCTTCGTTATTGGTTCGCGCCTTGACCAGTTGCGCCATGTCGACCGCCTGCTGGTGGTGAACGATCATGCCCTGCATGAAGGCGACGTCGCCCGGCGAGTAGCTGGTATTGGCGAGAGCGATCGCCTGCTTGGCATCGATCACCTTGGGCGCTTCGCCCGGTGCGCCGGGCAGGACAATCGGCACCTCGTCGGCAGCATAGAGTGGTGCGGCCGACGCCAGCAGGGCTGCGGCGAACGAATAGCGTGCAATCATGAAGTGCTCCCAGAATTTCAGTGAGCACTGGCTAACAATTTGAAGCCGCTTGGCAATGCCGTTGGTCGATTAGCCGTACTTGCCCCGCTTCGGCCCGAGATAACCGAACAGATAGGCGCCGACCTTGCGCATCTGGATCTCCTCCGCCCCTTCGGTGATGCGATAGCGGCGGTGGTGGCGATAGATATGCTCGAACGGCTTGTGGCGCGAATAGCCGATCCCGCCATGGACCTGCATCGCCCGATCGGCCGCCTGGCATACCAGCCGGTTCGCCCAGTAGTTGCACATGCTGACCTTGTCCGAGATGGTCTTCTCGATCATCTCATGCGGCATGTTGTCCATTTCCCAGGCCGTCTTGTAGATCAGCAGGCGCAGCATCTCGCACTGCGTTGCCAGCTCCACCAGCGGGAACTGGATCGCCTGGTTCCGCGCCAGTTCCTCGCCGAACGGCTTGCGTTCGCGGGCGTATCTTACGCTCTCCTCGACACAATAGCTCGCCGCGCCGAGCGACGAAGCCGCCTGGCGGATACGGTTCTGGTGGACGAAGCTCTGCGCCAGGGCCAGGCCACGGCCTTCGACGCCCAGGATCGCGCTATCGGGTACCCAGACATTGTTGACCGACAGGCGCGGGTGATCGGTCGGCATGTTGAAGGTCCACATCCATTCCTCGATCTCCAGCCCCGGTGTGGGATTGGGCACGAGGAAACAGGTGATCCCGCTGGCATCGCCATCCTTGCCGCTGGTGCGGGCGAACATGGCGCAATGCGTGGCGACATGCATGCCGGTAATCCACATCTTCTCGCCGTCGATGCGCCAGCCGTCGACCCCGTCCCGGGTCTCACGCACCGCCTTGGTTTCCATGTGGGTCGCGTCGGAGCCATGGTGCGGTTCGGTAAGGCCGAACGCCACCCGACGCGTACCTTCGAACCCGCCGAGGATGAACTCCTGCTTCTGCTCCTCGGTCCCGAAGGTCTCGAACATGGCGACGAAGGGGAAATTACCGACGATCGAATGCTCGTTCTGCAGATCGTTGTGCAGGCCCAGCCCGCGCGCAGCGAAACGGTCGCGGATCACCGCCATCCACAGGTTGGAGCCATCCTTGCCACCGTATTTCTTCGGTGCCGAGAAACGCCAGTGGCCCGCGGCGTCGGCCAGCTTGCGGCTTTCGCGCAGCAGGTCTTCCCATTCGTGCCGCGGCAGGCCGCCGTTCTCGAAATCGGTCCGCGCCCATTCGCGGCGATGGTCGAAGAACCGGATATTGTCGTCCTTCGCGACGAGCGGCTCGATCTCGGCCTCGATGAAGCGCTCGAGTTCGGCGTAGTAGTCCTCCAGCTCCTGCGGCACGGTGAAATCCATCAGTCCTCTCCTGTCCATTGGCGCCGGGCGACGTCAAGCGCGGGGTATTTGGGCATGTCGACCGCCAGCTTGTCGAGCGCGGTTCGGCGTAACTGTGCGAGCAGGCCGGGTTCGGCCAGCGTGCGCGTGCCGGCGATCAGCGACCTTGCGAGTTTCGCATCCGCCGGATCGACCTTCGCGGCAAAGTCGCGAGCAATGATGCCCAAGGCGTTGCGGGCCACCGCATGCTGGAAGCGGTCGTGGCCTTCCATCCGGTCCTTGACCGTGGCGAGCCATTCGGAAATCGCGGTTGCGAGTTCCCCGGCGGTTGCTTCGCCCGTCGGCGGCGGTAGCGATGCCGATGGCGGCAAGGGTCGGTCACGTTCGGCGCGCGGCGCCTCCCCTTCCAGCAGCAGCAACAGATCGAGTTCCTGTTCGCTGGTCCGGCGCGAGATGATCGCGCGCTCGACCGTGCGATCCGCGCCTTCGCGCCAGGTACGCCCCATGCGCCAGCAACCGAGCGCCCACCAACAGGTGCGATAGACCAGCCACCAGTGGAAGCGGGTACGATCGACCGTCCTGCCGCCGGCCGCTTCGTAAGCCGCGAACCAATCGTCGAGGCTGGCGAGACCCGCCGCAGGACGATCGATCCGGGCGAACCGCCACACCGTCATGCAGGCATAGGCAAGATCCTCGTGCGGATCGCCGAGGTGGG
This sequence comes from Erythrobacter mangrovi, assembly GCF_013260645.1. NCBI lineage: Bacteria > Pseudomonadati > Pseudomonadota > Alphaproteobacteria > Sphingomonadales > Erythrobacteraceae > Erythrobacter > Erythrobacter mangrovi. The sequence goes on along the minus strand of NZ_CP053921.1, from coordinate 1,311,698 downwards.
CAAGTTCCCAATCGAGCACGCCGGTGAGGTCGTTGCCCGCCACCAGCACATTGCCCAGGCGATAGTCGCCATGGATCAACGCGGGCTCCGCCGGTGCGGGCAGGTTGTCCTCCAGCCAGCGCAGGGCCAGCGCGACGACCGGGCGATCGCCGCCCGCCTCTTCGAATTGGGCGCGCAAGCCGGCAACCCCTGCTTCAGGGTCGAGTGTCGGAAGGCCTGGCGGGAGCGCCGCGTGATCGACGCCATGGATTCCGGCAAGCTCTCGCGCCAACTGATCGGCGAGCCCCTTGCCCTCGGCATCGCCGGCATTGTCGGCCAGGATCGTCCGCGGATCGGGTGTCCCCGGCAGCGCCCGCATGACGAAGCCGGTGCCGAGGCCGTCCGTTTCTTCCAGTTCGACTACGATCTCAGGGGCCAAAACGCCCACCGCATGGACCATGCGGATCGCTGCAGCCTCTATGTCGTGACCGATTGCGCGGCCTTCCATCATCGCGGCGGAGGGCGCGCGGCGGAGCACGAAGTCCTCACCGCCGCTGGCAAATCGCCAGCTCTCCATGGTTGCCCCGCCCGTCAGGCGGGTCAGTCTTTCAGGTGCAGGCAATCCGGCCCGCGCCAACGCCCGTTCAAGCCCGCGCTCCAGCGCAGTCCCGCTATCCGACTCTCCCATACCCCATGCTTGCAGGCAAAATCGGTTTCACTCAAGAACCGATCTCACGCCCTCGATCGCAAGGAGCGCGCATCTTTGTTTCCGGAAATTACCCGCTCAGATAAGAGCCTGTCTCGAACGGAACACTTTTCATCGCGTTCCTGCTTGCCAGCGATTCCCTGCCTATATTAAACAAAAGGCAACCATAGCAGTGATACCGAGGTCGAATGCGGACAGGATTTCTCAGGACGGTTCTGGCAGCGGGCGCAATGATGCTGGCAGCGCCCGCAGTCGCGCAGGGTGACGCGCCGTCTTTCGAGAAGACTTTCGACAGTACTCTCGGCACGGAAGTACGCACACCTCAGAATTTCGAAGCACGCTACGACAGCGACCTGGAGCGGCGGATCGCCACTATTGCCGACGGTTCCCGAGGCCGGATCGGCGTGGCAGCGGTCGATCTTTCGACCGGCCGTTATGTAGGCGTCCTGGGCGACCAGCGCTTCCCGATGGCCAGCACCAGCAAGATCGCCATTGCCGCGACCTTCCTTGAAGGAGTGGAAAAGGGCCGCTGGAGCCTGACCAGCGAGTTCCCGCTGTTGGTACCGCAACGGTCCGCCCCCTTTTCGAGCGCTCGGGCCCCGGTCAGCGAAGGCCAGCATTTCCCGGCGATCGACCTGATCGAAATGATGATCACCCGCTCGAACAACGCGGCCACCGATGCGCTGCTGCGGGTGGTGGGGGGACCCCCGAAGGTCAACGACTGGGTCCGCCGCCAGGGCATCACCGAATTCAGCCTGGACCGCGATATCGCCACGTTGGTGCGCGACGATGGCGAGTTCAATCCCGCGAACCACATCGATACGCGCGACAGCGCCACGCCCAAGGCGATGGTCCAGCTGCTGACGGGCCTCTACCAGGGCAAGTTCCTGAGCGATGAAAGCCGCCGCGTACTCCTTGGCGCGATGAGCCGCACGATTACCGGCAAGCGCCGTATTCCGGCCCTGATGCCGGCCGAAGTACGGGTGAGCCACAAGACCGGCTCGCTCAACAACACCTCGAGCGATGTCGGTATCCTCGAGACTGCCGATGGGCGCGCGGTTGCCGTGGCAATCTACGTCACCGGCCAGGGTACCCGGCTCGAGCGCGAAGCACGGATCGCGCAGATCGCCCGCGCGCTGCACGATGGTTATGCTGAGGAAAACCAGCGCAACTGGGCCAGCGCCTCCTACGGCGCACGCTAGGGCGACAAGCTCCACTCGTTAAAGAAAAAGGGCGGCACCATGCGGTGCCNCCCTTTCTTGTTCCGGACCGGATACCCGTCCGAAGCGCAGGTCCGATTACTCGGCGGGCGCTTCTTCGGTCATCGAATCGGTAGCTTCTTCTACCTGGTCGGCGGCGTCTTCAGCGGTTTCGGCGACGGCGTCACCGGTAGCTTCCATGGCGTCGCCAGCGGCGTCGGCATTGGCTTCGGCGTCGGCAGCCATGCTGTCAGCGGTGGCTTCAGCAGCGTCTTCGGTCTTTTCCGAGCAGGCGGCGAGAGCCAGGGCAGCAGCCGAAGCGGCAGCAACGAGAGCGATCTTGCGCATAGGATAGTTCCTTGAACAGCGAGTAAGGGTGCGGGCTTGCGACTTGAAGGCCGCTCGCCCACGCGAGCCCCGGAATCGGGCCTCACAGTGGCTAAATAATGGCCAGATTGTGGCATCGCAAGGAGTTTCGCCCCTTTGTTGGTTCTCACCCACATCATACAGCTGATTTCGCGCAGGATTTTCGATCATGGAAGCATGACCCCAAAAGCGCTCCCCATGCGCGCAAGGCGCTGCTAAGCCGCCCGGATGGCTGTCAAACCGCATCTCTACCTCGTCGACGGGTCCGCCTATATCTTTCGCGCCTATCACCGGCTGCCGCCGCTGACGGACCCCGAAGGTACACCGGTCGGTGCGGTCTATGGCTACACGACGATGCTGTGGAAGCTGGCCGACGACCTCGACAAGGCCGATGGCCCCACGCACCTCGCGGTGATCCTCGACAAGGGCTCCTACAGTTTCCGCAATGACATCTACCCCGAGTACAAGGCCAACCGGCCACCACCGCCAGAGGACCTGCGGCCGCAGTTCCCGCTGATCCGCGACGCGACCCGCGCCTTTAGCTTGCCCTGCATCGAGGAAGAGGGGTTGGAAGCGGACGATCTCATCGCCTCCTACGCCCGCGCTGCACAAAGCCAGGGCTGGAACGTCACCATCGTGTCTTCCGACAAGGACCTGATGCAGCTGGTCGGTGAAGTCGACGGCGCGCGGATCGACATGCTCGACACCATGAAGAGCCAGCGGATCTATCGCGAAGAAGTCGAGGAGAAGTTCGGCGTCCCGCCCGAGCTGGTCGGCGACGTACTCGCCCTGATGGGCGACAGTGTCGACAATATCCCGGGGATCTACGGCATCGGCCCCAAGACGGCTTCGAAACTCATCTCGGAACACGGTTCGCTCACCGCGGCGCTCGATGCAGCGCCCGAGATGAAGAAGTCCAAGCTGCAGGAACGCCTGCTCGAAGGCCGCGATATGGCCGAGCTGAGCCGGGTGCTGGTCACGCTCAAGGAGGATTGCGAACTCCCCGAACCGCTCGACGATTTCAAGCTCGAAGGCGTACCGCCCGAACCGCTCGCCGCCTTCTTGGCCAAGCATGGCTTCACCAGCCTGCTCAAGCGCCTGGGCGCAGGCGCGGGCAGCCCCTCGCGCGCGACCAATCTCAATCCGGCGAAGCAGGAAACGGCGAGCGCCCCGGCGAGTGACGGGGGCAATCGCCAGCCGCTGCCCGAGATGCCGACCGTCGACCGGTCGGCCTATGAATGCGTACAGGAGATAGCACGGCTGGAGCACTGGATCGCCCGGGCGCAGGCGGCGCGACTGGTCGCAGTCGACACCGAAACCAGCAGCCTCGACGCGATCCGCGCGGAGCTGGTCGGGGTCAGTCTCGCGATCGGGCCCAATGACGCCTGCTACATCCCGCTGGGTCACGGCGGGAGCGACATGTTCTCCGACAAGCCGCAACAGATCGACAAGGCCGCCGCACTGGCCGCACTCAAGCCGCTGCTGGAAAGCGACGCGGTGCTCAAGGTCTTCCACAATGGGAAATACGACCTCAACGTGCTCGCCCGGCAAGGCATCATGGTGTCTCCGATCGACGACACCATGGTGATCAGTTTCGATCTCGATGCCGGCCGCGGCCTCGACGGGATCGGTGGCGGGCACGGCATGGATGAACTGGCCGAGCGCCACCTGGGCCACACCTGCATCGCCTTCAAGGACGTCTGCGGAACGGGCAAGAAGGCAATCCCCTTCGGCGAGGTCCCGCTTGGCAAGGCGACCGAATATGCCGCGGAGGACGCCGACGTCACCTGGCGGCTGCACGCACTGCTCAAACCGCGCTTGTCCGAGGAAGGCGGGACGCGGATCTATGAGCGGGTCGACCGCCCGCTGGTCCCGGTGGTGGCACAGATGGAGCGCCACGGCATCCACGTCAATCGCCCGCACCTGGCCAAGCTTTCCGAGGAGTTCGCCAAGGAGACCGCGCGGCTCGAGGGCGAGATCCACCAGCTTGCGGGCGAGCCTTTCACCGTTGGAAGCCCTAAGCAGCTCGGCGATATCCTGTTCGACAAGCTCGGCTACAAGGGTGGGCGCAAGGGCAAGAGCGGGCAGTATTCAACCGACCAGGCAATCCTCGAACGGCTTTCGGGAGAAGGCGCGGTGATCGCCGACAAGGTGCTCGAATGGCGCCAGCTGGCGAAACTCAAGTCGACCTATACCGATGCCCTGCAGGAAGCGATCAATCCCGAAACCAATCGCGTCCACACCAGCTACTCGCTGGTCGGGGCGCAGACCGGGCGCTTGTCCTCGACCGATCCCAACCTGCAGAACATCCCGATCCGGACGGAGATCGGCCGCCAGATTCGCGAGGCCTTTGTCGCGGAGCCGGGTAACGTTCTGCTCGCTGCCGACTATTCGCAGATAGAGCTGCGCCTTGCCGCGCACATGGCCGACGTTCCAAGCCTGAAGGCTGCTTTTGCAGCCGGCGAGGACATCCACGCGCGCACCGCGATGGAGATGTTCGGAACGGTCGATCGCGACACGCGTGGACGCGCCAAGACGATCAATTTCGCCATCCTCTATGGCATTTCGCGCTGGGGTCTTGCCGGACGGCTTGGGGTCACTCCGGAAGAAGCGCAGGCGATGATCGACACCTATTTCCAGCGCTTCCCGGGCATTCAGCACTATATCCATTCGACGCTCGAGAGCGTGCGCGAACGCGGTTATTCGGAAACGCTGTTCGGGCGCAAGACCTGGTTCCCCCGGATCAATTCGAAGAACCCGAACGAGCGCGCAGGGAGCGAGCGCGCGGCGATAAACGCGCCGATCCAGGGCACCAGCGCCGACATCATCAAGCGCGCAATGGCCCGGATGGTCCCGGCGCTGGAACAGGCCGGGCTGGGCCATGTACGGATGCTGCTGCAGGTGCACGACGAATTGGTGTTCGAGCTCCCCGAAGGCGATGTGCCAGCAGCGTCGCCGGTCATCGAGCGCATCATGGCCGAAGCAGCGCGCCCGGCAGTCGAACTTAGCGTCCCATTGGGCGTGGAGATCGGCACGGGGGCGAGCTGGGGAGCGGCGCACTGAAGCGCACCTTCGCCTTTGCCATGCGTCAGCGGCGGCTGCGCTGGGTGAATGTCGCGCTGCTCGCGATCATTGGCGCCGCCATGCTCGCCTTGCTGTTCCTCGTTTACAAGACGGTGGACGCAGAACGCGCGCAACGCGATCAGGCGGAAAAGACGGTCGAAGTGCTTGACCAACTTCGCCGGATTGGACGGGCGACAATCAACGGCGAGACCGGCCAACGCGGCTACCTCATCACGCTCGATCGGCGCTACCTCGAACCGTATCTGGTTGGCCGCGAGCAGATCGGCCCGGCACTCGACAGGCTGCGCGAATTGCTCGGCGAACAGGCCACGCCGCGCCAGTCGGAGCTGATCGACGAGATCGACGTGTTGGCCCGGGCCAAGTTCGACGAGATGGAAGCAAGTGTCGCGCTGCTCGAAAGTGGGCGCCTGCTCGACGCGCGTCGCGCCGTGCTGACCGACGAAGGCGTCGAAACCATGGAACGGCTCAACCGCGCGATGCGCGAGATGGAGCAGATTGAAAACGCAATACTGGGCGAAGCAACGGCGCAGGCAGCACTCGCAGAATCGCGTGTCTTGCCCTTGCTGGGCGGACTGCTGGCAATGCTGGTGCTGGCCATGATCGCCGGCACCGCACTGGTAAGTCGGGCGGCCAGGGCGGAAGCGGAAGCGGCGCAGGCCGCGGCCTTGGCGGAAGCCCGCGATCGCGCCGACCTGCTCGCGCGCGAGCTCAACCATAGGGTCAAGAACCTCTTTGCCGTGGTTCTCGCGATCGTCCAGATGAGCGCGCGCGGCAAGCCCGAGGCAAGGGAGCTGACCGAGAGTATCAGCAACCGCATTCGCGCACTGCTGACCGCGCATGAAGTTACCCAGGGGGAGATAGACCGGCCGGTGGCCGCACTTGCCCAGCTGGTCGAGACCACTCTGGCACCCTATCGTTCGCCCAGCCACACCGCGACGATCGAAGGGCCGGAGGTTTTCCTTCCGGCCAAAAGGGTCACCCCGCTGGGTCTGGTGCTGCACGAACTGACTACCAATGCGGTCAAATATGGCGCTTGGAGTTGCGGTGGGTCGATCGCCGTCGACTGGAAGCGCGAGGGCGACCGGGTCCGGCTGACCTGGAAGGAAGATGGTGCCGAAGTCGTTGGCGAGCCCGGGAACAAGGGTTTCGGAACCATGATGATGGACAGCGCGGCACGCCAGTTCGGTGGAACGGTCACTCGGGAATTCACGCCCGGCGGGCTGATCGTTTGCATCGACCTGCCCACTGCCGATTGAACGGGTGGGTTGAATCGGGCGCCTTGGGGCCATAGGCATGCCAACCATGCTCGAACCTTTCCTGCCGCGCAGCTGGACCATATCGACTTCCGCCCTGATCGAAGTGCTTACGGTACTCGGCGTCGCCATTGCCGGCGCGCTGATCATCCACTGGATCGGCTTTGCCATCCTCAAGCGCCTGGCCACGCAATCGCACACCCCGCTCGACGACGTCGTGATCGCGAAGGTCCGCCGCCCGGTGCGGCTCGCGCTGATCACCTTCGCCGTATCCATCGCAGCGGAGAATGATGCCCTGGTCGGGCGCGAGTGGGATGTGCTGGCCAGCTTCCTGACCCCCGCCGTAGTCGGCTGGGTCGCCTATGCCGCAGTCAAGGGTGTCGCCCTTGGCTTTGCCGAGCAGGTCAATAAGTCTGCCGATCCGGTTGCCGAGCGTGGGCGACTGACCCGTATTGCGGTGCTTTCGCGGACGATCCGCGTAACAATAACGATAATCACCATCTCGCTGATCCTGTTCAACATTCCCGGGGTTCGCGATGTCGGCACGACCATGCTCGCATCGGCGGGCCTGGCCGCCCTGGCTGTGGGTGCCGCCGCCCAGCCGGCACTCAAGTCGATCATCGCCGGGCTGCAGATGGCGCTGACCCAGCCGCTTCGCTTGGGCGACCTAGTCAAGGTCGATGAGCAGACGGGCCGGGTCGAGGAAATCCGCATGAGCTTCGTGACGGTGCGAACCTGGGACGAACGCGTGATCGTGGTGCCGACCAGCCGCTTCCTCGACCAGAGCTTCGAGAACTGGTCGCGGATCAACGAGAAGCTGACCGGCCCGGTGTTCCTTCACCTCGACCCGGACACCGAGATTGGGTCGATTCGCGCGGAATTCGAGCGCTATGTCCGGGAGCACCCGCTGTGGGATGGGCGCAATTTGCAGTTGCTGATGACCGAAGCCTACCCCGAGAGTATCGAGCTGCGCCTGGCGATGAGCGCCAATACCATCGGCGACCTGTTCACCCTGCGCTGCGACGTACGCGAGCATATGCTCGGCTGGCTGCGCAAGGAACAACCCGGCGCGCTGATCCGGCACCGGCTGGAGGTCGAAGCGGCGAACCAGCGAGCCAAGCAGGGCAAATAGCCCCCGCTACTCGTGCTTGGCGGCGCGGGTGCTTTCGACCATTCCTTCGTGCAGGAAGCCGATCGGGTGGACTTCGGCGGCTCGCTTCTTCAGCTCGCCGCGCATCTTCCGGTACTCGCTCTCCATCTCGGGAGTGACCGTTGCGCGGCTGTCCTTGAGCGCCTCTTCGAAATCCGCTGCAGCGACCGTCTTGACCTCACCGCCACCGCGCTGGATCGCGTTGAGACCAGCGCGGCGAACCACGTCTTCGAGGTCTGCGCCCGTAAAGCGTTCGGTCTTCTCCGCAATGTCAGCCAGCTTCACATCTTTCGCGAGCGGCATGTTGGCGGTGTGGATGCCCAGTATCTGTTCGCGCCCCGGCCTATCCGGCGTACCGACATAGACGAGCTCGTCAAACCGGCCCGGGCGCAGCAGCGCCGGGTCGACCAAGGCGGGGCGGTTGGTTGCGCCGATGACCACGACGGACTGGAGCTCCTCCAGCCCGTCCATCTCGGCAAGGATCGTGTTGACCACCCGCCCGGTGACCTGCGGCTCGCCCTGGCCCGATCCGCGCGCGGGCACGAGGCTGTCGATCTCGTCGATGAAGAGGACGCATGGCGCAACCGCGCGGGCGCGCTTGAACATGCGGGCGATCTGCTGCTCGCTCTCACCATACCATTTCGACAGGAGGTCGCTCGACTTCATCGAGATGAAGTTGGCCTCGGCCTCCTTGGCGACGGCCTTGGCAAGCAGGGTCTTGCCCGTCCCCGGAGGGCCATAGAGCAGGAAGCCCTTGGCTGACCGGATGCCCAGGCGATGGAAGGCATCGGGATTCTTGAGTGGCAGCTCGATCCCTTCCTTGAGCGTGGCGATGGCGTCGGGAATGCCGCCGATGTCGCTCCAGCGGACGTTGGGCATCTGCACCATAACCTCGCGCATGGCCGAAGGCTGGATGCGCTTGAGCGCGGCGAGAAAGTCCTCGCGGCTCACATAAAGGTCGTCGAGCACCTCCTGCGGCACGGTGCGCTCGTCAAGATCGAGCCGCGGCATGATCCTGCGGACAGCGTCGATGGCCGCTTCGCGTGCCAATGCGGCGATATCCGCGCCGACGAATCCGTAGGTCGCCCGCGCCAGTTCATCGAGGTCGACCTTGTCGCCCAGCGGCATGCCGCGGGTGTGGATGCCGAGGATTTCGCGACGCCCCTTCTCGTCGGGAACGCCGATGACGATCTCGCGGTCGAAACGGCCGGGGCGGCGCAGCGCCTCGTCGATGGCTTCGGGCCGGTTGGTCGCGGCAATCACCACCAGGTTCGCCCGCGCTTCGAGCCCATCCATCAGCGTCAACAACTGCGCGACAAGGCGCTTCTCCGCCTCGCCCGGCACGCGATCGCGCTTGGGAGCGATCGAATCGATCTCGTCGATGAAAATGATCGCCGGGGCCGACTTGCTTGCCTCCTCGAACACTTCGCGCAGCCGCTTCTCGCTCTCGCCATAACCCGAACCCATGATCTCGGGTCCGTTGATGGTGAAGAAGCTCGCATCGCTCTCATTGGCGACGGCCTGGGCGAGGCGGGTCTTGCCGGTTCCCGGTGGACCGTGGAGCAGCACGCCCTTGGGCGGATCGACACCTAAGCGGGTGAAGAGTTCGGGGTAGCGGAGCGGCAGTTCGACCATTTCGCGCAGCGCCTGGATGGTATCGCCCATCCCGCCGACGTCGTCATAGTTCACTACCGCGCGACCGTCGCGCGGCGGCTCGAATTCGGCGCGCAGCTCGACTTCGGTATCGTCATCGATGTGGACGATACCCTTGGGCACGGTCGAGACGACGCTGAGCCGGATCTGCGTGAGCGCATAGGCGGGTGCATTGAACATGCGACGCACCTCGGGCGGCATGTTCTCGACCGGCTGCTGTCCGGTGGTTGCGACAAGATCGCCAGCCACAATCGGCTTGCGGAAGAAGTTGCGCTTCAGCGCCTGGGCCGGGCCTTGCAGCCGCATTTCGCGTTGCGCCGGTGCAAACACCACGCGGGTGGCCGGGCGCGATTCCGCAGCGGCGATCTTGACGTGCTCGCCCGAGCCGACTTCGGCATTTCCACGCTGGAGCCCGTCGAGGCGGACCACGTCGAGGCTCTGGTCCTCGTCATAGGCGGCCATGGCGACAGCCGCAGTCGAACGCTTGCCGGTGATCTCCACCACATCGCCTTCGGTGATGCCCAGCGCCTGGAAGGCCGAACGCGGCATGCGGGCGATGCCCTGACCGCTCTCTTCCTGCCGCGCCGCCGCAACCTGCAGCCGCACCGTCTTGTCCGCTACTGCCGCGTCCACTTCCGCCATGGGAGATCCAATCCCTTCATCCGTCCAATCAATCGCTTGGCCCTAGCTGGGAACTGGGCCTTGCCGATGCAATGAACGAATAGGCGAGACGGGTCCGGAATCGGCAAGAAAAAAGCCCGGCGGGCGAACCCACCGGGCTTGAAAGTCTTGGGAGAGGATGCCTGAAAGGCAGGTCGAGATATGTTGCCCGGACCCGTATTGTGCAAGTGCGAAAAGGGCAATTTTTGTTGCGTGCGTTGCAACACATACATAGTCGATGTGGTTCAACCTATTGAATTATCACGATCTTGGCAATCACATTGCGGTCACAGTGTTTTGCAATGCAACAAAAACAGGGCATGCCCCGCGGACGCTACGGCATGCGCGTGACAGACGCGCCGCAAGTGGTTAAGTCGCGCCCATGAACAAGCTCTACCCCGATGCCGCCGCCGCCCTCGACGGGCTCCTCAAGGACGACATGCTGATCGCAAGCGGAGGCTTCGGCCTTTGCGGGATCCCCGAAAGGCTGCTCGTCGCAATCCGCGATTCGGGTGTGAAAGGACTGACCTTCGCCAGCAACAATGCCGGGATCGATGGCGAGGGCATCGGGATGCTGCTGCGTACGCACCAGGTGAAGAAGATGATCTCGTCCTACGTCGGCGAGAACAAGGAGTTCGAACGGCAATTCCTCTCGGGCGAGCTCGAGGTGGAATTCTGCCCGCAGGGCACGCTGGCCGAACGAATGCGCGCGGGCGGCGCCGGCATTCCCGGCTTCTACACCAAGACCGGCGTTGGGACGCAGGTGGCCGAGGGCAAGGAAGTGAAGGTCTTCGACGGAGAGGAATATATCCTCGAACGCGGCATCTTCGCCGATCTCGCCATCGTCAAGGCGTGGAAGGCCGACGAAACCGGCAACCTCGTGTTCCGCAAGACCGCCCGCAACTTCAACCAGCCCGCCGCGACCTGCGGCAAGGTCTGCGTGGTCGAGGTCGAAGAGATAGTGCCCGTCGGCAGCCTCGATCCGGACTGTATCCACCTGCCCGGCGTCTATGTGCAGCGCATGATCGTTGGCGCCCCCTACGACAAGAAGATCGAGTTCGTCACTACGCGCGAAAGAGAGGTGGCGTGATGTTCGGCAGGAAGAAGGCCTGGCCAGGAGAGTTAGACGTCTCCGACTTCGGCTTCCTCGCGAAGTCCACCGAGTTTGCCCGGCTCTGGAGCGAAGATGGCGAAAATCTCACGGCGATAATCGAACCTCGCGGCATCGGGGCAGATCCATTCCTGTTTGGTATGGCGCTGGTCGATGCTGCGCGCCACGGCGCCAAGGCCTATGCACAGGCGGTCGGCATATCCGAGAAACAAGCCTTGGCGAGGATCTGGGAAGGTTTCGACGCGGAGCGATCATACCCCACCGATACGCCACGGCAGATCGACCCCGAAACCGGCTCGATCGCGTGAGCGCAATGCAATGAGCGAAGAGACGGAGATTTGTCGCATAGTCGACGCAGTCTACGCGGCGATTTCCGGCCCCGCCGGGCAGGGGCGTGATTGGGATGCGATGCGCGCACTCTATCTGCCGCATGCACGGCTGACCGCCATTCGCGCCGATGGCATCGAGAGCTGTACGCTCGAGGAATACATCGCCGCCAAGCGCGACTTCCTCGTCGCCAATGGTTTCAGCGAAGGCACGCTGGTCAATCGGGTGCTCGTCTATGGCGGGATTGCCCATGTATGGTCGTCCTATTCGGGGAACTGGACCGAGCCCGATGGCACCACCGGCGGCACGCGAGGGATCAATTCATTCCAGCTCATGCGGCAGGCGGACGGCAGCTGGCGCGTGCTCTCGCTGCTGTGGCAGGTCGAGCAACCCGATATTCCCCTGCCCGCCGATATGGAGGCTTCCCGATGAGGTTTACCGGCACCAGTGTCCTTGCAGCCCTGGCCCTGGCGGGTTGCGCAACTGCGCCCAGCGAGGTGGCCAGTGCACCAGCGCCCGTCGCCGCGCCCGCCCCGATGGGCGGCAAAGCGCCTGCCCCCGATCCCATGCGCTGGACCTATGGTTCAGGCGAGGCTGCGGCCGCGTCGATCCAGGCTTGGCGCCTGATCGCCGACTACACCATCTCCGTATCGCGCCAGCGCAGGCTGCCGCAGTCGGTTCCGCTCGGCCTTCCCGATACGCCCGGAGGCCTCGGCACACCAAGCTGCCAGCGCGAGGACGGGACGCAGAAGCCCTTCGCCGCGGTGTTCGACGTCGACGAGACGGTCATCCTCAATCGCGGCTACGAATACTGGCTGTCCCTCGGCAACGACTTCACGCCGGAAGCCTTCATGAAGTGGGCCAATGAGGGCGCGGCCTATGCGGTACCGGTCCCTGGCGCTGTCACTGGCATTCGCCGCCTGCGCGAAGCGGGGATTGCGGTGCTTTTCAATACCAACCGCCCAAGCGCGACCGCTGCAGGCACGATTGCCGCTATCGAGAAAGCCGGAGTTGGCCCGGCGGTGCACGGCGAAACGCTGTACCTGTCTGGCGACGATGCCCTGGGCGGGAACAAGGACGGCCGCCGCAAGATCATTTCGGACAGCTATTGCGTGATCGCGCTGGGCGGCGACAACCTTGGCGATTTTGCCGAGCTGCTCAACGACAGGACGCTCAGCGTGCAGCAACGTCGCGAGCTCGCCGCGCGCGGCGATATCGCGCAGCTGTGGGGCAATGGCTGGTTCCTGATCCCCAACGCGGCCTATGGCTTCTGGCAGAAGGGAACGATCGATGACGTGTTCCCGCCCGACGCCCGCTGGACACCCGACACCCTGGTGCGCACCGCGCCCGACATCATGAACGAAGGCAAGTAAGATGACCGATACCGCGACCCGCACCGGCTGGGACCGCAACCAGATGGCCGCCCGCGCGGCGCGCGAATTGAAGGATGGGTATTACGTCAACCTCGGGATCGGCATCCCGACGCTGGTCGCGAACCATATCCCCGAAGGCATGCATGTGACGCTGCAGAGCGAGAACGGCATGCTGGGCATCGGCCCTTTCCCCTATGCGGACGAGGTCGACGCGGACCTGATCAACGCAGGCAAGCAGACCATCAGCGAACTGCCGCACAGCGCCTATTTCGACAGCGCGGCGAGCTTTGCCATGATCCGCGGCGGGCACATCGACCTGACCGTGCTGGGTGCGATGGAGGTGGCCGAGAACGGGGACATCGCCAACTGGATGATCCCGGGCAAGATGATCAAGGGCATGGGCGGCGCAATGGATCTCGTCGCGGGCGTGAAGAAGATCATCGTGGTGATGGAACACAATGCCAAGGACGGCAGCCCCAAGTTCATCCCGGCCTGCACGCTGCCGCTGACCGGCAAGAACGTGGTCGATATGATCATCACCGACATCGCTGTGTTCCAGCGACCCGATCACGACAGCCCGTTCAAGCTGATCGAGATGGCCCCCGGCATCACCGCAGACGAAATCGCGGCAAGAACCACGGCAAACTACGAAGTCGCAATCTAGTGGCAAAGCATGGGCAGCTCGACCGGCTACCCGGTGGCATCGAGACTGCCTTGCCGGAAGCCGAGCGCGGCGCGGAGTACGACCGGCTCGCAAAGGCTTACGATCTGGTAGTCGGCAATCCGATATACAATCGGATTGTCTGGGGATGCCCGAAGCGGGCTTATGACGCCGCCGCACGGCGAATGCTCGACAGAACCGACGGCCCCCTGCTCGATTTCGGGTGCGGATCGCTGGTTTTCACCGCCAATGCCTATCGCGGACACGAACAGCGCCTGGTGCTGTTCGATCGCTCGCTGGGCATGCTGGAGCGCGCCCAGGGGCGCCTTCCCGGCGCACGCTTCATACAGGGCGATGCCTTTGCCCCGCCCTTTGCGCCGGCCAGCTTCGCCGGAGCGATGGGGTGGGGAATGCTGCATGTATTTGGCAGCAAGTCGGGCTACCTCGCCCAGCTTCGCGACCTCGTCAGCCCGGGCGCACCCGTGGCGCTTGGCACGCTGACACTGGCCGGACGCAACCCCGGCGATTTCATGCTGCGCCAGCTCTACAAGCAAGGCGAGGCCGCCGAGCCGGAAACGCGCGACGATGTGATCGCCGCATTCGAAAGGCACTTCACCCTCGAAGCTGCCGAACCATGCGGCAATATGCTGTTCCTTTCGGGTCGAAGGCCCGATAGCTAACATCAGTGATCAGGAGAGAGGAAACACCGATGCCGATGAATCGCGTTTGCGAACTGACCGGGGCCGAATTCCCGCTATTCGCCTTCAGCCACTGCCGCGACGTGGTCGCCGCGGTCAGCAAGGCGGGTGGCTTCGGCGTGCTCGGCGCGACGCGGTTCAGCCCCGAACAACTCGAAGAAGAGCTCGCCTGGATCGACGTGCATGTCGATGGTGCCCCTTACGGCGTCGACGTGCTCGTCCCCGAAGTGATCGACCCACGCGTGCGCGAACTGGCCGACAACCGCAGCCGTGCCGCCGCGATCGACCCGGCCTACCAGGGTTTCGTCAACGAGGTGCTGGGCAATTACGGCATCGCGCCCGAGGCGCAGATGCCGATCCTCAGGGAACGCATGGGGATAACGCCCGAAAACGGTCTCGCGCTGATGGAGGTCGCCTTCCGCCACCCGATCAAGCTTATCGCCAACGCACTCGGCATCGCCCCGCCCGACATGATCGCCGAAGGCAAGAAGCGCGGCGTGCCGGTGGCGGCGCTGGTCGGGGCCAAGGAACACGCGATCCGCCAGGCCGAGGCCGGGGTCGACATCATCGTTGCGCAAGGCACCGAGGCAGGCGGGCACTGCGGCGAGGTTTCGACCCTGGTGCTGATCCCCGAAGTCGTCCGCGCACTCGACCGTGCCGGACACCAGATTCCCGTGCTCGCAGCGGGCGGGATCATGACCGGCGGGCAGATGGCCGGGATGATGGCGGCCGGCGCGCAAGGCGCCTGGACCGGGTCGATCTGGCTGGCCACGCCCGAGGCCGAGACCTCCGAAGCCTTCCGCGAGAAGATGGTCGCCGCGCGCAGCCGCGACACGGTCCGTTCGAAAAGCCGTACCGGCAAGCCCGCGCGCCAGCTCAAGACCGCCTGGCACGATGCCTGGGATGCGCCCGATGGGCCCGGCACGCTGCCCATGCCGCTGATGGGCATGGTCTCCGAACCCGCCTTTGCGCGGATCGAGCGCGAGGCTGCCGCGGGCAATGACGGAGCCCGAGAGCTGGTGAGCTATTTCGTCGGCCAGGGCGTCGGGCTGGTCGAACAGGTGCGCTCGAGTCGCCAGGTCGTGCAGGATTTCCGCGAGGAATTCATCGAGGCAGTGTCGGGACTTTCGGGCCTGCTCGCCGAATAAGGCTTCGCGCCGACTCGCGATCCATGCGACACTAGTCGCATGGGTTTGCAGGCTGCCTTTCGTAACCGGTTTCTCGACGTGCTCGGGTCGATATACATCTACAACGAGCACCGGGGATACACCTCGCTCGATCGCGTGCTCGAGGCGGTGCGGGCGCGCTGCCCCGACGATGCGGAGTTCATTGCCGCGGTTGAAAAGCACCGCGCCGACGAGGAAAAGCACTATCGCATGTTCCGCCGCTGGTTCGAACTGCAGGGCAAGATGCCGCTCAAGGTCGACCGCACCTGCGGGCATATCGACCATTTCATCGAGACCGTGTTTGGCTGCACCATCGACGAACTCGACACGCAGGCGATCGTCGCCAACGGCGAGGAATTCGAGAAACTCTGTCGGGTGATCATGATCACCGAACAGCGCGGCATGGACCAGGTCGAGGTGTTGCTGAAGAACCGCCATATCCTCTCAGACAAGGGCCTCAAGCGCATCTTCGAGGTGGTGGAGAAGGACGAACCGAGCCACTGGATGCCTTATGACAGCTGGCTGCGGGCGCATGGCCGCCGCCCCAAGCCGCGCTGGCGCGAGAAGTGGACCGACTATTGGATCCACAAGTCGCTGATGCTGGCCAAGCTGCCCGCGGTCTTCCTTAACCGCAGCAACCCAAGGTTGGTGCGTTGGCCCGACGAAGACCCCAACGCTTACGCCATCTGAACGCTTGACCGGGACGATCCGGAAGCGCAGCAGCGCTGCCCATGTGGCTCGATAACCCGCGCAACCCCAAGGCCCCTCTCGCCGGACTGAAAGTCCTCGAACTTGCCCGCGTGTTGGCCGGCCCCTGGGCGGGCCAGATCCTCGCCGACCTCGGCGCGGACGTGATCAAGGTCGAAAGCCCCGATGGCGATGGGACCCGCAAGTGGGGCCCGCCCTGGATCGAGCGCGAAGACGGTGCGCGCGAGGCAGCCTATTATCATGGCACCAATCGCGGAAAGCGCGGCATCGTCGCGGACTTCAAGAATCCCGACGACCTCGCGCGCGTCCGGGCCCTTGCCGAAAGCGCCGACGTGGTGCTGGAGAACTTCAAGACCGGCACGCTGGCGAAGTTCGGGCTCGACTACGAAGTGCTTTCGGAAGCCAATCCCGGGCTCGTCTATTGCTCGATCACCGGTTTCGGCCAGACCGGCCCGCGCGCGCATGAGGCGGGTTACGACTTCGTCATCCAGGGCATGAGCGGCTTCATGGCGCTGACGGGCGAGCCGCAAGGGCAGCCGATGAAAATGGGCGTCTCGATTTCCGACTTGGCCTGCGGGCTTTACGCAGTGATCGGAATCCAGGCCGCGCTGGCCATGCGGGAGCGGACCGGGCGCGGCCAGCATGTCGACATGGCGCTGCTCGACTGCTCGGTCGGCCTGCTCGCCAGCCAGGCGATGCACTACCTGACGACCGGCACCAATCCGCCGCGCATGGGCAACGAACATGCACAGGTCAGCGCCTATGGCGTATTCCCGGTGGCCGATGGCGAAGTGGTGCTGGCGCCCGCCAATGACGGCCTGTTCCGGCGATTGCTGTCATTGCTCGGTCGCGAGGACCTGCTCGGTGACGAGCGCTTTACCAGCAACGAGGGACGCCTCGCCAATCGGGCCGCACTCGATGCCTTGATCGCGGGTGAGACCGCCAAGTGGCAGAAGGAAGAGCTGCTGGCCGAATGCGGCGACGCTGGCATCCCGGCCGGGCCGATCAACGCGATCGATCAGGTCTTCGCCGACCGCCAGGTCATCGCACGGGGGATGCAGATCGAACTCGACGGCATCCCCGGCGTGCGCAGCCCCTTCACCTTTTCCGATGCCGAGCTCGCGCTCGATCGGCCGAGCCCGCGCAAGGGGCAGGACTCCTAGGCGAAAGCGGCCTTCAGGTCGGCGACGAGATCGGTTCGTTCCCACGGGAAATAGTCGCCATCGGCCTGCCTCCCGAAATGGCCATAGGCAGCGGTCGGGCGATAGATCGGCTTGTTGAGGCCCAAGTGCGTGCGGATGCCGCGCGGGGTCAGGCCGCCAAGCTTGTCGATACCGCGGATTGCCTCTTCGAGCCCTTCGTCGGTTACCCCTTCCGCACTGGTGCCGTGCGTGTCGACGTAGAGCGAAAGCGGCTTCGATACGCCGATCGCATAGCTCAACTGGATGGTGCAGCGCTTCGCGAGACCCGCTGCGACGATGTTCTTGGCAAGGTAGCGGGTGATGTAGGCAGCCGAGCGATCGACCTTTGTTGGGTCCTTGCCGCTGAAGGCGCCGCCGCCATGCGGGGCCGCTCCACCATAGGTATCGACGATGATCTTGCGGCCGGTCAGCCCTGCGTCGCCATCGGGCCCGCCAATCTCGAAGGCGCCCGTCGGGTTGATGTGCCATTCGGTCGCATCGGTAATCCAGCCATCGGGCAGAATTTCGTCGACCACCCGCTTAATATAGTTCTTGAGCTCGGCTTCCTTCTCGCCCTCGTCATAGCCAGGCGCATGCTGGGTCGAAACGACCACCGCGGTGCATTCGACCGGGCGTCCGTTTTCGTAGCGCAATGTCACCTGGCTCTTGGCGTCGGGCTCGAGGAAGGGTGCCGCACCGCTCTTGCGGTCTGCGGCGAGCCGCTCGAGGATCTTGTGCGAATAGTCGATCGTCGCCGGCATCAGGTCGGGCGTCTCGTCGCAGGCGAAGCCGAACATGATGCCCTGGTCGCCGGCACCTTCGTCCTTGTTGCCGCTGGCATCGACCCCCTGCGCAATATGCGCGCTCTGGCCGTGGAGGTGGTTCTCGAAGGTCAGGGTCTGCCAGTGGAAGCCGTCCTGCTCATAGCCGATCTCACGGACCGTCCGACGCACCGCCTTCTCGATCTCTTCCTTGGCGCCGGGGGCCCAGCCGCCATTCTCGGCCCAGTTGGGGTTCTTGGCGTCGTACATCGGGGCACAGCGGATTTCGCCCGAAAGGATCACGCGCTGGGTCGTGGTCATGGTTTCGCAGGCGACACGCGCCTCGGGGTCCTGCGCCAACATCAGGTCGACGATCGCGTCGCTGATCTGGTCGGAAACCTTGTCGGGATGACCCTCCGAGACGCTTTCGGAGGTAAACAAGTAGTTGGTGCGCATGCAGCTATAGATCCCGATATAAAGAAGTCTTTATGTGCTACGCGGGCGGTAGCCTCCCGCCCGCCGGATGGCAACCAGCGAAAGCGCGAGCAGCAGCAAACCCCAGGCCAGCGTCAACCAATGCCCGAGCTGCGCAAACAGCGTCGGCGGCGCGGCCGGCGGTACCAGCGTATCGATGCGGCCCGCGACCTGCCGGTCGATATGTTCGCGCACCACGCCCCGCGCATCGATGACCGCACTGATGCCGGTGGTGGTCGACCGCAACACGGGTAGCCCTTCTTCAGCGGCCCGCATGCGCGCCTGGCCGAGGTGCTGCGGCGGCCCCCAAGATCCGAACCAGCCATCGTTCGAAGGATTGAAGATGTAGTCGGGGCGTTCGCCTGGATCGACCACTTCGCCCGAGAAGACGATCTCGTAACAGATCTGCATCCCCGCCTTGCCGTAATCGCCAAGATTCAGGGTTTGCGGGCCGGGGCCGGGGATGAATTCGATCGAACCTGCCACCAGCCGCGAAAGACCGAGCGGCTCGAGCAGCCAACCGAGCGGGAGATATTCGCCATAGGGGACGAGGTGGGCCTTGGAATAGCGCGGGCCAAGATTGCCTGCCGGGTCGATCCAGGTAATCGCATTGTAGGCCCCCACGGCCCTGCGCATGCCGTCGACATCGCCGATCTCGAGATCGACCACGCCGGTCAGCAGCAGTCCGCCGCTGCCGAGCACGCTGCCGATCCTGCGCCTGGCGAAGACCGGATCGCCGGCGGCGGTCATCTGGTTGTAGTAGCGCTGCGGATAGCCTTCGCGCAGGTAGTCGGGCACCCCGCTTTCCGGCCACAGGACCAGCCGATGGCTGAGCGGGGTCAGCGGCATGCTCAATTGCGCCAGGTTCTGGAACTGGCCCTCGAACTTGGTCGGATCGACGATCTCTTCCTGCTTGAGATTGGGCTGCACCAGGGTGAGCGGAAGCACGCCCTCATCGGGCCGGGCAGCGGGCCAGTACATGCCAACTGCAAGCAGGACTGTGAGACTGCCGAGAGGCAGCCAGTTGCGCTGTACGACCAGCCAAGCAGCAAACCCGGCAAGCGTGACCGCGATGCCCGAAAGCGCATAGGTCCCGATGAAGGGGAGAAGAATGCCCCAACCCGGTCGATCCCATTCCCCCAGCAGGATCAGCGAGAACGGACCCCAGCCGTATCCGGTAAAGACCCAGCTGCGCAGCCATTCGGCAAGGACCCAGCTTGCCCCCAACGACAGGGCAAAGGCTGGCATGGGGCCGCGGCGTGTGATCGACCAGGCGAGCAGCGCCGCAATCGCGGGGTAGACCGCGAGGTAGAGCGAGACCAACGGCACAGCGACCCAACCGAGAACGGCGGGCATTTCCGCCTGATAGGTAAAGGCCGTCGCGATCCAGTTGTTCACCAAGGTGAAATGGGCGACCCCGAACAACCAGCCGCGCAGGAAGACTTCCTTGCGCGTGGGACTTTCGGCGATGAGCAGCGCAAAGGCACCCATCCCAACGATTGCCAGCGGCCACAGATGGAGCGGTGGAAGACCGAGCGCGACCAAGGCGCCCAGCGCCAGTGCGGTCCATCGGGGGTGGCGGCGGGCGAAGCCGAGGGTCACATCCATCGGCTTCGCCCAATAGGGTTTTGGTTCAGCCAATCAAGCGTGATCAGGCCACGCTGGCTTCTTCGTCTTCTTCCTGCTTGCGCCGACGCCGACGCGGAGCGGGCTTTTCAGCCGCATCATCATCGTTCGAGCTGAGGGACGGCGGCAGCACCGCTGCATCGATCTCGCCGTCCTTGCCACCGGTGCCTTCCTCATCACGACGAGACTTGCGCGGGGCGCGGCGCTTGCGCGGCTCTTCCTCGCGGCGGGTGAAGGGATTCTCGGGCGGCTCATATGCGCCGCCATCGCTGTCTTCACCCTGCGGTTCGTCGTTACGGTCGGCGTCGCGATCGTCGCGGCGGCCGCGCTCGCGGCGGTTGTTCTGGCTGCGGCGGCGATCCTCGCCGTCCTCATCCTCGTCCTCGTCCTGATCGCGCTCGTCAAAGCGCTTGCCCCGGGCTTCGTCCTGGCGCGCCTTGTTGTCGGCAATCACGCGGAAATAATGGTCGGCGAACTGCAGGTAGTATTCCATCTGCACCCGGTCGCCGTTGTGTTGCGCGTCCTGGGCGAGCTTCTTGTACTTGTCGAGCAGCTGCGGCGCATTGCCCCGCGCACGGCTATCGATGCGGTTGGCATTGTTGCCACCGCCCTGGCTGCGATTGTTACCGCGTCCGCGACGACGGTTATTGCGATTGTTGTTCAAGGGTAGCTGGTCCTCATCAAATTCGCGGCACGAACCCATCGGTTCGCACTGGCCGCGTGACCCCTTGCGCGCCCGCGCTTGTCGCGGATCGCGTGCCCCAGTCTGTGCATGGTATACGAGGCTTGTGGCCGCGCACCGGAACTGCAAATGTCGGAGCTAGACCCCTGGGACGAACGTGTCGCGCACCACTGGCCTACGGCCAGAGGTAGAGGGTCGAATCGGCTTTGCCAAGCCTTATCTGAGAATCAGTGCACGAGGCCGCTCACCAAGGTCTCGGCGAAGCTCCACAGCGAACCCCGATTCGCGGGCGATGGCGGACACCGACTCCGCCTGATTCGCACCGATTTCGAGGACCGCGACGCCTCCCGGCAAAAGAAGCTTGCCAAGCTGCGGGACGATTGCGCGATAGTCGTCAAGCCCTTCCGGTCCCGCAAACAGGGCAGTTCCCGGTTCATAATCGCGGACGTCGGGCTCGAGCTGGGCATCATCCTCGACATAGGGGGGGTTACACAGGACCAGGTCGAACCGGCCAAGCTCGTCGGTCCAGCCTTTCTCATGCCACGAGGCAAGTCGAAAGCCTGCCCTGCCCACCAGTCTCAGCCGCTCGGCATTGACCTGCGCCACTGCCAGCGCGCCGGGCGAAGCATCGATCCCGATGCCCCGCGCTTGCTGACACTCATGCAGGAAAGCCAGCAACAAGGCCCCGGTACCGGTCCCCATGTCGAGCACTCGCGCCGCATCGGGGGCCGCCTCCAGGGCAGCCAGCACCACCGTTTCACTATCGCCACGCGGGATCAGCGTATCGGGGGTCACCGTGAAATCGAGACCGAAGAACTCCTGCATCCCGACGATGTGGGCCACCGGTTCTTTCTTCGCGCGACGCTCGACGAGGGGCAGGAACCCTTCGGGGGCGGCATCGCGCATATGCTTCAACAGCAGGTCCGAGCGCGAGACGCCCAGCGCATGCGCCATCAGCAACTCGGCATCGAGCCGGGCCGTGTCGCTCGAAGTCGAGAGCCGCTCGCTTGCCCTGCGCAGCGCCCCGGCGACGGTATCAGTCACTGAGCGCCGCGAGCCGCTTGGCCTCATCCTCGGCGATCAACGCGTCGATGAGCTCGGCGAGGCCCGGTCCCGCGAGGATTTCGGGCAGCTTGTGCAGGGTCAGGCCGATGCGATGATCGGTCACGCGGCCCTGCGGGAAGTTGTAGGTGCGGATACGCTCCGAGCGGTCGCCGCTGCCGACCATCGCCCTGCGTGCCTCGGCCTCGGCGCCCTGCGTCGCTTCGCGCTGCGCTTCGTAGAGCCGCGCACGAAGCACCTGCATCGCCTTCTCGCGGTTCTTGTGCTGGCTGCGCGCGTCCTGGCAGGTAACCACCGTATTGGTCGGCAGATGCGTGATGCGCACCGCGCTGTCGGTGGTGTTGACGTGCTGCCCGCCGGCGCCGCTGGCGCGATAGACGTCGATCTTGAGGTCGCCCGGATCGATCTGCACATCGACCTCGTCGGGTTCGGGCAGGACCGCTACGGTCGCGGCGCTGGTGTGGATGCGTCCGCCGCTTTCGGTTTCGGGCACGCGCTGGACGCGGTGGACGCCACTCTCGAACTTGAGCTTGGCGAAGACCCCGTTGCCGGTGACGGCGGCGACGATTTCCTTGAAGCCGCCGACTTCGGAAGCGTTCATGCTCACCGGCTCGACCTTCCACCCCTGTTCGGCGGCGAAACGTTCGTACATGCGATAGAGATCGCCCGCGAACAGCGCCGCCTCGTCCCCACCGGTGCCGGCGCGGATTTCGAGCATGGCGGGACGGCTGTCAGCCGCATCGCGCGGAAGCATGGCGATGGCCAGCTCACGCTCGGCCTCGGGCAGGCGCTGGCGCAGCCGCGCGAGTTCCTCGTCGGCCAGCGCCTTCATCTCCGGATCTTCGACCAGCAGCGCCAGTTCGGCTATCTCATGGCGAATCTCGCGCACTTCACGCGCCACTTTGGCCACCGGCTCAAGCTCGGCATAGTCGCGGCTCGCGCGCACGAAGGCCTCGCCCTCGAGCGTACCCGAGGCCATGCGCGCCTCGAGCTCGGCAAAGCGATGCGTGATCTGGTCAAGGCGTTCGGCGGGTATCGTCATGTTTAGCCGAGCAGGCCTTCGATGTGGCTGCGTGCACCATCATCCGCCTTGATCCGAACATGTTCGACCCCATCGCGAAGCGCGAAGGCAACGATCTTTTCGGCACCGGCCTTAACGGCCTTGTCGAAGCGCTTGCGCGGGCTGCCCGTCGCCACGAGCTCCGCGGAGTGACCCGCCGCCCGGATCCGTCCGATGGCGGCAATCGCGTTGGCGATGAGCTCGTCATCCTCGACCACGACGACGACATCCGCTTTCGGTTCGCCCTTGTCTCCAACCAGCATCGCCAGCCGTTCGATCCCGGCCGCCCAGCCTACCGCCGGTGTGGGGGCGCCACCGAGGCTTTCCATCAACCCGTCGTAGCGACCGCCGCCGAGGATGGTGCTCTGGCTGCCGAGTTTGCCGGCCGCCTCGCTGCCCTCATCGGGAATGAATTCGAAGGCGGTGTGACGATAGTAGTCGAGCCCGCGCACGAGGCTTTCCGCGCGAACCCATTTCACCCCCGCGGCGTCGAGGCCGCTGGTCACCGCATTGAAGAAGGCGCGCGCCTCGTCCGACAGATAGGTGTCGATCTTCGGCGCATCGGCAACGAAGCGCTTGTCGCGCGGATCCTTGCTGTCGAGGATGCGCAGCGGATTTTTCTCAAGCCGCTCCTGCGAATCTTCGCTCAACTCATCCTTCACCGCCCGGAAATGCTCGACCAGCGCCGAGCGCCAGGCATCGCGGCTGTCGCCATCGCCGAGCGTGTTGAGGTGCAATGTCACGCCTTCGATGCCGAGTTCGCGAATGATCTGGTCGGCCATCGCCAGCAATTCGACATCGGCCTGCGGTTCGGCCACGCCGATGATCTCGGCGTCGATCTGGTAGAACTGGCGATAGCGACCCTTCTGCGGCCGTTCGTAGCGGAAGAGCGGGCCATGGGTCGCGAGCTTCAACGGTACATGCTGCTGCCAGCCATTGGTGAGATAGGCGCGCGCGATCCCCGCGGTGAATTCGGGACGCAGCGTCAGGCTCTCTCCACCACGGTCGTCGAAAGAGTACATCTCCTTCGATACGACATCGGTGGTTTCGCCGATGGCACGGCTGAATACCTCGGTCTTTTCGAACACCGGCATCTCGACCCGGCGGAAGCGATAGAGCCTGCGCACGCGTTCGAAGGTCTCGACCACGAAAGCGAAGGCTTCGGCATCGGCACCGAAAATGTCCTGCGTGCCGCGAATGGCTTGGGGAGTCTTGCTCATGTTGGCGCGGCGCTTAGCGCGTTCGGCGGAACGGGGAAAGCCGCTCGTCGAGCCTGCCCTTGCCTCGCAAGGCAGGTTTTCGCATGAGGCGCGCCATGATTATTCGCACCGCGCCGTTCGCACTCGCCGCCACCCTCCTTCTCACCCCCGCTGCCGAAGCCCGTCCCGAAGGCAATTCCGCGCCGATCGCACCACAGCTGCAAGATGCGACCCCGCTGCCGCAAGACACGCCCTGGCCGGGCGGGACGATCCGGCTCGCCATCGATGCCAGCGACACACAGCGCAGAGTCTATCGCGTGACGGAGACCATTCCGGTGACCGCCGATACGCGCGAGCTGGTGTTACTGTTTCCGGAATGGCTGCCCGGCAATCACGCACCGCGCGGGCCGATCGCGCAGCTCTCGAACATCCGCTTTACCGCCGGCGGCAAGCCGCTGAGCTGGAAGCGCGATGCACTCGACGTGTACCGCTTCATCGTGAGCGTCCCTGCCGGAACCCGCGAAGTAGTCGCCAGTTTCGTCCACACCTCGCCGATTACCGGCAGCGAGGGACGCATCACCATGACGCAGGAGATGCTCAACCTGCAGTGGGAGAAGATGAGCCTCTACCCCGCGGGCCATTACACCCGCCGCATCGCGGTGACGCCAAGCGTGACGGTGCCGCAGGGTTGGGAAGTCTTCACCGCACTCGACGGCAAGGCGCGCAAGGGCGACACGCTGAGCTGGGCGACGGTCGATTACGAAACGCTGGTCGATTCGCCGATCTTCGCGGGGAAGTATGCCAAGCAATGGGAGGTGGGCGAGAACGTCCGCCTCGATGCCGTGGCCGATGCGCCCAAATATCTCGCTATCGCGCCGGAGAACCTCGCGCGCTTCGAGAGGCTCGTCGACGAGGCCGACGCGCTGTTCGGTACGCGGCACTTCGATCACTACGACATCCTGCTCGCGATGACCGACCGGATGGGTGGAATCGGGCTCGAACACCATCGTTCGGCGGAGAACCAGTACGAGCCCAATGCGCTGATCAAGTGGGACGAGATGGACTGGGACCACAACGTCGTCAGCCACGAGCTGGTGCATAGCTGGAATGGCAAGTTCCGCCGCCCCGAAGGGCTGTGGACCCCCGACTATAGCACCCCGATGCAGGACGACCTGCTGTGGGTCTATGAGGGGCAGACGCAGTTCTGGGGCTGGATTCTCGCGGCCCGATCGGGCTTGCAGAAGAAGGAAACGATCCTCGGCACGCTTGCACTGGCCGCGGCGAACTATTCCGAAGGCCAGCCGGGCCGGGCCTGGCGCAGCGTTCAGGACACCACCTATGATCCGATCGTCAACGCCCGTCGCCCGCACCCCTACCCTTCGCTCCAGCGCAGCGAGGATTACTATACCGAGGGGGCGCTGACCTGGCTCGAGGCTGATCAGACCATCCGCCAAGGGACTGGCGGCGCCAAGGGGCTCGACGATTTCGCCAAGGCCTTCTTCGGCAAGACTGGCGGTGACTGGGGCCAGCTGACCTATGACTTCGACGAAGTCGTGACGACGCTGAATGCGGTCTACCCCTACGATTGGGCAAATTTCCTCGATACCCGCCTGCGCCAGCCGGGACAGCCGGCGCCAGTGCGCGGCATCGAAATGGCTGGATACCAACTAGTGTGGAAGGAGGAGCCCAATCCCTATCACAAGGGTCGGATGGGCGGCGCCAACTACCTCGACCTGTTCTATTCGCTGGGCATGAACCTCGACAAGGAGGGCAAGGTCGTCAGTACCTTGTGGGACGGCCCCGCCTTCAATGCCGGCATCGTCAACGGCACGCAGGTGGTGGCGGTCGGCAGGATTGCCTATTCGCAGGATGCGATCCGCGATGCGATCATCGCCGCAAAGGCAGAACAGCGCCCGATCGAGCTGCTGGTCAAGCGCGGCGAGCGCTACGATACGATCGCGATCGATTACCACGGGGGCCTGCGGTACCCCTGGCTCGAGGCGAAGGGTAGCGAAGTCCAGGGGCTCGACCGATTGCTGGCGCCAATTTCAGGTTAGAGTGCGGGTTGCGGCCTTGGCGGCACGCCTCTAAGGGCGCCGTCGCAAAGTCTTTCTGGGGAGAGGGACGAACACACTCAGCAAGGACGCGTCATGCGCATCGACAAGATCCCCGTGGGCGACAATCCGCCCGAGAGCCTCAACGTCATTATCGAGGTTCCGACCGGCGGCGAACCGGTCAAATATGAATTCGACAAGGAATCGGGCGCGCTGTTCGTCGACCGTATCCTGCACACGCCGATGCGCTATCCGGCGAACTACGGCTTCGTGCCGCACACGCTTTCGCCCGACGGCGATCCGCTCGACGCGCTGGTCATCTCGCGTTCGCCCTTCATCCCCGGCTGCGTGGTGCGTGCGCGCCCGATCGGCGTGCTCAACCTGGAAGACGAGCATGGCGGCGACGAGAAGCTGATCTGCGTCCCCGTGGACACGACCTTCCCCTACTATTCCGACGTCGGCGAGACCAAGGACCTGCCCTCGATCATCTTCCAGCAGATCGAGCACTTCTTCACCCACTACAAGGATCTCGAAGCGGATAAGTGGGTCCGCGTCGGCAAGTGGGGCGAGGCCGCCGAAGCGCGCCAGATCGTCATCGAAGCGATCGAACGCTACCAGGCCAGCAAGTAGAAGCTATTCCACCGGGCGGGTGCGGTCGAGGAGATCTGTCTCCTGCTCCGCGCCGGCCTGCCGGCGTTCTTCCTCTACCATCGCGGCAACCTTGTCCGCAGGACGGATATCCTCCTCTTCACCTGCCGGAAGAGGAGCCTGAACCTTGCGCGGCCGTTGGGCAGAAGCTGAATCGCCGCGTGCGGCCTCGATCGATTCGATCGGCACGCCTGCCGAACGCGGGTCGATACGCAACCGATAAATGGGCTCGGGCAGGCCGAAGCCGGCTTTCTCCAAGGCTTCCTTCACCGCCGGAATCGCCTGACTTTGCGCCTTCCACCAATCGGTCTCCCGTTGGTCGATCCAGCCGAGGAACAGGATCACCACGTTGGAATCCCCCACGCGGCGAATCCGGCCCTCGGGCGGCGGGTCGGAGAGCACGAAATCCAGTCCCGCCAAGGTGTCGCGCCCCAGCTGCCGCGCCGCCAGCGCGTCGTCGTCGACATCGATGCCCAGTTCGAAATCGAAACGCCGCTGCGGGTTGCGCGTGTAATTCAGTATGATCGCGCGAAACACCTGACCATTGGGAATACGCAGGTGATTTCCATCCAGCGTCATCAGGATCGTTGCGCGACTGGTCAGGCGGATTACCCGACCTTCGAACTGGTCGATCTTCACCCAATCGTTGGCCCGGAAGGGCTGTCGTAGCGACAGCATTAGCGACGCAACGTAGTTCTCAATCGTCTCCCGCATGGCAAAACCCAGCGCGATTCCGATTACGCCCGCGCCGCCGAGGACCGCCCCAAGCAGTGCGGTAGCACCGATCATATCCAGCGCGATGACCAGCCCGCCAACAACGAAGATGAACCGGATTGCGCTGGCAATCAGCTCGGCAAGGAAGCTGTTCGTTGCTATCCGATGCCACAGCGCGCCGAAGCCGGCGATTACGTAGCCAACAAGCGCGATGACCGCCCACACGGCGAGGGCCGCAGCAATCAACGGCAGCAGCCGCACAAACCTGTCGAACCGGTCCGCAAGGCTGGCAAAGCCGGCGCCTTCAGGAGACAGGGATACATCGCGTTTGAGCCGGTTTTCAACCGTCACCACTCCCGAAACACGGCCTGCAATCGCCTCTGCACGGGCAATATCGTCCTGCTTCGGCACCGTGCCCAACAGCACGACTACGCCTTCGCTTGCGGTGGCTTCCACGCGTTCGAATGCCGGCAGTTCGGCGAAAATACCGGTAATACGGTCTGCAATGCGTTCGTCCGCGCCCTCATCCCGGGTCGTAGCGATCGGTTGGACGACAGTTGGTACGGACGTGGGCTCGGTCTCGGCCGGCTCAACTATCTGTGTGGGCAAGGGCCCCGTCAGGGCCAGGGCAACAAGCAGGGCGAGCCCCTGCATCATTCTCCCGCAACCGCCATGTTGTCGATGCGCAATGTCGGCACGTCGATCCCGTGTAGCAGCTCGAGATCATTGGCCGGAACCAGCGCGCGGAACATTTCGAGCAGGGTCGAAGCAATGGTGATCTCGGCCACGGGTTCGGCCAGTTCACCCTTGCGGATGCGCAGCCCGGTGGCGCCGCGGCTGTAATCGCCTGTCACAAGGTTTACGCCTTGCCCGAACAGGCCGGTGACATAGAGCCCGTCCTCGATATCTCCGATGAGCTCGGCGACGCTGGCCTGGCCCGGTTCCAACACGACATTGCTAAGCGCAATTCCCGGTGCCCCGCCCCCGCCGCGTCCCGCATGGCCGGTCAGACCCAGCCCGAGTTGCGCAGCCGAGGCGACATTGGTCAGCCATCCGGTCATCCGGCCGCCGTCAACCAGCACCCGGTCCGAACAGGCTAAACCCTCCCCATCGAAGGTGCGCGAGCGCAGCCCGCGGAGGCGCAACGGCTGCTCGACCACGCGGATTGCGCTGTCGAACAATTGGTCCTCTTCATGACCGAGCAGGAAGCTGGCCTTGCGCGCGATCGATGGGCCGCTCATCGCCGAAAGCAGGTGGCCGAGCACGCCCGAACCCACGCGCGGGTCGAGCACCACCGGCATCCGGCCCGATCCGATCGACCCAGGTCCAACCTTGCGAACGGCGCGCTCGCCCGCCTCGCGCCCGATGTCTGCGGGACTTGGCAGGTCGGCGCGATGGCGTGCCGTGCGATAGGCATAGTCGGTCTGCTTGTCCGCCCCTTCGCCCGCGACAACGCTGGCGGAAAGCGTGTGCGACCCGCTGGCATAGCCGCGGGCAAAGCCATGCGAAGTGGCGAGCCCAAACACAGTCCGTGAGTACCCGGCGGTGCCCCCGTTGGAATTCGTCACCCCGGCAACCGCGCGGGCGGCATCTTCGGTTTCCAGCGCCTTCTCACGCAGCTCCTGCGGCGAAGGTTCGCCTGCGTCGAGTAGGTCGAGCTCAGGGGTTTCGCCGGTAAACAGTCGCCCTTCGGGCGCAAGGCCGGAATAGGGATCCTCGGGCGCGAGCCGGGCCATCTCCACGGCGCGTTCGGCCAGGACAGCAAGGCCCTCGGCGCCGAAATCGCTGGTATGGATCGAGGAGGAGCGACGCCCGACGAATACGCGTAGGCCGATTTCCTCGCTCTCCGAGCGCTCGACATCCTCCAACGCTCCAAGCCGGACGCTGACGCTTTCGGAGGTGCTCGCGCGGCACACGGCGTCGGCCGCATCGGCCCCCTTGCTGCGGGCGAGGTCGACCAGCTGGCGGCAACGGTCCAGCGCCTGATCGCTAGCGATCATGATTGGGCAAATTCGACTGCGTTCATCGCAGAGCAGGTAGGGACGGTGCCAGCGGCTGGCAACCGTGCCGGGTGGTTATCAGGCGAAGATCAGCATGAAGAACCCGGTCAACAGCAGCGGCGTGCTGATCGCGAGCAACCACAGTGCAATCTGATCGCGGCGAAAGGCACCGGCCAGCGCCGGATCAACCGCCTGTTCGTCGGTCAGCGCGGTCCAGCGGTGTTCGTACTTGCGGCAGAAGGGGATTATCCCGGCTACCAGCAGGACCAGCAGGACATAGGGTGCGATCGAGTTCATGCCCTGGCGCATCGCATGAACGGTGACGAAGATCTGCAAGGCGGTGTATACTAGGAGTGCCAGCGCGACATTGTCGCTCATCGACCTGCGCCAGTCCCGACCACGGTGCCCGTCGTTTTCCTCGACGACGTCACCCTTGTCGACCGCCTTGTCCATGGACATCTCCCCTGTCCTCTCCACCGGATTCGCATTGTTTCAAATTTGCGCCGCGCTGGCAAGCAGGCGTACTGATCTTGCGTATGCTTGTCCCGATGTGATCCAGGGGCTTTCCATGCAGGAATCCTGCCAATTCGTCTAACAAAGCGCCGCACGGGGTTTTCACCCGCCGCAGTCCTGCCTATGTCGCGGCCATGGCAGACATCGACCAAGCCACCGTCACCGACCCGGTCCACGACGCCGCACCGCCGATTCCGCAAGGCGGTTTGGAGGTGATCTCGATCGCCAAGAGCTATGACAAGCGGGCGATCCTGACCGATATTTCGTTGACCGTCGGCAAGGGCGAAGTCCTCGGCTTGCTGGGGCCCAACGGCGCGGGCAAGACGACCTGCTTCTATTCGATCATGGGTCTGGTCCGGCCCGATGCCGGCCGGATCCTGATGGACGGGCAGGATGTTACCTGCCTGCCGATGTATCGCAGGGCGATCCTCGGCCTCGGATATTTGCCGCAGGAAACCAGCATCTTTCGCGGCCTGACTGTCGAGCAGAACATCAACTGCGTGCTCGAGATGGTCGAACCGGACGACGCGACCCGCGTGGCAGAACTGGAGCGCCTGCTCGATGAATTCGGCCTTGTCCGACTGCGCAGCAGCCCGGCAATGGCACTTTCAGGAGGCGAACGGCGCCGCTGCGAAATTGCCCGCGCGCTGGCGGCCAAGCCGTCGATCATGCTGCTTGACGAGCCCTTCGCCGGGATCGATCCGCTCTCGATCAGCGATATCCGCGACCTGGTGAAGGACCTCAAGACCCGCGGAATCGGTGTGCTGATCACCGATCACAATGTTCGCGAGACACTCGAAATCGTCGATCGCGCCTGCATCATCTACGGCGGCCAGGTGCTTTTTGCCGGGACCCCGCAGGCGCTGGTAGCGGATGAGAACGTGCGGCGGCTCTACCTCGGTGAGAGCTTCACCCTCTGATGCCGAGGGTCGGGGGGAGCTGAATCATGGCGCTGGGTCCGAGGCTAGACCTACGGCAAACCCAATCGCTGGTGATGACGCCGCAGTTGCAGCAGGCGATCAAGCTGCTGGCGCTGTCCAACCTGGAGATCGAGAGCTTCGTTACCGAAGCGCTCGAATCAAACCCCTTGCTGGAGATGGGCGAAGTCCGCCGCGAGGCAGGCGAGGATGCGCCTGGTCCGGCGGGTGAGCATGACAGCGCGCCCGATTTCGACGGGACCGAGGCACTCGATATTTCCGCCAACGCGCTCGACCCCGAAGCGGCCCCAGGCGATGCAGGCGACTGGGGCCGTGCGGGCACTGCTTCCGGCGGTGAGGAGTTTCCCGACCTCGAGAACCGATCGGGTGGCGAACCAACCCTTGCCGAACACCTCGCAGGCCAGGTGGGCGCGGTCGCGGAAGACCCGCGCGAAGCGATTATCGCCCTGCGCATCATCGGCGAACTCGACGAAGCGGGCTATCTCGGGACGGAACTGCTGGTCCTGGCCGAAGAGCTGGGTGCACCGCTGGTCGCGGTCGAACGGGCGCTGGCGATTGTCCAATCGCTCGATCCCACCGGGGTCGGAGCGCGCAGCCTGGCCGAATGCATCGCCCTGCAGGCCAAGGAGGCAGATCGCTACGACCCCTGCATGGCGCGACTGATTGACAACCTCGACCTCGTCGCCGCAGGCGAGATCGCCCGGCTCAAACGGATGTGCGAAGTCGACGACGAGGACTTCGCCGACATGCTGGCCGAACTGCGCAGCTACGATCCCCGGCCGGGGCTGCGCTATGGCGGCTCGAGCGAAGCGGCGGTGGTGCCCGACGTGCTGGTGACCCCCATGGATGGCGGCTGGGACATTCGCTTGAACGAAGCGAGCCTGCCGCGCCTGGTGGTCAACCGCGAATACTATGTCGAACTCAAGGCCGGCGCGCGCGACAAGGCCTCGCAAGCCTGGCTCAACGAGCAGCTCGGAGAAGCCGACTGGCTGATCAAGGCGCTCGACCAGCGCCAGCGCACCATCCTCAAGACCGCCGCTGAAATCGTGAAGCGGCAGGAAGGTTTCTTCCGAGAGGGGGTCACGGCAATGCGGCCATTGACGCTGCGCGAAGTGGCCGAAGCGATCGAAATGCACGAGAGCACGGTCAGCCGGGTGACCAGCAACAAGTACCTGTCCTGTCCGCGCGGGACTTTCGAGCTGAAATACTTCTTCTCCAGTGGGGTCGCCGCTGCCGATGGCGAGGGAGCCAGTTCGGAAGCGATCAAGGCGCGTATTCGCGCCCTGTGCGATGCCGAGGATCCCAAGAAAGTCCTGTCGGACGAGGCATTGGCGGACCTGCTGCGCAACGAGGGCTTCGATCTCGCCCGCCGCACCGTTGCCAAGTATCGCGAGGCAATCGGCATTGGGTCGAGCGCCCAGCGACGACGGCAGAAAAAGCTCGCCTCGCACTTCTGATGCTGCAAAGCTCCCCGCCCTGGGGAGAGAGCCGATGCCAGATCTTGCCGAACGCCGCATCCAGACGGTCCGCGACCATATGCACCGTGAAACGGTGTATGATTGGGACGGGGTGATCGACACCTTTGCCGGACACCCGCGCTACGAGATGGCGACCGGCCAGGTGTTCGACGGCGAAGAAGCCGTTCGCGGCTATTTTGCCGCATCGCGCTCGGTCTTCCCCGACCAGGGGAACGAGATCATCGCCATCGCACACACCGGCAATACCGTGCTGGTCGAGTTCTGGCTGACTGGCACACACCTTGGCGAGATGCGGCTGCCGGATCGCGTCGTGCCGGCTACCGGGCGCAAGCTGCGCATGCGTATGGCGGCCAGTTTCGAATTCGCTGAAGGGAGCGACCGAATCCTTGTCGAACGGCCCTACTATGACCAGGCGGCAGTGGCGCGAAGTATCGGAATTGACTTGTGAGTCCCGACTGCAACACTGAAAAATGTTAACGCACTTTACCTCACGTTAACCTTTTCCGTTCAGATCTTGCGTGGTTAATAGCGGGCAATACCTCTTAGCAGGGGGTTACCGTGAAACCAGGGCTACGGGGGATAACCCATGCGTGTACTGCTGATCGAAGACGAGCCGACAACCGCCAAGGCAATCGAGCTCATGCTTACGACCGAAGGCTTCAATGTCTACTCGACCGACTTGGGCGAGGAAGGCCTCGATCTGGGCAAGCTGTATGACTACGACATCATCCTGCTCGACCTGAACCTGCCCGACATGCACGGGTACGACGTGCTCAAGAAGCTGCGCGTCGCCAAGGTGCAGACCCCGGTACTGATCCTCTCGGGCATTGCCGAGATGGACTCCAAGATTCGTTCGTTCGGCTTCGGTGCCGACGACTATGTGACCAAGCCGTTCCATCGCGAAGAGCTGGTCGCCCGCATTCACGCCGTGGTGCGCCGTTCGAAAGGCCATAGCCAGTCGATCATCCGCACCGGCAAGCTGGCCGTGAACCTCGATGCCAAGACGGTCGAGGTCGACGGGGCACGAGTGCACCTGACCGGCAAGGAATATGCGATGCTCGAGCTGCTGTCGCTGCGCAAGGGCACCACACTGACCAAGGAAATGTTCCTCAACCACCTTTACGGCGGGATGGACGAGCCCGAACTCAAGATCATCGACGTGTTCATCTGCAAGCTGCGCAAGAAGCTCAGCCACGCTTGCGGCGGCGAGAACTACATCGAGACCGTTTGGGGCCGCGGCTATGTGCTCCGCGATCCGAACGAAGAGGCGGAAGCCGCCTGATTCGGTTTCTCTTGGATGGGAATAGCGAGGACGTCCGGGACAGAATTGTCTCGGGCGTTTTGCTATCAGGGTTAAGGTTTTTTCTGCTCTCGGCGAGCCGCTGAAGCGCCTGTATTCACCGCGCTTCAATTGGCGAAGGACGCCCCCGCAAAATGGATCCGTTCGGTTTTGATTTAGGGGCGTTGGTCCCTTTCATCCTGATCGGCTTTGCAGCGCAAATGGTCGATGGCGCGCTGGGCATGGCGTTCGGGGTGATCTCCAACACCTTGCTCGTCGGCCTGCTGGGGATGCCGCCTGCACTCGCGTCACAACGCGTCCATGTGGTGGAATGCTTTACCACGGCGACGTCGGGAATCAGTCACCTGCTGAACGGCAACATCGACCGCAAGCTGTTCTTTCGCCTGCTCATTCCCGGTGTGATCGGAGGCGTGACCGGCGCCTATCTGCTCAGTTCGGTCGATGCTGCCATGATCAAACCATTTGTGCTGCTCTATCTCGCTGGGATCGGCATCTACCTGCTCATCCGCGGACTGCTCTACCCACCCAAGCTCAAGGAAGCGAAGCACGTGGTGCCGCTTGGCCTAGTGGGCGGGTTCCTCGATGCGGCAGGCGGTGGCGGCTGGGGTCCGGTCGTTACCAGCAACCTGCTGATCCAGGGCGCCGAGCCGCGCAAGGTGGTGGGGACGGTGAACTCGGTCGAGTTCTTCCTTACGCTCGCCGTTTCGGCAACCTTCATCTTCCATCTCGGGATTGCTGACCTGGCAGGAGCAACCCTGGGCCTGCTGCTAGGTGGAGTAGTTGCGGCTCCTTTCGGAGCTTTCGCAGCGAAACACTTCAGCCCGAAATTGATGCTGATCCTCGTGGGAATCGTGCTGTCGTTAACCAGCGCCTACGGCATCTGGACCGCCTGGAACTGATCGCCGGAGCTAGGCGAGGACCAGGCTGAGCAAGGCGAAGCCGGTGCCCCATAGAGGGTAGTTGGCCTCGGACTCGGCTTGCCAAACCCGGCCCGCCTTGCCATCGCGCGCGCCATGACCGCACACAAGGAAGGCGATCCCACCACGCTCAACCGGCTCTACGGCCGCAGCCAGGGTAAACCACTGCGCGCAGCGCAGCAGGAACTCGTCGACAAGCTCCTGCCGCAGATCGCGGTCCCAATCGACGGACCTGTGACCTCCGAAGTTCTGTTCGGCTTTGACCGTCCGCTGCATTTCGAGATCGGCTTTGGCGGCGGTGAGCACATGGCCGAGCGAGCCGACATGCTGCCCGACCACGGCTTCATCGGCGCCGAGCCCTTCGTCAACGGTGTGGCCCAGGCACTGACCCATGTGCGCGATCGCAGGTTGGCGAATGTCCGCATCCATCATGGCGACGCACTGGACGTGTTGCGCCGGGTGCCAGATGGCGCGCTGACCATGCTCTACCTGCTGCATCCCGACCCCTGGCCCAAGGCCAAGCATGCCAAGCGGCGGATGATGAACGATGGTCCGGTGCAAATGATCGCGGACAAGCTGAAGCCTGGCGGCGAGTTCCGCTTCGGTACCGACCACCCGGTCTATTTGCGCCACGCGCTGATGGTCATGCGCCGCTTCACCGCCGAGTTCGAATGGCTGGTCGAAGGGCGCAAGAGCTGGGAGAACCGCCCATCCGGCTGGCCCGAAACGCGCTATGAACACAAGGCACGCACAGTATACGGTCACGAAGTATGGTACTTCCGGTTCCGCCGGAAATAACCGAACCGACCAGCCGGACCGGTCTGGGATAAGCGAGATTGCGGGAGAGACACATGGCGGACGGCACAATCTTCATCTTCGGCGCGTCACGCGGGATCGGCCTGGGACTAGTCGGCGAGTTCCTCTCGCGCGGATGGCGGGTAATCGCTAGCGAGCGCACGCACAGCGACGGGCTCCATGCGCTGGCCTGCGACCACCTCTCCATCGTCACCGCCGATGTCACCGATCCGGCAAGCTATGCCGATCTGGGCCTGGCCGACGGCAGTCTCGACGCGGTGCTGATCAATGCCGGTATCTCAGGTGCGGGGCACCAGTCGAGCGACAAGGCAACCGGCGAGGAAGTGGCGCATGTGATGATGACCAATGCCTTCGGCCCGGCGAAGGCCGGACGCACCCTGCTGCCCAAGATCAGGGACGGTGGCACGCTGGGCTTCATGTCATCGATCATGGGTTCGATCGCCGATAGTACGGGCGGATACGAGCTCTATCGCGCCAGCAAGGCCGCGCTCAACATGCTCGCCAAGGGGCTCGCCGAACAGGACGCCAAACCACGCGATATCGAAGTCGTCGCGTTGCACCCCGGCTGGGTCCAGACCGACATGGGTGGGCAGCAGGCCCCGCTGACGGTTGCGCAGAGCGTGGCGGGCCTTGCAAATGTCATTGACGACTGCGGCGGCGGCGGCTTCCGCTATCTCGACTACAACGGGCGGGTGCTGCCTTTCTAGCCGCTCTCCCCTACGCTACACGGTAGGTGCTAGGGGGAGGTGCCATGCCGAGAATGGTGTTCTGGATCGGCCTGATCTTCGGGCTCGTCGGGCTGGCCATCATGATCGGTGGCGGTTTCGCGCTCAATTACAGCCGCTCCTTCAGCCAGAACGGGATCGAAGCCGCCGGGATCGTCGTCGACCTGGACTACAGCCGGGACAGCGACGGCGACGGCAGCTATCGTCCCGTCGTCGAGTACCGCGATGGCGAGGGGCGCACGCGCACCTATCGCTCATCAACCGGCAGCAATCCGCCCAGCTACAATGTCGGAGAGCGGGTCACGATCATCTACCAGCGCGACAACCCGACGCGCGCGGTCATCGACGGTTTCTTCGACCGCTGGTTCCTGCCGACCTTTCTGCTCTGCTTCGGGGGAATCTTCGCGATCGTCGGCTGGGGCCTGTTCTATGCCTACTTCCGCCGCCGCTGGACCGTGGCGAAGCTGCGCACACGCGGTATCCCGACCATGGCAAAGTTCGTCGAATGCTATCGCGACACCACGACATCGATAAATGGGCGCAACCCGTGGAAGGTCGCGGCGCAGGGCATTAACCCGGTCAGCGGCAAAATCGATGCCTTCACCAGCGACCCGCTCTGGGTCGACCTGTCTGAAGCGCTCAAGGACAAGTCGCTACCGGTCATGGTCGATCCCGACGACCCGGCGAAGCACTGGATCGACCTGTCGACCTATGTCGACGAGAGCGAGGACTTCGCCTGAGCCGGCCTAGCCGACGACCCCTGCACTGGCGAGCACGGCGAGCGTCAGCACATCGGGAGCAATCGCGGTCATCGGCGCGATCTGCACCGGTTTCTCCATGCCGATCAGCATCGGCCCGATGGTGGCATTCCCCGCCAGTTCGCGCAGCAGCTTGGCCGACAGGTTGGCCGACTGCAGTCCGGGCATGATCAGCACATTGGCGGGTCCTGACAGGCGGCTGAAGGGATAGAGCTTCATCACTGCCGGATTGAGCGCCGCGTCGGGAGCCATTTCGCCTTCATATTCGAAGCCCGGCTCTTCGGCGTCGAGGATCGCCACCGCGTCGCGGATGTTAGTGAGCCATTGGCCCGAGGGATTGCCGAAAGTCGAATAGGACAGGAAGGCAACGCGCGGCTCATGCCCCATGCGCCGCGCCACCGCCGCGGTTTCCTTAGCGATATGCGCCAGTTGTTCGGCCGTCGGACGTTCGTTGATGGTGGTGTCGGCAAGGAAGGTCGTGTGGTTCTTGCCGATCATCATGTGGATGCCGAACGGCACCGCGCCAGGCTTGGGATCGAGCACCCGGTTCACCTCGCGCGCGGTCTGGGCGAAGGTCCGGGTCAGGCCGGTGATCATCGCATCGCCATGCCCCAGGGCGACCAACAGCGCGGCGAACACGTTGCGTTCCTGGTTGACCATGCGGGCAACGTCGCGCTGGGTATAGCCTTTGCGTTGCAGCCGCTTGTAGAGATAGTCGACCATCTGCGGCACCAGCTTCGAATCCGCAGAGTTCTGGATTTCGAAGCTGCCCGGGTCGCTTACCCCCAGGATATGCATCTTGTCGGCGATCGCCTTGGTCCGGCCGACGAGGATCGGTTGGCCATAGCCGAAATCGCGATACTGAATCGCAGCGCGCAGCACGACTTCCTCTTCCGCCTCGGCGAACACCATCCGCTTCGGGTTGGCCTTGGCCAGGTCATAAACCCCGGTGAGCACCGAGGTCGTCGGATTGAGTCGCGCCTTGAGCGAAGTGCGATAGGCATCGAAATCGGCGATCGGCGCCTTGGCCACCCCCGATTCCATCGCCGCCTTTGCCACCGCGCTGGAGACGACCTCCATCAGGCGCGGGTCAAAGGGCGCCGGGATGATGTAATCAGTGCCGAACTTGTGGTTCTTGCCATAGGCTGCTGCCACTTCCTCTGGCACGTTTTGCCGCGCCAGTTCCGCGATCGCGCGTGCCGCGGCGACCTTCATCTCTTCATTGATGGTGGTCGCCTGGACGTCGAGCGCACCGCGGAAGATAAAGGGGAAGCCGAGGACGTTGTTGACCTGGTTGGGGAAGTCCGAACGGCCGGTGGCGATAATCGCATCGGGACGGACCGCCTTCGCCTCGTCGGGCATAATCTCGGGCACCGGATTGGCCATGGCAAAGATTATCGGCTTGTCGGCCATCTTCGCGACCCATTCGGGCTTGAGCGCCCCTGCGGCGCTAAGGCCCAGGAAGATGTCGGCGCCGACCAGCGCCTCTTCGAGGCTGCGCGCAGCGGTTTCGACGGCATGCGCGCTCTTCCATTGGTCGACACCATCGCGGCCCGGGTAAATCGGGCCCGAACGGTCGCACACGATGACGTTTTCATGCGGTACGCCGACCGACTTGATCAGCGCGGTACAGGCAAGCGCAGCCGCACCAGCGCCATTCACCACGATGCGCACATCCTTGAGCTCGCGCCCGGTAATGTAGCAGGCATTGATCAACCCAGCCGCAGAGATAATCGCGGTGCCGTGCTGGTCGTCATGCATGATCGGAATGTTCATCCGCTCACGCAGGGCCTGCTCGATGATGAAGCATTCGGGGGCGGCGATGTCCTCGAGGTTGATGCCGCCAAAGGTCGGTTCCATCAGCGCGACCGCCTCGATGAACTTATCCGGGTCCTCTGTATCGAGTTCGATATCGATCGCATCGACGTCGGCGAAGCGCTTGAACAGCACCGCCTTGCCTTCCATCACCGGCTTGGACGCGAGCGCCCCGAGATTGCCGAGGCCGAGAATGGCGGTGCCGTTCGAGATCACCGCGACAAGGTTGGAGCGCGCCGTGTAGCGCGCGGCATCGGCGGGATTGGCGGCGATCGCCTCGACAGGCGCAGCGACCCCGGGTGAATAGGCGAGGCTGAGATCGCGCTGGGTTGCCATCGGCTTGGAGGCGATGATCTCGATCTTACCCGGACGAATCGTCTCGTGGTAGAAGAGCGCTTCGCGCGCCTTGAATGCGTTGGTTTCGTCTTCTGACATATCCGCCTCTTGTCGCTTGCCCGCTGCCCTAACGCGGTCGGGCGCGGAGCGGTAGGGGAAACCTGCCATCCAGCGCTTCCCGAATCGGAAAGCCCACCGCTACGGCTGGTAGCATGGCCGATCAGCCCACCCCGATGATGCAGCAGTATCTCGCGCTCAAACGCGAGGCTGGCGATGCGCTGCTGTTCTATCGCATGGGCGATTTCTTCGAGCTGTTCTTCGAAGACGCCAAGATCGCCTCTGGCGTGCTCGACATAGCGCTGACCAGTCGCGGCGAACATGGTGGCGACAAGATACCAATGTGCGGTGTCCCGGTGCATGCGGCGGAAGGCTATCTGGCGCGGCTCATCAAGGCTGGGTGCCGAGTTGCCATCGCCGAGCAGGTAGAGACGCCCGAAGAAGCCAAGGTTCGGGCGAAGCGCGAGGGCCTGCCTTCTTCCAAGGTGCTGGTGGCGCGCGACATCGTCCGCTTCGTCACCGCGGGCACGTTGACCGAAGAGGCCTTGCTCGAACCACGTCGGGCAAATCTGCTGGTGGCGGTCGCTCCTGTACGCGATGGCGTGGGGCTGGCCGCCTGCGATATTTCGACCGGACGGATGGAGCTGGAGGAATGCACACCCGCGGCGCTCGATGCGGCTCTTGCCCGATTGGGCGCAAGCGAGGTGGTTGGACCCGACGACTGGGAATACGCGCCACATGGCGTGATCGCGCGCCCACGAAACGCCTTCCGCAGCGACGACGGCGAAACGCGCCTGAAGACGCTCCACGGCCTTGCCACCCTCGACGGGCTGGGCACTTTCACCCGCCCGATGCTGGCGGCCGCCGCGGGACTCGTCGCCTATCTCGAACACGCTGGCCGCGGAAACCTGCCCTTCCTGCTCCCACCCGTAGCGCGCGGTTCCGGCGCGCACCTGGCGATGGACGCCGCCACCCGTGCAAGCCTCGAGATCCTCGAGGCGCAGGGCGGCGGCCGCGCAGGGAGCCTGATCGCTTGCATGGATCGCTGCGTCACCGGGGCTGGCGCACGGCAATTGGCCGAAGACCTTTCCGCGCCGCTGGCGGATCGCGACGCGATCGAGGCCCGGCTGGCGGCGGTGCACCATTTCCATGCCGATCCGCTGCTGCGCGCGGATCTGCGCGCAGTGCTGCGTCAGGCACCCGATATCGGGCGTGCGCTGGGGCGGCTGGTGGCGGGGCGCGGAAGCCCGCGCGACCTGGGCCAGATCCGCGATGGCCTCAGCGAAGCGCGGCGGGTGCGCGACATGCTTTCCGGAAGCCCCGACCTGCCCGAATTGCTTGCGGAGATGACCGGTGCGCTTGGCGGACATGCGGCACTGGTCGATCACCTGTCCCGCGCGCTGGTGCCCTCACCGCCGACCGAGCGCCAGCAGGGCGGTTTCATCGCAAGCGGCTACGACCATGCGCTCGACGCCTTGCGCGAGACCAGCGGCAACGCTCGTCGTGCGATCGCCGCGCTCGAGGCCAAATACCGCGACGAAACCGGTACCCCCTCGCTCAAGATCAAGCACAACAAGGTGCTCGGCTATTTCATCGAGGTACCCGCCAAGCATGGTGACAAGCTGATGGCGGCGGACAGCGGCTTTACCCATCGCCAGACCATGGCCGGTGCGGTGCGCTTCAACTCGCTCGGCCTGCATGAGGAAGCGAGTCGCATCGCCGAAGCGGGCGGCCATGCGCTTGCTGCGGAAGAAGCGCATTTCGAGGAACTGGTTGGCGAAGTCGTGGCCGCACGCGAGGCAATAGCCGCGACCGCTGCGGCGTTGGCGCGTATCGATGTATCCGCGGCACTGGCTGAACGCGCTGTCGAGGGTGACTGGTGTCG
Organism: Erythrobacter mangrovi; assembly: GCF_013260645.1. Taxonomy (NCBI): domain Bacteria; kingdom Pseudomonadati; phylum Pseudomonadota; class Alphaproteobacteria; order Sphingomonadales; family Erythrobacteraceae; genus Erythrobacter; species Erythrobacter mangrovi. The sequence goes on along the minus strand of NZ_CP053921.1, from coordinate 1,270,605 downwards.
ACCCGAAGTATTCGACGAGCCTCGCCTTGAAGTGACTGGTGGCCGCCACCCGGTGGTGGAACAGGCGCTGGCGCGCGCCGGCGAGCGTTTCATTGCGAACGACTGTGCGCTCGGCCCCGACGACCGGCTGTGGCTGATCGGCGGCCCCAACATGGGCGGCAAGTCGACCTTCTTGCGGCAGAACGCGTTGATCCTGCTGCTGGCGCAATCGGGCAGCTATGTCCCCGCGAGTACGGCGCGCATCGGGATGGCCGACCGCCTGTTCAGCCGCGTGGGCGCATCCGACAATCTCGCACGCGGTCGCTCGACCTTCATGGTCGAGATGGTCGAAACTGCCGCGATCCTCAGCCAGGCGACCGAGCGAAGCTTCGTGATCCTCGACGAAGTCGGGCGCGGCACCTCGACCTATGACGGGATGGCACTGGCCTGGGCGGTAGTCGAGGCAGTGCATGAACAGCTGCGCTGCCGCTGCCTCTTCGCAACCCATTACCACGAGCTCAGTCGCCTCGCCGAGAGTTGCGATGCGCTGAGCTTGCACCACGTCCGCGCGCGTGAGTGGAAGGGCGATCTTGTCCTGCTGCACGAACTGGCCGTGGGTGCCGCAGACCGGAGCTATGGCCTCGACGTCGCGCGGCTTGCTGGCGTGCCGCAGCCCGTGTTGAAACGTGCCAAGGCGGTGCTCGACAAGCTCGAAAAGGGCCGCGCGGCGACCGGCGGGATCGCCGCCGGACTGGGCGACCTGCCCTTGTTTGCCGCCGGCGTTCAGGCTGAGGAGCCCCGCCGGGATAGCCTGCGCGAGAGGCTCGATGGTCTTGATATCGACTCGCTGACACCGCGTGAAGCGCTCGACAAACTCTACGAACTCAAGGCCGAGGCAGGTTCAACGAAGCCTTAACTGCAACCGGCTTATGGTCGACAACCATGGAAGACGGTCTGTTTACCAACCAGGGCAAGAAGCTGATGCTGGTCGGGATTTTCCTGTGGGGCGTCGCCATGCTGGTTGGGGGCGAGGACGATCCTGGAGTCATCGCCCAGGTGGGCGAAGATGGAGCCAACGGACTCGTCGCCCAGGACTCCGGGCACAATCAGCAGGCGTCCGCACCACTCCCGCAAGCGGCGCGAGTTCAGTCGCGGCCGCAGCAGGACCCGGCACTGGCCGACTGGTATGCGGAAGCCGGCCCCGTCGAGCCGGTCGAGCCGGAACCGGTCGACGAAAGCCACCTGATCAACGACACCGTGCCCGCAGTCAGCACCGAACCGCTGGTCCAGTAAACCGCTGCACCGGTCAACGGGTCGGGACCGGCACCTCACCCGAGTAATCATAGAACCCGCGGCCGGACTTGCGCCCGAGCCAGCCGGCCTCGACATATTTCACCAGCAGCGGCGCCGGGCGATATTTGGCGTCGCGGGTCGTCTTGTAGAGCACCATGATGATGTCGAGGCAGGTATCGAGCCCAACGAAGTCGGCCAGCTGCAGCGGACCCATCGGGTGGTTGAGACCAAGCCGGCAGCCCTTGTCGATATCCTCGATCCCCGCGGTCGACTGGCCAAGCACGAAGATCGCTTCGTTGATCATCGGCAGCAGGATGCGGTTGACCACGAAACCGGGTTCGTCCTGGCTCAGCACCACTTCCTTGCCCAGGCCTTCGGCAAAGGCGACCGTCCGGTCGGTGGTTTCCTTCGCAGTGGCGAGCCCGGGAATAACCTCGATCAGGCCCATCACGGGCACCGGATTGAAGAAGTGCAGCCCGATAAAGCGCGCCGGATCGGGTGAGTAATTGGCCATGCGGGTGATCGGGATCGAACTGGTGTTCGAAGCCATGATCGCGCCTTGCGACAGGAACTCGCCCGCCTTGTGGAAGATCGCTTTCTTGATCTCTTCCTTCTCGGTCGCGGCCTCGATGATCAGGTCGGCGTCCTTCATCGGCGCGTAGTCGGCAACCGGCTTGATCCGCTTCAGCGTCGCTTCGGCCTCGGCAATCTCCAACTTGCCGCGACCGACGAGCTTGCCCAACGCCTTGTCGATGCCAGCATGCGCCTTCTGCGCCACTTCGAGGCTGACGTCCGCCAAGAGCACATCCATGCCGTGCCCGGCGACGGTCTGGGCGATGCCCGATCCCATCTGCCCTGCACCGATGATGGCGATCGTCTTGGTCATCGAGAAATTCCTTCGCACATGCAGCAAAGCGCGCGGCTTAGCGAGCGAGCGGCGGCGTGGCTAGCGATTAGCGCCGGGAATCCACTTCACGTCATCGGCCCCATCGCGGTTCGCCACTCGCGCGAGTACGAAGAGATAGTCCGACAGGCGGTTGATATAGGCCAGCGCTTGCGGGTTGGTCGGCATGTCCACAGCCATCGCGGTCATCGCCCGCTCGGCCCGGCGCGCCGCCGCACGCGCGACATGCAGTCGGGCCGCCGCTTCACTCCCGCCGGGCAGGACGAAGCTGGTCAGCGGCTGGAGCCGTTCATTGGCCGCGTCGATCGCCTGTTCCAGCCATTCGAGCTGCGCCGCAACGATCCGCAGGACCATTTCTGACGGCGCGAAGTCCCCGCCGTCACTCGCCGGAGTGGCCAGATCGGCACCGAGGTCGAACAGGTCGTTCTGGATCCGCACCAGCGGGGCCACATGCTCGGTCCCGGCCAAGGCAACCACGGCAAGGCCAAGCGCGCTATTCGCCTCGTCCACCGCCCCGATCGCTTCCATCCGCGGCGCGTGCTTGGCCAGCCGCGAACCGTCGACGAGGCCGGTGGTCCCGTCGTCACCGGTACGGGTGTAAATCTTGTTGAGCTTGACCATCGGCGGCCGCGGGCGGTCAGTTGGCGATCGCGAGGATCACCGCGATCACCACGATCGCCAGCGCCTGGAACTTGATGCGGTTGAACATCATGCGGTTCTGGAGGAGCTGCATTTCGGTCGCGTCGACCTGCTCGCCGCTTTCGAGATCGATCTTGGTGCTCTGCAGGAAAGCGACGATGCCGCGCACCAGCGAATAAACGACCAGCGCCATCAGCACGACGAGGACGATGATGAGGAAAGTTGTCATGGCTCCAATCTAGGCGCTCGCCAGCGTAATGCCAGCAGGGAAATCGCCGCGTCGCAGCCGGTCGGCGAGTGCGGGCCCATCCTCGCCCGCTCGGCGCAGTTCCGCGAGGCCATAGCCACGCTCGCCCGAGCGGCGGCTCTTGGCGAGCTTCTTGCCATCTTCGTCCATCAGCAGCCCGTGATGGTACCAGCGCGGGACCGGCAGGCCGAGCAGGGCCTGCAGCAGGCGATGCACGCTGGTGGCAGGAAACAGGTCCTGCCCGCGCGTTACCACCGTGATCCCGTCCACCGCATCGTCCAGCGTTACCGCGAGGTGATAGCTTGCCGGCGCGTCCTTGCGCACGATCACCACATCACCCGCCTCGCGCGGGTCGGCGACGATGCGGCCGGCGATCTCGTCATCCCACCACACCTCGCCGACCTCCGCCAGTGCGCGCTCGACATCGAGCCGCAGGGCCGTCGGGCGCCCCGGATCGGTTGTCTGCCCGCGACAGGTGCCGGGATAGACCAGGCCTTCCGAGCCGAGATGCGGCTCGAGCGCCTCGATCTCCGCCCTGGTGCAGGTGCAGGGATAGAGCAGGCCCCGTTCGAGCAGGTTGCGCGCCGCCGTGTCATAGCTGGCCAACCGGGTGGATTGCGCGGGCACTTCCTCCCACGTCAGGCCAAGCCAGGCGAGGTCTTCGCGAAACGCCTCGGCCAGTTCGGGGCGCGAGCGCGTACCGTCGATATCCTCGATCCGCAGCAGGAAGCGGCCGCCCCATTCCATCGCCCGATCATGCGCGATGACCGCCGAATAGGCATGCCCCAAATGCAGCGGTCCGTTGGGGCTGGGAGCGAAGCGCGTGACGGTCAAACTGGGCAGTCCTGCAGGCGACTCGGAGGATAACTTTGTGGATAGCCTGTCTGTAACAGTCTTGACGCTTCCCCGTGCAAGTGCATTTTCAGCGACATCAGGGAGGAACGCACAAGGTGTTCAAGGCCGAACTGATTGAAAGAGCTGCCCGGTTTCGAAGTACCGAGGAGGACCCGACGCGCAAGCTGCAGTCGTGTCCGTCGCTCGTCCTGAATGCAGATTACACACCGCTTTCCTACTATCCCCTGAGCTTGTGGCCCTGGCAGACCGCGATCAAGGCCATCTTCCTCGACCGGGTCGACGTGATCGCCACCTACGACCGCGAAGTTCACTCGCCCTCCCTCGACATGAAGATCCCCAGCGTGATCGCGCTGAAGCAATATGTGAAGCCCAGCGAATTTCCCGCCTTCACCCGCTTCAACGTGTTCCTGCGCGATCGTTTCAGTTGCCAGTTCTGCGGCGACATGCACAATCTCACCTTCGACCACGTCCTCCCCCGCCGCCTCGGCGGCAAGACCACCTGGGAGAATATCGCCACTGCCTGCGCGCCCTGCAACATGAAGAAGGGCGGGCGCACGCCCAAGCAGGCAGGCATGCATCTCTACGCCCAGCCGATCCGCCCGACGCATTGGCAGCTGCAGCAGCACGGAAAGCAATTTCCGCCCAACTACCTCCACGAAACCTGGCGCGACTGGCTCTACTGGGACATCGAGCTGGAAGAATAAGCCACCGGGATGGAACACCGACCGGGGCGTTTCGAAAAATAACGGCCGTGCATTTTCATCCCTGATAACAGGGTGTTGCACAGAATCACGGACTGCGCGGTGTCGCCTTCCGGGATCGGAGTTCCAAGAGGTGGGAACAAGCATGGCAAAAGACCTGCCATGCAAGTGCCGATGTAGGAAAGCGGGTGCCCCTCACAAGGCTTCTCACCTGGAGCAGCAGCCGCAGGCTTTAGGCCATAGTTGACCTAGGACGCATGACTCGATTGGCTGGAATCGACCCGGTTGCGGACATTGTCCGCTAGAGCGTACCCTTATCTTGGGCTTCGATTGCCGTGTTTAGAATGGTCGCATGGTTCAAGCGAGTAACTGAAGACCTAGCGAAAACATTGTCATGATCTCCGCCGAAGATTTGTAGGCACAGGTCTTCCTCGTTCTCGACAATATCTTATTCGCTCTGGGCATTCGCCCTGTCCGGGGAGTGCTATAGTTGTCATGCGTCTTGCCGGGCGGCGGATATGCTCAAACCACATAAGTTTGGTAGCGATACTTCCCATCTGGAGACTGTTTCACCGGCGGATCTTTACCCCAGAAGCTGCCACCTTGATCGAGTGAGCCCAATGCAATCAGGTGATGGTCATCGGTTAAAGGGCAATAATCGGACGCGACCCCCAGCCAGTAGGTTGGATACTCATGCGTTAGCTGACGCGAAGAGACCAATTCGACTTTCAGAAACCCGTCTCCATCGTACCCATCTCCGGGAAAGGGTGTCTTTGGCACAATGGTGATCTGCTCAACTCGGAAGTCACCTAGGTCGTGTGTGTCGCCTGCTTGCGAAAGGAGGGCTGCATTTGTTCGCAACCGGCTGCAAACAGCATTAAAGAGCAAAGGGCCACCCGTTTATTCATGCGCCTTGATTACAAAGACTAGTGTCCGCCTCCCACCCATCTGTTGACGCTTTCACCGAGCTAGCGATGTGCGAGGAGCGGACCGTCGGCTAGCGACCCGAAAGCGGTCATCTCGCTTCCTTGCCTTGTTTGCCCCAACCGGCATGTTTGTCCGCCACCTTCCGACATAGTTCAACGAACTGTTGATGGTCTAAGGGGCCTTTTGCGAGATTCACGAGACCGGAGCATATCCGGTAGTTCAACTTACCCGTTCCATGGTAATGATCGACGCTAGGCCAACGTCCACGAACGACGTGTTTCCTTCGCCCACCTGCGGCAGGTCGATGGTGGTTTATTCGATTCCACTCCAGCGGCTCGCCTGTGTACTCATCGAGGCCCTTCGAGCGAACCACAGCGGAATGAATGACGATCTGATATTCCGACAAAGGGGGAAGTGGGTCAATCTTGCCCCGGTCGCGAGTGCGGCAACTCTTGGCCTGACTGATCAGCCAGAGATTATAGCGTGAGCAGTTCGTCCCCTTTTCACGAACTTCAACAGGAATGTGAAAGCGGGATTCACAATCATCAGAGCAAGTCATCCCATTATAGATACTGGGTTTATGGAGGTTCGCTAGATTCTTTGTCCGCTCACCACCCACATCATGACAGTTTGACCGTGCACCGGGTGTGCCAGAAGAGGACCGTCCGATCACGACCTGATTGCGGACACCGCTCACGATATTCTCGGGCCAGAGCAGCTGGGTCCGAACGTGTTACGCTACCAGAATGTGTCGTGAACAGCCGTGTCCATAGCAGGACTCAAGGGTTGCCCGAAATTGGCTTTATAAGACGCACCGCCCCAGGACCTGTGGCTGCCCGACCAGGGTGTGCCACCCTACCGCGGGCGCGGATGATCTGGCCTTGAGCCGCCCTGGCCGGCTTCCGGCTCTAGCCAACTCATTGCGCTCACAATTGCCACATTATGAGTCGATTAGATGGCATTCTTCTAACGAATCGGACATTTCCTTTTAAGATCAAGGTTTATGTAAGTTAAAAGCTTATACAAATTCTCTGATTTGTGAAAATTGGGAATCGTGATATAAAGTTCTTCGACTCACTTGTGCTTGAGTGAGCAAATCATAAAAATTTTGGGGTCGTCTCGCGTCCGTTTTTTAGGCGGCGGCTATTGCTGCCGTCATTATATTTCGTCGTTCGTCGAATTAGGAGAGAGAAGATGGCTGGAGACTTGGGTGTTCGCGAACGATTGATCATAGCTCCAGCAGGCGGTGCTGCACGCGCCCCCGAAGCGGCGCTGAAAGCAGCCGGCGGGCGCATCATGCACCAGTATGGCGAACGCGTGGCGATCGCCGAGATGCCTCCCGGGGCCGAACAGCCGCTTTCGCTGACCTTGGGCCGTGCGCAAATTGTCGAAGACGCGACGGCTGCCGAAAAGGCGATGATGGACTCGCTGAGCGAGGAAGAAGCTCTGGGTGTGGAAGCATTCGCCCTGCGCCAGTCTGCCAAGTTCAACAAGGCCAAGGCCGAACGTCCCCGTGCCGGGGAAAGCTGGGACTCGGCCGAAGGCGGCGAGCCGCTGATGTGCGCCCAGGTGGCCGCAGAACAGGCAGGCATGGAAGCGCACGGACTGGACGCGCAGGCCGGCGCGCCGACCAGCGCGCGCCTGACCGGAAGGGTGGCAGTCGGTATCGTCATCGTCGAAGGACCGACCAACGCGCTCAAGTTCACTGCGGCCGAGCGGCTCAAGGTCATCGCCGAGGTTCAGAACGGCCTGGGATGGCTCGGTGCGCAGAATCCGGCGGGAGCGGTCCAGTTCGTCTACGAAATCCGCAACCCCAAGCTGACCACGACGCCTCTGACCGGCAATCCCACCTTTGCGCAAAAGGAAGAGCGCTGGCGCGACCCGGCAATGGCAGCGCTCGGATACGGAGCGGGTCTCGGCAACGTCGGCAAATACGCCAACGACCTGCGTTCGAAATTCAATACCAACTGGGCCTATGTCGCCTTCTTCACCAAGTATCCGCTGGGCCATTTCGCCTATGCCTCCATCGGAGGACCTCGGCTGGTCATGGACTATGCCAACGATGGTTGGGGACCGGACAATATCGATCGCGTGTTCGCGCATGAAACGGGCCACGTATTCAACGCTCCCGACGAATATGCAGCAAGCGGTTGCAATGTCGGCGGATCATGGGGGTACTACGGCAAGCCGAATTCGAATTGCGCCAACGGAGCGCCGGGCGGCGGCGTACCCTGCATCATGAAGAGCAACAGCTGGGAAATGTGCAATGTCACGCCCTACCACCTCGGATTCCCGCTCGCCGACCAACGTTATTCGGGCGTGTTTGTAGCCGGGTCGGGCAAATACGGCCTGTGGGTGAATGCGAGCTACAACAGCTTCGTGAACAAGTGGCAGGCGTGGTCGAAGCAGGGCCTGCGGCTGCACGACATCGAGATCGTGCAGGCGGGCGGCGAGCGTCGCTATAACGGAGTCTGGCGCGCTGGCACGGGCAAGCACGGCCTGTGGGTCAACGCAAGCTGGGCGTCTTTCACGGCAAAGTGGCAGGAATGGTCCAGGCAGGGCTTGCGCCTCGTCGACGTCGATGTCGTTCGTACGGGAGGCCAGAACCGCTACACCGGCGTTTTCCTGGCGGGCGGTGGCGCCTATGGCCTGTGGGCCAATGTCACTTACGCCAGCTTCATCGCGAAATGGCAGGAATGGTCTGCGAAGGGGCTGCGCCTCGTCGATCTCAAGATCACCAATTTCAACGGCCAGCGCCGCTACACCGGGGTCTTCCGTGCCGGAAACGGTGCCTATGGATTGTGGGTCAACGCGACGTGGAAGAGCTTCCTTGCCAAGTGGAAGGAATGGTCAGGCAAGGGAATGCGCCTGGTCGACATCGAGGTCACCAACTTCGGGGGACAGAAACGCTATTCTGGCGTTTTCGCAAGCGGAGTCGGCGGCTATGGCCTGTGGGTCGGCGCCGACTGGCCCAACTTCAAGGCCAAGTGGGAAGAATGGTCGAAGAATGGCCTACGCCTGATCGATATCGAAATCACCGATCCCAAGGCAACGGTGCAAGCGCTCGAACTTTCCTCTGCCCTCGGCGAGGTGTCAGCGCTCGATGACGGGCCGATCGAAGGACAGGGGGAGGCCTTGTTTGGCGAAGCAACCGCGGTGTCGGGCGAAGATGTGGACACCGGCGAGTTCGTCCTGATCTCCGAAGAAGAGCAGGCTGCAAGTGCCGAGGATGAGGTCGGCTCCTTCGGAGGCATGTTCGCCGGAGATGCGCCGGAATCCGCTCCCGACCATACGGACGCATCAGAGCACGCTGTCCAGTTTGCCGATGATCTCGCGCATACCGATCATGGCCATAACGGCTTCGGTGGACTGGGCGGGGTCGACGCCGACCATGGTGCTCCACCCGAGGCAAGTCCTGAAGATGAGAATGCCCAGGACGGATTCGGAGGGATCGGTGGAGACGGATCAGAGGGGGGAGACCTCGACACCGGCGTGCTGGTCGGCGAGTTCGGCTAACTGTAGGAACAGCGAATGACCCGCTGGCTCGTAATCCTCGATGGCTCGACTGACCTCGAGAAGCTCGAGTCGGCGGGGCAAGTTCTCCAGGCCTTGGGCAGGAGCGTTGCAATCGTCGATGCAACCGACGCCAGCAATTTGCGCGCCATGGCCGGAGTTAGTTCGGTGACGACCGGCCACCCTGGGTCGGACGTTCTCGCAAAACTCGACGAGGGTGCCCGGCTTTTCGTCGAGGCATGGTCCGAACAGGAAAAGATGGCAAACAAGCAAAGGCGAGGAGACGATCTCGATTGGGACGATCCCGCCTTTGACTCTCCATGAGGTTCAAATTCCCAGCCCCAGAGTCACACCATGGAAACGTGTCGGGTCTCGCGAACGCTGTCTCAAATTTCAGCAATCTGACTCCATCCAATCGGCTGGTCTGGAGCCCAAGTAGAGTCCGCCTTCCACCCAGAATCGGACGCTCAGGTTACCGCCGCGCGATCGCGGAATTCCTCGCGTTGCCATTCGTCGCTGGCCAGCACTTCGGACAGGTGCCGCGCGGCCTCTGCCATATCCTCGAAGCGCAGGTAGGCAGGGGCAAAGCCGAAGCGCAGGATGTCGGGATCGCGGAAGTCGCCGATCACGCCGCGCGCGATCAGCGCTTGGCAAATGGCATAGCCCTCGGGATGACGGAAGGAGAGCTGGCTGCCACGGTGCGCCGGTTTGGTTGGACTCACGAGCTCGAGCTCGATCCCCAGTTCGGACAGGCATTGGCGGAAGAATTCCGAAAGCTGCTGCGATTTCGCATAGAGCCGCCCCACCCCGATCTCGGCGATGAGATCGACACCCACCTCGAGCGCGGACAGGCCGAGGATCGGCGGGGTGCCGCAGAGCATCCGCCCGATTCCGGGAGCTGCCGTGTAATCGTCGCTGAAGGCAAAGGGCGCCGCATGACCCATCCAGCCGGTCAACGGCTGATCCACGGCCTGCTGCAGGCGGTCCGCCACGAACAGGTAGGCCGGGGCGCCCGGTCCGCCATTGAGGTATTTGTAGCCGCAGCCAACCGCGAAATCGGCATTGCAGCTATTGAGGTGGACGGGCAGCGCACCGCCCGAATGCGACAGGTCCCACAGCACCAGCGCGCCCTTGGCATGGGCCGCGGCGGTCAGCGCGGCCATGTCGAAGATTGCGCCGGTCTTGTAGTGCACATGTGTCAGCATGAGCAGCGCGACATCATCGTCTATCGCGTCCGCCATGGTGTCGCGCGCGGCCAACCGGCGCAGCGCCAGACCCTGCCTTTCGAGCCCTTCGATCATGTAGAGATCGGTCGGGAAATTGCCCGGTTCGCTGAGGATGGTCTTGCGCCCGGGGTGCCCCCTTTGCTTTTGCAGGGCCAGCGCCGCCGCGATCAGCTTGAACAAGTTCACGCTCGTAGAATCGCAGGCGATCACTTCGCCTGCAGAAGCCCCGATCAGCGGCGCGATCTTGGCGCCGACGCGATGCGGCAGGTCGATCCAGTCGGCGGAATTCCAGCTGCGGATCAGCCCTTCACCCCACTCGCCACGCATGACCTCGGCCAGACGCTGCGGGGTCGCACTGGGCAGCGCACCGAGGGAGTTGCCGTCGAGATAGACGACGCCCTCGGGCAGGTCGAAGCGTTCGCGATAGCGCGCCAGCGGGTCACCCGCGTCGAGCGTGCGGGCGCGCTCAAGCATCGGGCAGCTCGCGCAGGATCGCGCGACACAGGCCCGCGTCGCCGCCCGCGATCTTGAGCGGTAAGGCAATCAACTCGTACCGGCCCGGTGGCACGTCATCGAGCACCAGCCCTTCGAGGATGCGCATGTCGTTGCGCAGCACCGCCTTGTGGGCATCCATGGTCTTGGATTCCTGCGGATCGACCGAAGGGGCGTCGGTCCCGATCAGCACCACGCCCTGCGCAGCCAGCCACTCGATCGTCTCCGCCGCGATCGCGGTGAAACCACTGTCCCACGCCTGATGAGGAAACGCCTCGAAGGTGCGCAGCAACACGCGTGCCGCGCCGCCGAGGTCGGGCAGGTCGTCCACCCGCACCGCGTCACGGGCATGCCGCGCGTCGACCACCAGGCACTCGCCGAGGTAGGGCGCCAGCGAAACGCTCGCGATGTCGGCCGCGTCGGCGGCGTAATGCAGCGGTGCATCGCCATGCGTGCCCGAGTGGGTCGACATGGTCATCCGCCCGACATTGACCGGCGAGCCGTCCTCCATCCGCCAGCTTCGGTCGAAGGCGAATGCAGTATCGCCCGGCCACACCGGCAGGCCCGGACCGAGCGTCTGGGAGATGTCCCAGATGCGGCTCATATCGCGGTCCTGACGCTGAGCAGTTCGGGGAAGAAGGCCGCCTTCAGCACGCCTTCGAGGTAGGGCACGCCGGGGGTTCCGCCGGTCCCGGTCTTGAAGCCGATGATCCGTTCGACGGTCTTGAGGTGGCCGAACCGCCAGCGCTGGAAGTGATATTCGAGATCGACCAGCTTTTCCGCCAGTTCGTAGAGGTCCCAGTGTTCCTGCGGGTCGCGATAGATCTCGGCCCAGGCCGCTTCGACCTCGGGCGAATGTGCCCAGGGTTCACCCACCGGACGGTCGAGCACCTCCTGCGGGATCGCGAAGCCGCGCCGGGCGAGCAGCGCCACGGTTTCCGCATAGATGCTCTTGCGGGTCAGTTCGGCGCGTAGCTCCGCCGCCACGGCGGGGGTTGCCTCATGCATCTCGACCATCTTCGGCTTCCGCCCACCAAGGAGGAACTCCATCATCCGGTACTGCGCACTCTGGAAGCCGCTCGACTTGCCCAGGTGCGGGCGGATGGTCGAATAATCGTGCGGTGTCATCGTGCTGAGCACGTCCCAGCTCTGGATCAGTTGCCCCTGCGCGCGCGCCACACGGGCGAGCATCTTGAAGGCCGGGCGCAAGCGGTCGGCCACGATGCATTCGCGCGCCGCCAGCAATTCGTGGATGCACAGCTTGAGCCACAGCTCGCTGGCCTGGTGGACGATGATGAACAGCATCTCGTCATGCGCGTCGGATGCGGGATGCTGCGCCGCGAGGATGCGATCGAGGTCGAGATAGGATCCATAGGTAACGTCTTGCGCCATTCGCATGCACTAGCGCGCAATCGTCACCGATGAAACTACCCCTCGATCACGCGGGTGTGCGGATGGTGCTTGTCGAGGTGTTTCCGCACGATCTTGAGGTTGCGGCTGTTCGAGCGGAAGGCGAGGTCGAAGGCATCGCCCACCAGCGGCACCGCACCGAGTGCGGTGTCGAAGGCGATATTGCCCGCCATGCGCCACAGCTTCCATTTGGGCAGGCCGAGATTGCGGGCCTCCCATACGATATAGGCGCCCATCGCCGCGGTGATGAAATCGCCCACCACCGGAATCAGCCCGACGATCGAGTCGAGTCCGATCGCATAGTTGGTACCCGGAAGGACGAAGCTCCGCTCGAGCAGTTGCTCCATCGCTTCGATGCGTTTGCGCACCGAGACCGCATCGGTCCCGATCGGCAATTCGACGCCTATGGGGCGGGCACGGGAAGTCGGTTCGACCATGCCCCCTTAAATGGGAGCGCGCGACAGCGGGAACAAGGGATGAATGTTCCAGCGGTTTTCGAGGAACTCGCCGATATCGCCGCGTACTAGCGACCAGCGGATCGGCGCGCCGAGCGGGATATAGAGATTGGTCGCGGTCAGCGCCTGCTCGGCCTCGGCTAGGTAGGAAGCTTCTTCCGCCGGGTCCTTCGCTTCGTTCGCCAGGCCGACGAGATAGTCCGTGCCCTCTGCACAGACCACTTTCGACACACGGCAATTGAACTGGTTGAGGAACCAGCTTGCTGCCCCGAAACGCGCCACCCTGTCCCGCAGGACGAGGTCGGCCTTGGCGGGGTCGGACGCGCGCGATGCCGAAACGCCGATGGCGGCAAAGTCGCGCGCGAGGGCGGTGAACAGACGATCGGATCCAGGACCTTCGGGCAAGCCGATCGATACCCGTGGCGGACCGAGACCCGCGCGCCATTGCGCAACCCGCGACTGTGCGAGGGCCTTACGCTCGCCAAGGTCGAGATCGGTCCAGCGCTCGGAAACCGTGCCGCCGTCACCCGGCAGTCCTGGCGCAACCACCCGCGTCGTCGGAATCCAGCCGCCGATATTGAAGGCCTGCAGCAGATTTGCCCGATCGATCGCCATCGCCAGCGCTTCGCGGTTCTCCGACGTGCCGAGAAAACCGGTCGGTTTCTGGACGTCGAGCCCGAACAGGCCGAGCGCCGCATCGAGCCGGATCGTCCCGCGCGTCAGGGGCCCGGTATCGGCCAGCGGCAGTGTCGCGATGGTGCCTCCCAACACCAGGTCGAAGCGCCCGTCTCCGAAGCCTTCGGTCGCGTCCTTGGCGCTCTCGGCATAGACACGCACGCGGCTAACGGCATCTTCCCATCCCGGCTGGCTGGGCAAACCACGCGCTTCGGGGGGCTGGGCATCGAGCACCACCACGTCATCCTCGGCGACCAGCCGCATGGGACCTAGCCACCGCTTGTCGATGATCAGGCCCAGCTCGGGTTGCGCCAGCAGCTGGAGCAGGTCTGGCATCGGGCTCGTCAGGCGAATCTCGATCACCCGGCCGGTCATTGCGCGAACTTCGCGCACCTTGGCGAGATCGAGGCCGAGCGAGGTCCCTTCCAGCCGCCGCAACGTGCGCCTCAGGTTGTCGCGAACCGCCTGGGCGGTCAGGCGGGTACCGTTCTCCATGTCGTATTCGTGGATACGGAAGATGTAGCTCGACCCGTCGTCGGTAACGATCCACCGTTCGGCAACCGCCGGAACCACCGCGCCCGACGCATCGAGCGCCACCAGCCCCTGGGCGGTGGCGGCGCGCAGATGCTCGCCCGCAAAATCAAGGCGAAGACCATCGGTCTGGAGTTCGTCAGGCGCGGCAATGAAGGCCACATCGACGATGCCGTCATCAACACTGCCGCCGCAGGCAGCGGTTGCAAGCGCGAGCAGAATGGCGGCGACGATACGCATGCGCTCCGACTAGCAGGGCTTGGGTGAGGCGTCAGCCTCCAGTTTTCAGAGTGGACGCATTCCGTGCCCGCCGGTTGCGGGATAGCCCCCCGGCGCCGGCCGCCCATAGCGTGGGGTGGCGTCGTCACTCCCGGCAATCGGCGCGCGGGCCAGTTGCGGGTCGATTTCATGATCGAAGGCGATACCGAAGCGATTGCCCTGCACCCAGGCCACCGTGCCCTTCACATCACCGATATTGCGCAGCTTCACCGTGAGTCGCGCGCCCCAAGCCGCGACGACGCCGCCTTCGGCCATCATTCCGCCCACCGAAAGGTTGCGCACCTTGACTCGGACAGGATCAATTTGCCCATCGAAAGCCAGTTCCGCGAAAAGGAACAGGCTGTCACGGCTGACATTGCGAGTGTCGAGCGCAGACATCGTGGCGGTTATCCCTCCTGTCGTTCCAGATCGACTGGCCCCGCCATGGCAGAACATGGACGTTGCTCGCCCCAGACTAAGGGGTCATTCCTTAAGAAAAGGGTAAACGCGTTAATCGTCGCGAGAGATCTTTTCGCGCCTTTCGTGCGCTTCCTGCGCTTCCACCGTCATCGTCGCGACAGGGCGGGCAATCAGGCGCTTGAGACCGATCGGATCGCCCGTAACCTCGCAGTATCCGTACTCACCGGCGTCAATCCGGCGCAGCGCGGCATCGATCTTGGCAATCAGCTTGCGCTGGCGATCGCGCGTCCGCAGTTCGATCCCCCAATCGGTTTCCGACGAGGCGCGATCGTTAAGATCCGGCTCACGGATTGGACCATCCTGCAGTGACTGAAGCGTTTGTCCCGCTGCGTCATGGATCGACTTCTTCCAGTCGAGCAGCAGCATGCGGAAGTAGTCGAGCTGACGCTCGCTCATATACTCTTCGTCTTCGCTGGGAGTATAGTTGTCGCCAACCGCCGCGCGGGCTTTGGCCAGTTTTTCCATGTCGCTCGTAGCCGTTGCGGCCATTCGACCCTCTCACCAAATAAGTCGCGTCGACAGGTCGCTTCGCCCGCAAGCCCGGATATTTCCGGTACTCAAGCTTCCCGCTGGGCGCGGCCTATAAGCAAGCCCCACGGGCCGCACAAGCCGCAATCCCCGCGAATCGTCGCATGATCCCCAATACGTTGCATGAGAACACCCAATTTCGGGGGGTCGGCGCATTTTTCTTTCCGGTGTTAACCAATTGTTGACCATAAAAAGCGACCTCTTGGTTGTCCGGCGAAGGAATGGCCGGCCGCAATGGGGGGTTCGAAATGACTTTCAGCACTATCCAGGGGGACGCCGGCGTCATCATCCAGGGCGAAGCAGCCGCCGCGCTGGTCGCCGAATGCCTCGCCGCCTACGTACAGGGCAGCGTCGATGCGCTCTACGATCTCGGGGTCGCCTTCTCGACCGGCAGCCACGGGGTAACTGCCGATTTCATCGAAGCGCACAAGTGGTTCAACATCGCCGCTTCCAAGGGGCATGAAGAGGCCGCTTGGTGCCGTGCCGACGTTTCGGACGAAATGACGGCCCGGGAAATTGCCGAAGCCCAGCGCCGGGCACGCGAGTGGCTCTCCGAAGGGCAGCGCAAGGCCGCCTGATCCGGCTCACCCCTTCCTGAAAGGGGTGCGCCGTTCGAGGTAGTTGCGGTCCATTGCCACCCCCGCGCGTTCGCGCTCGAGGAAATCGGCAACTGCCTCGCGAAATCCGGGATCGGCGATCCAGTGGGCCGATACCGTTTCCACCGGTTCATAGCCGCGGGCGAGCTTGTGCCCGCCTTGCGCTCCGGCCTCCACCCTTGAGAGGCCCAGTTCGATCGCCGCATCGATCGCCTGGTAATAGCACAGCTCGAAATGCAGGAAGCGGATGTCGCGCGTGCAGCCCCAATAGCGGCCGTAAAGTGCATCCCCGCCGATGAAGTTGAGCGCACCGGCAATCGGTTCGCCGTCCTGCAGTGCCAGCACCAACAGGATGCGGTCCCCCATGCGCTCGCCGAACAGGTCGAAGGCCTCGCGCGTCAGATAGGGGTGACCCCATTTGCGCGCGCCTGTGTCCTGGTAGAAATGCCAGAAGGCGTCCCAATGTTCCGCGCGGATCGCAGCGCCCGACAAGTGGACGATCTCGACCTCGGCCTGTGCCGCGGCGCGTTCCTTGCGCAGGTCCTTGCGCTTGCGCGAGGACAGCGTGGCGAGGAAATCGTCGAATGTGGCGTAGCCGCGATTATGCCAATGGAACTGGATGTCCGAGCGCAGCAGCCAGCCCGCCGCCTCGAACAGCGGTTGCTGGGCCGGCTCGATGAAGGTCGCATGTGCCGATGAGAAGCGGTTCTGCAAGCACAGCTGCTCGGCCGCCGCCAGCAGCGGGGCGGCATAGGCTTCATCGGACAGGAGCAGGCGCGGCCCGGTCGCCGGGGTGAATGGGGCGGCGATCTGGAGCTTGGGATAATATTGCCCGCCCGCCCGCTCGAAGGCATCGGCCCAACTGTGGTCGAAGACGTATTCGCCCTGGCCATGGCCCTTGAGATAGGCGGGCATGGCGGCGACGATCGGGCCGCCCTCCTCGCTGATCACGATCGGGGTTGGCTGCCAGCCGGTGCCTGGCCCGACGCTGCCCGATTCCTCCAGTGCGGTAAGGAATTCATGGCTGACGAAAGGATTGCCCGGCCCTGCCAGCGCATTCCACTCATCGCGGTCGAAGGCGCCGACCGACCCGCCGACGCGCGCGGCAAGGCCTCCATCGCTCATGGCAGGCCCGCTCCTTCGGCAATGGGGGCATCAGCGTATTGCGTGGCCCGCTCGCGCGTTTCGGGAGAGTTCACGGTCCAGGTCAGGATCGGCATCCCCGCCGCCCGCGCAGCCGCGACCATCGGGCTGGGCAAGGCGGCAATGTGATAGGCAAGGAAATCGGGCCGCGCCGCCCATAGGGCGAGATGGCGGGCGAGTTCGCTTTGCGTGTGCCCCTTGTCGTCCTCGCGCATCACAAGGCCACGGACCGTCGCGGGCGAGTGCTTCCGCAGCCAGCGCGAAACGCGCGGGTCGAAGCTCATCACGGCATGCAGGCCGGCATAGCCATCCAGCGCGTCGACCACCCGGCGGCAGGTCTGCTCGACGTCATAGCCTCGCTTCGACTTGATCTCGATCAGCAGCGGAACGCGCCCGTCGGTGATCCTGAGCAGGTCGCCCAGGTCGATCGGCGCATCCCCGCTGGAATAGCGCAACTGCCGCCAATCCTGCGCCGCGACCTGGCTGCCCTGGTCCGGCCTGCCCAGCAGGCGCGCGAAATCCCAGTCATGGAAGACCATCGGGGCATCGTCACTGCTGCGCTGGATATCGCACTCGATACCCAGTCCCGCCTCCACGGCTGCACGGAAGGCCGAGGGCGAGTTCTCGACACGCACCCCGTCATGCAAGCCGCGATGGGCATAGGTCCATTCGCGCAGCCAGCCGACCCGCGCGGGATCGGGTGGCGGCGCGAGGAGAGAATCAAGCCTTGAGAGCAACGATCGCATCGACCTCGACCGCGGCGTCGAGCGGGAGGACGGGCACGCCCACCGCGCTGCGCGCATGCTTGCCCGCTTCGCCGAACACTTCGACCATCAGGTCGGAGGCGCCGTTGGCGACCTTGGGCTGGTCGGTGAAATCGGGCGTCGAGGCGACGAAGCCACCCAGCTTCACCATGTGCGAGACGCGCTCGAGCAGGCCGGCCGCCTCGAGTTGGGCAAGGATCATCAGCCCGCATGCGCGCGCGGCCTGCTGACCCTGCTCGAGCGTGACCGAATCCCCGAGCTTGCCCGTTACGAGCTTGCCGTCAACGAACGGCAACTGGCCCGAAACATAGGCGGTGTGGCCGTCGACGACGACCGGCACGTAGCTGGCGACGGGCGCCGCCGCCTTGGGAAGAGTTATGCCGTGCGCTCGCAGGCGGTCGTGGATGCTCATGTCGTTTCCTTTTCGAGTTGGCGCATCAGCCAGGGCAGCGCCTCGTCCCAGGTGTCGATCCGCGCGTCGGCATGGCCGGACTTGTGCGCGCAATCGATCACCGGGGCGAGCATGGGTTCGCCGCACAGGTGGAGCGTGGTGATGGTCCCGACGGTTTCGCGGGCCGAGCGGTGATGCTGGGCGAGGTCGTCGATGAAGAAGGTGCGGCTCGGCGCGTATTCGGCGACGATGTTCTGCAACGCCGGGCCCTTGGGACCCTGGTTGGTGTAGACCCGCGCATCGATGCCGTGACCGGCCAGCTGTTCGAATCGCATCTCGCGATGGTGATCGGCAAGGTTGGTCAGCACCACCACATCGGCATGCTCGGACAGCCGCGCGATCGCCTCCACCGCGCCTTCGATCGGCGTCTGGCGGTGCATTTCGGTATCGAAGAAACCGCGCAGCTTCTTCCAGATATCCTCCGGCGCCAGCACCTCGCCGCTTTCCTGCCAGCGCAAGGCATGAGCGAAATCATTGCCGACCATGTGGAAGTCGACGCCTTGAGTCTCGGCCAGCCAGTCGCGGAACGGCGACACCATGTAGAGCAGCACTTCATCGCAGTCGGAGATGATCAAGGGGCGGCTCATCGGGCAAGCTCCCTGCTGGCGGCGATCAGTGCCGTGGGCGTCGTGTCGAGCGCATCGGCGGCGAGCACCAGGTCGGGCTCGTGATTCGCGAGGAATTCGAGCACCGCCGCCTGCACGGCGCGATCCTCGATCCCGTGGCGTAGCCGGTCCGGGGTCAGCCCGGTGAGCGAGAGCAGGCGTTCCGCCCGTGCCGGGTCGGCGAGCGCCCAGCCGAGCGCTTCGAGCGCCAGCACTTCCGGGGCGCGGGTTTCGGTTCCTGATGGCGATGCTTCGCGAATAATTGTCAGTTCCCCTCGTTTTCCATATGGGCCGGTCTCAAGCCAGGGAGGCCAGCACGTGGCAAAGAGAATCCTCGTTGTCGAGGACAACGATCTCAATCGGAAACTGTTCTGCGACGTGCTGAAGGCCAACGGCTTTGAAGTCGTGCCCGTGGCCGACGGCCAGAACGTGCTCGCTACCGCCAAGCGATTCGTACCACATCTTGTTATCATGGACATCCAGCTGCCCAATGTCAGCGGAATCGACCTGATCGCCCAGCTCAAGGCCGAAGCCACGCTCGAAGCCATCCCGGTGCTGGCGGTGACCGCCTATGCCGGCAAGGGGGACGAGGAGCGGATCCGCGATGCGGGGGCGGCAGACTATCTCGCCAAGCCGGTCTCGATCGGCCCCTTCATGGCGGCGGTGCGCGCGCTGCTACCGGCCGAAGACTAGCTCAGGAGCGTCTCGATGGCGAAGACGGTCAGGGTGAGGAACAGGCCGGTCATGAACATCTTGTAGGCTAGCGCGAGGAAGCGGTATTTCTTGCCCGCGAGCACCTGGCCGTTCTGGTACATGTCATGCGCCATGGTGCGAAACACGGTCTCGTCCGTCTCCAACCGTTCGAGCAGCTGGTCCTGCCATTCCTCCTCGTCCATCCAGGTAAAGTGACCGAAGAACAGCAGGTTGGCGTTCTTGATCTTGCCTGTCGGTCGACCAACCTTGGGCAGGACCGCCATCACCGCGCACAGCGAGCTGGCGAAGGAGAACCCAGCGAGGATCATCAGCGAAATCGGCATCCCCCCGCTCAGCGCGCGGCTGACCGACAGCGAAAAGACGAGGAAGGTCGCGCCCAGCAGGATCGAGGCCTTCTGGTCGGCCATCTGCGACAGCTTGAGCGTGCTCATCTGCGCGGTGCGCATCAGGTGGATCGCCTGGTTCGAATAGGTCTTTGATATCGGCGCAGCAGCAGTGTCCGATTCATCGGCCACTATCGGCTCTGCACGTGCTGAATCGCTCATCCGCTTTTCCTCGCTGGAACAGACGTTTGCGACCTTGGACGGAACTTGCCATTGCGGCCCGCGCTTGACAAGCATGCCCTTTGGCCGTTTTGCCGCGGCATGCATGCGCCGCGCAGCTTCGCTGCCGAGCCACACAAGGATTGGAACGCACCGCCATGGACCGCGCCGAAGTCGATACCGCCATCCGTTCGCTGATCGAGCCCTTCAACAAGAAGGGCGCCGAGGTGACCGACACCACCACTTTCGCCAACGACCTCGAATTCGACAGCCTGACCGTGATGGACTTCGTCGCCGCGATCGAAGACGAGTTCGATATCATCATCAGCATGAACCAGCAGGCCGAGATCGAGAATTACGGCCAGCTGGTGGACGCGGTCACGAAGCTGCAGGCCGACTGATGCACGACATGACCAGCGCGCCGGACCTGTTCAGCAAGTTCGACGATATCATCGCCCTGCGTGAAGGCCTGCTCGCAACCGGCCAGGAAGACCCGTTCAACCTGGTGATGGAAAAGGTCCTCTCGCCGACCCGCGCGATCTGCAACGGGCGCGAGACGATACTGCTCGGCACCTACAATTACATGGGCATGACCTTCGACCCGGACGTGGTCGAAGCGGGCAAGCAGGCGCTGGCCGATTTCGGTTCGGGCACCACCGGCAGCCGCGTGCTCAACGGGACCTACCAGGGCCACAAGGAAGTCGAGCAGGCGCTCAAGGACTTCTACGCCATGGACCATGCGATGGTCTTCTCGACCGGCTACCAGGCCAATCTCGGGATCATCAGCACCATCGCCGGCAAGGGCGACTACATCGTGCTCGACATCGACAGCCACGCCAGCATCTGGGACGGCTGCAAGCTGGGCGATGCCGAAGTGGTGCCGTTCAAGCACAACGACATCGAGGCGATGGAAAAGCGCCTGCGCCGTATCCCCGAAGGGGCGGGCAAGCTGGTGGTGCTCGAAGGCGTCTATTCGATGCTCGGCGACATCGCCCCGCTGGCCGAAATGGTCGCGGTGGCGAAGAAATACGGTGCCATGGTGCTGGTCGACGAAGCGCATTCGATGGGTTTCATCGGCGAGAACGGCCGCGGCGTGTGCGAACAGGCCGGGTGCATCGACGACGTCGATTTTATCATCGGTACCTTCTCCAAGAGCGTCGGCACGGTCGGCGGCTTCTGCGTCTCGAACCATCCCAAGTTCGAAATCATGCGCCTCGTCTGTCGGCCCTATGTCTTCACCGCCTCGCTTCCGCCCAGCGTGGTCGCGACCGCCGAGACCAGCATCCGCAAACTGATGCACGGTTCGAACAAGCGTGCCCACCTGTGGGAGAATTCGAAGACGCTGCACAAGGGCCTGCGCGAGCTCGGCTTCCAGCTCGGCACCGCTGAACCGCAGAGCGCGATCATCGCAGTGATCATGCCCGACCTCGAGCGCGGCGCGGCCATGTGGGAGGCACTGATCAAGGGCGGCCTCTACGTCAACCTTGCCCGCCCGCCCGCGACACCCGCCAACATGACGCTGCTGCGCTGCTCGCTGTGTGCCGAGCATACCGAAGGGGAAGTGGGCGAGATCCTGCGAATCTTCGAAGAGGCCGGCAAGGCAGTCGGCATCATCTGACCGGAGACAAGGCGTGACCGACCCGATCCTGATCCATTCCGAGGGTGCGGTCGAGACGGTCACGCTGAACCGGCCCGAGCGGCTCAACGCCATGGACGAGGCGTTGATCTATGCCCTGCAGGATTATTTCCGCGGGCTGCACGAGCGGACCGATGTGCGCATCGTGATCCTCAAGGCCGCAGGTCGGGCGTTTTGCGCGGGGCTCGACCTCGCAAGCTGGAAGAACACCGGAAATGAGGGCGCGGTCCACCATACCTGGAGGACGCAACGCGCCATCGCCACGGTGATGCAGCTGATGCGCAGTTGCCCGCAACCGATCATCGCGCTGGCGCAGGGCGCGGCCTGCGGCGGCGGGCTATCGCTGCTGCTGTCGAGCGACATCCGCTTCTGCACCCCCGATTTCCGGATGAACGCCGCCTACATCAAGATCGGGCTGGGCGGCTGCGATATGGGATCGAGCTATTTCCTGCCGCGTCTGGTCGGCTCATCGCTTGCCAGCGAGATGATCCTCACCGGGCGGTTCATCCACGCCGACCGGGCGCTCGCCTCGGGCTTCGTCAGTGCGGTGGTCGAGCCGGAGGAACTCGATGCGGCTGCCGCGAAAATCGTCGAGGACATGTTGCTGACCGCCCCAATGGGGCTGCGGCTGAGCAAGGATGCACTCAATCGCAATATCGATGCGCCGGGCTTCGAGGCGGCGCTGGCGATCGAGGATCGGCAGCAGGTGATGCTGAGCCAGACCGCCGACGCGCTGGAGGCGCAACGCGCCTTCCTTGACAAGCGCCGCCCCGACTACCGCGATCGCTGATTGCCACCGCCGGACGGCGGGAAAGACAGCGTCGCGCCGACTTCACCCATCCATTGGGCAAATTTGCTGGCCCTGGCCGAGGGCCGCCGTCCTTGCGGATAGAGCACCCAAAGATCGACCAGCGGCAGGCGCCAGTCCGAAAGCACGCGTTGCACGCGTCCATCGGTGAGTTCGCTGGGGAACATGGCGCTCGACGCCACCGCCAGCCCCATTCCCGCCAGGACACAAGCACGCAGGCCTTCAGCCGCGGTCACCCGCAGTGACGGCTCGATGATGGGCCGGACTACCTGGTCCCCCCGCTCGAACCGCCAGCTATCGGTTCCATATTCGGCGTAGCTTATCAGCGAATGCTGGGGCAATTGGTCGGGATGTTCGGGCCTTCCCGCCTGCACGAGATACTCGGCCGAACCTACCAGCACGCGTCCGATACTTGCGATGCGTCTTCCCACAAGATTGACCTGGCCCGGCTCGCCTGCGCGCAAGGCCACGTCGATCCCCTCGGCAACCAGGTCGATTTGCCGATCGTCGAGAACCAGGTCGAGCTTCAGGTCGGGATGGAGCGCTCGGAATGCGTGCAGGCGGGGAATGATCACCTGCGCCGCCAGGACCGGGGCGGCAGCGATCCGTAGCCAGCCCGACAGGGAGGCGTTCTCCGATCGGGCGGCCGCTTCGGCCTCCTCGACTTCGTCCAGCGCGATCCTGGCGTGGTCTAGGTAGCGGCGCCCAGCTTCGGTCAGGGCATGGCTGCGGGTCGTGCGTACCAACAGCCGCGCCCCCAAATGGCTTTCGAGCGCGGCGAGCATCTTGGAAACCGTGGGCTGGCCGATTTGCAGGCGGCGGGCGGCAGCCGAAATGCTGCCGGATTCGACCGTGGCGATGAAGTAGCGCATGGCAAGCAGGCGATCCATTCATTCCTCTTGCGAATGAAAGTTAGCGATCTGACGCTTCTACCAGCACACTCTGGAATACTCCATCTGGTTCCGGGCGGCACGACGCCGTTCAAGCGAAGGAGCTATCGATGACCAGGGTCGCAGTACTTGGAATGGGGGCAATGGGATCGCGGATGGCCGATCGGTTGGAAGCGGCGGGGTTCGATGTGGTGCGCTGGAACCGCACGGGCGCCAAGCTGGCTCCGCGCGATGCCGTGGCCGGGGCGCAGGTCGTGATTGCCATGGTGCATGGGGATGCAGCATCCGAAACCGTCTGGCTCGACCCCGGGACCGGGGCGCTAGCCGGCATGGACGGTAACGCCGTAGCCATCGAAAGCTCGACATTGAGCGTGGCGCAGGTCGAGCGCCTTGGTGCAGCTTGCGATGCAAGAGGGATAGCTTTGCTGGATGCGCCGGTACTGGGCAGCCGCCCGCAGGCGGAAGCTGGGGCGCTGATCCATCTGGTCGGTGGCGATGGAGCCGTCCTCGAAAGCGTAAGGTCAGTGCTCGGTGCCATGGGCGGCAAGCAACTTCATGCCGGTGGACGCGGTTCCGGAGCGGCGTTGAAGTTGGCCGCCAATGCGCTCTTCGCGATCCAGGTCGTTGCCTTGGCGGAAATCAACGCGCGCTTGGAAGCAAGGGGAATCGAACCTGAGACAGGCATCGCACTGCTCGAGGAAACCCCGCTCCTGTCCCCCGCCGCACGTGCCGCTGCCGGTCTCATGCTAGCCGAGAAGGACGATGCGATGTTCCCCATCGACCTGGTGGCGAAGGATCTGCGCTACGCGATCGCGGAAACACCCGATGCCTCGCCGATAGCGGGGGCAGCCCTCGAATGTTTCGAGCGGATGGTGGCAGCTGGTCACGGCGGACTGAACCTGACCGGTGTGCGGCTCGCCTTCGCGTGACTATGTGATGAAGCGGGTGGCCGGTTCTTCCGACCAGCCACCCGTCCCCTCCATCAAGCCGTCTGCGTGCTGCCCGTCTGCGACGCTGGTTCGGGCTGTGCCTTGTTCTCCGGGAAGATCGGCCACAGCAGCTGCTGGCCGAGCGTCGCCGGGGCGAGGTTCTCCACCCCATAGCTCTTGGGGAAGGTGCGCGTGATCTTGGCCGTGCCGAACAGCACATCCC
Organism: Erythrobacter mangrovi; assembly: GCF_013260645.1. Lineage (NCBI taxonomy): Bacteria > Pseudomonadati > Pseudomonadota > Alphaproteobacteria > Sphingomonadales > Erythrobacteraceae > Erythrobacter > Erythrobacter mangrovi. Next base: position 1,246,191 of record NZ_CP053921.1, on the reverse strand, counting down.
AGAAGAACAGCAGGTTGCCGTAATTGCCCTTGTAGTGGACCGCAGGATCATCGGCATGGCGTCCATGGTGGGCATGGTGCGTGGCCGGGGTCGAAATGGTCCGTTCCACCACCCACATCACCGGCGAGAGCCACTTGATGGCATAGAGCGGCTTGTCCCAGGCGACGTCCGAATGCGCGCCGGTGATGACCAGCAGCTTGACCACGATGTATCCGGCATAGACCCAGCCGAGGCCCAGCCAGATCAGCACGCCGGCGAACCACAGGCTCGGCATCAGGGCATAATAGATGATGTTGTTCCGGTAGACGAGGCGCACGCTCATGTACTTCGCGTTGTGATGCGCCCGGTGGAGGTTGTAGAGCCAAGGGGTCGAATGGCTCGCGCGGTGCCACCAATATTGCATCATGTCGTCGAGGATCAGGAACAGGCCGAGCGCGGCGAGAATGTTGAGGCCTGCCAGCGCGCCGGCATATTGCGGCGCGATCCAGTTGGCGAGCGCGCCCGACGCGAGCAGTACGGTGGGCTGGGTCACCGCCAATAGCAGGGTCATGCTGACCGCCTCGACGATCCCGTCGTCACGGGTCTGCTCTTCCTTGCGGAACAGGTTGGAATGCCACAGCTCCAGCAGGGCGAAACCGAGGTAGATGGCGACGATGGCAATGGTCGAAGCGGACATTCATTCCCTCCCGTGAAATCTTGTCGATTCGCGGTGTAGCGTTTACCGGGAGGAAAGAATGTCCAACTCTTTACATTCTGGTGCGACTCGGCGTTCGCTGGCGACCCCGATGCTGTTCGAGGCGCTCGACCCTGCGCTGCAGGTGCATCTGATCCGCAACGCCGCGGTGCGCCATTTCGAGGACGGCCAGCTGATTCAGCAGCGCGGCGACACCGCCGACGGGTTCTGGCTGATCGAGGAAGGCGCGGTGATGGTCGGGCAGTTCCTGGCCGATGGCGATTTCCGCGCGGTCGCGCTACTCGGCGCGGGCGACTCCTATGGCGAGCTCGCGGTCTTCTCGGGCAGGCCGCGCATCGTCGATGCAGTCTCGCGCGGGCCGAGCCGGCTGCGGCTGATCGGCGCGCGCACCTTTCTCGAGGCGCTGGGCAATTACCCCGCTTCGACCCGGGCGCTGCTGGCGGCGCTGTCCGAGCAACTGCAGGAAACGCTGGCCCTGCTGGCGGGACTGCGCCGCGGCACCAATTCGGCGCGCATGGCCGGGCTGCTGGCGACCATGGCAGGCGGCATGCCCGGGCCGGCCAGCGTGGCGGTGACCCAGCAGGAGCTGGCCGACCTGCTCGGGATCACCCGCGCCACCGCCAATGCCGCCCTGGGTGAACTGCAGAAGCGGCGGCTGATCGAACGCGGCTATCGCGAGATCCGCATCCCCGACCGCGACCAGCTGGCACTGGCCTCGCTCGACTGAGCGTCAGGCGGCTGCGGAGGCCGATGGCACCGCGCAGCTATCCGCGGCATCCCGGCCATCCTCGTCGCCATCGCCAAACTGGGTGAGTGCGAGGAAGCCTGCGCCGACCAGGCCCACGAAGGCGAGCGTCACCCAGCCGAGGTACTCGTCGATAAAGCGCTTGATCGGCGCTCCGAAGATCCGGAACAGCACGCCCACGATCATGAAGATCGAGGCCCGCCCGGCGATGCTGGCGATCAGGAACGGCAAGAAGGACATGCCGAGGAATCCGGACACGATCGTCGCCAGCTTGAAGGGCAGCGGCGTGAAGGCGGCGACGAACACCACCCAGGCCCCGTCGCGATCGACCATGCATTGCGCCACCGGCAGCATCTCGGTCATCCCGATCGAACCGATCAGCCAGGTCCCGACCGCCTCGAACACGAAATAGCCGATCGCATAGCCGAGCATCCCGCCCAGCACCGAGGCGATGGTGCAGACCAGCGCATAGCGCAGCGCCTTCTTCGGTTCGGCAAGGCACATCAGGCCGAGCAGCGGATGCGGCGGGATCGGGAAGAAGGAGGATTCGATGAAGCTGAAGAAGGCGAGCCACCACACCGCATGGGGGTGGGCGGCCTTGTCCATGGTCCAGTCGTAGAGGCCGCGGAGCGGTTTCATGATCATGGCAGGGAGCGTTCCTGAGAGCCCGGAGTGAGAGCGACGATTAGGCGAGCACCGGACGGTTGGCAATCGCCGCGGTAATAACCTATTTGGTACTTTTTGATTGACATCGTGACGCTGTTTGGTTAGCAATACGGAACATCGCGATAGTGTGATTCGAACGGGCGGCCCGGCAGCGGGACCGCCCCTTTTCGTCTCCGCCGTCGGCAATTTCGCCAAGTTCCGGGAGGCACTCAATGACAGACGAAGCAGCGAGCGACCGCCCCTGGTGGGAAAACGCCTTCATCGAAGGGCTCAAGCAGTTGGGCAAGGTGACCGCCGCCGCCGAGGCGACGGGCATCACCACCAGCGGACCTTACACCCGCAAGAAGAAATGCGGCGCCTTCAGCCGCGCATGGGACGAAGCCCTCGAAATCTTCGCCTTGAGCGGGCGCAAGGCGGGGAACCAGAGCGCGGCGCAGCGCAAGGACGAGCAATGGAAGAAGGTCTTCCTCGAAGAGCTGGCCGAAACCTCCAACGTGACTGCATCCGCCGCGAAGGCGGGCGTCCCCACGAGCGACGTCTATCGCAGCCGCCGCGCCAATCGGGACTTCGCCGCCCAATGGCGCGTCGCCCTGTTCGAAGGCTATGCCAACCTCGAAATGGAGGTGCTCGGCTTTCTCCGCGATCCCGCCCCGGCACGGAAGATGGACGTGGCGGTGGCCCTGCGCCTGCTGGCCGCACACAAGGAAACCGTCGCGAAAGAGCGCGCGCAGCGGGCCAATGTCAGTGCCGCGCAAGTCCGCGAAACGATCGAACGCAAGGTCGAGGAACTGCGCCAGAAGGTCGCGGGCCGGGATATCTCTCCGGCATGAGCCGACCCCTGTCGCGGCCCGGCGTCTGGGCGCGCCTCACCCCGGCGGAGCGCGAGGCCTTCGTCCACGGTCTCACGCAGGAAGAGCGAGACGCCTTCGTGGTCGACTTCCGCAATTACGCGCACGAGGGCCAGCTGCCATCCGACAATGCCTGGTACATCTGGCTCGTCATGGCGGGTCGCGGCTTCGGCAAGACCCGCGCGGGGGCGGAATGGGTCCGCTTCACGGCGGACAATCTGCCCGACGCGCGCATTGCGCTGGTCGCAGCCAATCTCGGCGAAGGCCGCGCCGTCATGGTCGAGGGCGAGAGCGGCATATTGGCCTGCTGCCCTCCCGAGGCCGCACCCGACTTCGAGCCGTCGCTGCGGCGGCTGACATGGCCCAACGGCGCGCAGGCGACGCTCTATTCGGCTGCCGAGCCGGAGAGCCTGCGCGGCCCGCAGCACAGCCATGCCTGCCGGTCAGGCGCAGAAAGAGATCTTCGTCAACGAAGCCTTTGCCCGGGTAGATGCCCTGCTTCATCCGTCGGTGGTCGGGACGAGCGCGTCGCCCCCGGCAGCACCTTCCGCCGGGGACTGCTGGATCGTCGCGGCCGGCGCGGTTGGTGAGTGGTCAGGGCGGGACGATTGCCTCGCGTGGTGGGACGGAGATCAATGGACATTCGCCCCACCATTCCGTGGCTTGCGTGCATTCGACCAGGCGCAGGACCGCTACCGAACATTTTCAGACAGCTGGGATGCAGCCCCCATTCCGACTGATCCATCGGGCGGTAGCGTCGTGGATGTCGAGGCACGGGACATCATTGCCACAATCCTGGCAATCTTGCGGGCACATCGGATTATCCCCGGCGCCTAGGCGGGAACCGAACTCGGCGGGCGACGTTTGAACGGCCATGAAGGGTATCCCCTTCACAGAACTTAATAAATCGGATCGCGAAAGAGGCAAAAATGCAACAGTAGGCAAACATTGTCTGCTTGCCACCTACGGGGCGAAAAGTTAGATAACTTTCACTCGGTGAATCCTATTCGCAAAAAGGGGAAACAATAATGCGGAAATTCGTCATAGGAATGGCGATGGCCTCAACGGCCCTTGCTTCGCCTGCCCTGGCACGTGACGACAGCTGGTATGTCGAAGTCGATGCCGGTGTCATGCTGGTCGAGGATATCGACAACCTCCGGGGCTCCAACGAAGTTGGCACGCTCAATACGGACACTGGTTACGATATCGGTGGTATCGTCGGCTATGATTTCGGCCCGTTCCGCATGGAAGCGGAAGTCAGCCATCGTCGCGCTGAGGAAGCCAGCTACACCGACGACGTCAACTCGCTCAACGATGCCGAAGTCGGCGGTGGCGCAGAAGCTCTCAGCTTCATGCTCAACGGCCTGGTTGACTTTGGTCCCGATGACGGCCTGCAGGGCTTTGTCGGCGGTGGTGTCGGCGTCGGCCGCGTCAAGGTTGCCGTACTCACCCCGATCGCGGGTCTCGACGTAGACGACAGCGACTCTGGCTTCGCATGGCAGATTCTTGCCGGCGTCCGTAAGCCGATCAGCGACAAGATCGACATCGGTCTGAAGTATCGCTTCTACAACCAGTTCAGCAACAACCTGGTTGCGGCTGACGGCACGGACGCGAAGGTCGGCTACCGCTCGCACTCGCTGCTGGCGACGCTGACCTACAACTTCGGCGAGCCGCCGGCACCGCCGCCACCTCCGCCGCCTCCGCCGCCTCCGCCGCCGCCACCCCCGCCGCCTCCGCCGCCTCCGCCGCCGCCGGCGCCGGTGTGCCAGACGGGTCCGTACATCGTCTTCTTCAACTGGGACGAATCGGCGATCACCCCGGAAGCTGCGACCATTCTGGACAACGCGGTTTCGGCCTATGCCAATTGCGGCACCGCTTCGGTCATGCTCGCCGGTCACACCGACCGTTCGGGTACGCCGACGTACAACATGGGCCTCGCCGAGCGTCGTAACGCCTCGGTTCGCGGTTACCTCACCTCGCGCGGTATTCCGGACGGCCGGATTACCAGCGAAGCGTTCGGTGAATCGCAGCCGCGCGTCCCGACCGCGGACGGCGTGCGTGAACTCCAGAACCGTCGTGTGGAACTCACCTACGGTCCGGGTTCGGGCATGTAAGTTTCGCGAATTTCGCGATACAGGACGAGGGGCCGGAGCGATCCGGCCCCTTTTTCATTGGTTGAACGAAACCGACATAATCGTGGAGACCCGCCATGCGTGCCCAGCTTGCCCTTGTCCCGTTCATTGCCTTGCTCGCAGGCGCCTGCACCACTGTCGACGCCCTGCCTGACACGCGCGTCGGCGAAGCGGCGTTGCGAACTTCCGACGGGCTGCCGACGGGCAATGTCCATCTGGTCCAGACCGGGTCCACCTTATCACTGGTTGTCGCGGTGGTCGGCATACCTGCCGGAGAGCACGGCTTCCACCTGCACACGACGGGCAGCTGCACGGCACCCGATTTCGGCAGCGCCGGGGGACATCTCAATCCTGACGGAAGGCATCACGGATCGCTAGCCGAAGGCGGCAAACACCTCGGCGACCTGCCCAACCTGGTAGTCGCCAGTAACCGGACCGGTTCGCTGGTTGCCGACCTCACCGGAGACGCCAGCACACTCCTGCCAAGGATCTTCGACGCCGACGGTACCGCCGTCGTGATCCACGCGGGGCCCGACGACTACCGCAGCGATCCCTCAGGGAACGCAGGCGCCAGGATCGCTTGCGGTGTCCTGAACCCGTCGAGCTGACCGATACCGGTCAACCTGCGGCCCGGGCGCGCTCCTCGATCGTGGCTTCGGCTTCCGGAAGGGCGCGGTAGGCCCAGATGAGCAAGCCCAACGATATCGGTGCGACCGCGATCAGCGATAAAACCCCGATCCGCATACTGCCAGTCAGTTCGGAAATCTGGCCGACCATATAGGGGCCGACCGCCAGCCCGACCAATGTCGTGGCGAGGAAGAACGAGGCCGTGGCCGTACCCCGCATGCGCGGAAGCACCAGGTCCTGCGTAGTCGCAGCTGCCGCGCCCAAGGCAGTGGCGGCAAACAGGCCAGCCAGGAAATTCATCACGTAAAACACCGTGGCATCCTCGGTGGTGAAACCCACCCAGATCGGAATGATCGGCGCAAGGATGCCGAACATGATCATAAGGATCCGCCCCGACGGATGGCGCTGGCGAAGGGCGTCCGACAGCCGTCCCCCGAGGATCACGCCAAGGAAGCCGGAGGCTGCGCCATTGGCACCCAGGATAAAGGCCAGCTCCTCTTTCGGCAGCTTGAGCACGATCTCGGCATAGGGGGCCGCCCAGAAGGCGAGCGCATAGGCGCCGAGCGAGACCAGCCCGTAACCCAGCGCGGTGCAGATGAATGCCGGAGTGCCCCAAATCAGCCTAAAGGTGGCGGGATCGTGCTGTTTGAGCGTACCGGCCCATGAAAACACCGCGTAATAGCCGAAAGCCATTGCCGACCACTGGGGGGTGTTGCCCGTAATTCCGATCATCAAAATGGCCGCTGCAACCATCGCGGCAGCGAAGGCAATATTGGCCACAAGCGCCTTCATCCCACGCCGTGCTGCATGAACCAGGGTGAAGGGCGGCAGCAGCATCGACAGGTCGACGAAGAAGTCGCGCAGGGGATGGCGGCCCGTCGAATGCTCCTCAGGCGGGCGCTCCGGCTCGCGCAGGGTGGCAACCCAGATCGCCATCAAGATCCCCGGGAGACCCACCGCCAGGAAGGCGGCCTGCCAGCCGACCAGTCCGCCGATTCCGCCGCCGGGATAAGCGGTATCCCAAACCAGCGAGATCTTCGCACCGATCAGCAGCGACACACCGCCGCCCAGGTAAAGGCCGGATGAGTAGATCGCGAGCGCGGTCGCGCGTTTCTTGGCGGGGAAATAGTCCGAGATCAGCGAATAGGCGGTGGGACTGGCCGTTGCTTCGCCAACGCCAACGCCCATGCGTGCCAAGGATAGCGTCAGATAGTTTCGCGCCAGGCCGGAGGCGGCGGTCATCGCCGACCACAAGGCAAGCCCGATCGTCAGCAGCCGGACCCGGTGCCAGCGATCGGCCAGCCTGCCGAGCGGCACCCCGAACAGGGCGTAGAACACCGCAAAGGCCGCGCCGCCGAGGAAGCCAAGCTGGCCATCGGTGAGGCCGAGGTCCCGTTTGATGTCGACCGCAAGGATCGAAAGGATCTGTCGGTCGATGAAATTGAGGATGTAAACAACGACAAGTGTGAAAAGGACATACCAGCTATAGGCTGGAACCTTGTCCCCCACCGCTGCTGCCGGAAGGTCTGCCTGCGCGGCGGCGTCGGTCGTCTCGGTCAAATCCCTACTCCGTTAGCGAAGGCATTCCTTCTGCGTAACGTGTCGTATCGATAAGCCCCGCTTCGTCAAACCCCTTTCGCCGCAAACGACAGGAATCGCAGGCTCCGCAGGCGGTCCCATCCGGCAAGGGATCATAGCAGGACCAGCTCCACGCCGGATCGAGCCCGAGCCGGTGGCACTCGCGCGCAATATCCGCCTTGGTCATGTGCTGCAGTGGTGCGTGGATCGTGAAGGGCGCACCCTCGACCCCTTGCTTGGTCCCAAGTCGCGCAGTTTCGGCAAAGCTCGCGATGAATTCAGGCCGACAGTCGGGGTAACCCGAATAGTCGAGTGCATTGACCCCGATGAAGATGTCGCGCGAGCCCGAACTCTCGGCAAGGGCCGTGGTGAGCGCAAGGAAGACGAGATTGCGGGCCGGGACATAGGTCACCGGAATATCGCTGCCGACCCCGGACTTCGGGACGTCGATATCATCGGTCAGCGCCGAGCCACCGAACCGCCGCAGGTCGAGCGGCAGCATCACATGGCGTTCCACCCCCAACCGTTCCGCAATCGCCTGCGCCGACTCAAGTTCGCGGCGGTGACGCTGGCCATAGTCGATGCTCAGCGCGTGGAGCGCATGGCCGCGTTCGCGCGCAATCGCCGCGGTGACCATCGAATCGAGCCCGCCTGAAAGCAGCACGACCGCCGGGCCGGGCTGCGCCTTGTCGTCATTCGTCATGGCTTGCCGCTAGGACGGAACGCGATGAGCGGCAACCGTCAGCTGCACGATCCCGAGCGGCGACCTTCGGCCGAAAACTGGAAGGGCTTGCCATCGGCGATGCCCTGGCTGTCGATCTGGACGAGGATGCCGCTTTCCTTGCGGATGTTCGTTCGCCCGTAGCCATTGCCGCGGCAGGTATATTGTACGGTCACCTCATTGGTGCCGTCTTCGACCACGAAGCGGTTGCAGCCGGAATCGGTGTGGCGCAGCTGGATGAACTCACGCCCCGTCTTGACGCATACCTTGCGCATCGCCGTGCCGTCGCGATAGCGAAGCTCCCATCCGCCCTTGTCGAGCGAATCGAGCATGGCCAGCGAGGCCTGGGCGAGCACAGGCACCGCAAGCGCCAAGAGCGGCGTTGCAAGCACCATAAGCATTCCCTTGCGGCTCATTTCCTTCACAAACCTTTCGCGTACCAACAGCTTCAGTCGCCTCCGTGATTCGCTTCCAATAGAGCAAATCTGCGATTAACCGTTGTATAACATCGACACACCGTTACGCGGCGATGGTGAACTGCTTCGAGCAGAAGGCGCAATCGACGACGATTTCCCCGGCTTCATTGCGCATGTCGGCGCGATCTTCCTCCGGGAAACGGGCGATGACCTGGCGGTAATGCTCGACCGTGCAACGGCACCCACGCTCGATCGCCGAGCCGGGCTGCACCCTGACCTGCTCTTCCTCGTGGAACAGGCGCCAGGTGATCGCTTCGAGCGAAAGCTCGGGATCGAGCAGTTCGTCATGGCGGAGTGACCCCGCCAAGACTGCGACGTGCTCCCATTCTGGATGGTCGAGCCGGGCATGCAGGCGTTCGCGCCCTTCCTCGCCATCGGGCAGGTGCTGGACCAGCTGGCCCGCGGCTACGCAGGCACTGCCGTCCGAGCGTACGGCACAGCGAATCAGTGTCGGCACCTGCTCCGACTGGAAGAAGTAGTTCTCGCACGCTTCGGAAAGGCTCCCGCCCTCCAGCGGGACGATGCCCTGATAGCGGCCCTTGCCCTTTGCCATGTCGAAGGTGATCGCAAGATAACCCTTGCCGAACAGCGCGAACAGCGAGGGGTTGGCACCCAGCTCGGCCAGCGCATCGGCATCAAAGTCGACATAGCCGCGCAGGTCGCCGTCCTTGTAGTCGCAGACGAGCAGCTTGACCGCGCCCGCTTCAGTCTGCGCCTGCATCGTGACCTGCGATCCCCCGTCCTTGAGCAGGCCGCCCATCAGGGTAGCCAGGACCAGCGCCTCGGCCAGCAGGTGAGTGATTGGGGCGGGATAGTCGTGCGCCGACAGGATCGCATCGAGCGTCCGGTCGAGCCGCACCAGCCGCCCCCGCGCATTCCGCGAGGGGATGGTGAAGCCCAGCAGGCGCTCCGAATAGGTTTCGGCGGGATTGTGCTCGGAATCAGTCATCGCCGCCATATGGGGCAAGGCAAGCGCGATTGTTAGGGGTGTTTCAGAGCTTGCCGAAACACCACAGCAGCACCGATTTCTGCGCGTGAATCCGGTTCTCGGCTTCATCGAAAACAACCGATTGCTCGCTCTCGAACACCTCTTCGCTGACCTCGTCACCGATATGGGCGGGCAGGCAGTGGAGGAAGCGCGCATCGGGATTGGCGCGAGCCATCAGCTTCGCATCGACGCGGAAGGGCTCCATCGCGGCGAGCTTGTTATGCACATGCTCCTGCCCCATCGAAACCCAGGTGTCGGTCACGACGATGTCGGCACCTGCGGCCGCTTCGGCGGCGTCCTGGGTCAAGGTGACTCGCGCCCCGCCGGCCCGCGCCATGGCGACGAACTCCGCATCGGGTTCATACCCCTGCGGCGTGCCGACGCGGACGTTGAACTTGAAGATACCGGCCGCCTCGAGGATCGAGTGCAGCACATTGTTGCCATCACCCAGCCAGGCGACCTCGAGGCCAGGAAGCGCCTTGCCCTGTTCGACCATGGTCAGCAGATCGGCGACGATCTGGCAGGGATGCGACCGGTCGGTGAGCCCGTTGATGACGGGCACATGCGCGTAATGCGCCAGTTCCTCGGCCTTGGCATGGTCGTCGGTGCGAATCATGATCGCATCGACCATGCGGCTGAGCACGCGCGCGGTGTCCGCGATGCTTTCACCCCGGCCAAGCTGGCTGGTTCCCGAATCGAGGATCAGCGAGCTGCCCCCAAGCTGGCGCATGGCGATGTCGAAGCTCACCCGCGTGCGGGTCGAGTTCTTCTCGAAGATCATCGCCAGCACGTGACCGGCCAGCGGGGCGTCCGAATCAGGCCGTCCCTTTGGCCAGCCGGCACGCGCCGCCTTGCGGTCCTGCGCATCGGCGAGCATGGCGGCGATCGTATCCCCGCCCGCGTCCGACAGGTCGAGGAAGTTCCTCACCGCCGGGGCCAGGTCGAGCGCGTCACCGCCGCTCATCGTCAGGCCCCCGGATCGAAGCTCGCCGCACCGGCGGAGAGCTTGTCGAAGAATTCGTCGAACTCGGCGTCGCCCGCCACCAGCGGCGGCAGGACGCGCAGCGTGTTATCGCCGGCCGCCACGGTCAGCAGCTGGTGATTGTCGCGCAGGTGGACGAAGAAGGGCCGGCTTTCGACCTTCATCTTGAGGCCGAGCATCAGGCCCTTGCCGCGGACCAGTTCGAACAGTTCGGGGTAATTGCCGATGAACTGTTCAAGGCGGGTGCGCAGGCGCTCGCCCTTCTCCGTCACTTCGGCGAGGAATTCGTCGTTGGCGACGGCATCCATCACCGCCATGCCCGCGGCCATCGCCAGCGGGTTGCCGCCATAGGTCGAGCCATGCGTGCCAAAACCCATGCCGCGCGCGGCCTTCTCGGTCGCGAGACAGGCGCCTAGCGGGAAGCCGCCGCCGATACCCTTGGCAGTGGCCATGATGTCCGGTTCGATACCGTAGTGTTCGTAGGCGTAGAGCTTGCCGGTGCGGGCAACGCCGCACTGGACCTCGTCGAACACCAGCATCAGGTCGTTTTCGTCGGCGAGCTGGCGCAGGCCGCGAATGAACTCTTCCGAACCCGGACGGATGCCGCCCTCGCCCTGGATCGGTTCGACCAGGAAGCCCGCAGTGTTCGGGCCCATCTGCGCCTTAGCGCTTTCGAGATCGTCGAACTCGGCATATTTGAACCCGGCGAGCAGGGGCATGAAGCCCTTGTGCATCTTCTCCTGGTTCGAAGCGCTGATGGTTGCCATCGTGCGGCCGTGGAAGGCGTTGGTGAAGGTGATCAGCTCGAACTTGTCGTCATTGCCGACATGCTGGTGATAGGCGCGCGCGGTCTTGATCGCGCATTCGACTGCCTCGGCGCCCGAATTGGTGAAGAACACCGTATCGGCAAAGGTCTTGTCGACCAGGCGCTGGGCCAGCGCCTCGCCCTGCGGGCTGCCATAGAGGTTCGAGACGTGCATCAGCGTCTCGGCCTGCTTCTGGATCGCGCCGATCAGGCCCTTGTGGCTGTGGCCGAGCAGGTTGACCGCGATGCCGCTGGCGAAGTCGAGGTAGCGGGTGCCGTCCTCGTCGATCAGGTGGCAATGCTCTCCCTTGACCGGGCGCACCCCGCAACGGGGATAGACGGGCATCAGCGGTGTAATCGACATGGTTCCTCCCAGGGGATTCGCGAAAAGGCATTTAGGGTCAAAGACAAATGGCGGTCCCCAAGGAACCGCCATTCGCGTGTTTGCCAGCGATCTATTGCGTCTCGCGTCCCGGGTCAAACCGGATCGCGGTCTGCCGCCTCACTCCGATGCGGGAACGAGGTTGACCGCCGAATACTTGCCTCGTCGGTCGACTTCGAGATCGAACTCGTAGCGTTCGCCTTCGTTCAGTCCGGACAGGCCCGACCGCTCGACAGCGCTGATGTGAACGAATGCGTCCGGCTGGCCATCGTCACGAGTGAGGAAGCCGAAGCCCTTCATCGAATTGAAGAACTTCACCGTCCCCGTCGCCTTCTCGCCGGTCAGTTCGCGGCGCGGAGCAGCTTCGCGCTCACCGCCGCCAGCGCGCTGCTGTACGGGGATGACATCGCCGACGACCTGCAGGTCCTGCGCCGAAACCTTGCCACCGCGATCGACGAGGTTGAACTCGAGCTCCTGCCCTTCGGCAAGTCCCTCGAGGCCGGCCCGCTCGACAGCGCTGATGTGGACAAAAACGTCCTCGCCACCGCTATCCTGCTGGATAAAGCCGAATCCCTTCTGGCCGTTGAAGAACTTCACCGTGCCCTTGCCGGTGCCCACGACCTGGGCCGGCATGCGGTTGAAACCGCCGCCGCCGCCGCCGCCGCCGCCACGAGGGCCGCCGCCGAAGCCGCCGCCACCGCCACCGCCGCGATTGCCGCCGCCGAAACGGTCGCCACCACCGCCGAAGCGATCACCGCCACCGCGGTCGTCACGAAATGTATTGTGCGGAGCAAAGTCCGCGGGCGGTCCACCGAATGGGTCGAAACCGTCCTCCCCGAAACCGTCGCGCTTGTCCCGTCCGCGACGGCGCCCTCTGTCGTAACCCATAACTCGAATAGTACCTTCGTGCCGCCCATTGTTCGATCTGCCATGCGCGGGGGCTGCAGGACGCGCCGGGCAGTGGCTGCCGCACAACTCGCGCAAACAGCCTCATCTTCGCAAGGTCATAGCGCGAAACGACGTCGCGCGCGAATGATTTAGCAGACATGCCGCCTGTGACGCAAAAATGTGACATTTTCGCCAAGCGCGGCCTTGCTTCCTTTCGCTTGCGTGCATCATCACGAATTGGCAAGGCGATCGCACCCGGAGGCCACTGCCGCGCCTCAGCCCCGTGGAGAAGCCGCATGAGCGATTTTCGCAAGCTGTCCGACAGTTTCTTTGCCAGCCCGCAAGTCTCGGTCGAAGATATTGCCGAAGCGGCAGCCATGGGGGTGACGCTGGTGATCAACAACCGGCCCGACGGCGAAGCACCCGACCAGCCCGAAGGCGCGGAGATCGAGGCGGCCGCACGGGCAGCAGGGATGGACTATGTCGCCATTCCGGTGACCTCGGCCGGTTTCAGCGAACCGCAGGTGGCGGCGCTCACCGAAGCCCTCGCGAAAACCACCGGTCCGGTGCTAGGCTTCTGCCGGTCGGGCACGCGTTCCACGCTGCTTTGGTCGCTGGCGCAGGCCGGCGAGGGCGGCGATCCCGACTCGATCGCTGCCGCAGCGCAGGCGGCTGGCTACGATGTCAGCCCGGTCCGCCCGGCCATGGACATGCTCGCCGCCCGCGCACGCGGCTGACTATTTGCGATAATCGAGCGGCGGGTCGCGGTCGCCCAGCAGCGATTCGTAACGGTAGTTGGGCCCACGCGCTGCATCGAATTCTGCCCGCGCGGCAGTGCGCAGTTCGGGATTGGTGTACAGCTCGACGGCCATCAGCGTCATCGCCTTGGCGGCCAGCTGCGCACCCTTGAAACCGATCGAAGATCCGCTCGCCGCGACCGCCTGCCAACTATGCGCGCTGGTGCCGGGCACCCATGTCGCGGTGTTGAGACCGACGGTGGGCGTCGCCCAGGACACATCACCGACATCGGTCGACCCGTAGCCCAACGACTTGCCATAGGGTTGGATTGTCGCCGCATTCTCGACCGGCACCGCACGATCTCCGAAGCTCTTGGCTATCTGTTCGGCGAAGGCCTTTTCCTCTGCCGTGTATTCGATACCGCCGAGGCTGCGCAGCTTGGCATCCATCACCTTGGCCAGCGCTTCGATCGGCAGCAGCGAATTGTTGCCATGGATGATTTCCCAATCGACTTCGGTCCCGGTGCCCAGCGCCGCGCCCTTGGCCGCGGCTTCCAGCCGGGTCCACAGCGCCCGGACCTCATCGGCATCCGAATGACGGACGTAGTAGAAGACCTCGGCGAAATCGGGAACGACATTGGGCGCCGACCCGCCGCTGGTGATGACGTAGTGGATGCGCGTGTTCATATCGGTGTGTTCGCGCATCAGGTTGACCATCATGTTCATCGCCTCGACCCCGTCGAGCGCGCTGCGCCCGCGCTCCGGAGCGCCGGCAGCATGGGCTGATACGCCGTGGAAGCGGAACTTGGCCGAACGATTGGCAAGGCTGGTTTCCGCTGCGGCGCTGTTGATGCTGTCCGGATGCCAGTTGATCGCGAAATCGACGTCTTCGAACAGCCCCGCACGGGTCATGTAGACCTTGCCCGAACCGCCTTCCTCCGCCGGGGTGCCGTAGAGGCGGATCGTGCCCGGCGTCCCCGTCTTCTCGAGCCAGCGCTTCACCGCGATCGCCGCAGTCAGGGACCCGGCGCCGAACAGGTTGTGACCACAGGCATGCCCGGCGTGCTTGTCCGCGACCGGATCGCGAGTCGCGGAAGTGGACTGGGTGATTCCCGGCAGGGCGTCATATTCGGCGAGGATCGCGATGACCGGACCATCCTTGTCCCCCTTCGATCTCCATTCGGCCACGAACGCAGTCGGAATGCCGGCAACGCCCGCGGTGACGGCAAAGCCTTCGCTCTCCAATTCGTCCTGCAGCAGGCCGGAAGAGCGGCCCTCCTGGTAGCCAAGCTCTGCCCAATCCCAGATCTGCTTGGCGACGCGTGCGGTGCGATCGCCCTGCACCGCCACCTCTGCCAAGGGGTCGGCCTGTTGTGCGGCAAGCGGAGTGGCAATCAGCGACAAGGCAATGGCGGTACTGGCAAGTTTCATCGATATCTCCCACATCCTGCATGCTTGCCGTAATCAACAGCTCGTGCCAATCCGCCTCGCCATGAATCTCTCACCCGCCCTGCTCCAGTTTGTCGGATCGCTTGTCGCCATTCTTGCGCTCGCCTGGGTCGCGCGCTGGTTGAAGCTGGGTCCGCAGCCACGGTTGCATGACGAATCGGAAGCCCGCCGTGCGGCTGACGAGGCGGTCAGCGGCTATGCGCCGGTCGCCATTGCGCTCGACCGCGAAGGCTACGGGGCTCTGATGCGCGACGCGGCCGGCCGCGTCTTGCTGCTCCGCCCCCACGGCACCCATTTTGCCGGACGCATCCTTGCCGCAGGCGCGAGGGCCCAACTCGATGGCGAGGCCTTGGTCGTCGACAGCGGCGAGCGGCGCTATGGGCAGGCTCGACTGACCGTTCCCAATCCCCAGCAATGGGCTCGTGAAATCAACGCCCAAGGAAGCCGCTGACATGCCCGACTTCTCTCCCGTCGACTATGCCGTGCCCGGCTTCGTGGCGCTGGTCCTGCTCGAGATGCTGTGGGCCAGGCGCAAGCGGCCCGATGCCTATGAACCCAAGGACACGCTCACCAGCCTTGCCTTCGGTCTGGGCAGTACGGTGGCAGGCCTGTTGACGGGCGGTGTCTTTCTCGCGCTGTTCCTGTGGACCTGGCAGTTCCGCCTGTTCGAGGTTCCCTGGGCCTGGTGGGCCTGGGCCGCCTGCTTCGTGCTCGACGACTTGGCCTATTACTGGGTCCACCGTTTCGGCCACCGGGTGCGCTGGTTCTGGGCGAGCCACGTGAACCACCATTCGAGCCAGCATTACAACCTGTCCACCGCCTTGCGGCAGACCTGGACCGGCTTCTTGACCCTCGGCTTCGCCTTCAAGCTGCCGATGGTGCTGCTGGGCTTCCATCCGGTGATGATCGCGATCTGCGGCGGCTTCAACCTGATCTACCAGTTCTGGATTCATACCGAGGCGATCGATCGCATGCCGCGCTGGTTCGAGGCAGTGATGAACACGCCGAGCCACCACCGCGTCCACCATGCGACCAACCCGCGCTACCTCGACCGCAACTATGCGGGAGTATTTATCGTCTGGGACCGGATGTTCGGGACCTTCGAGCCGGAAAGCCGCGACGAGAAGATCCGCTATGGCATCGTCAAGCAGCTCGGCAGCTTCAACCTGTTGTGGAGCGTGTTCCACGAATGGATCGGGATCGTGCAGGACATGTGGCGCGCGCCGTGGAAGCACAAGCTGTCCTACTTGCTCCGCGAACCGGGCTGGACCCATGACGGCAGCCGCGAAACCAGCGATATGATCCGCGAGAGCTGGGCAACACGACAGGCACAGACGGGAAATCCCGTTTCAACCGAAAACCCGATTGCGGGCGAGACGGAGCCTGCCTAACCTCTCGAATCGAGAGGAGTAATCATGGATGAATTCGATATTATCGTTGTCGGCGGGGGCAGCGCGGGCAGCGCCGTGGCCGGCCGCCTGGCAGAGGCAGGCAAGCGTGTCTGCCTGCTGGAAGCGGGGCCACGGAACGACAATTTCCTGATCAAGACGCCCGGCTTCATGCCCTTCCTGCGCGATGCATCGAACTATCGCTATGAGACGGTGCCGCAGAAGGGGCTCAACGGTCGCATCGGCTACCAGCCGCGCGGACGCGGGCTGGGCGGCTCATCCGCGATCAACGCCATGGTCTATATCCGCGGCAACCAGTGGGACTACGACAATTGGGCGGCGCTCGGCTGCTCGGGCTGGAGCTACGAGGACGTGCTCCCCTACTTCAAGCGCGCCGAACACAATGTCCGCGGTGCCGACGAGTTCCACAACAATGATGGTCCGCTGTGGGTCAGCGACCAGAAATGGCCCAACCCGGGCAGCCTCGCCTTCGTTGAGGCAGCGGCGCAGCTGCAGCTGCCGCGCAACATGGATTTCAACGGTGCGACGCAGGAAGGCTTCGGGCTTTACCAGGTCACCCAGAAGAACGGCGAGCGCTGGTCATCGGCGCGCGCCTATGTCGAACCGCTGCGAGGCTCGAAGAACCTCGACGTGCGTATCGGCGTCACGGTGCAGCGGCTCGAGATTACCGAGGGCCGAGTGACCGGGGTGACCTATTCGGTCGGCCTCAAGGAACGGACCATCCACGCCCGCGGCGCGGTGGTTCTGTCGGCAGGCGCCTTCAATTCGCCGCAGATCCTGATGATCTCGGGGATCGGTCCGGGGCAGCATCTCAAGGACAATGGGATCGAGGTAAAGCTCGACCGGCCGGCCGTGGGTTCGGACCTGCAGGACCACATCGACTACGTTTCGAGTTGGGAAACCGAGAGCAAGGACTTCATCGGCGATAGCCTTGCCGGCACCGTGCGCATGGCCAAGGCGATTGTCGAACATCGGCGCAAGCGCACCGGGATCATGACCACGCCGTATGCCGAAGCAGGCGGGTTCTGGACGGTGATGCCCGGCGCGCCGGCACCCGATGTGCAGTGGCACTTCGTCCCCGCCATGCTGGAGGACCACGGGCGCGAGAAGGTGAAGGGCCACGGCTTTTCGCTCCACGCCTGCGTGCTGCGTCCCGAAAGCCGGGGCACGGTGCGCCTCAACGGTCCTGACGCACGGCTCGCGCCGCGGATCGATCCGAACTTCTTCGACGACGAGCGCGACCTGGCGACCATGCGCGCGGGCGTGCGCCTGTCACACCGCATCGCGTCCTCGCCCAGCCTGGCGAAGTACGAACCGCGGGACCGCTACCCGATCGATCTCGACGACGATGCGCAGCTCGACGCGCTGATCCGCAACCGCGCCGATACCGTCTACCATCCGGTCGGCACGTGCCGCATGGGTCCCGACGCGGACGCAGTGGTCGATGAAACGCTGAAGGCGCGCGGTATCGATGGCCTTTACATCGCCGATGCCAGCATCATGCCGCGCCTCGTAAGCGGCAATACCAATGCGCCGAGCATCATGATCGGCGAACGCTGTGCCGATTTCGTCAAGGCAGCGCTCGCCGCCTGAACCTTTCGCAACAAACAAAGAGGGGCCGGGACTCGCGTCCCGGCCCCTCTCTTGTTGCAACAGGTCCGAGCGTCAGAAGCTCTGGCGCACCGTCATGCCGATCGTGCGCGGCTGGCCAACGTTGTAGCCGAGGCGTGCACGGCCACCGCGTTCGCGGTCGAAGCTGAGCAGCGCGTTCTCGTCGAACAGGTTGTTGACGTAAGCCGACACCGACAGGCCGCTGTCGAAGTCGATGCCGACATTCAGGTTCACCAGGTCGTAAGACGGCAGCTGCAGGTCGACCGTGGTCGACGCAGTGGCCGGGGCACCGCCGAACGGCAGCCCATGCACGAAGGTGCGCGGGTTGTTCTCCTGGTCGGCAGGCTGCGTATAGCGGTTGCCCACGTGGTTCCACGAAGCCGCGACATAGACGTCGGCATTCGCGGCTACCGGGAACTCATAGCTACCCGCAGCGGTGAACTGGAACTTCGGCACGGTCGGCAGGCGATTGCCGTTGCGAATACCCGTTGCCGTCACCAGCGCGCCCGGCAGGGTAGTGTCGAATTCAGCCTCGATCACGCTGCCCGAGAAGGTGAAGTCGAGCCCGGTGGTCGGCGAGAAGCCGAATTCGGCCTCAATACCCATCGAGTGCGCCTTGTCGACGTTGAAGACGATACGCGACGAACAGCTACCGGCATCAAGCGTGACCTGCAGGTTCTTAATGTCGTTGTAGAAGCCCGCAATGTTGGCATGGAAGCCACGACCCTGCGCCTTGGCGCCGATTTCGTAGTTCCACAGCGTTTCGTCCTCATAGCTCTGGAATGCGCCGAACAGGTCCGCATCCGCCGGGGTACACAGCGTGATGTTCAGCGGGTCGTTCACGCCGCCCAGGCGGAAGCCCTTCGATGCCTGGGCATTGAGCGTCAGCGTGTCGTTGACGTCATAGCTGAGCAGCAAGCGCGGGCTGACGCCATCCGACTTGGTGCGGTCCGAACGGTTATCGCCATTGGCGAAGAGGCCGCCGGAGATGAACTGCCGTTCTTCCTTGTAGTCGTAATAGCGCGCACCAAGGGTAACGTCGAAGGCATCGGTCAGGGCGTAAGTCGCTTCACCGAAGACCGAGATCTGCTCCAGATCATAGGGCAGGTCGGCGTTGTAGGGCGAGTCTGCGGGGAAGCCGTTGGCCACTGCCGCCGAAGTGCCGGCACCGAGAACCGCATCGGTCACGGCGTCATAGCCCGGGGTGGGCAGGCGTTGGCGATAGAAGCGGTCGGTCTGCGAATAGAAGCCGCCGATGACCCACTGCAGCGGGCCCGAGCCGTTCGAGGCGAAGCGCACTTCCTGCGTGATCGATTCGACATCGGTGGTGTCGACCAGGTTCGACGGCAGCAGCACGCCCGCATCGGGATAGCCGAGGTCGACCGAGACCGAGCCGGTAAGGGCGCTGGCATCGCGACTGACGAGGATATCACGGTTGGTGTAGCTGCTGACCGAAGTCATGGTCACCGGACCGAGTTCCGCCTCGACCACGAGGTCGGCGATGATCGTCTCATCCTCGAAGGCTTCGCGTAGCAGCAGGTACTGCTCACGCTCATTGAACTCCACGGTGGGCCGGGTGGTGGTATCGGGATTGGCGTAGAGGTTCCAGATTTCCTGCCGGTTGAAACCGTCCGCCTTCACCTTCTGGTAGACGATACGCGGCGTGATCTTGAACCCTTCACCGGTATCGATGGTGAGCGCCAGGCGGCCGCCATAGCGTTCGCCGCCATTGATATCCTCGCCACCGGCGGGGCCGATCGCGTCGATGAAACCGCCGTACTGGGTGTAATAGGCAACTGCGCGCAGCGCGGCACGTTCGCCCAGCGGTGCGTTCAGCGCACCCTTGAGGTGCCAGCCGAGGTCGTCACCGTCGACGAGGTTGATGTTGCCCTCAACCAGCCCTTCGGTCACGCCGATCTTCGGCTGGTTGGTGATGTAGCGGATGGTACCGCCGACGCTGCCCGAACCGAACAGTGTGCCCTGTGGGCCGCGCAGGGTCTCGACGCGGTTGAGGTCGAACAGGTCGAGATCGGGGGTGAACAGCGACAGCGAGATCACGCTTTCGTCGAGATACACGCCGACTTGTTCCTTCACGCCGGGCTGGTCACGGACAATCTGCCCGGCCGAAACGCCGCGCACCGAAACCTGGCTCTGGCCTGGGCCGAGGTTCTGCACCGAAAGACCAGCGACATTGCGCGAAAGGTCTTCGAGCGTGCCTGCGCCCGAGCGCTGGATGTCTTCCTGGGTCTGGGCGTTGATCGAGAACGGAACGTCCTGAATCGTCGAATCGCGCTTGGTCGCTGTAACGATGATGACGTTGCCGGTCTCTTCGCCCTCTTCCGCGTCCTGCGCGAAGGCAGGGGCTGCCAGAGCAACCAGACCGCAACTGGCGAGCAGCGCGGCGGCGCGCGATGCGCGCCTGGTAGTGATGGGGGTCATGTTTTCTCTCCTCCACGACCGGGCACGGGCCCGGCCAACTCGGCGGAAGTGAATCAGTTGCAGGATCAATGCAACTGTCCGTGCAAGGGGGCATGAAAATCGCCCGCAAGCCGTAGCATTGGCGTCACACACTCAGCGGACACAAAAAAGGGGCCGGAGTCTGGCTCCGGCCCTTCGTGAGTTGATGTTCGCAGGAGGAACATGGTTAGGCGGGGGCACCTCGAGAGAGGAGAGGAGAGAGGCGGCGCCCCCGCCAAACTGGTGGTTAGTTGTAGGCGCGCTCCCCATGCTCGCCGATGTCGAGGCCGTCGAACTCGGTTTCTTCCGAAACCCTGAGACCGATGAGCGCCTTGACCAGGCCGCCAGCAAGGAGGGTGCCGATACCCGCCCAGGCGATCGTGACGACCACCGAGAAGACCTGCACGCCGAGCTGGGCGCTGAGCGCAGTCGAACCGTCGCCAGGGCCGCCGAGGAAAGGCTGGTAGACGACCGCCGTGCCGATCGCACCGACGATCCCGCCGATGCCGTGGATGCCGAAAGCATCGAGCGAGTCGTCGTAGCCGAACTTCGCCTTGGCCTTGGCCACCGCGAAATAACAGACGGCGGAGGCCAGGATCCCGAGCAGGATGGCGCCGAACGGGCCGCTGTTCCCGGCTGCGGGGGTCACCGCGACCAGGCCAGCGATAACGCCCGAACAGAAGCCCAGTGCCGACCCCTTGTGACCGGCTGCGCGCTCGATCACCATCCAGGTCAGCGCGCCGGCAGCGGTGGCGACGAAGGTATTGATCATCGCCAGGCCAGCCGAACCGTCGGCCTCGAGCGCCGAACCGGCGTTGAAGCCGAACCAACCCACCCACAGCAGGCCGGTGCCAACCATGGTCAGGGTCATGCTGTGCGGCGGCATCGGTTCGGCGGGATAGCCCTTGCGCTTGCCCAGCAGGTAGGCGAGCACGAGGCCGGAAACGCCTGCATTGATGTGCACCACGGTGCCGCCGGCAAAGTCGAGTGCGCCGTCTTCAAACAGCAGGCCGCCGCCCGCCCACACCATGTGCGCGATCGGGAAGTAGACGATCGTGAGCCACAGCGGCACGAAAGCCATCACTGCGTTGAACTTCATGCGCTCGGCCGTAGCACCCAGGATCAGCGCTGCAGTGATCGCAGCGAAGGTCATCTGGAAGCTGACGAAGACGTATTTGCTGATCACCTCATCGGTGAAGGTCGCGGCAGTGCTCGCCGCGTCCATGCCTGTGAGGAAATAGCTGCCACCACTGACAAAGAGGCCGAGTGTGCCGTCGTAGGTGGTGTCGCCGAAGGCGAGCGAATAGCCCCACATGACCCAGATGAGCATGGCAAGTGCTGCCGTGGCACCGACCTGCGTCATGGTCGACAGCATGTTCTTGGACCGGGTCAGGCCGCCGTAGAACAGCGCCAGCCCCGGAAGGATCATCAGTAGGACGAGAATGGTCGATGTCATCATCCAGGCATTGTTGCCCGGGTTCGGTACAGGCGCGGCGGCTTCGGCCGCCTCCTGCGCAAAGGCCGCTACGGGCGCGAGAAGCGCGAGGCCAGCGGCGCCCGCGCGGGTGAGTGTGCGAAGCATGGTGGATCCCTTCATCGTCTTCACAGGGCGGTGTCGCCGGTTTCGCCGGTGCGGATGCGGGTGGCGCTGGCGAGATCGAGCACGAAGATCTTGCCATCGCCGATGGCATCGGTGCTCGCAGCCTGCTGGATGGTTTCAACCACCTGCGGCGCGAGATCGTCGCTGGCAGCGATTTCCAGCTTCACCTTCGGCAGCATGTTGGTCGAATATTCGGCACCCCGATAAATCTCGGTCTGCCCCTTCTGGCGCCCGAAGCCCTTGACCTCGGACACGGTCATTCCGGCCACGCCGATCGAACCGAGCGCTTCGCGCACTTCGTCGAGCTTGAATGGCTTGATGACAGCGATGATGAATTTCACGCGTTCACCCCTCATGTCTGCGCCGGCCCCAGCACCGGTCTTCGCAAACGCAGCATGAAGCGTGCCAAACTGCCCGCAGGGCGCGAGTATTGGGGTCCGATAGGCCGGGGGCGGACTCTGATGCTTATTTTTTAGGCGTGCGCCTAAGAATTGATCAATTCGAGTCTGGCGGTCACTGGAAGATGGTCCGATGCGACGGCGGACAGCGCCGTGTGATGGACCTGCGCGTCGAGACAGCGCCAATGTTCCGTCGCGACGATACGGTCGAGCGTGGCGATCGGTTGGCGGCTTGGATAGCTGCGTCCGGGAGTGACCACCTGCCAGCCGCCGTCAAATTCGCGCATGGCGCCGGTCTGCCGGCCCCACTGATTGAAATCCCCCATGATCACCGTGGGCAAGCCACGATCGCAGGCCTGCGTCCGGTCGAGCAGCGCGCGGATCTGGTCGCGACGGCGCAAGCCGGAGAGATCGAGATGCGTGCCGATGATCCTTAGCGCCTTGCCGTTGACCAGGATCTCCCCGCAGGCCGCCCCGCGCGGTTCGAGCGTGGGTAGTTCGAGCGCTTCACCTTCGACGATCTCGAATTCGCGCCGCACCAGCAAGGCATTGCCATGCCAGCCGATGCTGCGCGGGCGCCGCGCCACTTCGACCACGCGCCAATGAGTATCGTCGATCGCCGCGCGCGAGAGGACCGTGGCACGATCGCCGATACGGCGGTCGACTTCCTGCAGCGCGATGATGTCGGCATCGACTTCGTGCAAGACCCGCAGGATGCGGTCGGCGTCGCGGCGGCGGTCGGTTCCGACCGCCTTGTGGATGTTGTAGCTGGCGAAAGTGAGTTGCACTTACCCGTTGTCGGCCTCGATGAACCGATCGGTCTGCCGGGTCGGGAGACCGTCGATGCTTTGCGTGCGGCCGGCCACCCGCTCCACCCAGGCCTCGGGCTCCATCTGCGCATGCGCCTTCTTCAGCGTCGCGCGTTCTTCGCGGAATTCCATGAAGGGCACGCCCCAACCGCAGCTGGTCTGGATGCTTTCGATGTCGATCACGAAGATCTGACGGGTACCGGTGATGAGGTCGAAATGTGCGGCCAGGTCGTCCCATTCGGCATCCTGCGGCAGAACCGCCCGACCCCGTCCGTAGATGCGCAGGATCAACGCCGGTTGCTCGAAATTGCAGAACATCACCGTGATCCGCCCGTCGGCGGCCAGGTGCGCGTGGGTTTCGTTCCCCGAGCCGCCCAGGTCGAGATAGGCGACTTGCGTCGGCCCCAGCACGCGGAAGGCGTCATAGCCCTTGGGGCTGAGGTTGATGCGCGCGCCCTCGGTCGCCGTGGCGACGAAGAACATGGGCTGCTTCGCGATCATTGCGATATGCTTGTCGTCGAGCTGATCGAAGAAATCCGCCATCAGAGGAACTCCCGCAAGGTCTGCATGAACAGGTCGAACTGGTCATGGTGCAACCAGTGCCCGGCATCGGCGAACTCGATCACCTTGGCATTGGCAAAATGCTCGAGCCGTCCGTCGCCCTCGGGGTTCGATGCCCAGCTGTTCGCGCCATAGAGCAACAACGTCGGCGCGGTGATTGCGGCCCAGGTCTGGTGCAGGAACTCGTCGGCCACATCCTCGACCGGCCAGACATTGAGATGCGGGTCGAACTTCCAGCTATAGGTGCCATCCTCGTTGCGATTGACCCCGTGGATGGTGAGGTGACGGGCCTGCTCCTCGGTGAGGTAGCTGTTCTCCTCGATCATCCGGGCGAAGGCGGTCTCGATGCTCTCATACTTGCGCGGGCTACGGCCGGAGGCGGCGCGCTTCTTGCCGATCCATTCGTTGAGCCGCTCGGGATAAGGCTTCGCGCGCATTTCGGCCTGGCGCTTGGGGCTTGGGCCGAGGCCTTCGATGGCGACGATCTTCTTCACCATGTCAGGGAAGGTCCCCGCGTAGCGCAGCGAGACATTGCCGCCCATCGAATGACTAACGATCGTTATCGGGCCAACACCAAGCTGGTGGATCAGCTGCGCAAGGTCATAGACCATGTCTCCGGCGGAATAATTGCCGTCGGAGACCCAATCCGAATCGCCATGCCCACGGTGATCCATCGCCACCACATGCCAATCGTCGCGCAGCTGCTCGGCCACCCAATCCCAGCTACGCGCATGGTCGCGCCCACCATGGACCAGCACCAGTGGCGGTTTCCCGCGATTGCCCCAGTCGAGATAGTGCAGCCGAAGCCGCTGCGAGATGAAGGTCTGCGAAGTGGGGCCAGGCTGGAGCGTCATGCGAGGCATTTGCCGCGAAGCCAGCCTGGGCGCAACCTCACCGTTCCTTCGTTGCCGAGAAGGTCAGGTCGGGGTTCTTTTCCTGCTGGTAACCGACGTCCCACGGGCTCTTGGCCATGAACACCAGGTCGCCATCGCGGTCACGCGCCAGGTTGGCGCGATTGAACTTCTCGAACTCGTCCATCGCCTTCTGGTCGCCCTTGAGCCAGCGTGCGGTAGCGAAAGGCGAGGCTTCGAGATTGGCGCCAACCTTGTATTCTGCCTCGAGCCGCGAGACGAGCACGTCGAGCTGGAGCTGGCCGACCACGCCGACGATCCACTGTCCGCCGATCTCGGGATAGAAGACCTGGATCACCCCTTCTTCGCTGAGGTCGTCGAGCGCCTTCCTGAGCTGCTTGGTCTTGGTCGGGTCGACCAGCACGATGCGGCGCAGGATTTCCGGCGCGAAATTGGGCAGGCCGGTGAAACGGACCTGGTTCTTCTCGCTCAGCGTATCCCCCACGCGCAGCGTGCCGTGGTTGGGAATGCCGATGATGTCGCCCGCCTCCGCCGTGTCGGCCAGTTCGCGGTCCTGCGCAAAGAACAGGATCGGCGAATGGATCGCGATCGGCTTGCCGAGGCCCGAGGGTGTCAGCTTCATGCCGCGTTTGAAGGTACCCGACACCTGCCGCATGAAGGCGATGCGATCGCGGTGGTTGGGATCCATGTTGGCCTGAACCTTGAAGATGAATCCGGTGACCTCGTCCCGGTCGGGCGATATCTGCTCCTCACCGGCAGGCTGAGGGCGCGGCGGCGGCGCCCATTTGGCGATGGCCGCGATCAGCTCCTCAACCCCGAAGTTCTTGAGCGCCGAGCCGAAGAAGACCGGCGTCAGGTCGCCGTGGCGGTAGGCCTCGAGGTCGAATTCGGGATAACCTTCGCGGACCAGCTCGATCTCTTCCGCCAGATCACCGGGCAGATCGCCCGCAACGCCCGCAAACGCTTCGCGCTTGCCCAGATATTCGCGGCTGTCGCCCTCAGGGCGGGTGACGGTATCGCTGGCAAAATCGAGGATGCCGGTAAACAGCCCTCCCATGCCGAGCGGCGCCGACTGCGGCGACACGTCGAGCGCCAGCGCATCGGCGACCTCGTCGAGTATCTCGAACAGCGAACGGCCTTCGCGATCGACCTTGTTGACGAAGGTGATGATCGGCACGCTGCGCAACCGGCAAACCTCGAACAGCTTGCGCGTCTGCGGCTCGATACCCTTGGCCGCGTCGATCACCATGATGGCGGAGTCGACCGCGGTCAGCGTGCGGTAGGTGTCTTCCGAGAAGTCTTCGTGCCCCGGCGTGTCGAGCAGGTTGAAGGTGATCCCATCCTTCTCGAAGGTCATCACCGAACTGGTCACCGAGATGCCGCGCTGCTGCTCGATCTTCATCCAGTCCGATCGCGCCCGCCGAGCCTGCCCGCGCGCCTTGACCTCGCCGGCAAGATGGATCGCGCCGCCCTGCAGCAGCAGTTTTTCGGTCAGCGTGGTCTTGCCCGCGTCAGGGTGCGAAATGATCGCGAAGGTTCGGCGATTGGAGGTCATGAGTCTTTTCAGGAGCGCGCGACGCGGAAGCCGGCGAAATCTTGATTCACCGGCATCAGTTCGATGCGGTTGATGTTGAGGTGCGCGGGCAGCTCGGCGATCCAGCGAATGGTATCGGCAATATCCTGCCCGGTCATCGGGTTGACCCCGGCATAGAGATCATCGGACGTCTGCTGGCTGCCGGTGCGCACCAGCGTGAATTCGGTCTCGACCATCCCCGGTTCGACCGAGGTGACGCGCACTCCGGTGCCATGAAGGTCGGCACGCAGCGCCAGGGTAAAATGGTTCACGAAGGCCTTGGACCCAGCATAAACGTTGCCGCCAGGGTAGATGTAGCTGCCCGCGACCGACCCGATTGCGATGATCGCGCCCTTGCGCTCGATCAACACCGGCAACAGCTTGCGCGTGAGCACCACCATGGCCGTGACATTGGTGTCGATCATCGTCTGCCAGTCGTCGAGGCTGGCTTCTTGCGCGGGCGAGAGGCCCTGTGCGAGACCAGCGTTGTTCACCAGCAAGTCCACACCCGCGAAATCCGCCGGGAGCGCCGCAAGCGCAGCATCGAGCGCTTCGATGTCGCGCACGTCGAAACAGGCGGCGTGGACCTTGTCCGCGCCCAGTTCCGCGACCAAGGCATCAAGCCGCTCCTTGCGCCGTCCGGTGGCGACACACCGCCAGCCGCTCGCCACCAGCGTGCGAACCGTGGCCTCGCCAATCCCCGCAGTGGCTCCGGTGACGAAGGCTGTCCGGGTCATTGGCTGTCTCCAGTTGCGGCGGCGAGCAGAGCTTCGGCCCGCCAATCGGGGTCGCGGAAGGCTCGCGCCTGCCAGTCCGGCAGCAACCGGTCGACCACGAGAATCAGTGCGAGGCCCTCGTCCTGGGTCCACTGACTGCCATCGCGACGCACCTCGCGCAGTGCCGTGGTCGGATCGATCGCACCGCCGCGGGGACTCACATAGTGGCGATAGGCGAGCCATTGGCCCATGCCTTCCATGGTGAGGAAGATATCATCGAATGCTTCGTAGAAGGCGTTCTCATCCGCAAAGAAACGCGCCCGGCGCGCCCGCAGCGCGGCCAAGGCTTCCCGGGCGAGGCTGCGTGCCTGCGCATCGCTCGCTGCACCGGCAGCGGCAAACAGGAGGTCGCGTTCGCGCTCGTAAGCAGCGCGATAAGTCGGGTCTTCGCCGAAACGTTCCTGCACAATGTTGTCGGTAAGGTCGTCCTCGCCGATGCCATTTGCGCGAGCGAGCGTATCGAGCTGGGGACCAGCCAGTTCGGCCTGTCGCGTATGCATGATTTCATGCAGCAGCACGCCATCCATCAGGCCCTCTACCCCGAGCCCGCTCTTCACACCTGCCGCATGCCACACAGTGGGCAGGCTCATGACGAAATAACCGTCCTTCGCTCCGGTTGCGAAGGAAACCGGACCAAGCGGAACCGGCTTACCGTCCGGAAGGACTGGCTGCCCGCCATGCTCACGCGACGTCATGCGATCGGTCCGCCCTGTCTTCAGGAGATAGGTGCAATGAGCATCGAGGGTCACGACATCAGGCAGCGGGTGCGGATCAATGTGCAGGTCGGCGCGCGCCGAAGCGCGCCAGTTGTCGAGCGCACCTACGAGCCAAAGGCGATCACCATCTGCGATGGCGCAGGATGCACTTCGCTCAGACGCAGTCACACACCCTGCAGAAGCGAGCAGCCCAAGCGCCGCGATCGCCCGGCGCAAACCTGTCATCCCCGCAGCTCCGCGCCCCGCTTGGCGGCTGCGGCGACGACCTTATCCGAGATCGCCTTGATCTCGGCATCGGTGAAACTCTTCTCGCCCGGCTGCAGCACGACCTCGATGGCGATCGATTTCTTGCCCTCGGGAACGCCCTGGCCCGCAAAGACGTCGAACACGCGGGCCGAGACGATCACCTGGCGGTCCGAACCGCGCACCGCCTTGACCAGATCACCAGTCGGCAAGCTTGCCGGTACGAGGAAAGCGAAGTCGCGGGTCAGCGCCTGCAGCGCCGGGGGCGAATATGTCGTGCGGGCAAAGCCGCCACCGCCCTTCTTGGGCGGGATCGCGTCTAGGAAGATCTCGACCGCCATCACCGGACCATCGATATCAAATGCTTTGAGCGTCTTCGGGTGCAGCGCGCCAAAGCGAGCGAGCACGGTCTTGGGGCCCAGGCGAAGGGTTGCCGACTGGCCGGGGTGGAATTGATCGCCGGCCTCACCCATCACCATCAAATTGTCGACCGGCGCACCGGCTGCCTCGAGCAGCGCAAGCGCTTCCGCCTTGGCGTCGAAGGCATCGAACTGGCTGGCCTTGCCCTGCGCCCAGCCGCGCGGGGTCTTCTCGCCCGCAAGGATCACGCCAAGCGTCGGCCGTTCGTCGCTGGCACCGCCTTCACCACGGAAATACCGACGGCCGATTTCGAACAGGCGCGCGCCATCGGCACCGCGATCGGCATTGCGCTTGGCGGCAGAGATCAGGCCCGGCAGCAAGGATGGGCGCATCGCCTTCATGTCCTCGCTGATCGGGTTCTCGAGCACCCACAGCCCGCCGTTGCCACCCGCGAAATGGTCTGCATCCGCCTGCGGCAGGAACGACCAGGTCACGGCCTCGTCGAGGCCCCGCCCCGCAGCGACGCGGCGCAGCTTGCGCTCCATCTTCTGCAGCGGGGTCGCGGTCGGGCGGGCGACGCCATCCATGCGCGGCAGCGGTGCGCTGGCGACCTTGTCGAGGCCGTGGATACGCACGACCTCTTCGACGAGATCCGCCGGCCCTTCGATGTCATGGCGACGCGGCGGGCAGGTGACCTGCCAGTCGCTACCGACAGTGAAATCGAGCTCCTCGAGAATGCGACGCTGCTCGGCTTCGTCCACCTCGACGCCACCGAGGCGCGCAGTGAATGTGGGGTCGAAGGCAATTTCCCTAGGCGCGACTGGCGGCTCGCCAGCACGCACGACCTCACTCGCCTCGCCGCCACAGATGCGCTGGATCAGCGAAGTCAGCAGGGTGAGGCCATCGTCGAGGAAGGCAGGGTCGACACCGCGCTCGAAGCGCGTGCGCGCGTCCGACGCGAGACCGAGCTTGCGGCCCGTCACGCCGATCCGCTCGGGGTCGAAGTAGGCGATTTCGAGCAACACGTCGGTGGTGCCTTCGGTAACGCCCGAATGCTCGCCACCCATGATGCCCGCGACGTCGTGCACGCCTGCATCGTCGGCGATCACGGTCATGGTATCGTCGAGCGTGTAGGTCTTCTCGTTAAGCGCCAGCACCTGTTCGCCGTCCTTGGCGCGCCGCGCGACAATTGGGCCGCTGAGCTTGGCGAGGTCATAGGCATGCGCCGGGCGACCGAAGGCCAGCATCAGGTAGTTGGTAATGTCGACAATCGCCGAAATCGGCCGCTGGCCAGCGGCCTTGAGCCGGCGCTGCATCCATTCCGGGCTTGCCCCATTTGTGACGCCGCGGATGACGCGGCCATAGAAGGCCGGGCAGCCTTCAGGATCGTCGGTGCGGATTTCGACCGGGCAGGCAAAGCCTGCTTCGATCGCCGGAATCTCGATCGGCTTGAAGGTGCCGAGCCCAGCTGCCGCGAGATCGCGCGCGATGCCGTAGACACCCATGCAATCGGGACGGTTGGGCGTAATCGCCACATCGAAGATCGGCGAAGCGGCGTGATATTCGGCAAAGCTGATGCCGACCGGCGCATCATCGGGCAGTTCGATGATGCCGTCATGCTCGTCGCCCAGCTCGAGTTCGCGCACCGAGCACATCATGCCGTTGCTCTCGACCCCGCGGATCGCGCTCTTGCGCAGTTCCATGCCATTGGCCGGAACCACCGCACCCGGCAGGCCGAGCACACCCTTCATCCCCGCACGGGCATTGGGCGCGCCACAGACAACCTGCAGCGGGTCGCCTTCGCCCATATCGACGGTCAGCACCTGCAACTTGTCCGCATCCGGATGGCGGGCGGCGGTCAGCACCTTGGCGACCTTGAAGCCCGCCAGCCTGTCCGCCGGGTCCTCGATGCCTTCGACCTCATGGCCAATCTTGTTCAGCGTAGCGGCGATCTCGGCCACCGAAGCGTCGGTGTCGAGGAAGTAGCGCAGCCATTCGAGCGAGAACTTCATGCGCGCGCTCCCACACCTGCGGAAAGCGTCGGCTGGTCGAAGGGCGAGAAGCCATAGTGCGACAACCAGCGGCCATCGCCGTCGAAGAAGGCGCGCAAATCGTCCATCCCGTATTTGAGCATGGCCAGGCGATCGACGCCGACACCGAAGGCGAAGCCTTGCCATACATCGGGGTCGAGCCCCGCGAATTCGATCACGCGGCGGTTGACCACGCCGCTGCCGAGCAGTTCCATCCAGCCGTGGCCGGGCGCGTCACCGTCTCCGCCAAGCACGCGGCGTCCGCCGACATCCTGCCAGCCCACATCGACTTCCACCGATGGTTCGGTGAAGGGGAAATAGCTGGGCCGCAGCCGCAGCACGATATCCTCGCGCTCGAAAAAGGCTTTGAGGAAGGTCTCCAGCGTCCATTTGAGGTGACCCAGATGGATGCCCTTGTCGATCACCAGGCCTTCGATCTGGTGGAACATCGGCGTGTGGGTCGCGTCGCTATCCGAACGATAGACACGGCCCGGCGCGATGATGCGGATCGGTGCACCCTGTTCGACCATCGAGCGGATCTGCACCGGCGAGGTATGCGTACGCAGCAGCATGCGGCGCCCCTCGGCATCAACATCCGGGAAATAGAATGTGTCGTGCATCGCGCGCGCCGGGTGCGTTTCGGCCATGTTGAGCGCGGTGAAATTGTGCCAGTCGTCCTCGATCTCGGGCCCCGTGGCGACCGAGAAGCCGAGGTCGGCGAAAATCTCGGCCAGCTCATCCATCACCTGGCTGACCGGGTGCACACTACCCTTGGGGCTGGCTGGCGCCGGCAATGTGAGGTCGAGCGTCTCGCTGGCGAGACGCGCTTCAAGCTCGGCGCCTTCCAGCGCTTCCTTCTTTGCCGCCAGCGCATCGGCCACATCGGCACGCAGGCCCTGGATCTTCGGCCCTTCGGCCTGGCGCTCTTCCGGGCTCATGCCGCCAAGCGTCTTCATCAGCGCAGAGATCGTCCCCTGCTTGCCGAGGAATGCAACGCGCAGCGCCTCCAGCGCGGCGGCGTCGGGGGCGCTGTCGATCCGCGCGAGCGCGTCGGCTTTGAGAGTGTCGAGGTCGGTCATGGAGATCTGGTCTGGCGTCGTCTTGTTTGTTGCACGCGCCCCCTAGCGGCTTAGGCGCCTGTTCCCAAGCCCCGATTGATCAGGGCGCGGGCGGGACACGCGGCATGTGCAGGGCCTGCATTGCAACTCCGGCCGCAGCACTAATGACCTGCACCGCCGCCCCGGTAATCGGATGTGATCGTTCGGCATATTCGGTCGGGGTCATCTGCATGATCGAACGGAATTCGCGAATGAAGTGCGCCTGGTCATGGTAGTGGCCGTCGAGCGAATTGATCCAGCGCATGGCCGGATCCAGCATGTATTTGCCAAGGCTGCGCAGGAATCTCTGGCGTCGCAGAAGCCGGGCCGGCGGAAAGCCAAAGTGCCGCCCGCAGAACCGTTCGAAGGTGCGGGCGTTCATCCCGGCCATGCAAGCAATCTGGGCAACCGGCACGTTCCCTTCGGTGCCGATTGCATGATGAACCGCATGGATGGCCGCCTCATTGGGCGACCGCCGATCGAGCAGGTCGCGAAAGGTCCGGTTGATCAAGGCCACCGACGCGTCCGTATCGTCTCCGTTCCCGCGCAGAGTGTCGAGCATGTCCCGAAGCGACTGCAACCTCGGGTGCCGGGCGATATCGTCGAATCGATTGGCGAAATCGCTTGCCGGGAGCCCGATGAAACGCGCCCAGCCGGCCGGAGTAAGGCCTATCCCCCAGAACTTGCCGCCGCCGAGCCGCAGGTGGGTGACGCGATCGGTCGGTCCCGAAATCACCGCTGGCGGCACCACGGCCAGCTGGTCCGTACCGATCGCAGCTACATATTCCTCCGCCTGCCCCGTCCTGAGATTCGCCTCTTCGGGCGGGAGCCAGTCTTCGACCAGGGCGCCAGGCATTACCTCGGTCCGATAATAGCCGGAAAGATAGGGCGCGAGGTCGGGCGGCGGTCCGACGAGGCGAAGGCGCAGCTCGTTCGAAGCGTATTCGACGGTCGCAAGTGACGATTTAGACATGATGATCCCGCGCATCGCTTCCTATGGCACGGGCGGCTTGTGCAGAACCTGCACAGCCTCTCCGGCAATCGCCTTGCGGGCATGCGCGGCCGCTCCGAGCACCGGGTGGGGCAGCTTGGCGTAGGCACTCGGGCTCATTCCCATGAAGCGTTTGAAGTCACGCACGAAATGCGCCTGGTCATGGTAATGGCTGTCGAGCGTATCGATCCACCTCAGGGTCGGATCGAGCATGTATTGGGCAAGGCTCCGCAGGAACCGCTGCCGACGCAGAAGCAGCTGCGGCGGAAAGCCGAAGGCGAGATTGCACAGCCGTTCGAGCGAGCGCATGCTGGTTCCCGTATGCTCGGCAAGTTGCGCTACCGAGTGAATGGTCGGGTCGATGAGCGCAATGCCCAGTCGCACGATCTCCTCTTCGCGTAGCTGGGGCGGCCCCAGGGCCTGGCGCATCGCGGTTACCAGTCGGCCACGAAAACGGTCGGGTTCGCACGGTGGGTCGGCCAGGACTTTCTGAAACACCTGCAACCGAGCCATGGCAGGATCGTCAAATGCGTCGCAGAACCGGTCGGCATAATCGGCGGCCGGGGCTTCGGTCAGGCGCGCCCAACCGAGCGGGAGCAATCCTATCCCCCAACTCTCGCCCCCCGACGAACGGAAGCGGGTGGCCCTGCTGGTCGGACCGACCATCACCGCCCTGGGAACGGGCTGCAAGGATCCCCCGCCAACGGCGGCTTCCACCGTTCCTTCCACCAGGAAGCGCAGATTGGCCCATTCGGGATGGAGCCGATCATCGACTGGAGCGCCTTCGTTGGCCTCGATCACCATCTGGTAAATCGTCGTGACGAAGGGGCGAAGGTCCTCGGGAGGGAGGAAGAATCGCAGGCGCACGCAATCGGGCGGAGGTGATCGCATCACCACCCCGCCGGTCCTTCCAGCGTTGCTCTACTGCGCACCCCCAATGGGCCCTCCGGTCGCATAAGCGATTCGCCGCCTAGCAAATCGCAATCGGTCGGCGAACCCTTATTTCTGGCGACGGAGCCCCTGGGCGGGGATACCCCACACCCTGCGACGCTCGATCATGAAGGCACGGAGGATCGGATGCTCCTGTGCCGCATACTCGGTCGGCGACATACCCATGAAAGCGTGGAACTCATGCACGAAGTGCGCCTGGTCATGGTAGTGGCGATCGATCACGGAGGTCCAGCTACCGCCTTCCAGCATATATGCAGTCAAGGTGCGCATCATGCGCTGGCGGCGCAGCAGGACGCGGGGCGAGAAGCCGAAATGGCGATTACAGAGCCGTTCGAGCGTCCGCTTCGAAAAGCCCACCCGCGCGGCGAACTCTTCCACCTGCACGAGGCAGGGATCGACCATCACTTCCTGGATCTTGAGTATCCGCTCGTAATCCTGGGGTTGGTCGGCCAGACCGCGGAAGAACGCGACCAGCGCCCTGAACTGCCCTTCATCGTCGGCACGGTCGCTGCACAACACGTCGCACAGGGGAGCAAAGGGCGCGAAGGCCGCAGTCGTTTCACCATCCGAAGCGGTGTTGGCCAGGTCGACCGCCGGGACACCGACGAAGCGCGCCCAACCCAGGGGAAGCAGCCCGATACCCCACATGCGCGTGGCCCCGATATGGAACCGGGTCGGATGCGCACTGGGACCGGTCGCCTGGAATCGCTTTCCGAGGACTGCGGTCCCATCGACAATCTCGGCCTGCGGCGGATTGCGCACGAAGAACCGCAGGTTGGCCCATTCGGGATGCAGATAATCGGTGACGAGCGCGCCTTCGGGAAGGTCGACTTCCATGCGATAGAGGATCGAGAAACAGGGTTCGAGATCCGCCGGTGGCGCGAAGAACCGCACTTTGACCCGAACATCCTTACTCACCGCATGACCTCCTAAGGGTGCATAGTAGCGGCTTGTACATTCGCGACAAGCATACGGAAAAGGGCGCCCCTGAACGGGACGCCCTTCACGTTCCGGTTGCTCAGTCCGCTCAGGCGGGGAGAGCGGCCTTCGCCTGCGCGATGATCGCCTTGAAGGCGGAGCCTTCGTTCATGGCGAGATCGGCCATCACCTTGCGGTCGAGTTCGATGCCGGCCAGCTTGGTGCCGTGCATGAACTGCGAATAGGTCAGGCCTTCGGCGCGGACCGCAGCGTTGATGCGCTGGATCCACAGGGCGCGGAAGTTGCGCTTCTTAACCTTGCGGTCGCGATAGGCATACTGACCAGCCTTCTCGACGGCCTGACGCGCGATGCGAATGGTGTTCTTGCGGCGACCGCGATAGCCCTTGGCCTGGTCGAGAATCCGCTTGTGCTTCTGGCGGGTGGTAGTGCCGCGCTTGATACGGGACATGCTCTAGTACTCCTGTTCTCGAAACCGGCTCAGTCGAGGCCGTAGGGGGCCCACTTCTTCACCGCCTTGAAGTCCGATTCGGACAGGACGGTGGTGCCGCGGTTCTGGCGGATGTACTTGGCGTTGTGGCTGATCAGGCGGTGGCGCTTGCCTGCGACACCATGCTTGACCTTGCCAGTGGCGGTGAGCTTGAAGCGCTTCTTCACGCCGCTCTTGGTCTTCAGCTTGGGCATTTTCATCTCCTAGTCAGAGACACGTCCGAACCGGCCCTGGCAGCCCTTTCAGCCAGGCAGGCGGATGAATCACGTGTCGGTGAAGGGCGCGCGTTTAGCGATTCCGCGGGGGAATGCAAGTCTCCTCTCGTTCAGCCCGGGGCCCCGGAGGCTGAAGGCTGGAACAGATGGAACAGGGTTCATGAGCCGGATTTGCTTCGGCTTCGACCGATCTGTGAAGTGGCGCATGAAGGTACAACCTGACATGGCCGCAGCAATGCCGTGCCCGCCTGCGCTAGGAAAGGCGAACAGCGACCCGCGATTGTAACGATCAGTCACCCCACGCGAACTTGTCTCATGTGAGCCAATACGAAGAGCAGGAGCACTCAAGTCTCGATGAGTCCTCGGCGGAGGCCCGGTCGCTTGCGCAAAAGTTTCGCGACAAGCGCCTGCAGATTGGTTTGACCTATACTGCTCTCGGCATCGAGAACATATTCGATCTCATCTACCCACTGCTAATCGGTATTGCGATCAACGGCTTATTGAGCGGAGACCATTTATCGCTCGTGCCGCTTGCGGGAGTATGGCTGGCCCATATCGCGGTTGCCGCCCTACGTCAGCTGTACGACACTCGACTGTTCAGCGGAATCTATGTCGAGGTTGCTTCGGGACTGGCGAAGCGGAATGTGGAGGAAGACGGGGATCTCAGCCGAACCTCCGCCCATATTGTGATGACGCAGGACGTGGTCGATTTCTATGAGTTCGACATACCTTCAATCGCCACTGTCTCGATCTCGCTGCTCGGCGCAATAGCCTTGATGTTCGCTTACGATGTCCTCTCGGGACTGCTTGTCCTATGCCTCCTGGTCCCTGCCGGCGTGGTAAATCGCTGGCTGGGAAAGCGCAGCCTGCGCCTCAATCGAATCCTGAACAACCAGTACGAGCGGCAGATCGACGTGTTAGCTTTGCGGCGCCATTCTGCAATCCAGCATCACTTCGGCAGGGTCCGAAGCCACCGCGTCGGCCTGAGCGATGCCGAGGCAAAATCATGGAGTCTGCTAGAAACCGTCACCTTGGTCGTCTCGCTCGCAGTAATCACGCGACTGGCGAGCCTCCCGGATGCGAGCGCAGGCAGTATTTTCGCCGGGGTCTCATACTTGCTGCGCATAATTGCGGAGCTTGATCGCGTACCTGAGCTAATCCAAAAGATCGCGAGACTGGCCGACATCAAACGGCGACTAGCGGCCAGTTGGGCGCAGCTATAAGACGTACTCAGAAGTGTGCGAGGTAGCCGCCATCGACGCTGAGCGAATGGCCGGTGATATAGGACGCATCGGGCGAAGCGAGGAAGGCAACCGCGCCGGCAACTTCCTCGGGATTGCCCCAACGACCCAGCGAAGTGCGCCGCAAAAGATGATCCGCAATCGTCGCATCGGCGACCATTGCGGCATTGGCTTCGGTAGCGAAGTAGCCGGGCGAAACCGAATTCACGGTAATCCCGTGTGGCCCCAGTTCCGCGGCCAGGGCGCGGGTCAGCGCCGCCAGTCCGCCCTTGGAGGCAGTATAAGCGACGTCGCCGCGCGCGATCTCGGCAGCGATGGAGGTGATGTTGACGATGCGGCCGTAGCCCCGATCGCGCATCAGCACCGCCGCGCGGCGCGCGAGGTCGAAAGGGGCGACCAGATTGACCTCAAGCATGGCACGCATCGCCGCGCGATCCATTTCCGCCAGCGGCCTGCGGTCGCGATTGCCGGCATTGTTGACGAGGATATCGAGCCCCGTCTCCTCCGCGATCCGCGTGAAACCAGCTTCGCTCGCGCCATCGTCGCCGATGTCGAAGGCCAGCACCCGCGTATCGCCGTCGATCGCGTCCGCTGCTGCCTGGAGCGCCGCCTTGTTTCGGCCGTTGAGCCAGACAGTCGCGCCATCGGCTGCAAGCCTCTGGGCAATCGCCAGCCCGAGCCCCCGCGCGGCCCCGGTGACCAGCGCAACCCGACCGGCGAGCGGCAGGCTCATGCGCCGGCCATCGCCTCGAGCACATCCTCAAGCCGCGCGGGATCGCCCAGCGCCAGCACGCTGCCGTCACTGCCGGCATCAAGGGGGTGCCCCTGCCAGTCGCTCATCATTCCGCCCGCGCCCTCGACCACCGGGACCAACGCCGCATAGTCGTGCAGCTTGAGACCGCTTTCGATCACCAGGTCGAGATGCCCGCTCGCCAGCAGCGCATAGTTGTAGCAATCGCCGCCGTAGACCGGGAACGGACGCCGGGGATAGGCCTTGGCCACGACCCGCAGATAGGCGTCTACCTCGGCTTCGGCGAAACAATGCGGGCTGGTGGTGGCGACCGAGGCGCCTTCAAGGGCGCTACAGGCACGGGTGCGTACCGGCCTGCCATTGAAGGTGGTCCCTTCTCCCAGCGCACCGATCCAGCGTTCGCCCAGGATCGGCTGGTCGATCACGCCGAGCACCGGCCAGCCATCTTGCAGCAGTGCGATCAGCGTTCCGAATATGGGGCGACCGGCAACGAAGCTCTGCGTCCCGTCGATCGGGTCGAGCACCCATTGCCGGGCCGCGCCCTCGCGTACGCTGCCATATTCCTCGCCAATGATTCCGTCGGCAGCGCGTTCGCTGTCGAGGATCGCGCGCATAGCTTCTTCTGCGGCGCGATCAGCAATAGTGACGGCGGTGTTGTCTTCCTTTTGCTCGGCCTGCCAGTCACCACGAAACAGCGGACGGATCGCGGCACCGGCCACATCGGCAAGCCGGTTGGCAAGGGCAATATCGTTCGAAATACTCATGCCATGCCGCTACCAGCGCGGCGGCATGCTGGCCATGGTCTTTTGCTGTTGGGAACTGGCGCAAGCCTTGCGGGTTGGTATGAACAAGTTGGATGGTTCGTGCCCTCGGGGAGCAATGGCGCGTTGACAACAGGGGAAGGCCAGGAGCCCGCGACGTTGACGTCGCACACGGGTCGCACGCGCGATGGGCAGCCGCTTGCCTTCAACCATCCACCCGCAAGCGACGTCGCGCCGTGGTTCACCTGGTTCAGCGCGACCCATGGTGAACTGCCCGAGGGCGTGCAGATTTCCTGCGGCATGCTCAATGACAACACCTGCCTACGCATCATGTTCGGTGGACGATGGACCGCACAGACCCGCGATGGCCTGAAGGTATTCGAACCGGGCGAAGCGGGGATATCACTCTATTTCGGGCCGCAATCGCGCATCCTGCCCATCACGGCGGAGGGCAACTTCAAGGTTATTACCGTGCACCTCGCGGCGGGAGCCGCCACGGTGCTGGGCAATCCGCCGCAGGCCGAGGTGTTGGATCGGATCCTCGATTTCGACGCCATGGTCGGCCATGGCCACCTGAGCTCGCGCTTCGACCCGAACGGACAGCCGCACGAATGGCTTGCCACCTTCGAGGAAGAACTACGCCGGTTCCTCATCAAGCACGCCACACGTCACCCCGATCCCCTGTCCATGGCATTCGAGCGGCAGCTACTTGCCAATCCGTCGTTCAAGCTGCGCGAATTTGCCGACCGGCATAATGTCGCCCCACGCACATTGGAGCGAACGGTTTTGCGCGATTTCGGCATGAGCCCGCGCCAGGTCCGGAGGCGGGCGCGAGCGCTCGACCTGGCCTCGGCCTTACTGGGCGTGGCAATGGAGGAAGAAGAGGCGGCACTGCGCCTGCGCTATTTCGACCAGTCACACCAGATTCGCGAAATCCGTCATTTCTTCGACTGCACGCCGGGACAGTTGCAGTCGGAGCAGCATCCCCTGCTGCGGCTCAACCTCGAGGTGCGCCAGGCACACAGGGTGCAGGCGCTGGCCATGTTGCCGCCGGACACGATCGAGCCCTGGCGCGATCCGGAAGCCGAACCGCGCGACTGACTCTCAATCGAACAACGAGCTGACCGAGCTTTCGTCGGCGATGCGGCGTACCGCCTCGCCGATCAGCGGGGCGATGGTGAGGATGCGAATCTTTTCCGAATCCTGCGCAGCGTCGGTGGCGCGGATGGTATCGGTGATGACCAGTTCCCTGAGCGCCGACCCATCGACGCGTGCCACGGCACCGCCCGACAGCACGCCATGGGTGATATAGGCGGCGACCGAGCTGGCACCTTCGTCGAGCAGCGCCTGCGCGGCGTTGCACAGTGTGCCGCCCGAATCGATGATGTCATCGATCAGGATACAGTGACGGCCCTTCACATCGCCGATGATATTCATCACCTCGGATTCACCTGGCCGGTCGCGGCGCTTGTCGACGATCGCCAGCGGGGCGTTGTCCAGCCGCTTGGCCAGCGCACGGGCACGAACCACGCCGCCCACGTCGGGCGAAACCACCATCAATGCCTGATCGCCGTAGCGCGCCTGGATATCGGCGGCCATCACCGGCGCCGCGAACAGATTGTCGGTCGGGATGTCGAAGAAACCCTGGATCTGCCCGGCGTGCAGATCGACCGCGAGCACGCGATCGGCCCCGGCCTCGGTGATCAGATTGGCAACCAGCTTGGCCGAGATCGGCGTGCGCGGGCCGGGCTTGCGATCCTGCCGGGCATAGCCGAAATAGGGTACCACGGCGGTGATCCGCTTGGCCGATGCGCGGCGCAGCGCATCGATGCAGATCAGCAGCTCCATGAGATTGTCGTTGGCCGGATAGCTGGTCGACTGGACCACGAAGACATCCTCGCCGCGCACGTTCTCGTGGATCTCGACGAAGATTTCCTCATCGGCGAAGCGGCGCACCTGGGCATCCACCAGCGGCAGCTCGAGATAACCGGCGATTGCCCGAGCGAGCGGCAGGTTCGAGTTGGCGGCCATGATCTTCATGCAGCGAATCCCCGTGAGCGACTGTGCGCCCCGCCTAGCCGAGAGTCACGGAAACGCAACATGCGAAGGGGGTGATTCCCCCCACTCCCCGGTCACTTTGGGCGGTGTTCGCCCCTAATCCAACGAACTGTGCCGCTGGATGCGCGCATCACCACGCTTTCGGTCGTCATGCGTCCGTCGCGCAGGTACTTCACCCCGTCGAGCAGCGAGCCCGAGGTGACCCCCGTCGCAGCGAAGATGCAATCGCCCTTCACCAGATCGTCGCGCGTGTAGATGCGGTCGAAATCGGTGATGCCCCATTTGCGCGCGCGGGCCTTCTCGTTTTCGTTGCGGAACACCAGCCGCCCGTTGAACTGGCCGCCGACACAGCGCAGCGCAGCTGCGGCGAGCACACCTTCGGGCGCACCACCCTGGCCCATGTACATGTCGATCGTGGTGTCCTCGTCGGTCACCGCAATCACTCCGGCGACGTCGCCATCGCCGATCAGCACCACGCCGCAGCCGAGCCCGCGCAGTTCTGCGATGAGGTCGGCATGGCGCGGCCGGTCGAGCACACAGACGATGATGTCCGACGGTTCGACGCCTTTGGCGGCCGCCACCGCCTTGACGTTTTCAGTGGGCGACTTGGCCAAGTCGATGATCCCGTCGGGATAGCCCGGCCCGACCGCCAGCTTGTCCATATAGACATCGGGCGCATTGAGCAGGCAGCCTTCTTCCGCAGCGGCCAGCACCGCCAGCGCATTCGGGCCTGCCTTGGCGGTAATCGTGGTGCCTTCGAGCGGGTCGAGTGCGATGTCGATCTTCGGACCCTTGCCCGGTGCGCCGCCAACCTTTTCGCCGATGAACAGCATCGGCGCCTCATCGCGCTCACCCTCGCCGATCACCACCGTGCCATCCATATAGAGCGTGTCGAAGGCCTTGCGCATGGCTTCGACCGCGGCGGCATCGGCCGCCTTTTCGTCACCGCGGCCGATGAGTTTCGACGCCGCCACCGCAGCGGCTTCGGTAACACGAACCATCTCAAGCACCAAGACCCGATCGAGCGGATTGTCGGCAGGCGAGTTCATAAGCGGTTAAGTCCTTCAACGGTGTAGCAGATCCGGTAAAGCGGGTGCCCCGGCGCGAATTCGTATGCAGCGGGCCGATAGACAGGGGAAATGGCATTGTCGAGACGACTGCTGCGGATCGTGCCCTGGGTCGTCCTGTCCCTTGCGGGTGCGGCGGTAGCCCAGGTCGAGCAGGAGTCCCAGCAAGGCACGCCCCCAGACCGCATCGACTTGCTCTTGCCGCCCGAAGCGGATGCGCCGCTCGAGGATTGCAGCGCGGAGCAGGAAGCCGCATCGATATCCGGTGAAATCATCGTCTGCCGCAGGCGGTCGGACGGTTCGCGCTACGGATATGACAAGGAAGGAGCGCAGAGCCGCTATGCCCGGGAAACGATGAACGAAGGCGACCTGCGCACGCCCAATGTCGACGGGCCCGGCATCTTCCAGGGCCCAGCGACCGTCGGCGGCCTGTGCGGCATCGGCTTGAATCCTTGCCCGCCACCGCCCGCCTATATCATCGATTTCTCCACGCTGCCCGACGCCCCGCCGGGATCGGACGCAGACCGGATTTCACGTGGATTGCCGCCTTTGGGCCGCGAGGCTGCTACTGCCGCAGCGGAACGCGCGGCGCGAGCTGAGCAACTGGGCCTGCCGCCTGTCGACGACCAAGCAGAGGTCAGTCCCGCAGGATCGGCATCACCAGCGGCGGAGCCGTCAGGCTAGGCGAACCTTCGAGCAGGGCCAGCGCCTGCGTAACGCTGCTCTCGGGCCCTTCGTGCGTCACCATCGCCACCTGCACTTCGCCCCCCTCGTGGTCGCGACCACGCTGGATCAGACTCTCGATCGAAACCCCCGCATCGCGCATCGCCGCGGTGATTTCCGCCAGCACGCCGGGCCGGTCGGCCACGGTAAAGCGGATATAGTCGCGGCCCACGCGCTCGCCCGGGTCGCCCGCCGCACAGCTTTCGAGCTGCGCGACCGGGACCGAGAAGGGAGCGCCCGCCTGTCCGCGGGCAATATCGATCAGGTCGGCAACCACCGCGCTGGCGGTGGGTCGATCGCCCGCACCAGCGCCCTGGAACAACAGGCGCCCCGCGAAATCGCCTTCGGCGACAACGGCATTGGTCGGGCCGGTGACCGCGGCGAGCGGGTGGCGGAACGGCACCAGGCATGGCTGCACGCGCTGCAAGAGCTGCGCCGTCCCATCGTCGCGCTTGGCAAGGGTGGCTACGCCGACCAAGCGCACGACATAGCCCAGCGCGTCGGCCTGGGCGATGTCGGTTGCACGAACTTCGGTAATTCCGGTCGTGCGCACGGCGTCGAAATCGATTCGCGTGCCAAAGCCGATGGCGGCCAGGATCGCGAGCTTGTGCGCGGCATCGACGCCTTCGATATCGAAGGACGGGTCGGCCTCGGCATAGCCCTTGTCCTGGGCGGCGGCGAGCATGGTGCCAAAGTCGGCGCCGGTGCGCTCCATTTCGGAGAGGATGTAATTGCAGGTTCCGTTGAGGATGCCGTAAATCCGCGTCAGCTCATTGGCGGCGGTGCCTTCGCGCAGGCCTTTGACCACCGGAATCCCGCCCGCCACCGCGGCCTCGAAAGCGAAGGGTGCACCCTTGATCGCGGCCAGCTCGGCCAGTTCCATGCCGTGATGCGCGACCATCGCCTTGTTTGCGGTGACCAGCCCCTTGCCGGCATCGAGCGAAGCCCGAGCCAGCGACAACGCCGGCCCATCGGCCCCGCCTACCAGTTCAACGACCACATCGACATCGGCGCGCTCCGCCATCGCCTGCATGTCATCGACCCAGGCATAGGGCGTGAGGTCGACCCCGCGGTCCTTGGCCCGATCGCGGGCATTGACCGCGACGATCTGGATTGCGCGGCCAGCACGGCGCTCCACCACCTCGCGGTTCGCTTCGAGCAGACGGATGACGCCGATGCCGACGGTGCCGAGTCCGGCGAGCGCGATGCGGAGGGGCTCAGCCATGGGCTTCCTCCTCCACTGGGAAGCCGAAGGCAGCGCGAACATCGTCCGGGACACGAACGGGTTTGCCGCTCGTCAGATCGACGTGGACCACGGCCAGCACGATTTCCGCGCGGAGCGATCCATCCTCGCCATGCAGCGTAATGCGCTTCTCCACGCTCGAATTACCGATGCGCGTGACGGTGAGGTGGCCCTCGATCAGCTCATCGAGCCGGATAGGGACGATATAGTCGACTTCGGCCCGGCGAACGTGGAACTCCATGTCGGCGGGCATGCCGCGCGACCGGCAATCGCGGTAATATTCGGTGACGATCACATCGGCGTATTCAAGATAACGCGAATTGAACACGACTGCCTGCGGGTCGACTTCGGCATAGCGAACGCGGAATATATGGCTGAACGGCTTCATCGCCGCGCCCTAGCGCAGCCTAGCGGGAGGTGGGAACCAGTTTGTCTTGGCGCCCGCCAAGCCGAGGCTGTCAATCGCGCGTGCGCTCGCACGGACCCAGCTGCTGGATCACGAAGGCATAGTCCTGTGCGGCAAGCGAGCGCGCGCGCGCATCCCGCGACAGGTTGGCCTGCGACGGCAATCGTTCGGGAAGGGCGCAGGCGAGGCGATACCACGCCAGCGTTCCGCGCTGCGGCGGACGGGCGGCCTGGTCGACGATCTCGGACCAGGAGACGCCCCAGCGCGAGGCCTGGTTGGGGCGGCGGACCACGGTCACCGAAACCGGACCATCATTCTCAGTATCGAGGAAGAGCTGGGTCTCCGATTCGCCGACCAGCGTGCCTTCGACCGCCAGCGCATCGCGGACTCCTGTCACGCGGGGTGGCGCATCAGGCGCTACCAGCGCGGCGAGGATCGGTCGCAAACGCGCCTCGAACTCGGGCGAATAGGGTAACTGGGCATCGGGCTTGATCAACTGGAGCTGGCCGGGACGGCCCCTGACGGGCCGAGCGAAGAGGACGACTTCGGCCTTCTTGAGCTTCGGCGGCTTGCCCTTCGGATCGAGCGGGACGTCGACGAGGTAGGCAAGCGATTCGCCGACGGGCACCGAACCGGCGATTAGCGCGGTTGTCCTCGCC
Source organism: Erythrobacter mangrovi (assembly GCF_013260645.1). Lineage (NCBI taxonomy): Bacteria > Pseudomonadati > Pseudomonadota > Alphaproteobacteria > Sphingomonadales > Erythrobacteraceae > Erythrobacter > Erythrobacter mangrovi. The sequence goes on along the minus strand of NZ_CP053921.1, from coordinate 1,202,469 downwards.
TCTATGTAAAGGCGCACATGGCCCGGTGCGAGCCCGGGAGACCGCTCCGGCCCCACGGGAACCTGGCTGCGGACCTGCGCCTTGACCACCAGGGGCGTGCCATCGGCCAGCGCCACGAGATCGGCATAAGTCAGCGCGGGTCCAGCCACGTCCTGCGCCGTTACTCCCGTGGAAGTGCAGATGCTTAGGGCAAGGGCGGCGGGCAGGAGATGGCGGATGATGGGCATGTCACTCTTTTCGAAGCTGGAGTCTGTTCAAACCGTGATCCGATTCGACCGGACAGCGGCAGTATAGCGACGATTTGACAGGTTTCTCCCCCAGCCACTGAATCCGCGGTTAACCGACAAAGCGATTGCGGAGGTCCGGCATCGTAGCTAAAGGGTCGGGCCGGGCCCAGGCTATGATACAATATTGCTTGGGGGAGAGGTCTTGGGGTTCTGTCGGGAACTTCGGGTCTCCTGCGTCGTCGTAGCATAAGGGTTGCAGCGACGTTCTGAAGTTAAGCTTGGCTGCAACCGAGGGGCCCCTAACCCCCGGCTGGCAGTCTTATCGATCCCGGTGACTGCCGGGACGACCGATGGAGTGAAGCGACCGAATGGCTTATGCTGACCAACAGATGAGCGGCAATCGCGTTGTCGCGATCATCATTGTTGCCCTCATCCATATTGCTCTCGGTTATGCGCTGATCACCGGCCTCGCCTATGAGGCGGCCACGAAGATGATCGAGCGCGTGACCACGATCGATATCGAAGAACCACCGCCGCCGGAACCGGAGGACGAACCGCCGCCGCCGGAGCCGGACACTGCACCGCCGCCGCCGGTTGCGCCGCCGCCGCCGATCAACATCGCACCGGCTCCACCACCGATTCGGACGCAGACGACGATTCCGCCGCCAGCTCCGCCTGCATTGACGATTCCGCCGCCAGCTCCGCCGGCTCCGCCGCCGGCTCCGTCGAAGGCTCGCAGTGCTACGCCCAAGGGCCAGAGTGGCTGGGCCAGCCGCATTCAGGCGAACTATCCGCGTCGCGCCGAGCGCGAAGGCATCGAAGGTTCGGTGGGCGTGCGTGTGACCGTCGGGCCCGACGGCAAGGTTGCCGCCTGCAGTGTTACCCGATCGAGCGGCTCCGCCGACCTCGACGGTGCAGCATGCGACGGCATGACCCGCTATGCGCGGTTCAATCCCGCCCAGGATACCGCAGGCAATCCGATTTCGGACAGCTGGGCGACCACAATCGTCTACCAGCTCAACTAACCCAATTCCCGCCCGCGCGGCGGAACCTAACTACGCAAGAGGATAACTCGCTATGATCTTTAACATTCTCGCCTCCGCCGGTGACGCTGCCCCGCAGGCCTCGTTCGGTTTCATGGAAGCCATGGAACAGGGCGGTATCATCGCCTGGTCGATCTTCACCATCCTGGTGATCATGTCGGTTGGTTCGTTCTACATCCTGTTCACCAAGCTGTTCGAACAGCGCAAGGTGATGTCGCAGTACGCCGGCGTGCGCACCAATTTCTGGAAAGCCGCCACCATCAAGGAAGGCGCTGCCAAGCTCGACAAGAACAGCGCCTGGCGCCAGCTCGTCGACGACGCTCTCGCCGCCGAAGACCAGCACGCCAAGATGACCGACAAGCTGGAAGCCCATGACTGGCTGCACGGCTCGCTGGCCCGTTCGGAAGACACCATCAACTCCAAGCTTGCGAGCGGCTTGCCGTTCCTCGCGACCGTCGGTGCGACCGCTCCATTCGTCGGCCTGCTCGGTACGGTTATCGGTATCTACCGCGCGCTGATCAACATCGGCCTCGCCGGTTCGGCCTCGATTGACAAGGTCGCAGGGCCCGTCGGTGAAGCTCTGATCATGACCGCCATCGGCCTGCTCGTTGCCGTGCCGGCGGTGTTCGCCTACAACTGGCTGCAGGGCCGCAACAAGCGCATCGCCGAAATGCTGAGCGCCTTCTCGACCGACCTGCTCGCCAACATCAACTCGAACGGCGCCGTAAAGCCTGCCGTTCCGGCCGCTACGGCCAGGCCCGCTGCAACCACCGCAGCTGCTCCGAAGCGCTGATGTTTCCCGGGGGTCGGCTGGTCCGACCCCCGTCGAAATGCTTCGCACAATAGAACTTAGCGCAAATAGGATTTAAACTATGGCGATTTCGACAGGAGGTGGCGGCGACACGCCGATGTCGGACATCAACACCACTCCACTCGTGGACGTGATGCTGGTGCTCCTCATCATCTTCCTCATCGCAGTCCCGGTCGCGATCCAGACGATCGAGAAGCTGGAAATTCCGGTTTTCGAATCGGTCGAATCGAAGGACAAGGTCGAGAACCTCCTCCTGACCGTTAGCACCACCGACGAGTCCGGCCGTAGCGCCGGCGAGCCGGGCTTTGAAGGCGCGTCCCGTAACGGCGAGTGCCGGGTCTACTTCAACAACATCACCGCGGTTTCGTCGGAAGAACTCTACGACAGG